>CALUPF010000016.1 GCA_944322545.1 Candidatus Gastranaerophilales bacterium
GAAATTTTGGAGTTGAGGTGGAGTTTGAATGTAGATTTAAAAAACAGGTATATCAATCTTTTAAAAACCAAAAATAATAAAATTCGTAATATACCTATCTGTAATGAGCTAATGGAAATTCTTACGGAACTCAAACAAAATGCTATATCTGATTACGTTTTCACCAATCCTGTTACTGAAACAGGTTATAAATATCTTTCGAAAGCTTTTCGTAGTGTATGTAAAAAAGCTAAAATTAAAAATTTAACTTTTCATGGATTAAGACACACTAGTGCAACTAGGATGGTCGCAGCAGGTGTTGATCTTGTCGTTGTAAAAGAAATTTTAGGACACGCCGATTTAAAAACTACTCAAAGATATGCACATCCTGTACCTGAAAGAAAATTAAAAGCCATTGAAGCACTCGAAAAATACGAAGACTAACTACATTGATTTTTATTAATATTGATAATTCTAGACAGAGTTGTAATTTTGATGTTTAGTCGAAATATAGTCGAATAAAAAATGAGCATTAAAAAAGAGGGTTAAAACCCTCTGTTTAATGGAGCGAGAGACGAGGCTCGAACTCGCGACCCCTTCCTTGGCAAGGAAGTGTTCTACCACTGAACTACTCTCGCATTCGGTAATTCTTATTATACATGGCAAATTTTAAATTTCAACTATTTTGTTTTTGATTTAACATATTCTATCTCATCTGCTTTGTTTATAAGGCTTCCAGACAGTTTCTTTTTTAGGATTTTATCTAACATTTTGCCTATTTCTTTTCCATCAGTGATTCCAAGTTCTTTCAATTCATCACCATTTACCATGACTTTAATTTGTGAAAGTTTTTCAAGATAAATTAATGCCTCTTTTCTTCTTGTTAAAAGATAGAAAATTATTATAGATTCAATACTTCTTTTTTCAAAAAATTTATAAATATCATAATTTGAATTTATTATGCTTAAATCATGCTCTAACAAATATTGCTTATCATCGAAAATTTTCTTTTCTTGTCTTGTAAAACAAAAATTTTCTATTATTTTTTTGTCATTTAACGAACAACCAAGATAAGTGAGCCATACGTTTTCAGGGCTATATTTATCAACAAGAGCTTTTATCTCAAGACCTTTTATATCCGGTTTGTTTCCATAGATAAGTTTATACACATCATTTGCAATAAACATGTCAAAAACTCTTGCATTATTCAAAGAAAATGTTTGTTTTAATTCTGATTTAACTCTCGACCATGAAATATCGTCATGTAAGGAATTTTGCAAGTAGTAATTTTGAAGCTCTTTTGTATGTTCGTCTCTATGTAAATTAAATCGAGCTGCAAATTTTAATCCTCTAATTATTCTTGTAGGATCTTCATTGAAGCTGTTGTCGTGTAAAACTTTTAGTTTTTTATTTTTTAAATCTTCGACCCCACCAACGTAATCTATAATTTCTCCAAAATTTCTTTCGTTAAGTGAAAGAGCTAAAGAGTTTATTGTGAAATCACGTCTGTAAACATCTTCTTCTAAAGTACATCCTATTCTTACAACGACAGGCAAATGACCTCTTCTTGGATAAAATTCTTGTCTGGTTGAAGCAAAATCTATTTCAACTTTGTTTTGAAAAATTGCTTTTGATGTTTTCAAATCATTTTGCACCTGAAGGATTTTACATATTTTTTTGTCAGCCATTTTGTGACAAAAATCAGTAGCATTCCCTTGAACGGTTATATCTATGTCAAAAATTTCTTTTCCTAGAATTAAATCTCTGACTACGCCACCGATTAAATAAATTTTAAAGCCATAATCACCAGCTGCTGTTGAACAATCTTCAAGAGCTTTTAAAACATCTTTGGAAAGAGAGTTTTCCATTTTTTCTTTTAGATTAAGTGACATAGCTTGTTATTCTAGTTTTTTATATATACATTACCAAAAATTTTAACAAAAGATTTATTTTCTTTTTCTAATTCTTCAATTCTTTTGATTAAAATTTTATTATCAGATATTAACTCATCAATTTTTTCAAGCAATATTTGATTATCTTTTTTATATTCACCTAGTTGAACAGCGTCTTCAATAAAATCTGTTTTTTTGATGAAATCAGCAACATCATATGTTATCTTTCTAGCAATAGATTCTGCTAAAACAGCTAATGTTTGATTAGAAATGTCTAAAGTGACGTTTTTGAGTTCCGCTTCTACTTCTTTTTGAATTGCAACCGGAAGATCTTGTGCTTCAACTATTACTTCTTGTGTTTGTTCATTGTTATCTTCGATATTAGGAGTTTCTAGTTGTTCAGAATTTTCTTGCTGTTCTTGAGCTTCTTCCATTACTGTATTTTCAGAAACTTCAACCGCCATATCAACAGGTTTAATCTCATCTTTATCCATAATATTTATTTCATATTTAGGTTGAGATTTTTGGTTGATACCATTTCTTATTTTTTCAAGAGCCATTTCATCGAAGTATTCAACTCCTTCAGCATCCTCATAAATTGGCTCTATTTTCCAATTTTTTATAAAGGCTTCAAGAATGAAATTGTCAATAAACAAATCTTCTTTGTTTAAAATCTCTAGAATTTTTTCTTTACTGAACATTGAAACCTCCCTTATAGGTAATAATAATATACTTTTGAGAAAAAAGAAACAGATTGTAACAATAGTGGAAACTTTTTTTTTACACAATCGTCTTAAAAATCACAAGAGAGAATTTTACAAGAATTATTTTAGAGGATAGTTGGATTATGAATACTTTGACGAATGTGTTTCTCGTCGATGATATTGAGCTGGATGAAAATATTAAGAATACGAGTAGTTCAGTAGCGGTTGAGGATTCAATAGAAGAGGCGGACATTGAGACAGCTGAAACTTTTAGTACGATTGTTAAAAAAAATGACATTCTTCAAAATTATTTAAAAGATATCGGTCGTATAAAACTGTTAAAAACTTCAGAAGAGAGAGAACTAGGTAAAGCAATCAAAGAGGGAGGGCGCTCCAAGTCGGCTCAAATTGCCAAAAAGAAACTTGTTCAAGCAAATCTTAGATTGGTTGTTAGCATTGCTAAAAAATATATAGGTCATGGCGTTTTGTTTATGGACTTAGTGCAAGAAGGATCTTTAGGGCTGATGAAGGCGGCTGAAAAATTCGATTATTCGCGGGGTTTTAAATTTAGCACTTATGCAACTTGGTGGATAAAACAATCAATAGTGAGAGCAATTTCAAACCATTCAAGAACAATCAGAATTCCTGTTCATATGACAGATAAAATAAGACTTTATAAAAAATCTGTTTCAGAATTGGTTTCTGAGTTAGGAAGAGAACCTACTGATGAGGAATTAGGTAAAAAGTTAGGATTGTCTTCTAAAAAACTGGAAAATATAAAAAATGCTATTTTTAAAGATCCTGTAAGTTTAGATACCCCTATAGCTGAAGATTTAGTTTTAGAAGACTATGTGGCAGATGATAGCTATAAATCTCCTGATGCTAAGACTCAATCAACATTTTTATACAAAGACGTTATGTCAATGCTCGATTTTTTAAGCCAACGAGAAAAAAGAATACTAATCGATAGATTTGGATTAGATGGAAGCAATAAAAAAACGTTAGAAGAGATTGGGAAAAATTTAGGATTTTCAAAAGAAAGGATAAGACAAATTGAAAATACAGCTATTAGAAAGCTTAAAGAAAAAGGAGAAATAAGCCATTTGAAAGAATATTTGAACTAAATCTCCTTATATAAAAGACCTTGAAAGAAGCAATTCTTTTTTGGACATCTTAAACTCCTTAGTGACGCTATTTCAGCAAAATCTTTTTAATAAGATTTTGCTTTTTTTTGTCTTATGAGATAATGAATTTATGAATGAGAATTATGACAAACTTTTAGACTTGCTTTTTAAGCTTAAAAATGATTATTATGCAAGTGCTTTGAAATTGGAACTTGAAACAGAGATTATATCAACAGCTGAAATAGACTTGGTTAAAAGCCTTGTTGATGATGCCAAATTAGATTTAACGGTAAAAGTTTCAGGTTGTTCAGCAGTTAGTGACATTTTTTTGTGTAAAGCTCTTCAAGCTAAAAATATATTTGTTCCTATGGTTGAAAGTCCATATGCATTGAATAAGTTTTATAAGAATATAAAAAATATTTTGGAAGACAAAGAAATAAGTCTTTTATTCAATATTGAAACTGTTAACGCTTGGAAAAATATAGATGAAATTTTAGGGTACGAAAATATAGATGCATTTGATGCAGTTGTTTTTGGAAGAAATGATTTTTGTTCTTCAATAGGAAAAACTGCTGATTATGTTGATTCTGATGAAATATTTGATGTTGCTGAGAATATTTTAAGAAAAATTCAAAATAAAAAATTAAAATTTTTTCTTGGTGGTAATGTTTCGATGTCTTCTTTGGATTTTATGAAACGTTTAAATTGTGAAAAATTCAAAAAGTTTGAAACAAGAAAAATTACTTTTGATACAAGATGTTTGGATAAGGACTTTCAAAAAGCTCTTTTATTAGCTCTTGAGTTTGAGTTTTTATGGCTTAATTCAAAATCTTTTGCCAATGTAATTGATGAAAAAAGAAAGTCTGTAATTCAACAAAGACTTGCAAATGTTGTGTAGATTTAAGGGTATTTTCGATAAATAATTTTAAAAATGAAAATATCACCCATGTATTTTTGTAAAGTTTATTGAAATTATATTAAATAAGAGTTATAATTATTGAGCTGGAGAAAGTAGTTAGTTTTACACAGGAAAGAAAGGAGAAAATAATGCGAATCAGTTTTTCCACAAGTAACGCAGTTTCATGCCAACCTTTAAAGTTCGGGAAATCTGAACATTCGCAGAAGAACACTCCATTTGCCGCTTCAAATACAGTTTCAAAAGCTGACTATGATGAATTGCAAGCAAAATATGACAAACTTTCTAGAAGTTATGATTTAGCTTGTAGAGTTGCAGTTTCTCAAGCAGAACAATACAAAAAATATGTAGCTGCTCATCCTGCTAAATAGGATATTTTAATTTAGGCTTATGTTTTTGATATGTTCGATTTTGGGATTAGAGTTCCCCAATATCGAGATTATGTCGATTCTATAATCTTCATATCTTTCTTGTGTGCTTTTTAGATATGATAGAGCTGCTTTGTAGATATTGTTGATTTTTTTAGTGTTTATTGCTTCAAAAGGGTGTCCAAAGTTTGATGTTGTTCTTGTTTTTACTTCAACGAAGACAATTGTATTCGTTTCTTTAGCTATGATATCTATTTCTGCATATTTTGAATATCTGAAGTTTTTTTCTAAAATTTTCCAGCCAAGTTTTTTCAAATAGCTGCATGCTATTTCTTCACCTTTTAGGCCAATTTGTTTATTAATGTTTTTTTCAGACATAGATTTTTCCCATTTCTTCAATTAGATTAATCATCTTGTCTCTAAATTCTTTAGGATATAGAACTTCACATTGGCTGTCATATCTTAAAAGCCTTTTAGTTAAATTTTCCCAGTCTTCATTTTTGTTTGAAATTATTGCATAATCTTTACCTTTTTCTAAAAGCGTTTCATTTTCTTTCAATGAATATGAATTTGCTAATCGGTTTTTAATTTTATAAGTCACAACAGATGGCATGACTTTTGTGCTTACTTGTGGCAATTGCTTTGATTCAGTTATATTTTGAATTAAGAATTCTTTATGCAAATTGGTTTTGTAGTCATAAGCAATAAAAACAGCATTTCTTTTCTTGTATATGATTTTTAATGGAGCCACTTTGTATATAGCTTCTTCACTTTTGGAATCAGGTTTATATTTGATTTCAAGTTGCTGATGTTCTTGACAGTAATGTTCAAATTTTTTTATTTCTTTATCTTGAATAATAATTTCATGGTCTTGTTTATATGCAGTGATGTTTTTTTCTTTAAGTAGTTTTTTAGTTTCGAAAGAGAATTCTTTTTCTATTAAATGCAAAGAACTGAATAAATTCTTTTTCATATTTTCATGATTTAGTTTATTTGTGTATTTTTCTATAAATAACAAAATGGACAAATCTGTCTTATCAAAATTAAGTTTTTTAAGACCATTTTCTAAATAGTATTTATCTTTTTCTTTTTTAACTTCTAATCCTAATACTTTCAATGTATTTAAGTATTTTAAAATAATTTCTTTTCTGTATGTTAATCCATCAAGCTCTTCGACAATGTTTAACATTTCGTCTGTTGACATAGGTCTTTGAGTTAGGATTTTTAGTATTTCAAGAAGTCTCAAACCTGATGCGGGAATTTTTTCTGCGCTTTTCATTTTTTATAATTCCCTTTCATTTCTTTTAAAGTATTTATTAACTCTGTTTTTAAACCTTGTGGTTCCAAAAGTTTGCAATCTGTACCGTAAGATAATATTCTTTGAATGAAATTAAATTTATCTTTGACAAGAACTTCTATTTTTAAAGGGTATTCATCGTTAATATTTTCTTCTATAATTTTTTCTCCAACACCTTCTATATATGTCAATGCTGAAGTACCTTTGAGTTCAAATTTTGCATGAAATTGAAATTCATCAAATTTATCTTTGTTTTTAGCAATTTCTTTGTCAAAAGTAAGTGAGTTTATGCTTAAAATTCTATCTATTCTTAAAAAAGATGTTTCTTCATACTTGAAGTTGTAGCACCAAACATAAAGCTTTTCGTTGTCCATTGTTATAAAATGAGGAATTATATCAAAATCTTCACTACCATATTTGGGCGATTTGTATTTTATGTTTATTAATTTTTCTTTTGAAATGTTGATTAATCTCAGAATGTTATGATTAATGTGATTTAAAGGACTATTATATAATAATGCGTTTTTAAATTCTTCATTAGGCGCATAAATAGCTATTTTAGAGTATAGTCTATCAATGAGAACAAGGGCTTCCCAATCACCTAGTGATATTATGCTTTTTCTAAAATCCAACAATGCATTTGCTTCATTTTGGGAAAAATGAGCGGAAAAAGGATGTGATTTTAAAACATATTTATTATCTGTTTTTATTGTTGGTCTGCTGATTATACAGCCAGCTTTTTTTAAAAGATTTATTGTGTTTGTAATTGTATCTTTTGACAAACCTTTGTTTATTATTGAATCTTTCGTTGCGATGCTAATTAATTCTTCTCTAGTTTTTGGTGACTCAATAAGCTGCATGAGAATAAATAAAGCTCTATAGCCTGTTTTTGAAATATTGCTATACAGGCATGCTGACTTTTGTGGATTAGTTTCCATAAGACTTCTCTGCTTATTTTTTAGTAATTTCTATATTTTCAGACACTTTTTCTGAACTAGATTTATCTTCGATATTTATTTTGTTGATAATGTTTGCACGTTTTTTACGGAAAAGCATGTCTGTGAATGCTTCGATTCTTGTTATAAATCCAGCTTCACCTGTTTGTTCGTCAACAGAAAGATTTAAAACAGGCTTATTGAATTTTCTTGCTGCACGTGAAATACGTTCAACCATTATTGAATCTGGTCCACAACCAAAAGCATTGATTGTTATTATTCCATCAATATTATTGTCTTGAAGATAGTGTCCTGCTCCACCGGTCATTTCGTATTCATTAGCCCAGTAAAGCTTTGAATCAAGTGCAGAAATACCTTCTGATAATTGTTCTATTGAAAGTTGTTCTGCTGTATATGCTTTTACATCAAGCTTTTCAAGTTTTTCAAAAATTTTCATTGATATTCTATCATCAAATAAATTATAGCTGTGAGCTAATACTGCAACACTGATAGGATAAGATTTTTGATTATTTAAAATTACAACTTGTCCTTTTTTTGCGTTAGCAAGTGCTTTTTCGAATGGAATGCCAGAATTTAGCATAATTTTAAAATTGTTCATAACTTTCCATCCTGCTTTAGAAGCAGTTCTTATTCTTTTTTCATCAGTGATGCCAAAAGGTTTTACGCTTTCTTTCAAAAATTGATATAAGCCTTGGTTTTTTTCTGATTTGTCCAAAGTTGCTTCAATTATCGTGAAATCTTTTTTTACAACGTTTCTAATTAAGTCAGGAAGTCCTCTGATTTTAGAACAGTTGTATATTTTATGGTCTATAGATTGTATAGATGGAACAAAAATTTTATCTACACCTTTGTCTAAAAGATTTAAAATATGCCCAACGTATACTTTTATAGGTAAGCAAGTTTCCGAAACAACCAAAGCTGCTCCTTGAGACATAGTTTGTTTTGTTGTTTTATCAGAAATTACAACTTTTATCCCTAAATCCTCAAAAAATCCGTACCAAAATGGGAAATAATTATAATATGACATGGCTCTTGGTATACCAATTGTCATTGATTGGGGTGTTGTTTCAGGCATTTATTTTTCCTTTTTGAATTACAATTATTTTATTAACTAGATAGATTATAAATCAAAAAAGATTTTTTTTGCTATTTCCATTTTTATATTATGTTTTGTTGCTAAATTTCGAAATCTCCCAAAAACTACGTTAATAGTAGATGATGGGCTGTTTTAAAACTGCTACAACCTTAATATTACTTAATAAAAGACAGGAAATTAAGTGTAATTAGTACACATATTTGTAAAATTATGTTAAAATAATCGATACAATTAGCAATTTATTTTAACGATTTGCTTTGTTAATCATGTGAAGGCCTGGTAGAGGAAAAATGAAGTTAAATTCAGTAGGTTACATTAGTCAAAATCAAAATACTTTAGTTTCAAATAACAAAAACAAAAATCAAAAGCCATCTTTTGGAATGGGTAATCCTTTGGTTCCAATTGCTACTTTTATAGAAAACAATGGCTTTATGGGTGAGTTTTTGACAATTGATACTGTTGGAATGATGGCTCCTCGTACCGTACAAGGTTACACTCGAAATAAGGAAGAACTTGGTCATCTTAACTACAAAGCTGGTAGAGAAGAACTAGTTAGAGAGTTGCTTTCAGGTCCTGCATATTTCTATGTTCCATTAACTGTTTTGACTATTGCAGGATTAGTTCGAGGAAAAACTGCTAAGGTTTCTCACAATGTCTTGAACATGTTCAAAAATGTTATGAAAAATACTTCTGGTGGTATCAAAGAAGCTAGAGTATTGAATGCTAATTTTGTTAATGAATTGAAAAAAGAAGCTTTTGCAGATTATACAAAAGGGCAGGATTTGATTGAAAGACTAGGCGAGTTGATGAATCAAAATCTTAACCATAAAATGAGTTTTAAAGACAAAATTGCTAACTTGTTTAAGTCTAAAGCTAACAAAAAAACAACTGCATCAATGATTAGAAACGAAGCAGTAGAAGTTTTGACTAGACTAAATAAAATGAATGGCAAGATGCTTGATAATGCTTCATCTATAAAATTACAAAACGGCGAATATAATATTTCTAATTTATTTAGAGATATGTCTAATTACATGGATGAGTTTTCTAAAAAAGCAGCAAAAACATCTTTAGAAAAAGAAGCATTTATTGATAAATTCCACAAAGCAGCAGCTAGAACAAAAGATATAACAAATGTTTTAGCAATTGGCGCATTATCAGCATTTTTGATGATAATTCCAAAAATTTATCAAACAGATAAAACTTTCCCAGGAACAGATGGGCTTAAAGGATCAGAGAATTCACAACAAGGAGAGGAGGTAAAAAATGAGAATAAATAATTATTCAAACTCTTCTTACTTGAACGCTAATTCTTATAAATCTCAGAATTCAACAAAATCTAACAATCCTTCTTTCAGAGGTTTGAGTCCTAAGAATGTAGAAAAGTTGAGAGATTTATTTTCTGTTGATAGTACAAATGGCTCGTTGAGTCGTGTAATGTTTTTCATTGTTGGTACAGTATTTATGCTTGGTGGAAGATTTTTCGAATCAAGAAGTAACGATGAAAAACGTGAGGTAGTTACAAGAGACGTTCCTGCAGTTGCTTTGTCTTGTGGTGGCGCTCCATTAATAAACCAAGCTGTTGCTTACGGAGTAACAAAAGCTTCAGGTGTACCTATCGTTACTAATGGACAAAAATTTTCATTCAAAAATATGGCTTTCACAAGCCAAAAACAACTTGAAAATTGGTACTCTAATTGGAGTGAAAATGCTAATGCTTTAGTTGATTTTTCTGAAACAATTACAAGAAATGGTGGTAAATTAACTAAAGTAATGAAAAAACTTGGCTTAAGTAAGGAATTAGAAGCCATTACGAAAGAAACAGACAATGCTAAGATAATGGAAGCTATTCATAATGCAAAAGGTTCTGATGCATTTAAAGCTTTGGAAGATGGTATTAAAAATATGTCTTCTAATAATAAATTGCTTAAATTTGCTAAAGGTGCTCAAGCTACAGTTAAAATGGGTGGTATTGCATTCATGGCTGCATTGTTAGGTTATTTCCTTCCACATTTAAATATAATTACAACAAAGAAAAAATATCAGGGAAAAGTTGATGATGCAACACTTGAGAAAAAGTTGATGAGAACATCTCCAGTTTTCAGAGTTTCATCAGGTGTTTTAAGTTTTCATAAGGCTTCAGCTGTTAAAACTTTTCAAAGCTTGTTGAAAATGGTTGATCCTTCAACAGTTTCTTCTGTTCAAAACAAATAGTTAGAATTTCATTTGTTGGATTTCAATGCCTTCAATGTCACAAAGCTCATTTGCGATGTCGATAGCTGATTCTGAGTTTGTTATTTCTAGAAGAATAAGACCTTTGGGTGAGCATACTCCATTTATTTCTTCGTGTAGCCCTAGTCTTGTTTTTATAATACAACCATATCTTGTTAGTATTTCTTGAACTTCAATAGCTCTATCTAGTCTGTTGTTTATTTTTATTCCAATAATTGTTGTCATTTGTCCTCCTCGGTTTAAAAATAAAACGCCTGCATGTTTTGAAGCAGGCGCTAAAAACATTTATTTTACTTCTAATTTTTTAGTATTTTCTTGTGAATGTAGTTTTGGAAGCTCCAGATGTAACACACCGTTGTTTAATTTTGCTTCTGACTTATTTACATCAATCTCGTGTGGGAAATAAATTGTTCTTGAATAATTTCCATAGGCAAATTCGGTTTTGTGATATTTGTTAGATTTTTCTTCTTTTTCTTCTTCTTTTTTAGCTGAAATGGTCATAGAGTTTTTGTTTAAGTCGATTTCTATATTTTCTTTTTTTATGCCAGGTACTTCTACTTTTATTTTATAGTCTTCCTCGTATTCCTTTATGTCTATTGGGATTGTAAGACCTTTTGTTTCTTTTTCTAGTATGTATTCTGGAAATATTGAATCAAAATTTCTTTTTAATATTGAATTGATTTCTTCATTTAATGTGCTCATAAATGTGTCAGGTTTTCTTATTAAATATTTCATATAGTCTCCTTTTGTGTTGGTTTTCAAAAGTTATACATTTGTATTTTGAGCAAAAAAAATGATACTTACATTGCCAGTAAGTATCATTTTTTAAGATTAGTTTTATATTTTTATTTTTCGTTAATTTGAATTTTGTCGAAGTTTGCGAGTTGCTTTTTCTTTAAATTATGGACAACTGCATCTACAAGAAAATCGTATGATTTCATTTTTGTGATTTCTGGAGTGAATTCTCTGATTAATGATTCTCTAACAAGTTCTTCAAGTTTGTCATTATCTGTTTTTACATCGTTGTCATTGCAAATCATATCGATGTATTTTGAATTAACTTTATAATCTTGCATTTGGGAAAACATAAGCCATTTAAGTCGAGGCTTAATAGAACTGAGTTTTTTTACGATTTTCAAGTTTTTCAAATTAAACATAGTTTCCTACCTATTTGGTTTTTAATTAAATTTTTACTCACACACAATAATAAAGTTGACTGAAAAAATAAATTTACTCATTTTTGTATGCTTGTAACAATTCGTTACCTTAAGTCTATATTAATCGTATTTTCGCTTTTTTTATGGGTTTTGTCAACACAAAAACGCTTTGCTAATTCCAAGCAAAGCGTTTTTGTTAATTAGATTTTATTCAATTTTATTATTCCCAGCACAATTTATTTTTAAATTTTTTCTCCTTTTTCCTTGTTTTGATACAGTTTTTTTCATTGAACATGAGTTTGATGCCTTCTAGTTCTTCTTGAAGTTCTTCTAACGCCATGTCTGATTCCATGTCTAAGTACATGTTCTTTGTAATCACGAATACGCCTCCTGTTACTGTATTACTGAACCGTAATTAATTCATCCCTTCGGTTCACTTAATGTATTACGGCATTATTTTTTAAAACTTGAGTAAAGTTTTGTTAAATTTTATAAAATAGTTTAAATTTGCCTCAAAAGGAATTACAATGTATTTGGAGGAGATTATCTTGGAAAAAACAGAAACAATTTTTGATATAAATGCTTTTTTAATAAAAGCTGTTGAAGAAGGCGCTTCAGATGTTCATTTAAGAATTGATGAAGTCCCTGTTGTGAGAAAAGATGGCAAAATAGTTAAAACAAATTATCCTTTAATCAAGGAAAAAGATATTTCGCATGTTTTAAATGTAGTTTTGCCAAAATATTTAAGAACAAAAGTGCAAGCGGCCTTTGATCTTGATTTCTCATACGAAATCAAAGGAGTGTCAAGATTCAGAATTAACATGGCTAGACAGTTAGGAAATACTTCACTTGTTTTTAGAATTATTCCTTATGAGATACCTACTTTTGAACAATTAAAATTGCCACCTGCAATAAATACATTTGCTAGATTCCATAGTGGTATTGTTCTTGTTACAGGTCCTACTGGTTCTGGTAAGTCTACTACGATTGCTTCTTTGATAGATTTAATTAATAGAAATGAAAGAAAACATATCATTACTATTGAAGATCCTATTGAATTTATTTATTCAAATAAAAATTGTATTATTACTCAAAGACAGGTAGAAATTGACACATTATCATTCCCTGATGGTGTTAAATATGCGCTTAGACAAGACCCTGATGTAATCCTTATTGGTGAAATCAGAGATATTGAAACATTGACAAGTGCTATGAAAGCTGCTGAAACAGGCCATTTAGTAATAGCTTCACTTCATACGAATGATGCTATTCAAACAGTTAATAGAATTGTAGGTATGTATGATCCTA
>CALUPF010000017.1 GCA_944322545.1 Candidatus Gastranaerophilales bacterium
CACCCCAGGGCAGACCGCCTGATAACGTCAGGTGCGGGCGACCGCGAGGATAGTGCCACAGAAATGCAGACTGCCGATGATTCCTGATTTTTCAGCGAAAACAGGCGATGGTGCAACGGCGAGGTAAGAGCTCACCGGCAAGGCTGAGAGGTCTTGGCCAGGTAAACCCCGGTCGGGTGCAAGGTTGACAAAAAGGTTAAGGTGACCCGCCGTCTTTTGACAAACCGCTTGAGTTTGCAGGCAACTGCAATCCCAGACAGATGATTATCTAAAAACAGAACCCGGCTTATGAGCTGCTCCTTTTATTTTTTTACAGATTATGCCAATGCAATAATTGATTAAGCTATGTAAAGCTGTAGAATTAGTTTGTTTGACCCTAATGTACCTTTGATTTAACATGTTTTCAATCCCGGAGAGTCACCCGGGTACAAAAACGGTGCCACCACCGTAAGGAAAGGGAACGTTACAAAATGACATCAAAAAGATTTCTTTTTACGTCGGAATCAGTTACAGAAGGTCACCCTGATAAGGTTTGCGACCAGATTTCCGACGCAATTTTAGATGAATTTCTTACAAAAGACAAAAGCTCAAGAGTAGCTGCCGAAACCACTGTAACAACAGGCATGGCTCTTGTCTGCGGAGAAATCACATCTGACTGCTACGTGGATATTCCCGCAGTAGTAAGAAATACTATCAAAAATATCGGTTATGCCGGTGCAGAAGGCGGCGGTTTTGATTACAAAAACTGTGCTGTTTTAACATCTATTGATGAACAATCTACAGATATTGCTGGCGGTGTAAACAAAGCTCTTGAATCAAGAAGTGACAACTCTGATACTTCTTCTTCAGAAACAGAAAACGTTGGTGCAGGTGACCAAGGTATTATGTTTGGTTTTGCTTGTGATGAAACTCCTGAATTAATGCCTTTGCCAATCAGCTTGGCTCACAGATTATCTTATAGATTAGCTCAAGTTAGAAAAAATGGTTCTTTAGGTTATTTAAGACCAGATGGTAAATCACAAGTTACAGTTGAATACGTTGATGGTAGACCATCAAGAATTGATACTATAGTACTTTCTACACAACACGATCCTGAAATTAAAGGCGTGTCTGATAACAAAGAAGTACAAGAAATCATCAGACAAGATTTAATTGAAAAAGTTATCAATCCTGTATTTGAAAACGATGCAATTAAACCTGATGCTAACACAAAATATTTAATCAATCCTTCAGGAAGATTCGTAATTGGTGGACCTCAAGGTGACGCTGGTCTTACTGGTAGAAAAATCATTGTAGACACTTATGGCGGATATTCTCGTCACGGTGGCGGTGCTTTCTCAGGAAAAGATCCTACAAAAGTTGACCGTTCTGCTGCATATGCTTCTCGTTATGTTGCTAAAAACGTTGTAGCTGCTGGTTTGGCTCAAAAATGTGAAGTTGAACTTGCTTATGCTATTGGTGTTGCAGAACCAGTTTCTGTAATGGTTGATACTTTTGGAACTGGTGTTATTTCTGATGATGAAATTTCAGCTTTGGTTCAAAAGAATTTTGACTTAAGACCTGCTGCAATTATCAAACAATTTGATTTAAGAGGATTACCAGCTAAAAATGGTGGTAAATTCTATCAATTGCTTGCTGCATATGGACATATGGGTCGTACTGACATCGATGTTCCATGGGAAAGAACAGATAAAGCTGCTCAATTGAAAGAGCAAGCTGGATTAAATTGTTGCGGTTGCAAGTAAATTTTGATAAAAACGGGTTATTTTTATTAAAATAACCCGTTTTTTTAATAAAAATTTATTAAAATTGTCTATTTCTTTTGTAAATTCTGCAAAAAATGGTAGAATATTTTCATATATTATGGTTTTGGAGTATTAAATGACTGGCATCGAGACAAAAGCTGATAAATTGACTGGGGCTCAAATATTTTTGGAGTGCTTAAAAAAAGAAGGTGTTGATGAAATTTTCGGTTATCCTGGCGGTGTTATTTTAACTATTTATGAAGCTTTGTATAATTGCAAGGAAATAAAACATTATTTGGTGCGTCATGAACAAGCTGCAATACATGCTGCTGAAGGTTATGCTCGTGTGACTGGTCGTGCTGGTGTTGCTTTAGTTACATCTGGACCTGGTGCTACCAATGCCATTACTGGTATTGCAAATGCTTATTATGATGGATATCCGTTAGTTGTTTTCACTGGGCAGGTTGGTAGCAGTCAAATTGGTAATGATGCTTTTCAAGAAGCTGATATTGTCGGTATCACACGTTCTTGTTGTAAGCATAATTATCTTGTCAAAGATGTAAAAGATTTATCTAGAATCATAAAAGAGGCTTTTCATATTGCTACAACTGGAAAACCTGGTCCTGTTGTTGTAGATATGCCAAAGGATATTTTAAGTGCATCAACTGAATTTGTATGGCCTGATAAAATTAAATTGCCTGGATATAATCCAAATTATAATGGGCATCCAAAACAAATATCTAAAGCATTAGAACTTCTATGTGATGCAGAACGACCTGTAATTATTGCAGGTGGTGGCATTGTTGCATCAGAAGCAATGGATGAATTAAAACAATTAGCTGACAAATTAAATGTTCCAGTTGCTAATACTCTTATGGCAAAAGGCGCTTATCCAGAAGATGACCCAAAGTCTTTAGGAATGCTAGGTATGCATGGTAATTTTTGGACTAATCATGCTGTGACAAATTGCGATGTTTTGTTTGCAATTGGTACAAGATTTAATGATAGAATTACCGGTTGTTTAAAACGTTTTGCACGTGATGCTCAAATTATTCATGTGGATATAGATCCTTGCTCAATTAACAAAAATGTTAAAGTTGATATTCCAATTATTGGTGATGCTAAAAATGTAATGAAAGCTATGTTAGAAGATTTTAATTCTCATGAATATGACATTAATTATGAAGTTAAACAATCTTGGCTTGAACAGATTAATGATTGGAGAAATAAAAGACCTTCTTTGGAATGTTCAACAGAAAAATTAAGTGCAGTAACTGTTATAAAGAAAATTTATGAATACACAAAGGATATGGATCCTATTGTTGCTACTGAAGTTGGTCAACATCAAATGTGGGCTGCTCAATTATGGAAATTTAATAAACCTAGAAGGTTTGTTACTTCTGGTGGTTTAGGTACTATGGGTTTTGGTTTCCCTGCTGCAATGGGGGCTTCTGTTGCTTTAAAAGATAGACTAATTTTGAATATAGCGGGTGATGGAAGTATTCAAATGAATATTCAAGAGCTTGCTACTTGTGTTGAATATAACTTGCCAGTTATAAATATCATTATTAATAACGGATATTTAGGAATGGTTCGTCAATGGCAAGAAAAACTTTATGATAAACATTATTCTGAAACTAAAATTTCTGGTCCAGATTTTGTAAAAGTTGCAGAAGCATATGGTGCAAGAGGTTTTAGAGTTACAAAAGAAGACGAAATTATTCCTGTAATGAAAGAGGCGATAGAATGTAAACAGCCTGTTTTCATTGATTTTGTCGTAGAAGAATGTGAAATGGTTTATCCTTGGGTTTTAGCTGGTAATCCATTGAATAAAGTTCTTCTTTCAAATAGTTGTCCTATAAATTAGTTTTAAAAGGTAAAATAATGCAAAATAACAATAAAAATCATGTAATTTCGGTAATGGTTAAAGATGAAGCAGGTATTGTTTCAAGAGTGAGTGGTTTGTTTTCTGGTAGGGGTTATAGTATTGAAAGTATCACTGCTGCACAAACTAGCGAAAAAGGATACGCTAGAATTACAATAGAAACATCAGGTGGTGATGCAGATGTTATTGAGCAAATTACAAAGCAACTAAACAGGTTGATACCCGTTTTAAAGGTTGTTGATTTAGGTGATGTAGAGTCAATCGAACGAGAATTAATTTTGTGCAAGGTTTTAGCCAAGGATGAAGATCGTTCAGAAATTTTGAGAATTGCAGAAATTTTTGGTGCAAAAATTATTGACGTTACTCCAAGAACATATACGCTGCAAGCTTTAGGTGATGAACGCCAAATTCGTTCTTTGATTGAACTCTTAAGGCCTATTGGTATAAGAGAACTTGTTAGATCAGGTAAAGTTGGAATTACACGTTCTAATCAATTTACAAATGGCAACGGCAAAGTAGTGGAATAATATGGTAAATATTGCTTTAATTCCAATAGATAACAGACCTGTTTGTTATACTTTGCCTGAGCAAATTTCTAAAATTGATTCTAATATTCAGCTTTTTATGCCTCCTAGAGAAATGTTAGGCGATTTAAAAAAAATAGCTGATATCAATGGTATTTTGAATTGGCTAAAAAATATAGAAAACATTGATAAAGTTATAATTTCTTTAGATACAGTTGCTCATGGTGGACTTATCCCTTCAAGACGATCTTTGGATTCTTTTGATGATATAAAAAATAGAATAGAAAATTTAAAAAATATTTTAGTTGAGAAAAATGCTCAAGTTTATGCTTTTTCTAGCATTATGCGTATTTCTAACAACAACGTAAATGAGGAAGAAAAAGAATATTGGAATTTATATGGCGAAAAAATTTTCAAGTATTCTTTTGAAATGCACAAAAATAATAACGCACAAACAGATGTACCTGAAGAAATTATCAATGATTATCTAAATACTAGAAAAAGAAATTTTGAAATAAATAAAGAATATTTAAAATGGGCTCAAGAAGGTTTTTTTGACACATTAGTTTTTTCAAAAGATGATTGTGCAGAATATGGTTTAAATGTAAAAGAAGCTAATGAACTTCAAAAAATAATAGAAGATAAAAATCTTAATGCATTAGTAAAAACTGGTGCAGATGAAATACCTTTAAGCTTATTATCAAGAGCAATTACAAAGAATAAAACTGTAAAAATATTTCCAACTTTTACAGAGCCTGATTATGTAGATAAGATTTCTAAATATGAAGATGTTTCTGTTTTTGAATCTGTAAAAGGACAAATTGAACTTGCAGGATGTCAGGTGTCTTTTGATGAAGATGACGCTGATATAGTTTTGTTGGTTAATAATTTCCAAAATGAGCAAGGTGAGCTTGTTATGGGTGTTGATGTAAAAGGGTTTGGTCAAAAATTAAAATTACCTAACAAGTCTTTTTTAATTGCTGACATTAGAAATGCAAACGGTGCTGATAATAATTTTGTGGATGAGTTATTTAAACAGAATATAGATAAAGATTTGTTTTTAGGATATGCAGCTTGGAATACAACAGGCAATACTCTAGGTAGTTTGCTTTGTTGTGGTTTAGTTAAATTTCTTGCTAATAAACCTGACGAGCTGGCTTTTGATAGAGTACAAATGGTTAGATTTCTTGATGATTGGGCTTACCAAGCTAATGTTAGAAAAGCGTTGAAACAAGAGTATACAAAAATAAACATAAAAGCTTTGTCAGAAAAAATGAAATCTTATGAAGAGATTATTCGTAAGAAGTTTTGTATGAACTTTGAAAAGATTTCTTATGACTTTCCATGGAATCGTTTTTTCGAAATAGAGGTTGTTATTAGTTAAAACATGTAAATATTTTAGTTGTTTTTGTTTTAATAGGTAGCAAAAAAAAATATTTTAGAATTTTAAGCTATTGTAAATCAATAAGGGAGTATGATATGCCAATTAGCGCAATAAATTTTCAAAATAACTCAATTAAGCATAATTCAACACAAAACAAAGCTGAAATTAGTTTTGCTCAAAGAAATGAGACAGCTGAGAAGAAAAACCATAAAAAGTTATATATTACAGCAGGTGCTTTAGTAGGTTTAGCTGCTTTAGCTTTTGCTTTTAGGAAGAAAATTTCAAATATACCTTTTGTAAAAAAATCTGTTGTAAATGTTGAAAATGTTTTTGAACCTCTAACAAAAAAATCTGAGAAAATTTTAAAAAGAGGTAAAAAAGCAGTTACTAAAACTTTTGGAAATATTTCAAAAAAAGCTTCAGAATTGTCCTTGAAAGCGAGAAATATTTTGAAAAAAACACCAAAATTTAGCAAGGAAGAAAACGAAATAATCAAAAAATATATAAAAACAGGTGCTAATCAACAAGGTGTTTTTGATACTTTGAAAAAACATGGCATGACAAATACAGAAGAAAAATATGTAAAAGAAACAATAACATTCTTAAAAGAAAGATTTGCCAGAAATAATAGTGCTACTAAACCTATTTCTATGAGGTTGTTTTTAAATAATTCTTTGAAAAAAGGAAACCCTCAAGAAGTAATTTCATCTTTGATCGAAAATTCTAAAAATTTAAGAAAAAAATGGTCATAGTTGAATTGATAAAAAATATTATAGCGGACAGTTTAGATATAAATTGTCCGCTGTTTGTTATATTATGACTTTATGAATAAACAGGAATTATTAAAATTATACAATATGGATTTAGATGAATTACTCAAGATTTCATCTAAACATGTTAAAAATACGATTGAGTTTTGCTCATTGATAAATGCTCGAAATGGAAAATGTTCACAAAATTGTAAATATTGTGCACAAAGCTCTCATTACAATACGGAGATTGAATCTTTTCCTTTAGTTAGTGTCGAAACTGTCAAAAAAACAGCACTTGAGTCAAAAAAGAATATGATTTCTCGTTTTGCAATTGTCACTTCTGGGAAAACTCCAGATGAGAGTGATTTTGACAGAATGTTAGAAATGATAAAGGAATTAAATACAATAGATAACATAAAATGCTGTGCGTCAATTGGTATTTTAAATGAAGAGCAGGCTAAAAAACTTAAAGAAGCAGGGCTTGTAAGATTTCATCATAATATTAATACTTGCAGATCTTATTATCCTGAGGTTTGTACAACTCATAGTTTTGAAGATAGAATTAATACTTGCAAACTTGTCAAAAAATATGGAATGGAACTTTGTTGTGGCGTAATTTTAGGTATGGGTGAATCAGTTGAGCAAAGAATTGAAATGGCTCTTGAATTAGCTGAAATTGAGCCTGATTCAATACCTATTAATATACTTATGCCAATAGCTCATACACCGTTTGAAAATTATATCGATAAAATTGATGAGGAAAATGTCTTAAGAACTTTAGCTGTGTTCAAAATTGCTAATCCAAATGCTGTAATTCGTTTTTGTGGTGGCAGAATGAGACTATCTTTAGAAAATCAAGAGAAAGCTTTAAAAACTTGTGTTGAAGGGATTATGATAGGCAACTATTTAACAACAATAGGTAGAAAACCTGAAGAAGATATTGAAACTGTTAAAAAGCTTAAAAAGGACATATTATGTTGGACTACATAAAAGGTATATTAATTTCAAAACAACCATCTGGATCAAAAGGAGCAACAATTGTTGTTGAAAATAATAATATTGGATATTTAATCAATACAACAACAAGGACAGTGAATCTTGCAGGTAATGAAAATTCAGAAGTAAAAGTTTATACCACTTTGATTCATAGAGAAGATGCTATGATTTTGTGCGGTTTTTTAAATAAAGAAGATCGTGATATTTTTAATATTTTGACAAGCGTGTCAGGAGTGGGAATGAAAGTTGCGCTTGTTTTATTAGATGAATTTTCAGGTTATGATTTAATTTCAGTTGTAATAAGAGGTGATTTTAAAGAGCTTTCAAAAGCTAAAGGCGTTGGACCAAAACTTGCTCAAAAAATTATACTTGAGTTAAAAGATAAACTTATCAACTGGCAAAAAACAGCACCTATTGATATTTCTTATCTATCAGAAATGCCTGATAATACAAATGCAAAAGAAATTTCTTCTGAAGCTGTTTCGGAAGCGCAGGCTGTTTTAATATCTTTGGGATATTCTAATGAAGAAGCTCAAAACGCAATCAAATTTGCTTGTCAAAAGGTTGAAAAGAAAGATTCTGCTGAAGAAATTTTAAAAGAAGCTTTGCAAAGTCTTGCCGGAGTCTAGACTTTTGTTAGCTTTTTGAAGATATAAATTTGTGATAAAATACACATTATAATGGTATCTCAAGTTATTACATCTACTGTTATTGGAATTAATTCTCACAAGATTCTTGTAGAGGTTGATTTTGTGCAATCTATTCCAAGTGTAGTGATTGTTGGATTGCCGGATGCTTCTGTTTCAGAAGCAAAAGAAAGAGTTCGTTCAGCAATAAAAAATTCAGGTTTTCGCTTTCCTAATCAAAAAGTTGTTGTGAATCTTGCTCCAGCTGACATAAAAAAAATTGGTACAAATTATGATTTGCCTATTGCGATAGGTATTTTGGCTAAAGATGGAGTTGTTGATAATAATTTGATTAAAGATACTGCTTTTTTAGGAGAATTGTCTTTAGACGGTTCTATAAGAGCTGTAAATGGTGTTTTACCAATAGTTTCTGGATTGAAAGAGTTTGGCATTCAACAGGTTGTAGTGCCGAAAGAAAATGCAAAAGAGGCAGCATTAGTTAAAGGTATAAAAGTTTTATACGCTGAATGTTTATCTCAGGTTGTGTCTCATTTTTCTGCTAATGAATCTGAAAGAAAAGAGCTTGATTTTTGTGAAGTTGATATAAAAGATTATTTGAATGATTACACAAATTCGCATTTTGAATTTGATTTTAAAGATATTAAGGGACAGATTAAGGCCAAGAAGGCTTTAGAAATAGCTGCTGCTGGTGGTCATAATGTTTTAATGATGGGACCTCCTGGATCAGGAAAAACGTTATTATCTAAAAGTTTTGCTTCGATTTTACCTCCGTTAGAACTAGAGGAAGCTATTGAGCTTACAAAGATTTATAGTGTGTCAGGATTGCTTCAAGAAGATACCCCTTTAATCAATAAAAGACCTTTTAGAACTGTCCATCATACAGCTTCTTCAATAGGAATTATAGGTGGTGGTACAAAAGCTCAACCTGGTGAAATTACGCTAGCACATCGTGGGGTTTTATTTTTAGATGAGATAGTTGAATTTCCAAGAGCTGTTTTAGAAGTTTTAAGACAACCATTGGAAGATGGTGAGGTAGTTATTTCAAGAGCACAATCTAGAGTCACATACCCTGCGGACTTTATGCTGCTAGCTGCTATGAACCCTTGTCCTTGTGGTTATTTGGGAGATTCAAAAAAACAATGTACTTGTAATGAATTTCAAATTCAAAGATATCGTTCAAGATTGTCTGGTCCTCTTTTAGATAGAATAGATATTCAAATTGAAGTGCCAAGACTTACTACTGATGAGCTTTTAAATAAAAATTACAAATCGGAATCTTCAAAAGAAATTAGAGAAAGAGTTATAAAAGCTAGAGAAATCCAAGTTCGCAGATATAAAGATTATCCTATATTAACAAATTCACAATTAAATACTGAATTAATAAAAATTTTCTGTAAACTAGATGATAGTGGTGAATCATTATTAAAAACTGCAATACAACGTTTTAATCTTTCAGGACGTTCATATGATAGGATTTTAAAATTATCAAGAACTATTGCAGATATTGAAGCTTCTGAAAATATAGAAAGCTCACATATTGCTCAGGCTTTGCAATATAGAAATTTTGTTGAAAACGAAAATATTTAGAATAATTCGACAGTAAACTAATTGCAAAACTTGTACTGTCTAGTAAAATAGTTGTATGCAAATGTTAATGTATATAATAAAAAGATTTTTACAGGCAATACCTCTTTTGTTTTTGGTATCAATAATAAGCTTTTTCATTATACGTATGAGTCCTGTTGATCCTTTAGGTGAATTGAGATTGAATCCTTCAATTTCACAAGAAACATTAAAAGCTGAGCAACAAAGGCTGGGTCTAGACAAACCAAAAATAGTTCAATATGGATTGTGGCTGAAAAGCTTTTTAAAAGGCGATTTAGGTGTAACAGTTACAGGTGAAAAAGTTAGTGATAAATTAATGGAAAGAATTCCAAATACTTTGCTTTTAACAAGTGTAGTTATTTTATTAACTTGGCTTATTGGTATTCCTCTTGGGATTTATGCTGCTTTAAATTGGAAAAAGCCGATAGATCGGATTTTGACTGTGATAACAAGTGTAGGAATGGCTATTCCTTCCTTTTTCTTTGCATTATTACTTTTGATATTTGCTGTGAAAACGGGTTGGTTCCCGACAGGTGGGCTTACTTGTTATAATTTTTCGACGTTTTCACCTTTGCATAAAGTTTTAGATATTATTCATCATTTAGTTTTGCCGGTTATAGTTTTGTTTACTATCTCTTTATCGGGTCTTCAAAGACAAATGAGAGGAAATTTGTTAGATGTTTTAGGTGCTGATTACATAAAGTTTGCAAGAGCTAAAGGCCTTAGTGAAGAAAAAGTTATTTATAAACATGCATTGAGAAATGCAATAAATCCTATGGTTACGTTATTAGGATTTGAATTTGCTTCACTTTTAAGTGGAGCTGCATTGACTGAATATGTGTTTCAATATCCAGGTTTAGGACGTTTGATATTAGAAGCTGTAATGAAATCAGATATAAATTTGGTTATGGCCTCTTTGATGATGGGTACTGTGATGTTGGTTGCAGGTAATTTACTTGCAGATATATTGTTGAAAATTGTTGATCCGAGAGTGAGCGTGAGTTAATGAAAAAAAATAGCGTTCTTTTTCAGATTTTCAAAGATAAATATTCAACAATTGCATTGATTGTGCTTTTGCTTTTATATGTCTTTATTTTGTTTGCTGATTTTCTAGCCCCATACTCAAAGGAATTTTCTGATAGACATAGAGCTTACGTTCCTCCATCACAAATTTTTACGATTGATGAAAATGGCAAGTTTTCACGACCTTATACATATAATTACAAAAGATATTTTAACGCTGATGAACTAAAAATTTCATATAAATTAGACAGAAGTAAAAAGTATTATTTAAGATTTTTTTCAAAAGGTGAAAAATATAAATTTTTAGGAATAATACCGTCTGACAGACATTTAGTGACTGTTGAGCCGGAAGGTAGGTTGTTTTTATTAGGCACTGACATAAATGGTCGAGATGTTTTTTCAAGAATTCTTTTTGGAGGAAGAATTTCATTAACTATCGGTTTTTTAGCTTTATTTATTTCATTTCCGTTAGGAATGTTATATGGAGGAATTTCGGGATATTTAGGCGGCTTAACTGATAATCTTATGATGCGTATCAGTGAAGCTATTATGTCTATACCGAGTTTTTATCTTTTAATTATTCTTGCAGCTATTTTGCCTACAAACATGACAAGTGTTCAAAGGTTTGCTTTGATTACAGTAATTCTTGCATTGATTGGATGGGCCGGATTTTCTCGTGTAGTGAGAGGTATGGTTTTGTCTATAAAAAATCAAGAATTTGTACAAGCAGCAGAATCTATTGGAGCTTCAAAGTTAAGAATAATTGTGAAACATCTTTTGCCGCAAACATTGAGTTATGTCATAGTTGCGATGACGTTAAGCGTTCCATCGTATATTTTAGCTGAATCAGGTTTAAGCTTTTTAGGGCTTGGCATACAGCAGCCAGATGCTAGTTGGGGGAACATGTTAAAAGAGGCTCAAGAGTATGTTAATATAATTTATCGACCATGGCTTTTGACTCCTGGATTTTTAATTTTTATTGCAGTCTTATCTTTTAATCTCATAGGTGATACAATAAGAGATATATTGGATCCGAAGAGTAAGATGAGATAGAATTATATAAATGGAACATTTTTTTCTTGATAGTTTCGTAATTGAAAAAAGCATGCTTTTAGATATATTGCTTGCTATTATTTTAGGTTTTGCAATTGGTTTTGAGCGTGAAATTACAAACAAATGGGCGGGCTTAAGAACACACATGCTTGTTTGTTTAGGCTCTTGTATTTTTACATTGCTTTCAATCCATGCATTTCCTGTGTATGCACATAGCCCACAAGCAGATCCTGCTCGTATTGCTGCACAAATTTTAACCGGCATAGGTTTTATAGGTGGTGGTACAGTATTAAGACACGGCTATTCAATTTATGGCTTGACTACTGCTGCAACATTGTGGATTACAGCTAGTATCGGTATGGCTTGTGGTTGTGGTTTTACTGCTATGGCAATAGTTTGCACAGTCTTGGCAGTGGGAACTTTAGTTTTGATAAGAATTTTTGAAAAACAATACTTACATAGAGGTTCAAAAGCGCCTAGGAAGTTTAAAGTAAGCTTTTTTGTTGATGTTGATTGTGCTGATAAAGTATATTCATCTGTTATCGAGAAATTTAATTCTATTTTTGAGATTAAGAAAAATAATTCCAGTTCTTCAGAAGATCTTATAAAAATAAGTTTTAAATTAGATTTATTAGACAAAAATCCAATACAGGCAGTTCACCAGAAACTAAATACAATTGAAGGAATTGAATCTGTTTCAATTCAAGAATTATATGACTAAGATAGAAATACTAGAATATATTCGTACAATTCTTATAGCTTTGTTGATTGCACTTATAATTGCAACAGTTGCAACTGGGTGTTCTAAAATTGTTGCAGAGCATCATGCTAGAATGTTAGCAAAAATTTCTAACAATGCAAAAGATACAGAGCTTATAGGGTATCTAATTTCAAAATATTTGGAAGAAGCAGCAAAAAACCCAGGTGATTATTCTATAAATGTAAAATTAGGTAACTTGTATGAGTTAATGTTTAGTTATGGGCAAGCAGAAGAACAATATAAAAAAGCTATTAATAAATCACCTTTTGGCGTTTATAGTTCATATTTAGGTTTGGCTAATTTATATATCAAAATGGGCAAATACAATCAAGCTTTAAATATAGTTAAAAGACTTAAAAACACTGACCATAAACCGCTATTAATTGCAAAAGGTGACTTTTACATGAATTTAGGGGATGCTTTATGGGAAAAGTCTAATTATGAAGAAGCTGTAAAGCAGTATAAAATAGCTTTTTTCTATTACAAAAAAGTTGATTCAAATAAAAAAGAATCAGCAATAAATGGTATTCTAGATTGTTATAATAAAATTGCAGATGTTGAATTCAAACATCATAATATTTATCGTGCAATAGAAAGTTTAGAAACAGCACTTTTATACAAAGAAACTCCAATTGTCCAATATAAGTTGGCTATTTTATATAAAGATATTGATCCTATACAAGCTAATGCGTATATGGAAAAAACTTATAAAACTGATCCAGGAATTATAAATTTTGATATTTATGAAAATATTTTATTTAATTTAATAAATTATTATTATTCAAATGGCAAAGATGTTGAAACTGAATTGTACAAACAAAAGTTGAAAATTATAAGAAATTTCCAAAAACGATATGTCATTACTGATAATGATGTGAAAATAAATATAATTTCTCTTAGGTACAAAGAAAATTTCTTTAAAACTAAGAAAAATCTAAAAGTAAAATTTACAATTGAAAATACATCAAAATATGATTTTAATACTTTATATATTCTTGTGAAATTGAGAGATGAAAACAAATCTAATGAAGTTTTCAGTCAGCGTTTTTATTCTAAAAAGATTCCTTTAAAATCTAGGACTGAATCTCAAGAATACAAATTTAACTATTCATTACCTGATAAAGATGAGATGTATTTATCTGATAAAGTTTGGTTAGATTTTTACGCAGGTAAAAAAGAAAATATGAGAAAAATCCCAGTTTTTACCGTTGAATTGAAATAAATAATCACATAATTGTAAAAAAAATATTAAAACTATTCAAAAAAAACTATTAACAATGTAGAATAGGGAAAAGGAGTTGTGAAAAATATTGGAAAACGTACTTCATAAGGAGAATCAAGAACTATATTCCGATGTTCCACCAACAAAACTTCGGAATAAAGATGAAAAATTTAGAACTGCAAAAAATAGCCGCTTTTGGGGTTGGGTTGCAGATAGATTTTTTTACAACATGATTGAAAATAGATTCTTTTCTATGAAAATAAAAAATGAGCAAAATTATGAGAAAAGAAATCCTGATTTTGCAAATATTTTTTATGCTCCACATAGCAATTGGTGGGATGGGATTGTTGGTTATAATATGGTTAACCGTGTTTTCCATAGCAAGCTTCGTATGATGATTGAAGAGTTGAATCGATTCCCTATTCTTGCCAAAGCTGGTGCTTTCCCTGTGAATAAAAAATCACCACAAGCTTCTATGAAAGCTTTGCAATATTCTGTTGATGAATTATGTAATAAAGAAATTTCTTTATGGATTTTTCCTCAAGGAATTATAAAACCACCTATGTATAGACCTGTTGAATTTCAAACAGGCATGGCTTATATAGCTAAAAATGTTGTAAAAAAAGTTGGCGGTATAAATTTAATTCCAATAGCTGTTCATTATACATTTTTGAGAGAAGACAAACCTGAAGTTTTGGTTGAGGTTGGTGAACCATACGTACTCACAGATAAAAATGTGGATAGAAAAGAATTAACTCACAGGTTAGAAAAAAGTTTTGAAGAACTTTGTGACAGACAGTTTGAAGATATTAGACATGGCAACCTTGAAGGATATGAATATCTCTTTAAACAAAAACTCAAATGGTATAAAAAATTAGAAAAACGTTTGAAAAAGATAGATCTTCCTAAAGGTTCAGGAGTTTAATTTTCAAAATATCCGATATAAGGGAGGTTTCTCATATATCCTTCGTAGTCTAAACCATAGCCTACAACAAATTTGTCGTCTACTTCGAATCCGTAATAATCTGGTTCGATAGGGATTTTTCGTGCAATTTTTTTGTTTAATACGGTAACTACTTTTAAATTTTTAGGTTTGTGAGTTCTACATAACATGTCTATTAAAAATTGCATTGTACATCCAGTATCAATAATATCTTCAACGATTAGTACATTTTTGTTTTCAAGATTAGGAAGTGTCAAATCCATGGCTTGAACGTGACCTGAAGAAGTTTGTGTGTTGCCATAGCTAGATACTCTAATAAATTCCATTTGAACTGGCATTTTAAGATGTTTAGAAAGATCACAACAAAAAATGCTTGAGCCCTTTAATACGCAAACCAAAGTTAAGTCATCTTTTGTTCCAAAATCTTTGTTAATTTTATCAGCAAGTTCAATTATTTTGTTTTCAATTTCTTCTTTTGAGAATAAAATTTTTAAATCTTCAACTTTTCTATCTAACATGTTTTACCTATTTTCTATTTTTAATATGTGAGTAGGGAGTTGTTTAACTCTCAATTTTTCATTCAAGCATACTCCAGATGCCCATAAAACTTCGTTATTTTGACATAAAAGAAGTATATCATCTCTTTTAAATTTTTCTACTCCTTTATTTATGAGTAATTTTTTTAGTTTCATTGTGCCTTTCATTCCGAAAGGTTGAATTATGTCACCATGTATTCTTGTTCTTAAAGTCAAATCATCAATATTTTCAAGATTTACATATGCCGTTAATTCGTTTTCTTTTGGAAATTTAGGCATTGATTTATTTTGATATTTTTCTATTTTAAAAATTTTATTGTGAAATTCATATAATCCACATTTATCTATTTTTATTTCTTCAGTTATTTTTTCAGGCTCAAGATCTTGAATGGTGCACATTTTTTCTTTAGAAACAAATAGCCACAAATTTTTTGTTAAAGATAAAGTTTTTCCTGATTTATATCTAGCACTTTTGTTTATAAATTCATAAATTTCTTCTACTTTTTTAGAATCATAATCTAGGTTTTGTTCTATTAAAAAATCAAGAATAAACTTATTTTGAATATCTTTTGATAGGTTTATAAATTTGTTTGTAATTATATATCTATCATGTTCTATATCTTTTTTAATTTTAGACATATATTCTTTAATGATATTTTGTTCTGATATTGCGATTTTTGAAAGATTGCGAAAAACATCATCGATTTTAGGGTTTATTGTTTTTAATTCAGAAATAATTTGATGTCTTATAAAATTTCTTGCATATTTTATGTCAGAGTTGCTTGAGTCGTTATTAGGGACGAGTTTGTTAATAGTACAGTATCTTACTATATCTTTTCTTGAAAAATCCATAAGAGGTCTGTAAACGTTGCAAAAATCAAGCTGAGATTTTTCAAGTATTCCACATAGACCTTTAACACCTGTTCCCTTTGTTAATCTATACAAGATAGTTTCTGTATTATCTGATTTAGTGTGTGCTAAAAAAAGACCATCTGCATTATATTTTTTGTAGCATTTTTTGAAAAATTCTTGTCTTTTTTCTCTTGCTACTGTTTCTGTTTTTTGAATTCCTTCAGGTAATGTTTCACTATAAAATTCAATATCATTGTTTTTGCAGTAATTTTCGCAGTTTTCCTGTTCTATTTCTGCTTCTTTGCCTCTCCAATTATGATTGAGGTGTAAGGCAATGAGCTTAAAGCCATTTTTAAGACTTAGTCTACGTAAAATATCAAGCATACACATAGAGTCAAAACCTCCTGAAAACCCCACTATAAAAGTTTTTTCAGGATTTAAAAGTTCATGTTTCTTTAAGAAGTTTTTTACTTTATTAATCATTTTGCACACTTTTGTTAAGTCTTTTATACATTAATTATACATTCACAAAATAATTGATGCATGGCAATTTTTTATTTTGTTTTGTTTTTATATACATGTGTGTTAGACAGAAGTTAGTAAGGTGAAATTTTATGTCTTTAAGATTAGCTCCAATTACAAATTATAACGTAGAGTTTGAGCATAAAAATAACAAACGTAATTTAAAAAATATAAATTTTGCACAAAATCCTCAATTGGCAGATTCTTTTGAACCTACTAAAACAGATAATGCAAAACAAGAAAAAAATAGTAAATCAAAAGCTTTGTATAAAATTTTAGGCAGCATTGCTGGAGGAATTGCAGTTGTAGGAACAGGAATTGCTTTAGGCTTTGTTTTGAGTTCTAAAGGTAAAAATCCTGTAAATTTCAAATCTTTGCAAAAAAATATAAAAACTTTATCAGGTAATAATAATATTTTAGATGATGTTACAAAAAAAGCTTGTGATATGTCAGATGAAATTATTAAAGCCGGTAAAGAGGATTATGACAAAATTTTAAAAGCGACAAAAGATCTTTTGAAACCAATCGATAAACAATTTCTTCCAAAAGATGGAATTATCTATCATGGTACTGACATAAAAAGTGCTCATAATATTGTAGAAAAAGGTGTTACCCCTTTCGTATCAGGTCAGCATGGCAAAGAATTTGGCTCTGCATTTTATACAACACCTGATTCAAGAGTTGCAGACTTTTTTGGAACAACAATTGCAGATGGATTTGAGGGAGTTGTTCTTCCTTTCAAATTAAAAACAGATAAAATTGCACATATTACAGAAGAAAATATACAAGATATTAATCAATTATGGACTGCTTTTTATGTAAAACATGCTCCAAATGCTAAATATTTTAAAGAAGCAGGTGTAGAATTACCTTCATTTGCTGAAACTTTATTCGCAGGTTTAACACCTGGCAAAAATGTAAAGTTTATGCAGGATATCAGATCTCCATTTTTAAATAAACTTTTTAAAGATGCTGGCTATGATGCTGTATTTATGGAAAAAGCTATTACTTGCAATACAGATCCTTTATTTGGAAAAACTATTACAAATGCTTTAGAAAAAGCCAAAGGTGTTTCACAAAGTCAATTTGCTATTTTAGACGGAACGAAAATTGAACTAGTGGCTGATAAAATTCGTGAAGCCCAAAAACTAGTTTAATCTAGTGAGAAGATATCTTTCAAATCCTCATATGTGAGTGATTTACCGATATTTCTGTCAACAGAAATTACGCTGTCAACAAGGTCACGTTTTCTGGATTTGAGTTTTTGAATTTTTTCTTCAACAGTTCCTTTTGTAATCATACGATATACAAATACTTTTTTAGTTTGACCGATACGATAAGCCCTGTCAGTTGCTTGGTCTTCAACAGCCGGATTCCACCATGGGTCATAGTGGATAACATAGTCTGCGCCTGTCAAGTTTAGACCTGTACCACCTGCTTTTAAACTGATAAGGAATATTGGTATTGTTGGGTCAGAATTAAATCTTTCAACAACTTCCTGACGATCTTTTGTACTTCCTGTTAGGTATTCATGCTTAATACCTGCTTTAGTTAGCCATTCCTTAATGATATCTAACATATCAACAAATTGGCTGAATAAAAGTACTCTGTGTTTTTCTGAAATAATTTCTTCAAGCATTGATTTAAGCTGTTCAAACTTACCAGATTCATTAATCTTTTTAACATTTTCTTTGTCATATAGTCTTGGATGACAACAGATTTGACGTAAACGTAATAAAGCTGAGAATATAGACATTCTGCTTTTTTCGATACCTTTTTCTTCGATTGATTTGAAGAGTTCTTCTCTTGTTGAATCCATAACTTCCATATAGAAGTCTTTTTGTTCTGGTGTAAGTTCACAGTAAGAAACGTTTTCAATTTTATCAGGAAGATCTTTCGCAACATCTCTTTTCATACGTCTTAAAATGAACGGATAAATTTGTGATTTTAAACGTTTTTCAACTGTTTTATCTTCACGTTCCATAATTGGAGTTACATAGCGGTAATTGAATTCATTTTTATCAAACAAAAATCCTGGCATTAAAAAGTCAAATATTGACCATAATTCTTCTAACCTGTTTTCAATAGGCGTACCAGAAAGTGCAAGTTTGTGTCTGCAATTTAATTGTTTTACACTTTGAGCTGTTAGTGAATCTGCATTTTTAATATTTTGAGATTCATCCAAAATTACATATCTAAACTCATGTTTTTTGAGTTTTGCGATATCTCTTCTTATTAATGCATAACTAGTAATTACGACATCATATTTAGGAATTTCTTTAAAAAGTTCTTTACGTTCTGTTCCGCTTAGTTTCAAACAAGACAGTCCTGGCGCAAATTTTTCGATTTCATTTTCCCAGTTGAATACGACAGATGTTGGACATATTACAAGGTTTGGTGCTTTTTTGTTTTTCTCTTTAGCTTTTTGAAGCAAAGCTAATGCTTGCAATGTTTTACCAAGACCCATATCATCAGCCAAAATACCGTTTAGGCCGTATTGATACATGAACCACAACCAACCAAAACCTCTTGTTTGGTATTCTCTAAATTCTGCATGTATTCCTTTAGGCAATGCTGGAACATCCATTGTTGAGAACGTTGAAATTTGTTTCCAGAATTTGTTAAATCTACGGCTCATTTTAATTTTCATGCCAAGATTTTCCATCTCTGATAAAAGTCCTGCACGATATGTTTTTACAATGTATTTATTATCATCATTCTTGTAAACATCAAACGTGTTAAATGCTCTCATCAAAGAATAAATATCCATTGTAGGAACTTCTGCAAAACCTAGATTTTTGATTCTGACGTATTTGCTGTTATCTATAGTTAAAGCATATACATCATCAAATGGAATAATTTCTTCTCCAACTCTACCATACAATTCGATGTCAAAACTGTCAGTTGAATCTACAGAAAAATCTATATCTGCACAAAGCTCAAAAGGATCTTTTGTTAATTTGAAAAATGACATGTCGTCTTTTTCTTCAAAAACCCAGCCTTCACCTGCTTGTTGAATGTAATAGTTGTAAAAATCAATTGCATTTTCTTTTTCTAATGCAAGATTATTTGTTTGCATTGGTGCAAATTTACAAGCTAGCAACATATTATAGGCTGCTTCTTCGTGTTGGGTGTTTCTTTTTACCCAATATAGCAAATCTTCTTTAGGTTTTTTGATTGTTACATATGGTGTTTTTTCTGTATGTTTTGAATATGGAACTCTAGTTCCGTCATATTCAAATTCTAATTCTGCTTTTAATGAACCATCATAATCCAAGCCAAGTTTAACAACGTTAATTGGTGGTTTTTGTTCTAAAAACAATTTTTCAATTGTTTCTGATACATTTACCTTCATTACTTTTTGCAATTTAGGCAATTCTTCATATAAAAATTTTGCACCATCAGCATCTTTTACATCAGTAAAACTTGCTTTAATTAAACTTTGAGGGAGTGCGGAAACAGGAGTGTTTGTAGGGAAAATAACATTTTTATATCTACCCCACTTGAGTTGACGAGAAAAATATCTTATTTCCTCAAAAGGATATGAATCGCTTCCATCAGGACGTTCCCATGTTAGGGATAACAAAACATTACCTACCATAGAGAAATTCACTGAAAGGGCTAGTTCCCACTCATTATCTTCAAAACGCAATCTTTGTTTTGTTTTTCCATCTATAACTTCTTCAGCTTTAGCAAGAAGCTGGAAAAATCCATCAAATTTGTTTATAGGCACATCATACCAGCCTGCTTTTTTATCAAGTCTTGAACGTTGTAAAAGTAATTGGAAAATTGCAAGTTCAACTTTTTCTTCATCATTTAAAACAAAAGATGGATTTTGTCTTTGAACTTCTATTAATGCTCTTAAAATTGCTTCTAAATCTCTTATAACTTTTCCTGTCTGTCTGTCCATTACAAGAATTGAGAAGAAATTTTGTCTTCTTTTAGGGTTGAAATGGAAGATATATTTTCCTGTTGGGTTTTCAACAGGTGGTACGTCTTCATCAGGATATTCAGGTTTAATTTTGTGTACACGTTCTAGATATTCATCATATACTTTGTCTTCGATTACTTTTAATCCTACTGCAATAGCGTGCTTGCACCACTCTTCTTTCAACGGACAAGAACAATCAGCTTTTACTCCATTTTTAGTAAAAGTAAGACTTGTTTCATATGCATCTTTAAAATTGCCTTTAACTTTTGCTTCTACACCAGCAATTTTCTTTTCATATGAAAGTACAATATCTTTTTGATAACTTTCGTAACCCCTTCTCCAGCTGCCTGGGGTTGCTTTATCTTTAATATACTTGTAATTAAATTTGCAAACGCTCATACTTATAATTAAACAAAAAATTTCTTAAACAAAAGAGAGAAACTTTCTCGAGAACTCTTTTGTCCAGATACACAATAGCAGCCAAAAACCTTTTATTAACAGCTACTACTAAAATTATACACGAAACTTTTAAAATAACAATACTTTATTGCGTGTTTTCAAAAACGTATGTTATTATTGTTCTATGAAAAAAACACTAATGAATCTGATAGTAATGACTTTAGGAGCTATGATTGCAGCATTTGCACTAGAAGCTTTTTTGATTCCTAACAAAATTATTGATGGTGGAATCTTGGGTATTGCTATTATGACAAATTATAAAACTAATTTTGCTTTAGGCTGGTGTATTTTCATTTTGAATATCCCATTTATATTTCTTGCTTTGCAAAAAATGGGTAAATTATTTGTTGCTTCAACATTTTATGCTGTTGCAGTTTTGTCTGTTGGTGTTTCTTTTATGCCGGTGTGGTTATCACACAAACACGTTTCTGATCCATTTCTAGCTTGTATTTTTGGCGGTTTGATTTTAGGTGCTGGGGTTGGATTAGTTTTAAGAAGCAATTCATCTTTAGATGGAACAGAAATATTATCTATTAGATTATCTAAAAAATTGGGCTTTTCAGTCGGTGAGATTATAATGTTTTTTAATCTTTTCATTTTTACGGCTGCTGGTTTTGTATACAACGACTGGCGTAGCTCAATGTATTCAATAATTACATATTTTATTGCATACAGAGTTATTGATATCGTTATCGAAGGTCTTAATGAATCTAAAGCAGTTAGAATAGTTACTGATAAACACGATGATATCGGTAACGCTATTATGAAAAACTTCGATATTAGTGTGACATATTTAAAAGCTCGTGGTGGATATTCAGGAGCAGAAAAAAAGATAATTTTTTGTGTTATAAGCAGACTTGAGATTGCTAAATTAAAACAACTTGTTAAAAATGTTGATGAATCAGCATTTATTACAATTGAAAATGTTCACGAAGTTGACGGCGGAAGAGTTAAATCTCATAGACATGACCATATTAGTTAATATTCTTGGTTAGTATAATCTATATCCAGTTCTGTTATGATATTTTCTAAAGGTATTTCAAGACCTTTTGCATATTTGACCAACGTTGAGAATTTTGAATCAACCAAACCATTTTCGATTCTACTTACAGTAGCAGTTGTTAAATCATTTTCATAAGCGAAGATGTTGAGTGATATACCTTTTTCTTCTCTTAGTAATTTAAGGTAATGTCCTAATAATTTAATTAATTTTTTCTCATCTCGCTCCATACTCGTAATTATATTTATTTCAAAGATAAACATATTACATAAATGTAATTTCCGTTTGGGTTAATAAGCGTTGTACATTGACTTTTCGCTTGTTGTTTCATTATAAACATAGAAAAACAGACCCTTTTGGGGCCTGTTTTTATTTGATGTAATTTTATTATTTGAGTTGTGGTTACATCATACCGCCCATACCACCCATTGGAGGCATAGCTGGAGCAGGATCTTTAGCAGGAATATCAACAACAGCTGCTTCTGTTGTAAGAAGCATAGAAGCTACTGATACAGCATTTTCAAGAACTGAACGTGTAACTTTTGCAGGGTCTACGATACCTGCTTTGAACATATCAACATAAGAGTTAGTTAAAGCATCAAAACCTTCTGTTTCAGGAAGTTTTTTAACTTCTTCAACTACTACATCACCTTTTTCACCAGCGTTATCTGCAATTTGTTTCAAAGGAATATGTAAAGCGTCTAGAAGGATTCTGTAACCAACTTTTTCATCATCAGAATTATATGGGCAAGAATCAAGGTTTTTAGCCATTTCTTGCATTACTCTGATAAGTGCAACACCACCACCAGGAACAATACCTTCTTCTTTAGCAGCTCTTGTTGCGTTTAAAGCATCTTCAATTCTTAATTTTCTTTCTTTTAATTCAACTTCAGAAGCAGCACCAACTTCGATTACTGCAACACCGCCAGATAATTTAGCAAGTCTTTCTTGAAGTTTTTCTTTATCATATGAAGAATCAGAAGCTTCAATTTGCTTTTTGATTAATTTTACTCTATCAGCAACTTGTGCTTTTGTTTCATCACCAACAACGATTGTTGTGTTGTCTTTTGTTACAGTAACACGTTTTGCTTTACCTAACATTTGAACTGTGATGTTTTCAAGTTTAATTCCTAGTTCTTCAGTGAACATTTCGCCACCAGTTAAAATAGCGATATCTTCAAGCATTGCTTTTCTTCTGTCGCCAAATCCTGGAGCTTTTACAGCAACTGCTCTTAAAACTTTTCTCATTGTGTTAACAACAAGAGTTGCAAGAGCTTCACCTTCAACATCTTCAGCGATGATTAAAAGTGAGCGTCCATCACGAGCAACTTGTTCAAGAATTGGAACTAAGTCAGCAATCAAGTTGATTTTTTTATTTACACATAAAACGTAAGCATCTTCTAAAACTGCTTCCATTCTTTCTGCATCTGTTACGAAATAAGGTGAAATATAACCTTTGTCGAATTGCATACCTTCAACAACTTTTAAGTTAGTTCCGAATGATTTTGATTCTTCGACAGTGATAACACCATCAGTACCAACTTTTTCCATTGCATCAGCAATTAAATCACCGATTTGAGGATTGTTGCCTGCTGAAATTGTTGCAACTTGAGCAAGTTTTTCTTTTGAATCAACTGATTGAGACATTTTTTTGATTTTTTCAACAGCCAACTCAACACCTTTATCCATACCACGTTTGATGCTGATAGGATTAGCGCCAGCTGTTAGGTTTCTCAAACCTTCTCTTACGATAGCTTGTGCTAATACAGAAGCAGTTGTAGTACCATCACCAGCTACATCGTTTGTTTTTGAAGAAACTTCTTTAAGTAATTGTGCACCTGCATTTTCTAAGCCATCTTCTAGTTCAATTTCTTTAGCAATAGTTACACCATCGTTAACGATTTGAGGTGCGCCGAATTTTTTTTCTAAAATAACGTTACGACCTTTTGGTCCAAGTGTTACTTTTACAGCATCGGCAACTGCATCTATACCTTTAAGCAAGCTTTTTCTTGCTTCTTCGTTAAATACAATTTTTTTAGCCATTTTATTTTCTCTCCTTAATGAATTCTATTTCATGGAATATACCTTATTCCAACACTCCTAAAACGTCTTTTACAGACATGATTTTGAAAGTTTCGTCGCCCATTTTAACATCTGTTCCTGCATATTTTGCAAATAGAACTTTTTCGCCAACTTTAACTTCCATTTCTTCTTTTTTACCGTCTTCAAGAGTTTTGCCAGGGCCAACTGCAACAACTTCACCTTTTTGTGGTTTTTCTTTAGCTGAATCAGGAATAAAGATTCCGCCTGAAGTTTGTTCAGTATCTTCTATAACTTTGATTACCAATTTGTCGCCTAATGGTCTGATTGACATAATGTCCTCCTTTTATTTATCAGCTTACATGTTTTCTAACTTACTATTCTTTTATAGCATTTCATTTTAAAAAAAAATCAAAAGTTAATGAAAAATTAATATTTTTAATTTTTGGTTGTTATGCCTGTATATTCATATATTTTAAAGGATTGTCCTTCTGCAATAGATGGAGAAGATGCAAAGACCTGTATGAACTCATTTGGAAATGATTCAGAAGGTGAATTGAGATTTTTAAAAGATGAAATTACGAGATATATTTTTTTATTTGTTTTTAATTTTTGGATGTATTCTAATAAGCCATAGTCTGATTTCATTTGTTTTAGCTCATTTCCCCATTTTATGTAGTGGAAATCTTTATTAGTTGATGCAGAATATAATGTTCTGTCTTTTAAATAAGGCAATATAGAAACAAACACAGGATCGAAATTTTCTATTATTAAAGCATCTTTATCTATATTTTCATTGATAAATTCTGCTGTTTGTTTACTGCTTGAAAAATTGTATTGTAAATCAAGTAGCGTGTATTTTAATCCGTTAAACATTGTTAGTATAAAAAAGATACTAATGCATATATTGCTGATTTTTATGGTTTTTTCTTTTAAATTTGAGCTATTTAATGCAATCCACCAGCAGAAAATTAAAATTATATAAGCGCAATAAATTCTAGTTACGTAAACATAGACATTGTAGCTGTATATATAGACAAAAAATTGGAAAGCTATTGATAATAATGCGATAAAAAACATTTTTTTATTGATTTTAAATAATGCAACAAAGTTGGCAAAAAACAATACTGCAATTGTTAAAATGGCTATTATTGCTGTTGGTGGAAATAAAAATTGATGTGTTTTTTGATACATATCATCATATCCGTTAATAAAGAATTTAGAAAAAACACTCAAAGTTGAACTCAAAAAATCATATTGTCCATATGAAATGAATTCATTGCTAGAGGAGGTTCCAATTAGCTGTAAAACTACGGCTAAAAGCCCAAAAGCCATGATGCAGTATGATGGAATATATTTTTTTTCTCGATTTTCAAACACGAAAAGAGCAAATAATGCAGCACAAAAGCCAAACATAATTACATGTGTGTTTGCTATTATTGCTAAAATTATTGAATATAAAATAGGTTTTTCTTTTGCTTTAGGGTATAAAAATGCTGCTAAAAATACAAAAAATGGCAATATTGCATAACTTCTAGCATTAACAGGTAAAAAATATAAAAATCCGGCACTTGTTACTATTGCAAATTTTGACAATTTTGAAAAAGAAGAAAATTGCAATAGTAAAAATACACTTGCACTCATAAATATCCAGCATATGATTTGCATAATCATAATAGAGCCAGCGTAGTGAAATATTTTTGCAAAAGGCATTATCAAAAGATAAAAAAATGATGGATGTCCTTCGTTGACTAGGTGTTTAAACAGACCTAAAAAAGACACATTTTGAACAATTTGCCAAACTTGAGCTTCATCTGACCAGATTTCGTGATGCAAAACTGTGACGAGTGTAAAAAGTCCGTATAAAGCTGTTAAAAATATGTTTATAATTAAATTTTTTTTATCTTCTGAATTCATAGATGTTATATCTTTCTTGATTAGTTAAAACGTTAGCTCGTGAAGAGTATATTGGCTTTACGTCTTCATAAAAAGCTCCTGCACTCATTATCACATAAACCGTTTCATGTTTTGCAAGCTCTTGCACAAGTGGAACTGGTGTGAATGACAATGGTATAGGTTTATTCCAAATTGTATATGTATAAAAATCATTATATTGTGCATAATAAAATTTCCATTTATCTTTTGGCAAATATACACTAACAGGAGTTGTTGTGATTGGATAATTGCTTAAAATAAACGCGTCTTGGGGTATATTTTTTTTGATGAATTCAGCAGTATTTTTGCCATCAGAAAAAGGATTTTTTAAATCTTTTTTTATCAGAGTTATGCCTTCTGGAACTGAGAGTAAAAACGTGATTGCAATTAATATGCTTATTAAATTTTTTGTTTTATTTTCACATACTGTCCATAAACAAAATACACAGACAAAAAGCAGACAAAATGCTCTTTGTGGGAGTATTGACCAGACAAATATAAAAATTGCACTTTGGTAAATTAAATTCGTAGTAAATATAAAAAATATTTTTTTATCCTTGATAAAAAGATAAATAGCTGTAACTAAAATAAATGCGAATAAAATTATTCCATTTAAAAAATTGAATGAACCAAATAAATTAAATGCAATTTTAGTATATGTTTCAAAAATTCCTTTGAAGGTTAGATTAGGAACAAAAGTTTGTATTATAACATTTTCATTTTGACTTCCTAAAAGATATAATGTGATTCCTAGTAAAGCTAAAAATAAAATTGTTGTTAAAATTATGTTTTTTTTATTTTTTTGTTGAATTACGTTTTCATAAAAAAAGATTACAGCTAATGCAAAACAAAAGCCGAACATAATTATATGTGTGTTAGCTAGCAAAATGATTGTTGTTACATATAAAAATGGGTGTTCTTTTTGTTTTTTATATAGCCAAGCAAGCAAGAAAACTAAAATAGGGATTAAACAATAGCTTCGTGAAATTATAGGGAACCAATATAAAAAAGCTGAGCTGATTAATATTGAAACTTTAGAGAATTCGTTGAAAGGTGACTTTAGAATTAAAAAGCTTGCACCTAATAAAACGAAAAACCAATTTACAATTTGCATTGAAAAAACAGGTAGGTTTAATTTTGCAAATGGTGCAATAATAAAATACCAAAGCAGTGGATGTCCTTCAGTTCTTACGTGTTTTAGAATTCCTAGCACATCTAAATCTCTTACAACTAGCCAAACCTGCGCTTCGTCGGCCCAGATTTCATGGTGCAGTAAAAAAAACAGTGTCAAAATACCAAACAAAGCTAGAATTATAAAATTTAACGTGTATTTAATTTTGTTTTCCATATATTAATAAAATCTCGAAATTAGTGTTAACAGTGATATAAATAGCAAAATTTGCATAAAGCTTATTACAAAAACAGGAATTATTCTATTTTTCAAGTAGTATTTTTTGTTGAAAAACATTATGAAAAACATTGGTAGTAGTGGGAAAAGATATCTTCCTTGAACGCCTGTTATTATTGGAGATTTTTGATAAATTAAATAAACTGAAGTAATGACAATAAAAAATATCATCAATCCTGAAAAAATTAAAATAGATCTTTCTTTTAAGTCATAAGAAAATAGTTTTTCTGTTTCTTCTTTAAAAAATGCACATAAAAACAAAATTGCATAAAAAAGATTAGTTATGAAAATAGGCACCATGGTTGAATTCCAACCGAAGCTTGTAATTAGATTGTTTATGTAAAAACGATGCAATTTGACTATGCTTAAAACAATCATTTTTAAGTATTCAATAGGATGTATAAGTATATGTTGAATTAACAATTTTTTATCAATTGTAGTTTCAGTTAATTCCGTTTTGCAATTTTGTGAAATTGAAATTACGTGATAGACAAAAAACAAAGTGATAAAAACGTTTAGTAATAATATTAAAATGAAATTTTTAAAATATATTTTTTTGTTTTCAAATTTTTTTGAAGGAATCAAAAAATAAAGCAAAATTAGTGGTAAGTATGCGTATTTGCATATTGTAATCAAGGTAATTAAACTTGTCCAAATTATATTTTCTTTTTTGGTTATTAAATTATCATCAGAAAATTTCAATTTTAATGTGTATGTGATAAACAAAAATACAAGTCCAAGAGTTAGTCCATCTGTGCTTACAGCTCCTGCTTGATATAAATTCAATGGCAAAAGGAATATAGCAAAAAACAAAAGCTTATGTATTGGTGTGATTTTTATTGCTGCATAACATAACGCAAGATATGTGAACAACGAACAAAATCTAAGTATAAAAATCATATTTATTGGCGTTATGTTTAAAAATTTTATGAAAAACATAACTAAACAAGAGGGAAAATAAGATATAGGGGTATAACTAGTTGGTATAAATTTAAAAAATTCGGTTTTATCTTTATTTAAAATAATTTTTTTTGCCTGTTTTAGTTCTTGAGGCGAGGTTTTTATTTTATTATCAAACTTTAATGCATCATAAAACTTTTGTAATTGTATAAAACTTTCAGGTAGAGTTTGACCTGTGTAGTTATTGAGCTTTTTAAAATTAAATGAGCCTTGTGTGTAACCATACATCTTGAAAAAATGTGCATCCTCATCAGGAGCTTGAAAAGGTGGGTTTATCAATATAAAAAGACTTCCCCAAAATATTGCACATATTAAAAAAAGATTTTGTATATTAAAAATTTTTTTATTAATCATTTTACTTTTGCTCACTTACTATGTAATACATCTCAGTTGGAATAAGTGTTGTTTGTGGAGATTTAAAAATGATTTTTTTATTAGTTTGAGGCTCTCCCATTCCACTGTATATGTAATAAACTTTTTTATTTTCAAATTGTTTTTCTTTTTCGAATTTGAATTCGACTGAAAGATCTATGTCCTTTCCAAAGCCTAGTGTATAAAAATCTTTGTAGTTAGGCGAATAAAATTTTCTTTGAGTAAGATATGCAAAAATTCCGGCAGTTGTTAATGGGTTGTTTGAAACAATAACAGCATTTTTATCTATATTGTTTTTTATAAATTCAGCTGTTTTTTTACTACCTGAATAGTCGAAATTGATATCATTTAACGTAATTTGATAAGACGCTTGAAAACTCATTAAAAAAACTGCTGAAACAATGATGTTGTATATGATTTTTTTCTTTTCAGACAATTCATTTTTGTTGAGAATAATCCAAAAGCAAAAAGCTATAGTCAAAAGAAATGTGAAGGCTTTTTCAGGGCTAGTTTGCCATACACATATATAGATAAAAAACTGATAAACAAAACTGAAAATATAAATTAAAAATAGTTTTTTATTTTCTTTAAAAATTATAATTGAAGCGCTTAAAATTAAAATTACTGCAATTATTAATGATAAAACAGTCATTCCGCCATATAAATTTAAGAAAAATTCCAAAAATGATCTAGCTATATTGATTCCATGATCATATATGAATCTTTGTATGCTGATATTATCATCAGGTCTTGTGATTATGTATAAAAATAATGAACTAATAGAAACTAACATAATCAAAAACGAGTACAAAAAATTCTTTTTATCACTTTTATTTTTGACTAAGTTTTCAAACCCAAACAGTCCCATAAGTCCAGTGCAAAATCCACACATAAGAATATGTGTTTGTGAAAGCAGCGCAACAGATGTTGCATAGAAATAGGGATGTTCTTTTTGTTTAGGATAAAAATATGCTGTTAGAAATAAAAATATAGGTATTAATGAATAATTTCTTGAAATTACTGAAAGCCAGTATAAAAATCCTGCACTAAATAAAATACATATTTTAGAGAGTTTGTTAAATGGTGCTTTAAAAATCAAAAATCCTGCCGCAAATGCCATAAAAATCCAACTTATGATTTGCATTGATAATACAGGAAGATTGAGTTTTGCAAATGGAAGGACAAGAAAATACCACAAAAGCGGGTGGCCTTCATTTCTTACGTGATCAATTATTCCTAAAAAGTTTAAGTCTCTTGAAACAAGCCATACTTGAGCTTCATCACGCCATATTTCATGATGAAAAACAGAAATTAATGTTATTGATAAATATATTAAAAGTAAGATTATATTAAATGTTTTATTAATTTGTTCTTTTGAAAACATACATTCCTCTTAGATATAAAATCTGTTTAAAAGCGTTATAAAAACAAATGGCATAAGAATAATTATACCTGCTATTAAAAATATAGGCAGTTTTTTGAAGCTCCATTTCTTGTTATCCAAAATGAAAAATAAAAGTGGCATAATAGGTATAAAATATCTTCCTTGAACTCCACAAAATACCGGATAGCACTGAAAAAGAATAAAAGCTGATGTTAGTATAATCAAGCTTGATGTCAAAAATATAAAAGCAAATACCATTTTTGATTTAAGGTCAAAAACGGCTTCTTTTTTTTCTGTTTTAAAAATACTCGCTGTTAAAATTAGGACAATAAACGCTTTTATTATATTCACGGGTAAAAATGTGTCATTACATCCTAAAATTCCTATGTATGAATATAAATATACCTGCCACTGACTTTTAATTGTTTGAAACAAAAAATCTAAAAACCAGTTGAACCTGTGGATTATGAATCCAATCATAAATTTCTTGTCGTAACCTTGAGCTCCTGAAACTACATTTTCACTCACGTGAATCAGATGATTTAGGTAGACACTTATAATCAAGAAGTTGAGAATTAATAATCCTAAAAAATATAAAAGTCTTGTTTTTTGTGAAGAGAATTTTTTCTTAGGAATACAAAAATACATTAAAATTATTGGAAAATATGCATATTTACAAATCAAAAGAAGTGTTAATAATAACCCGAAAATAGAAAATTCTTTTTTTCCTATTTTTTCGATGTTTTTGTCATAAGCAAGTTTTATTGTATAAGCTATGAAACAAAAAGCAAGTCCTATTGTTAATGCATCTGTCGTTACAGAGGATGCTTCATAAATAGCCATAGGTATTAGGCCTAACAATACTAAAAGCCATTTTTTTACCGGCATGATTTTTATAGCTTGGTACATTAGACCTGTATATAAAAAAAGTGCGCATAACCTTAGTATGTACATCATAATTAAGGGTGGAACGTTGATGAGTTTCATTATCCAAAGAATTAAAAACGATGGGAAATAAGATATAGGCGTATAACTGGTTGGCGTAAATGCATAAAATTTTGTTTTATCTTTTTCAAGTTTTATTTTTAGTGCTTCTATGATTTCATTTTTTGTTGTTTTAAGTTTTAAGTTACCACCAATTTTTTCAAATTTACTTATATTGATTACACTTTCAGGCAAGATATCTCCTGTGTGATTATTTAAAATTTTAAAATTGAAAGTTAAATTAGTGAATCCATACATTTTAAAAAAATGCTGTGCTTCATCTGGTGTTTGAAACGGTGGATTTATGAACATCATAATCCCGCTTAGAAAAAGACAAAGTACCAAAAATATGTTTTCTGCTTTATTAAAAATTTTCTCCATAACAGTTTTTTCTATATGTAAAATCTATAAATTAGTCTGATTAAACTTATAAACAAAACAAAGTTTATTAAAACTATAATAAGCCATTCAAACAATTTTGTCTTAAATTGAAATTTATTGTTGTAAAAAAGTAGAAAAAATATCGGTGCGACAGGTATGAAATACCTGCCTTGTATTCCACCAATTGTGTGTGTAAAATCATCAGGCAAAAAGGTTAAATAGCAAGATGTGAATATCAAAAATAAACATAGTATGTAAGCAAAAAATAACAAAATTTTATTTTTTATGCTAAATGCTATTGTTTTTTCGTTGTAGTTTAATAATGTTGTTAGAAGGATTATGTAAATATACGTCCAAACTGCGTAGTATGGAATTGGTGTGTCTATCCAACCAAAAAGACCGACAAAACCATTTAAATAATATCTGAAATTTATTAAAAGTGTTTTTGAAATTAAAGTGAAATATTCTATTGGATGATAAAAAATAAATTTTATTAGTTCTTTTTTATCAAGATTGCTAGAAAAAGCTTGTACTCCTTCAATTGTATGCATGTGATACATAATTGGTAAAAAGCATAAAATAGCACTTATGACTGAAAAAATGAAAAAGGAATTATATCTGATTTTAGAAGATGGGAATTTTTCTTTAGGTATTATGAAATACATTAAAATAAGTGGAAAATATGTAAATTTACAAATGGATAAAAATATGATTAATCCAAAAAAGACCAATAGTTGTTTTTTGGTAATTTCTTTTATTTTTTCATCAAATGAAAGATAAAGGGTATAAGCAATAAACAAAAATATACTACCACAAGAAATAGCATCAGTGCTGACGGCTGAGCTTTGATAAATGCACATAGGCATCAAGCATAAAGCTAAAAACATCCATTTTTTAATTGGCGTTATTTTTATTGTGTAATAACAAAAAGCGCTGTATGTGATTAAAGAACATATTCTTGAAATGTATAACATCCAAAATGGAGTTGCGTTGATTAGTTTTAATAAAAATACAAAAAATATTGCTGGAATATACGAAATTACTGTGTAAAATGGTGCAGGATAACCTATAAAAATCTTTTGGTTCTTATTTAATTGAATATTTGAAATTTCAAATGTTTCTTTGATGCTTGTTTTTTTAAGTGGATCTCCAGTAATTCTTTTGTTATATCTTGAGGCTTGTATTAGTCCTATTGGAAGAATTTGTCCGCCGAAAGTCAGTTTTTGACCTAGATAATTACCATTAATATTATCTGTTGTGTATTTTTTGAAATTGAAAGAGCCATCAGTTATTCCATACATTTTATAAAGGTGTGAGTCTTCATCAGGTGCTTGAAAAGGAGGATTTACAAGCATAAAAAGGATGCCCCATAAAAGACAAATTATTAAAAACAAATTTTGTGGTTTTTCTATTATTTTTTTCATATTCATTAATTCTATATATAAAATCTGTAAACTATTCTAATGAAACTTACTAAAAGAATGATATTGATTAAAATAATACAACATATTTTTAAAGTATTGGTTTGCAATTTTAAAATATTATTTTGCATTGATAAAAATAATAACGGAGCTATTGGTATAAAGTATCGTCCTGATATGCCAATGATATTTCCGAAATAATCAATGTAAAAATGAAGAAAAAATACAGTTAAAATAAGCAGATATATAACTATGAAATTGCCAAAACAAAATGTTTTTTGAATTATATCAAGTGTTTTTGTTGAATTGTCTTCTTTAAAATTGAAAATAGAAAAAATTAATAAAATCAACAGTTCCAAATTTACAGCCCAAGCCGGTATTCTTGTGTCTTGCCAACCAAATAAAGCAACAAAGCCATTGATATATCTATCAAAATGATTGTAGGTTGTTTTTAAAATAGCTTTTACTAAAATTAAAGGATTTTTTAAAAATAACGGAATTACATAGGCATTTGCTTTTATTTCGCTTAGATTTGCTGATAAATAGCTATTGATAAACAAAAAACCAACTAAAAAAATCATGTTAAAAAATAAAAAAATGAAAAATGGATAATACTTTTGTTTTTTGTTTTCAAATTTTTTGTCAGGTATAAGTAAATAGGTAAAAATTAAAGGCAAATATGCAAATTTGCAAACGCAAAGCAATGTGTATAAAATGAGCAAAATATTTATTTGTTTGAGTTTAATTTTATTATTTTGTTCATCAAATATCAGATTTAATGTATAAGCAACTGCAATAAAAGCAAGGCCAATAACGATAGAATCAGTGTTAACTGCACTAGCTTGATATAAAGACATTGGCAAAAGCGATAACCCAAAAAATAACCATTTTTGTGTAGGTGTAATTTTTATAGCATAATAAATTAAACCAGAATAAAGAAAAATAGAACATAATCTCAAAATATAAAGCATTATTCCTGGATTTATATTAAAAAATGTCATTAGTTTTAAAATGATAATTTGTGGAAGATATGAAATAAGTGTGTAAGAAGGAACTGTGTAAGCATTAAAAACACAGTTTTCTTTTTCTAAAGAGTAATTTAATATTTCCTTTGTTTCTTGTAGATTTGTTTTTTCAAAAGGTCTTGTTTTAAGACGAATGTTTTTCCAACCTGCTTGAACAACACCAAAAGGTAAATAATCTCCTGCAATTGTGTATATTTGATTGCGTTCTATGCCATTAATTTTGTCTGTAGTTAGTTTTTTGAAAAAAAGTGTTCCTTGAGAAAAAGAATAAATCTTCCAAAAATGACTGTTTTCATCAGAAGCTTGAAATGGTGGATTTATAATCATAAAGATTAATCCCCAAAATAGACATATTATTAAAAAAAGTTTTTCAGGTTTTTCTAACAATTTTTCCATAATATTAATGGTATCTTAAAAGGTTTTATTATGCTTATATGTGAAAATTTCTTAATCTATAATATAATTTACAGATATGAAAATAGATATGTTATTTATTAAATTTATACTTGTTGGTATTTTGAACACATTGTTCGGCTATTGTGCTTTTGCATTGCTAATTTTTGTTGGTATTCACTATTCTTTGGCGGTTGTTATTTCTACAATTGCTGGTATATTGTTTAATTTTAAAACAACAGGTGTTCTTGTTTTTAAAAATAAAGACAATAGGCTTATATTTAAGTTTGTCGCCGTATATGCTATTATATGCTCATTGAACATTTTACTATTAAAAATTGCTAAAATATTCGGTTTAAATCTTTATTTTGCAGGATTTGTCACTACATGTATTATGGCTGTTTTATCTTTTGGGTTAAATAAAAATTGGGTTTTTAAAAAAAGTTATGAAAAAAATTAGTTTTGTATCAAGTTGTTATAATGAAGAAGAAAATGTAGATGCTTTGTATGAAAGAGTTATGAAGCAAGCTGATTTGCATAAAGACAAGTACGATTTTGAATATATTCTTGTTGATAATTGCTCTACTGATAATACAGCACAAAAATTACGCGAGTTAGCTCAAAATGATAAAAGAGTTAAAGTAATTTTGAATGCTAGAAATTTTGGTCATATAAGATCTCCATACTATGGAATGATGCAAGCTGACGGGGATGCTGTAATATATTTAGCTTCAGATTTACAAGATCCTCCTGAGCTAATAAGTGATTTTATCCAAAAATGGGAACAAGGCTATAAAATTGTGCTTGGAATGAAAACAAAAAGTGAAGAGTCATTTTTGTTTTTCTTAATAAGAAGTGCATATTATGAGTTGATTTCAAGAATTGCTGACGATGATACTAATTTGGTTAAAAATTGTACAGGTTTTGGACTGTATGATAAAAAAATTATGGATGAAATCAGAAAAATTGATGATCCTTATCCATATCTAAGAGGGTTAATTTGTGAAATAGGTTTTGAAAAAGCTTTTGTAGAATTCAAACAACCTTCTAGAAAAAGAGGAGTTACAAAAAATAATTTTTATACGCTATATGACAATGCCATGGTTGGTATCGTGAAACATTCTAAAGTTCCTTTGAGACTTATGACTTTTTTAGGCTTTGGTTTTTCTTTTGCTAGTTTGTTGATTGCGTTTTTGTATTTGGTTTTGAAACTCATGTTTTGGGATGAGTTTAGCTTTGGACTAGCACCAATTATTATAAGTTTATTTTTCTTAGGTTCAGTGCAGCTTTTTTGCATGGGTGTATTAGGTGAATATATTGGAGCTATATACACCAGAGTTAATAAAAAGCCTGTAGTTGTTGAAAAAGAACGTATAAATTTCTAATTAACGAGTTTGAAAATATCGTTGCAAATTTTAAACACGTTCTTAGCCATATCTATTGAAAGCATGTTAGGTCCGTCGCAAAGTGCTTTGTCTGGATCAGGATGCACTTCAAAGAACAATGCTTTGGCTCCTGCTGCTGTTGCAGCTTTGGCTAGAGTTTCTACATATTTTCTTTCACCAGAAGAACATTCACCAGCTCCACCAGGCAATTGGACACTATGTGTTGCATCAAAAACAACAGGATAGCCCATTTCCTGCATGATTGGAATACCTCTCATATCAGTAACTAGGTTGTTGTATCCAAAGGAGGTTCCTCTGTCAGTAAATAAAATTTGGTCATTGCCTGCTTCTTTTACTTTATTTGCAAGAGTTTTCATTTGTGCAGGAGCTAGGAATTGTCCTTTTTTGATGTTAACAATTTTTCCTGTTTTTGCTGCTGCAACAAGTAAATCAGTTTGTCTGCATAAAAACGCAGGAATTTGCAAAATATCAGCTACTTCAGCAACAACAGCTGCCTGATCAGGTAAATGAATATCTGTGACAATAGGTAAATCAAATTCTTTTTTTACTTGTGCTAATAACTCAAGTCCTTTTTCCATACCTGGTCCACGATATGAATGGATTGAGCTTCTATTTGCTTTATCGAATGATGATTTGAATACATAGTTTATATCAAGTTCTTGTGTTAATTTTTTTAATTCTTCAGCAACTTTAAATAAAATGTCTTTGCTTTCAATTGCACAAGGACCTGCTAATATAGTTAATTTATCAGCGCCAATTTCAAAGTCTTTCAATTTAATAGGTTTGATTTGTGTCATTTTATTCTCCATAATATTTCTTTTGACAATAGTTGTTCTAGATTGTAAAATTTAGTTAAGTAAAATTATTATATCATTAAAGAAATAAATCTGAAAAAGAGTAGGAGCATAAATGTTAATAGAAGAGTTATTAGAAGATGCAGTAGGAAAAGGTGCTAGTGATATTCATATTTCAGCTAATTTGCCGCCTGTTTTTCGTATTGATGGTAAGCTAATTAGAACTAACCAAGAAGCTCTTACAGCTGAAAATGTTGAGTCTTTGGTATTTCCAATTTTAAATAATGAACAAAGAAGAAAATTGGAACAAGATTGGGAATTAGACCTTTCATATGGCATCCATGGGCTTGGCAGATTCCGTGTTAACGTTTATAAAAACAATGGTACATATGCTGCAGCATTCAGAACAATTAACACAGAAGTTCCTTCTTTTGAAACTTTAGGATTGCCTGCAGTTGTTAGAAAAATTACTGAAAAGCCAAGAGGATTGATCCTTGTTACAGGTCCTACAGGTTCAGGTAAATCAACTACATTGGCTTCAATGATTGATTACATTAATGAAACTCGTAATGAACACATTTTGACAATTGAAGATCCTGTCGAATTCGTTCACAAATCTAAAAAAAGTGTTGTTCACCAAAGAGAGTTAGGTCAAGACACAAGATCATTTGCTAACGCTTTGAAATCAGCACTTCGTGAAGACCCTGATATCATACTAGTAGGTGAGATGCGTGACTTGGAAACTATTTCTTTGGCTATTACAGCTGCTGAAACAGGTCACTTGGTTATGGGAACATTGCACACATCTTCTGCAAGCCAAACAATTGACCGTATCATCGACGTATTTCCACAAGGACAACAACAACAAATTCGTATCATGTTATCTAACTCATTGACAGCAGTATTTTCACAAACATTGCTTCCTAAAATTGCTGAAAATGGTGAGAAAAAAGGCCGTGTAATGGCTCAAGAAATCATGGTTGTAAACGGTGCGATTGCTAACCTTATTCGTGAAGGAAAAACTTCTCAAATGTATTCAGCAATCCAAACAGGTGCTCAACATGGTATGCAAACTCTTGAGACTGCTTTGGCTAATCTTTATAAACAAAAACTTATCTCTGCTGAGGATGCATTATCTAAATCAAGCCGTCCAGATGAATTAAAACGTCTAATTGGTATGGGCTAGGATTTATTTTTATCCTTTTTCATAGTTAAGTTCTTTTTAATGTATTCTTGTACATTAGAGGATATTTGTACGTTTTGGATGCCTAGATTGTATTTTTTCAATTCAGCTAGTGTGTCTTGTTCGTTCATTAGATCTTTTTGCGGTAATTTTATGGAATTTTTTATGTTTTCAAATTCTTGGGATTTGGGCTGTCCTGAAATTTTCATAATAATGTCGTCTATATCTGATGAATGAATTCCATGCTTTTGAGATAGTTCTTGAATGCTAGTTCCATATGGCAGTTTATAAAGCCATTGAATTGAATTTGCATCTCTTTGTGAAAGACTAACAACGCCATATCGGTGGGGAGTATACATGATATCACTTTGATACGGACTATGACCTAGACCTAGAGAATGACCTATTTCATGCAAAATTGTATGATAAACTTCATTTTCATCTTGGTATTGTTGATGCAAAATTCCGTCTGACAAACCAATTTGGACTTCAGCAGAATATAATCTTCCTACGTTATCAAAATGAAAATAGCAGTGTCCTAATGCTTTTCTGTCGACTCTTTTCCATTCGAGATTTACTTGTGATTCATTTAATGTTTGAACGATTTTGAATTTGACTTTACCTGCACTTACTTTTTCCCATTGCTCTAAGGCTCTTTTAACTAGGGCATAATACTTATAGCCCTCATTTTGCATTGAGTAGAATTTAAATGGAGCTATATAAAATCTCAAAGGAAAACAATTATCAGGCCATCTGATAATTTTGTCATCTTTTAAATTGTCTTGTAAGTATGTGAGTTTTTCCATACATTAAATTTTATATTTTTTTAGTTATTAAAGCAAAGATATCATTAAATACTATTAATAACATTAATATTATCAATAATATAAAGAAGAAATTGCTGATTTTGGCTATAACTTCTTCGTCTAATGGCTTACCTTTGATTTTTTCAATTAATAAAAATAGTAAATGGCCGCCATCTAGCGCTGGAATTGGCAATAAGTTCATTATTGCTAAGTTTATACTGATGATTGCAGTAAGTAGGATTCCATTGAAAAATCCGGTATTTTGAATCATATCTCCGCCAACTTTGGTTATTGCAACAATCCCATGTAATTCTTTCATAGGAATTTGACCTGTGAACAATTTTTCTAGTCCCAAAATTGTTAAGTCAGTAATTCTCCAAGTATAAGCAAAGGATGCTGTAACTATTTCTTTAGGCGTATTTGCAGGCATAAGAACTTCTTCCAATCTTTGTTGAATACCTATTATACCTTTTTCATCAGAATATATGGGTTTTAAATCAATTTGTTTTCCGTTTCTTATAACTGTAAAATACATCGGTTTTTGTGTATCAGCCATAGCTTTTGCAATGTCAGATAACGATATGTTTTCATTTTCCAAGATAAAGTCTTTTTTACCTTGTATTTTGTCACGAAGTGCGATTTGCTCTTTTGTGAGTTTAATTTCTTCTTGTTTTATTTTTTCCATTCCTAACAAAGCTGCTTTAGACAGTTTTGCTTCTTTTTCATCTTTTAATGGAATAAGAGTTATTTTTGTACCTTTTTCAAGTGATTTATAACTATCTTTTATCTCAGGATTTTTTTCTGACAATGCTTTTAATGTTTCATTATAAATTTCTGTTGAAATTTGTCCGTCATGTTTTTTACTAACTTGGGCAAATTTGTTTATTTGTAATGGTTGGAAAATTTCAGTACCGTTAATTTTATAGATTCTATCGCCTTTTTGAAGACCCGATGAATATACTAAAGCTCCTTTAGGTGCTGTGATTTTTTCCACATCAATATTATACTTACCAGCTGGTAGTTTATGCCATACTGTTGCTGTTAACATAACAAGTAATATTGCGCAAATAACGTTTGCTATTACACCTGCAGATACAACTATGGTTCTTTTCCAAATAGGCTTGTTTTTAAATAAATCTTCGGGATTTTTTTCTTCTTTAGATTCTGTGTCATCATCAGGGAATGCAACATAACCACCTAGTAAAAGAGCGTGAATTAAAATTTCAGTGTCACCTATTTTGGTTTTAAATAATGTTGGTCCAAATGGTAAACCGAAACCAAATTTATCAACTTTTATTCCTAATATCCTCGCTGAAAGAAAATGTCCTAATTCATGGACTAAAATCAATAAACTTATTAGTAAAAGCATTATTATAATATTCATAAATTTCTCTCTCTTTGAAAAGCTGTATATAGGACTATTTTATCATATTATAATTATTATATGATTAATTTTTTCTTACAATTACTCGATTTGATATATAAAAAAAGATGTTATTTTTGTGGTAGTACAAAATTTAACTCAAAAATGTGTCCTAGGTGTGCTGAAAAAATTGATTTCCTTCCATTTCGAGTACTCAAATATATAGAAAAAATACCTGTTTATAGTGCAATGATATATGAAAATGAAATCAAACGATTAATTCATGGTCTGAAATATCATAACCAAAAGGAGTTAGCAATTTTCCAAGCTAGATTTATGTACGATTATTGGAAAAATTTAGATGTTTCTAATCAGGAATTTGTCATAGTTCCTGTTCCTCTTTTTAAAAAACGAGAGAAAAAAAGACATTATAATCATATGTCACTTGTTGCGAAAGAGTTTTCAAAATTGAGTGGTTATAAAATTAAAGAGGACTTGATATTTAGAATAAAAGATACAAAGCCTCAATATAATTTATCTATGAAAGCTCGTGCAAAAAATATGCAAAACGCTTTTATTGTTGAGAAGAAAAATTATAGTAATGAAAAATTGCTAATTATAGATGATATTTTAACAACGGGCAGCACTATTTCAGAAATGATAAAAACATTAAATTCATCAGAAATTAATGATATAACTGTTTTTGTCACAAGCTGTACAGATTTTCATCTATAGTTAATCAATTTTTTGTACAACTATTCCAACCCATTGGTCTTGGCGCAATTCTTCTATAACTTTTAAGTTCTCTTTTTCTATTGCTTCATATACTATATGTTTTTTTTCATCTAAAATGCCGCTTAATACCATAAGGGCTTGTGGTTTCATAATATTTTTTAAATCACCCATAATTTCAGCTAAAACGTTATGCAAAATATTTGCACAAACAAAGTCAAATTGTTCAGTTAGCATGTCTGCTGTTGCATGCGAAAAATCAATTTTGTTAAATACTCCGTTGACTTGTGCATTGTCTTTTGCAACATCAATTACCAAGGGATCATTATCTATTGCAACAGCATGAGAAGCACCGAATTTTATTGCCGTTATTGCAAGAATTCCTGAGCCTGTTCCGATATCAGCAACATCATCTCCATTTTTTGTATATTTTTCTATTGCTTGAATACAAAGCTGTGTTGTTGCATGTGTCCCTGTTCCAAAAGCTGAACCGGGGTCAAGTGTAATTAAAATTTCATCTTTTTTATGGCTGCATTCTTCCCAAGAAGGGCAAATTATTACGTGTTCAGAAGCTTTTGTGGGTTTCCAATGTTCTTTCCATTTTTGGGACCAGTCCTGATTTATAACTTTTTGAGCAGTTACAGTCCATTCTCCAAGCTCATCATCAGTGAAGCCTTCTTTTTTAAGCTCTTCTTTTGCGTTGGTAAATACTTTTTGAATTTCTGAAATAGAAAATTCACTGTCCTCAACTCTAATATAACCTTTAGCTATATTGTTTGTTGTTTCAATAAGTTCAAGATCTTTGTATTTTTCTTCTGCTTGAACTACACCTTCACATTCGAAATTTTCAAAAAAAACTTCTGTAACTATCTCAATTATGTTCGGGTTGATTTTTACCGAAACTTCAAAATAATCTTTCAAGATTCACTCCTATTTATGAATTGAAAACGCCCATTCTTCTAAATTTGTTGTATCTGTCTTCTTTTAGTTTTTCAGCAGACATATTTTTATATTCATCGAGTGCTTTCAAAATTTCTGATTTTAATTCTTCACCCATTGCCTCATAATCATAATGAGCACCACCTAGAGGCTCTTTTACTATTCCGTCAATTATGTTGTATTTAAGTAAATCTGGGCCTGTGATTTTTAGTGCTTCAGCTGCATCAGCTGCTTTAGAAGCATCACGCCATAAAATAGATGCACAGCCTTCTGGCGAAATTACTGTGTAATATGCATGTTCTAGCACTAATACTTTATTTGCAACAGCAAGCCCTAACGCACCGCCTGAACATCCCTCACCTGTTATGATTGCAATGATAGGCACTTCTAATTTAGCCATTTCTTTTAAGTTAACCGCGATTGCAATACCTTGACCGTGTTCTTCTGCTTTTATTCCTGGATAAGCACCAGGTGTGTCAATCAAGGTAACGATTGGCATTTTGAATCTGTTTGCATGCTCAAAAAGTCTTAGAGCCTTTCTATATCCTTCTGGTTGTGGCATACCAAAATTGTAGACAAGGTTTTCTTTTGTCGATTTACCTTTGACTGTACCAACTAACATAACAGATTGGTCTCCAATTTTTGCAGGACCACCTATGATAGCTCTGTCGTCAGTTCCTTCTCTATCACCGTGCATTTCAACAAAATCTGTTGTGATCAAGTTAACATAGTCTAAAAAGTTGGGTCTGTTAGGATGTCTAGCAATTTGAAGTTTTTGAGCTGGCTTCAAATTTTCATATAATTCTTTTTTATATTCGTGGGATTGTTGTTCGAAATTTTCAATTTCTTTTGACAAATCCATACCAGATTCTTCGCTCATTTTTTTCAATTCTTCTATTTTTTCTTCAATTTTTATTATAGGTTTTTCAAAATCTAATTTCATGTTATTAATTCCCAAAATCTAACAATTAATGTCTATGTAGTCTTAAAATTTTTGCAAGAGTTTCTTTTAAATCTTGTCTTTTTGAAATTAAGTCAATTTGACCATGTTTCATTAAATATTCAGCAGTTTGGAAGTCAGCAGGTAGTTTTTGTCTGATTGTTTGTTCAATTACACGTCTTCCTGCAAAACCAATTCTTGCACCTTGTTCTGCAATTATAATGTCACCAATTGTTCCAAAACTTGCTGTTACACCACCATATGTAGGATCTGTGAGAATGTTGATATATAAAAGACCAGCCTCATTCAATTTTGCAACAGCACAACTTGTTTTAGCCATTTGCATAAGAGATAATGCGCTTTCTTGCATTCTTGCACCACCTGAAGCTGTGATTGTCACAACAGGGATTTTTCTTTTTAAAGCTTCTTCTATGATTAGTGTAACTTTTTCTCCAACTACACTACCCATAGAACCGCCCATATATTCAAAATCCATTACAGCGCATGCAATTTCTTCACCTTCAACTTTGCCTATGCCTGTTATTACGGCATCATTCAGGTTTGTTGTTTTTTTGGCTTTTTCTTGTCTTTGTGTATATGGTTCTGTATCAACGAAATCTAAAGGATCAGATGGTGAAATATTTTCAAAATATTCTTCAAATGTTCCTTCATCAAAAAGTTGGTTAATACGAGTTCTTGCATTTATTCTAAAATGATAACCACATTCAGGGCATACCATCATGTGATGTTCTAGTTCTTTTTTAGGTAATTGAGCATTACAGTTAAAACATTTTACCCACAATTTACCTATATTATCATCAATTTTAGGATCAATCGGACGAGCCGCAATTTGTTCTTCTTTTCTGGTTTCAAACCAATCTTTTAGAGTCATTTTATTATTATCCCCTTGTCAAATAATGGTCTAATTTTCTATATTATACTACAAACTAATGTTTTATTAAGATACCCATATTACATTCCTGGAGGTCTAATAAGTGATGGCTGAAGCATAGCACCACCAGGCATCATATTGAATCCAGGATTATAATCACTATAATCTTTAACAGAACGGTTCATTGGATCAGCTTCTTTTTTCTTTCTTTCTTCTTCAGCTTTTTTCTTTTGAGCTGCCATTCGTTCTTTTTCTGATTTTTTATGTTTTCCTATCGCCTGAGGGTCGTTTAGGATTAAACGTTTAAATTCAACATCAGAGTTTTCCGTTCCAACGTTCATTATAACACCCATTGATGCGTTTTGTCTGTATACGTCATATCCTACTAGGAATTTTAAATCATCTGGTCCTACTGCAAAGTAGATCCTGTTTTCTTGGAACATATTGTCATTAGGTGTATCGTTAGATAAAACTATTGTACCTGCATACATTAAAGTAAGATAACGACAAATTCTTAATGATTCACCAATCATTACACTAGAACGTCCATAATAGTATTTATCAAAATTCATAGGTGAATCACCTGCTACCGCGCCTTGGAAATATGCAAGATATTGTTGCCATGCTTTATATTGTGTTCTTAGGTATGGACCGGCTCTTAGTATTCCCATTGTATCACCAGTGCCATATAAATTTACGCTAGTTTGCACATTTACGCCAAAATCAGCAGCGAATTTTTTTTCAAGATTTTTATATTCAAATAAAGATTTGGTTGATTGTGTCATCCAAGATGCTTTTGTTGTTGAAAAAGAGCTGTTCCAGTCTTTGGCATATCCTGCTGAAAATCTGTTTTGGAAATTTACACCTATATCATCTAAATCATACGCTTTGTGATGAATTAACTGGACGCCATATTTAGGCATTCTTCCACCTAAAAACCAGTTATTCATGTATGAATTGATACCATATTGAAGTGTTAGATTCTCTGTAAATTCTTGTTCGCCTCGAACTACAATTTTACTTTTAGATGTTCCATAACCAAAATCTGTTCGGTTTTTATCGGTTTGGAAGCGTCCAATTGCACCTATACCTATTTCGTGGTCATAAGTTAAAGCTGGTCCTAGTTTTAGAGTTGATGCATTTGGTGTTTGAAGAACAAACGCAGGAGATACGAATGCACCAATATTTCTTAAAGAACCAAGTTCTAACATATTAGTTTCGATATATTGTTGTTCTTTATCAGTATATAACTTGATTTTTCCTGCACTTGCCATTTTTGTATCTTGAATGTACAAATCAGCGTTTTTTAAGGTTGCGATGTCTCTATCTTTGTAACTATCTATTATTATAGTTTTTGCTTTCAATCTCCATTTGTTGTCATATTTTTCTTTGAAATATAACTGTGTCGGTATAGCTTCTTCGATCATAGGATCCTGGAATCCCATAATAGGTCTTGACCAAAATTTAAATTGTGTTTTATCGTTGAATGTTACTGTGCCATCCAAAGCTTCTGTTTGTGCATCAGTTACTATACCGGTTTTAGCTCTTATTTTAATTGCAAGGTGATTTAGTACAGGCTCGTTTATGAGCGCGTTGTTTTCATTAAGATCGACTTGTATATAGTCTCCATTAACTTTTTGTCCTTCTTTAACTAAAACAACATTTCCGTAACCTTTTATGTAGTTTGTATCGTGGTTAAAAACTATTTTATCTGCGTATAATGAAGAATTTTCACTAGGAAATGTTACTTTAGCATTTCCTATAGCTTCAAATTCGTGGCGTTCTGGGAAATATTCTATAGAATCACTATCTACAAGAACATCTGTTGTTCCTTCACTATTCGCGGTTTCGTTTTTTTGTTCTGTTTTTTTTGTTTTTTCAGATTTTGAGAAGAGTTTTTTAGTTTTTTCTGGTTTTTGTTCTTCTGTTTCTTCTGTAATATCTTGTTTTATTTTAGTTTTTTCAGTTTCGTTAGAAATATCTTCTTGAGTTTTTTCAATATTAATTTTTTCGACAGTTTCTGTATTTTGAGGTACATCAAATATTTCTGCCGCAAAAATACTTTGGGCATTTAGTCCAATTGTAATAAAAGATATTAAGGCTATTAAAAATTTTCTGTTCACTAAAATTCCTTTTATTATATATAATTAAGCGGATTTTGTGGTTTACCGTTAACTCTTACTTCAAAGTGACAATGTGGCCCAGTGCTGTATCCTGTTGAACCCTCATAGCCTACAACTTGTCCTTTTAATACATTTTGTCCTGCACTAACTGTGTAGCCAGACATGTGAGCATAAAGTGTAGAAATAGCTTTTCCATTAATTACACCGTGGTCGATAATAACAACTTTTCCATATCCTCCATACCAACCTGAATAAATGACTTTACCAGAGTTAGAAGCTCGGATTTTGCCTCCATTTATTCCTCCAATATCAATACCAGAGTGGTATATTGTTCTTTTGAAAATTGGATGAACTCTATATCCAAAAGGTGATGTGATTGGACCAGCAATCGGTTTCATGAAACCTGATACAACTTTGACAGTTGTGCCTTGTGTGTTTCTAGTAATCATTTTACCCAAGGCTTCAGATTGTCTTGCTAGCTCTCTTTCTGCTTTTTCATAATAAGCTCTATTTGTTCTGTATTTTTGAATCGAGCTTTCATTTTGGCTTATTGCACCTTGAATATATTGTTGTTGAGCATTAATATTTTTTATTGAATATGCAATGATTGTTTTTTGTTGTTCAATTTGATTTCTTAGAATAGCAATTCTTCTAGATTTTTCTTTTAGATATGCTAAACGTTTTTTATCTTTTTTGGTAATTATATTTTGATAATAAATTCTATCTAAAAAAGTATTTATATCCGTTGTTGAAAGCAAAAGCTGGAACATACCTTTTCTTTGTTTTTTAAAGATTTGGCGAATCCTGTTTTTTGACTGAAATTCAGTTTCAGCATAATCTTGCATTGTTGCATTCAAATTTCTTTCGGCTTCTGAGAGTTGCAGTTCTGCAGATTCATATTGCTTTTTTGAATTAGAAAGATTTTTTTGTGCATTTTCTAGTTTTTGTTGGTTTTTATAAAGCTTATTTGTTTCAATACTTTCTAATCTTTTTAGCCTCAAAACTTTTGCATGGGTTTCCCTTCTCTTTTTTTCAATATGGTTTTGTGAACAAAAAGCATTTGATGAAAAAGAGAATAACAATATAAATATAAAAATTGCTTTTATAAAGCATTTATATGTGCTAACTGCATTAAGCGGCATTAATTTTTATCCTGCTCCCACTATTCGATTTTATCTAGCCATGAATGCAATCAATATAGGTGCAAACATAAACAATAAAAATGAAACAGCTATTATTCCTACTATAAGTTTTTGATTTTTTCTAAAAAATTCCATGAATCTAACCCACAGTCTTCTACGATAAACATTTTACATGCAAAACATATCTTTTACAAGAAATTAACACACCTTAAAAGTTACATATGGTTATATTTTGACTTTTACAACGGCTTTTTTTACATAAGCTGATTTATCGATAGATATACAAGGCATATGAGCATCTTGTGGCATAAAAATTAGAAAATAACCTTTTGATGCCTTTGCAAATGAACCTGTGCCATTTAAAAATACAATGTCTTTTTCTTCGTTGTAATTGTCTATTTCTGAAAAATTTTCTATATTTCCAAAGCCTAACTGTTCTTCACCTTTTAAAATTAATTGAACATCGGCATATTTTTTATGAGCTTCAAATTTTGCATCATCTTTATTTTTTGTTTGATAATCTTGTACAGATACAAAAATATTTTTCCCATCTATTTCATAGTTTCCATTTTCAAAACTTTCTAGATTATTGTTTTTAATAAATTCAAATGCTTTTTGGAAACGCTCTCCTAAGCAGTAATATAAGCTAGCATTTTCGATTTTATCTATGATCATATTTTTCTCCAAATTTTAAATTTTATATTATGTAACTAATTGTACAATAATTATAGCAATTTTTTAGACTTATAAGTTTTATATGATAAAATTCTTATGTCGAAATAAAACTTAGTAGAAATATATGGCTATCACAGTAGATAATAAACCGAAACAAGGCGTGTTCAGTTCTTTTCAAAAAGCGGCGAACACAAAAAAAGTATATTCCAATTGGATTGATCGACGTTATCATAGGGTTGAAAAACCTGATAATAAGACGGCATCAATCATTGCTGCATCTTCTGCAATAGGCACGTTAATTCCAATGGCTATTTTTGCTAAAAAACAATTTGGAAAAATCAGTTTGAAAAATTTGTTTAAAATTGATTACGAAGTGCCACAAATGTTAGGAGTTAGTGCGGGTAGTATTTTAGGTGGTGTAGCTTCTGGTCTTGTTGTTGATAAAAAAACAAGTAAAAAAAGAAAAATTAACGAAGGTGTTTTTCAATTTATGAATGCTACTGTTCCCACATTATTAGTTGGTGGGGCATTGAAGCTTTTGGAAGATAACACCAAATATCATAATTCAAAACCAGTAAGGATTGCAGCTGTTGTCACTGGGCTTATTGCTGGTATGCCTTTAGCTGCATTTTTATCCAATATAATTAATGATCCTAAAGATAAAGAACCAGATAGAAAACTTACACTGAAAGATTCAATAATCAATATGGATGACGCCATTGGGGCTTTAGTATTGGCTGATTTTCCACTGGTAAAACATTTGCATTTGGAAAAAGCTATGCCTGCTATATTTGCTTGGTGTGGATATAGAGCAGGTCAAAGTAACTAGTAATTATTTATTAATTGATTAATTAGTTTTAATTGGTGCTAAAGACCCTCTAGGGCTATAATGCTTATTTCATTTGCAAATTGTCAAAACATCGAGACTTTTTTGATTTGCTTATCGCTCTAATAGTTCACATTTTGTTTTACATAATCCGGCTCAATCTGTTCGCTCACCGGACTCGTTTCTCTACACCCGTAGGCAAATCCGCTCGAACTTTACTTGAGCTCTCGCCTTTGTTTGTCTCTATATACTAAAAAACACCCTATCGGGTGTTATCTTAAAAATGGAGCGAGAGCCAAGTAGGGACTTCATCTCTAAGGCTCATTCTTCGCCAAGAGCTGAGGTCAACGAGGCTTTAGTGTGAATGTTTCTTCAAAAAAAATCATTATAAATTTTTAGCCTCTTTATCTTTTTTCCATAAAAAAAGAGTCCTCATTGGGACTCTTTTTTTAATGGAGCGAGAGACGAGGCTCGAACTCGCGACCCCTTCCTTGGCAAGGTCATTAAATATTGTATTTTATTTCGACTGAATTCGATTATTCTTTATTTTTTTGTATTTTTATGATTCATGTATATTAATCGAAATTAGTAAAAATTAATTATTAACGTCAAAATACAGTCGAAATCCCAAATGCAATTTATTTTAAATATAGATGAGCTTGCTCTACAGGTTAAAGAATATTATGAAAAAACGAGAGTTTTTTGTGAGGAGAGTTGTCGCGATTTTTTTGAACATCCTGATGATAAAAGTCCTGCATTTGAAGATTTATTGAAAAATTTTTATAAATTTCTTATTGACAATGATTTGTTCAAAAATGAACTAATAAACAATCATAATAAGTGTGAAAAATTTATAGACTCCGATGAATTTAGGAAACAATGGAACTATGTTACAGAATATTATAAAAATATTCTTCAATATGATGGATATAATTATACTTATTTAAACCTAACAAAATTTAACATAAATGGTCCAATAACCAGCGTTCTTTATAAAAGGGTTGTGTCTTATAGATCTGAACTATACAAAATAACAGATCAAGAAAAAATTCTTATTAAACGTTTTGAAGATAAGCCTGAAACATTAGCCAAGTTATTAGAGGTAACAGATAGGAAAAGAGAATTGGTTTTGACTGATATTGAAGATAAAACTGTTCAACATTTTATTTTTAGTTACGAGATTTTTGCAGCTTTAGTTAAAGTTAGTGCGTACTTGGATTCTGAATATAAAGAACTTGATAAAAATTTGTACGAAAATTGCATAAAGGCCCTTACAAAAATCGAAGAGAAGATCGGGGATTATGCTTGTTTTTATGTTTTACGAGAATATATATTGTCCAATGACGAACTTAAAGGATTAAACATATATTTTATAGCTATTGCGATTAAGGAAATTTGTGATAAGTTGTCTTTGCTTTTAAAAAATGAAAGCAAAAATTTGGCAAATAAAAGAGTGATATTTGAAAAACTTTGTCATAGTGCATCTCTGACAAAACGAGAAAAAGAAATATTGCAACTGACTTTAGAAGACTTTTCAAATAAAGAAATTGCCCAAAAAATAGGAATTTCTGTTAAATCTGTTGAAAATAATAAAAACAAACTAGCTCCTAAAATAAAGACTGTTATGGATATTGAAGAACAGTCAAACTTCAAAGATATTATAAAAGCTTTGAAAAACACATTATATTAATTAATAAATTTTGAGGTGTAAATTGAGGGGTGAACTCTCTTTTAAAACTCTTTATTTGTTGATTTAATTAAGAAAATCAAATAAGGAGGACAAATGAAAGAGTCTGATTTTTTAAGTGTTAACGAAGCTGCAGAATATTTGAAATTAAAATCAAATACTCTTTATACATGGCTTAGTAAAAAAGTATTGCCGACACAAATATATAGAAAACTAGGTCGTCGAACCATTTTTTTAAAGACAGAACTTGATAAATGGGTAATAAAAGGTTGTAAATTTATATAATTAAAAACAAAAAAACAATATTAAAAACACAATCGATATTGTAAAGATGTAAGCTAGGCGCCACTTTATATCTATTATTGTCAATTACTCAAAAAATAATCGTAATATAAAAAGGAGAAAAACATGATTACTCTAGACAGAGTACGACTTTTGGTGCCTAAAAAGAATACATTAGTGCTTAATGAAAACGTATTTGATGTATTTACAAACAAAGCTACAGTTAAAAAAGAATTTTTAAATAATATTGTAGGCGTGCGAGAAATTACATACCTCAACAATGCCTTCCTTTTAGATATCAGTGGTAAAATTACAGCTAAAAAGTCGGATTTGGGCTTAATTAATAAAAACAATATAGATCAAGTTTTTGCAAAAGTAGAAGACACAGAAATTTTAAGGTTTAACGGTTCACTTGTTGATGAAGCTCAGGTTCTTTACATTGACGTGACAAAAGATATTGAGGTAGAAAATCCTCTTGAGGCTCTCACGGCTATTACACTGTTAGCTACACAAAAAAAACATAAAAACAAAATTTTAGATTACAAAAATTCAGGTTTAATTATAAAGCCGCACGCCAAAAATGCATCTGATAGCCTAGCTATATACCTGAAATATAAAGAATTAATTAGGAATAAGTCACCTAAAAATCAAATATACCTTGAAACAATAGGTTTTGAAACTGTTGAAAGTTTTAAAAACACAATTCGTTTAGAACGTCATCTTGGAACATTTAAAGATATAAGAAAGGCTTTTAAAACTAACAGTAAAAAAATCAAACTGAATGAAATTCTCAACTCAAGTGAAAATCCTGTAAAGGATAAATTTTGCGAGGTTACTTCAAATATTAATGATGATTTGTTTACAGAAGGACTTGAGGTATTTTAATGAAAATCCAAAAATTTTTGAAAAAAGTTGGAATGAGAACAATTTTAAACAACTTTGACGATGACATAAAGTGCATAAGAAAAATGTTGAAAATAGAATGTGAGTTTTCTTCCCCAAGCACTCTTAACACAACTATCGCATTATTTAAAACAGAACTGAAAGAAAAAATATCTGAAAATAGAAACTTTTTCAGGTATCAAAAAATCGTACAGGATTTAATTAAAAAGATTGGAGAATAAAATGAACATGCCTAAAACACCTATTATTATTGAAAAAACCACAAATTTTCTTTTAACTTTACAGCCGAATTTATACCCCAAAGCCGCATTACTGCTGACTATTGTTAAATTTATGCAGGCTTTAAGTTACAAAAGGCTTAGATTTAGGACCTGCTTTGGTACTAGAATTACAAACCTCTTCGCCCTCGTCTTTATCCCGAGCGGTGGGGGAAAAGACCTCGCCTGCAAAAATCTTGAAAATTTTATTCTTAACACAGTTTTTGAAGAGTTCAGCGAAAAATCAAAAGCTGAATATAAAAAGGACTACGACAAGCTACAGCAGATGTACATGGGCAAAAAAATACCAAAATCAGAGCTGAACAAAATATTTCCCATCGCATTGGAGTCACAAAACGCAACACCTGAAGGTCTTAAGAAAATTGCAGATTTTCTGAATACCAAAGACTTCGGCGGTATATTTCTGTTTGTTTCTGAATTAGCATATATTTTTTCAGGCAGTAAAGGGGTTGAGCTTTTGTATTATCTTTTAGGATGTTACGACGGAAAAATTGCAGGGAAGTCTATTAAGGCTGACAATCAAGGTGAAGCCGTTAAAAACATCTCAATCAGTTTTTTAGGTTTCTCTGACCCGGAACGTTTTTTCAACAACACAAACGTCAATTTCAATGCATTGTTAGCGACGGGACTTGCAAGAAGAACTTTTCTAATTTTTCAACCAACACTACC
>CALUPF010000018.1 GCA_944322545.1 Candidatus Gastranaerophilales bacterium
AACTCTCTTAAATCTTTTAAAATTACTGTTTTGTTATTTAATAAATCAAATTTTTGAATACCTGTTTCAATTGTCAATTTAAGCTCTTCAGGATCAAAAGGTTTAACTATATATTGATATAAATGACAATCATTAATTGAATCAACTATTGCATCTACATCTAAATGACCTGTCAAAAGAATTTTTACAATGTCTGGATATTCCCCAGCAACTTTTTTTAAAAATTCAGTGCCTTCCATTTCAGGCATTTTTTGGTCACTGACAATAAGAGCAATTTCTTTACCTTTGCCTTCTACGATTTCAAGAGCTTCTTTTCCATTAGATGCTGTAAGAATATTGTAATCATGGCGAAGAGTTCTTCTCAAAAGTTGAAGGTTATTCACCTCATCATCAACAAGAAGAATTGTATGTTTTTCATTCTTAGGGTTCAATTGAAGAATTTCACCAAGGCTTTCTTCAAAAGAATCTTCTTTTAACAGAGCAAAATTTTCCATACTTACACCATATTACTCTTTTTTCTTCGACTACTTCCAGCCAAAACTTTATAACTTTTTATTTAAACGTTACAAAAATTAAAAAAAATGTTATAACTTAGGTTATTATATATTATTTTTGGAATAATTAAAATAGACCATATAAAGCAGAAAATAGGTAAAGTATGTTATTAAAACAATATGAACAAGGAAGACAATTTATGGCAAAACTGGAATATCAATCAGATTTGCTTGAAGAATTGAACAAGATTTGTCGTGAAGAAAACATTAAAACAGGTGTGATAAATGCAATAGGTGCTGTTTCTAGTTTAAAACTCGGTTTTTATGACCAAGAAACAAAAGAATATATAATAACAACTTATGCATATGACGAACCGATGGAAATAGTTTCTTGCAGTGGAAACATTTCTTTAAAAGATGGAAAACCCTTCTCACATGTGCATATAGTAGCTGCTGACAGAAAAGGAAAATGTATCGGAGGACATCTTGTTCAAGGCACAGCAGTATTTGCTGGTGAAGTTTTTGTTCAAGAATTACTTGGTGAAGATTTAGTTAGAGAAGAAGACGAAGAAACAAAACTTACTCTTTGGAAATAAAATTTGATTTATTTTAAGAAGCTGTCAGATATTGCATATCAGGCAGTTTCTGAGTATTATATATACTAGTTCAATAAATAAGGAAAAATAATGTCATCAGACAGTAAAAATATAGAAACTATTAAAACAACAATTTTATCAGACACTTCAGAAGAAACTATAGAGGAACACGTAGCAAATAATTCAAGATTTATGGCAGTAATAAAAGCTCTTATTGCCAATGTTGGAATTGCTTTAGTTAAATTTATTTGCTTTTTATTTTCAGGCAGTTCTGCAATGTTAGCCGAATCAATCCACTCAGGAGTAGATTCATTTAACAGTATTTGTCTATTGGTAGGCATTAAAAGAGGCTCAAGACCTGCTGATAACGTTCATCCATTCGGTTATGGATTAGAAGCAAATATTTGGGCAATGTTTGCTTCGATATTAATGCTAGGTGGTACTTTTGTAGCTATATATCACGGGTTTGAAAAATTAATAAAAGCTCAAAGTGTTGATGATTTATTAGTTCATTACAATGCAATTGCAATAGCTTTAATTTGCAGCATAATGTTTGAAGCTTGGGCTGTAATGAGCGCTTCTAAAGCGGTTTTGCATGAAATGGATATTGAAGAGAAAAATCCTATAAAAGAATTTTTCCGTTCAATAAAATATATCGGTCATATAAAAAGCCCAACAACAAAATTTGTTTGGTACGAAGATACAGCTGCTTTAACAGGTGTTGTTGTAGCTTTTGTTGCATTAACTATGGCTAAATTTGTTATGCCCCATAACATTGCAGATATTCCCGATGCTATTGCATCTATCATAATTGGTTCAATTCTGTTTGTTTTAGCAATTTACCTTTTAAAAAACAATGTAAACAGTCTTACTGTACAATCAGCAGAACCTGACGTTGAAGATAAAATCAGACAAGTTGCAGCTACTATTCATGGCATTACGGACGTTGTTGAATTAAAAACAATAGACTTAGGATCTTCAGGTCTAATCATAAATATGACAATTGAAGTTGATCCTGAAACTCAAATGAAAGATGCTGATGATATAGCAGATATGCTTGAAAGAAAAGTAAAAAAAGTTATTAAAAACGTAACTCATATTACTATTGAATTACAAGCTCATGACGCTGAAGACAATTGGGAAGAAAAATTCCATAAATTGATTGAAGAAGGCGAAAAAATTGAAACAATAGACAGCCATGAAGCAAAAATGCTTTCAAATTTCTTTGGCTTTGCAAATACAGTTGTTAAAGAAATAATGGTGCCAAGACCTGAAATTTTCATGGTTAACGTTGAAGAAAACATCAATGAACTTGCTGATATGATAATTAATTCAGGACATACAAGAATTCCTGTTTATAGAGATAATGTCGATAATATAATCGGTGTCATCAACGCAAAAGATGTTTTAAAAGTAATAAAAAATAATCACGTTGATGAAAACTTCTCAATAGAAGTTTTAGCTAGAGAACTTTTAATTGTTCCAGAAAATAAATTTATTTCTGACTTATTAAGTGATTTCACTTCTTCAAAAAACCAAATAGCAGCAGTTGTTGACGAACACGGTGGAATTGCTGGTATAGTAACAATCGAAGATATTCTTGAAGAAATTGTAGGTGAAATTTACGATGAATTTGACAAAGTAGAAACACCTGAAGTGGTAAGAATTGATGAAAACACCCTTAACGTTTCTTGCAAAATGGATATCGAAGATATAAATGAAAGATTTGACTTAGATATACCTAACGAAGATTTCCAAACAATTGGTGGATATGTTTTCGGACTTTTAGGCAGAGAACCTGAGTTAAATGATGTAATTGAAGACAAAAATATTACATATACAATACTTGAGATTGATGGAAGAAGAATTTCACGTATAAAAATGTACAGACAAACTCCATTCGTTGATGCTACTGAAACTAAAAACGAAAGCGAAAACAACGAACAACAATAGTTTGTAATTTATTTACCACACGCTTCTTTGTAAGCTTGGACATATTTTTCAGCGCTTTTATCCCAGCTGAAATCTGCATTCATTGCATTTTTAACAATCATTTCCCAATCTTTTTTGTCTTTAAATATGTCTAAAGCATATCTAATACAATCCATCATGGCATAAGGGCTGTAGTTCCAGAATTTAAAGCCATCTCCGCCTTCCATTGGATAGCCTATAATAGTATCATCTAGTCCACCAGTTGCTCTAACTATTGGGATTGTTCCATATTTTAAAGATATGAGCTGACTCAAACCACAAGGTTCAAAAGCTGATGGCATCAAAAACATATCAGCTCCTGCATACATAAGATTGCTTAATTCTGCACAAAAATCGATTTTTGCTCTTATATTATTACTTGAATCATTTAAGTATCTAAACATGTCCTCGTAATGCTGTGCTCCTGTACCCAAAATAATAAATTGAGCATCTAAGTTTTTGAGCTCTTCACAGACAGGTCCAAATAAATCAAAACCTTTTTGTTCTACTAACCTAGAAACAACAGCAATTAAAGGTTTATCTTTTTCATAAGGAAGTCCAAATTTTTCTAAAACAGCTTTTTTAGAATATTCTTTGTCTTTCCAAGTTTTGATACTGTAATTTTTAGTTATGAATTTATCTGTTTCTGGGTTAAAGACACTATAATCAACGCCATTTAATATACCTAAAAGCTTATGAGCATTGTGGTTTAATGTCCAATCTAAACCATTTCCACCTTCATAAGTTTTGATTTCATTAGCATAATTAGGTGAAACAACAATTATTTTATCACTATAATTTATTGCACCTTTCATCCAATTAAGCATTCCGAAATGCTCTAGCCCCCAACAATTCCAAACCTCTTTGTGGTCAATTTGAGCAAAATACAATAAATCGTCAAACCACTGACCTTGGTATGCTATGTTATGAATAGAGAAAAAGTTTTTAGTATCTTTGAAAAACGGATCATTTTTATAGTTAACTTTCATATAAACCGGAATCATTGCCGTATGCCAGTCGTTAGAATGAATTATATCGGGTTTAAAATTCAATAATTTTGCATATTCAATAGAAGCATGTGAAAATGCGATAAAACGCTCATGCTCATATCTTGTGTCTATATTTCTAGGATAAACAGAATTGAATGGAGCAAAGTATTTGCTGTTATCAAGAAAAAATACATTTATGTTTGTTCCTGGCAATTTTGCCATTTTTAAATTGAAATAATATTGTCCGTAGCTATAATCAATTGTTAATTTGGAATTTGGTATTTCCTCAATATGAAATTTTTGTTGATCAATACATCCATGCAATGGAGTGAAAATAGCAACTTCATGTCCCATTTTTTCAAGCACTTTAGGAAGACTACCAACCACATCAGCTAAACCGCCAACTTTTGAAAATGGAGCAACCTCAGCTGAAACAAACATTATTTTCATGATAAACCCTCTATTTTTTAAATATTTTTTAAATAAATTATAGCATTATTATAAAAAAAAGACCCTTAGTAATAAGGGTCGAGTCACATGCAAAACTATATTATTTAGCTCTTTTGTTACCACTGGATAAAAACTAATCCTGATGTACCATTACCACCATTTCCTGGTGTTATTGAACCACTAGAAGAGACTGAAATAGTACCGCCGCCGCCTCCAGAGCCAGCTCCATATATTCTGTTAAATGTGCCTATTGCTGAACCATCTTTAAATACAGTTTGAGATAGCCCATTAGCAGAATTATTTCCATTTTGCAATCCTCCTAGACCTCCTGTTCCAGTTTTTTTAGAGGTTAAAATATCTGCCAATGTGCCATTTCCTCCTATTGGCATTTGATTACTATTCTTTTCTAATGAAGTAGTAGTATCATTTCTTGGATCAATTGCTCGAGCTCCAGCACCTCCTGCAACATGAGAGCCATTTTTTATATAAGAAGCTTGTCCATCACGACCTGCTGTTCTTTCATTATTAGTCATTAGCATACTTGGTGAAACCTGAGTAAATCTACCACCAGCTCCGCCTTTTCCAGGGAAAAGTAAAGTTTTTTGAGGCATTTCTGAATAAGATAATTGTAAAACTCGACCAGCTTGACCACCAAGACCTGCAAAATATGGTTTGTATTTTATTGCAACAAGTCCTGCTACACCAGGAAAAATATCTGGACGCCAATACGTGAGACTTGGTTTATAATATCCATTTCCTCCACCACCGGCTCCATAATTATCTACACAATATTTATTTTTATTTGAAACAGTCTGCTTTCTCATAATTCCAAGGTGAATACCATCATAAGAAGAACAATTATTAAACTCTTGATTAAAAGTACTACTGTAATTAGTCAAATTAGGATTATTATTATATGGATTAACTTTTTGACTTGCAGAAGACAATGCTCCAACAGGTTCAATAGACTTATGAACTATACCAGTTCCACCATCTATTATTGTATCTCCATTTTTTGGAGCAGAATATGTATCTCTAAGATGTCCCTTAAAAACACTCATATAACTAATAGGCAATGATGAATTAGCTTGTCCCTCACCCCAACTCATATATTTAGGATCACCTGAACGTGTATAACCAGTTATAAAAGCATCCCTAGTACGACCTTGGAGCTTCAAAGGTCCCATATAATAAGTCACGCCACTGCCCCCACCTGCTGCCTCAGCATACAATCTAGAGACTTCTACACGAGAAGAATCACCTGATTGTCCACTTCCTCCAGATAAAACGACACCTCCAGCACCCACTTTTACTTTTATAGTTGTATCTTTTGCCAAAATAGTAGGATTAACATATACAATATCACCATAATCACCAGAGCCGGCAAAATAGTCATAACCATTATCACCTACACGAGCTCCACCAGCACCGCCGCCACCTACAACGAGAAATTCATATAAACCCATATACGGTGTGACAAATGTATGTTCACCTGTATCTGTAAAATATTTATAATAATTACCTAAAGTTGCTGCTGAACCAGCACCACCACCGCCTCCACCTACAACTGTTACTACAAAATTTTTCGCATTTGGAGGTGGATTGAATACGCAACCATTACGGTTTTCTTCCTTATCAAAAATAATAGAACCATCAATAACTTGATCATCTACAACAGATCTTGCTATCAGATTATCACCATTCCAATAACAAGCGTAGACTCCATGATGTTGCTCTTTTTTGGCTCTAACTTTTTTTGTCAAAATTGGAATAGACGCTAATGTTATTAAACAAACAATTAACAATGTCATTAAAGCTTCCGCTAAAGAAAATCCTTTTTTCTCCTTTTTTAAGTTAATCATTGAAACTCCTATAAAATAATCTTTTTCATTAAAAAAATACAATAACTTAATGTATTAATTTAAATATACCACATTTCATAGCTTTTAACACTAATTATTTTATATGAATTTAATGCTGAACATTATTTTAAAAAAAACCCCTTTAAACTGATAATATTCAAAAGGGGAATGGATTATGTCAGACATAAAAAAACTGCTAGGCAAAAAAATTAAACAATTCAGAAAATTAAAAAATTTAACACAAGAAGAATTAGCAGAAAAAATAAATATTGAAGTTCCTAGTTTAAGTAACATTGAAACAGGTAAATTTGCTCCATCTTTTGAAACGTTGCAAAAATTAAGCACTATTTTAGAAACCAATATATGGGAATTTTATTATTTTAACCCAATTTCTAAGGAAAAAATGGTTGAAGTAATTAACTATAAAATAAAAAATAATGAAGAATTAATAAAAATTGTTTATTATTTTTTAAAATCTATTGAATAATTAAGCAGATTCTTTTTGATTTTCAACTGTTTTTTTATAGGGAACTGCGTATAATTCACCATAAAACTCTTCCTGATATAAATCGATATCAGCTTCAGGTTCTGCAGTTAAAAACAATAAAGCAATATAAGCAGAAATTTTATCCAAACCTAAAAGAGTTAACGTGTTCAATTCCACTTTTTCTTCTGTTTCGAAAATCTTTTTAAGATTTTCATGCAAAACTTCAACACTTTTTTCAATGTATTCATCGTGAGCAAGATTTACAATATCATCAGGAGTCAGTCTTGCGTATGAACGAACGCGTCTTTTTGCACGTTCATGTGCATTTTTTAAAGACTGTTTTCTATCTAATTCTTCATAAAATTGAAGCTGTTTGATTAAGTCTTTCAAATTAACCATTCTGCTTCTATTCAAACGAATACTTGTTCTTCTTTGTAAAACCTCATCCAATGAAATTACGTTATTGGTATTTATTTCTTCATCATTCCAATTGTCGTCTTCTAACTCAAAATCATCGAAATTTTCTTCATCGTATTCATTTAGACCCTCTATTTGATTTGCATCTATACCTTCTAGAACATTTGATTTTAGTCTTAAAAGAATAGCAGCAAACAAAAGAGTTCTTCCTGTTAACCTTAAGTTTTGAGCTTTCATTTGAAATAAATGAGCAAGATACTTATCTGTAACATCAACAATATCTACATTCCAAGGGTCAATTTTGCCATTTTTAGCCATTTGAACAAGAATCTCAACCCCATCTACCTGACCAGCTTCATTTTGCGCTTCGACAGTAGAAATCATAGACATTTCATCAAGTCCATCTGTCATAGGCACCGGTGCTTCAGATGCATAAAATTCATGATTTAAGCTAGATTCGGCTGTTTCTGTCATTTTAAATTCCCTTGCTTATTGCTATTTAAATGCTTAAAGCAGTTTTCTCCCTTAGTCTCTTAATTTAACACCCGTTACGCGTGTTATACCCTTTTCTTTTTGTGTAACGCCGATTGTTCTATTAGCTGATTCTATCATAGGTTTACGGTGACTAACTACTACAAATTGCGTATTTTCTGCTTGAGTTTTCACCATATCAGCTAATTTCTCAACGTTAATACCATCCAAATTCGCATCAACTTCATCAAAAGCATAAAATGGAGCCGGCAAATATCTTTGGATAGCAAAAACAAATGCTAATGCTGTCAATGACTTTTCACCACCAGACATAAGATTTAAACGGGTTTTTTCCTTATCTCTTGGTTGTGCCTCAATTGACATACCACCTGTGAACGGAGATTCTGGATTATCTAAAATTAAAGTTCCTTCTCCTTCAGACAATTTGTGGAAAATTTCTTTAAAGTTATCATTTATGTTGTTATAAGTATTCATAAATGTATCTTTTTTAAGGTTTTCATAACCTTGCATTCTATCCATTATCTGATTTTTTTCATTAGATAATGTTTCTATTTTTGTTTTTAATTCATTTTGTCTTTCAGAAACTTCATCATAAGATTTGATAGCGCGCATATTAACGTCGCCCAGTTCATCCATTCGTTTTTGAAGTCTTTGAATTTTACCTGTAATTTCCTCTACTGAAATTTCAATTTCTTGAAGTTTTGATAAATCAACTCCATTTTCTTTAAGCTCTTCTTTTACATTTTCTAATTGAGGTTCTAATTCTCTTCTTCTTGCTTTAAATGCCTCAATTTGTTCAGCAATCTTTTCTACATTTAAAATCAAAACATTTTTTTGTTTATCTAATTCTAAATATTGTTCATTTACTGAATCACGCTCAGTTTGTATTTCAATAAGTTTTTCACCAAGCTCTTTGATTTTTACTTCTAGAACTTCTATTTGTTTTTGGAAGGCTTCAATATCTGCTTTATATTTAACTTTGTCTTGTTCTAGAATTTCATTATCTTTGTGTAATCTGTCTATTTCTTTATTATGAGTTTCAATAACATCTGTTTGGAATGCAATAGTTCTATTGAATCCATCTATATCATTTTTGCAGCCTGCAATTTTTGATTCATATTGTTTGATTTGATTTTCAGTAGCTTCTGTCAATTTTTTGAGATTAGTAAGCTCTTCAGTTGTTAATTTTCCATCAATTTCTTTTATCTCTTCTTCTAATTTAAGAGCTTTTTCACTAAGTTCAAAATGTACTTGTTCCATTTTATCTAAATCAGCTTCTAATTTTTTAATTTTAGGTTCTGCTTCATTGATAAATTCTTTTTGCTTAGTAATATTGTTTTCATTTTCTTCAGAGTTTTTCATCAAATTAGCAAGCTCGATTTTAGCCTGATTATGAGCAGTCATAGTATTTGAATATGAAATTCTGACTTTATCTAATTTTTCTTCTAATTCAGCTTTTTTTCTTTCTAAATCCGCGTATGTTTTCTCAAAGCCTTTGAGTCTTTCTTTAAATTTAGCTAACTCGTCATCTTGAGATTGGCTAAATTTCAAACCAGAACGTTTTTGTGAACCACCTGAAATAGAACCTGATTTTTCAAAAAGTTCACCAGTTAGTGTAACCATTCTGTATTGACCAATTAATTTTCTTGCTGCATTGTAATCTTCAACGACAAGAGTTTCTCCTAGCGCATGGAAAAATACATTTAAATATTCATCATCGAAATCGATTAAATTAATAGCAAAATCCAAAACACCTTTGTCTTTAGGCAGTTTTAAAGAAGTTGGAGCCTTTTTGATTTTGTTCATTGGCAAAAACGTAGCACGACCAGCATTTGCGCTTTTCAAAACCTCAATAGCAATTTTAGCCACTTCATCGTCATCGACAACGATATTTGCCATTCTGCCACCCATTGCTACTTCTAGTGCAGTTGAATACTCCTTATCAACCTGACCTAATTGAGCAAGAGTTGCATGCACACCACTGATTTTGGCATTCAAAACTGTATCTACTGCTCTTCCAAAATCCATAGCATCAAAAGCTTGCTTTTGAGCTTCCATTTGAGAAATTTTTCTATAAGCAGTCTGCACATTATATTGAACATCATTCAATTCATTTTTGGTCTTATCTAACTCATACAATGTATTTTGTTGAATGATTTTAAAATCTTCTAGTTCTTTCGCTAACTCTTCAACTTGGACTTCAACTCTGTCTTTATTGCCTGCAAAATTCTGTTTGAAGTTTTCAAGTTCTTCTATTTTTGTTTTAGCTTCTTCAACAGATTTTAAAAGAGAAGCTAACTCAACTTCCATAGGAGTTTTTTCTCGAATCAAATTATTTTCTTCATCTTTGTTAGCTTCGAGTTCTTTTCTTAATTCATTTCTTTTTGCTATAAATTTATCTGCAGATTCATTAAGACCTGAATACTCTTGAAGCATTTGAAGAAGTTTTGCTTTTTCTGCTTCTAATTGAGTTTCTACTTCTTTTATTTCATTTTCTTTTTCGACAATTTGTAATCTATTTTTTTCATTTTTTTGATTGAGGTTTTCAATACCATTTTTAGCATTTTCAACAGTTCTTAAATTGTTTTGAATAGTTTTATCAGCAAAATTTATAGCAGCTTCTTGTCTGTCAACTTTACCTTTTATTTCTTCTACTTGTTTTTTAACCTCAATTTGTTCAGCTTCACCTTTTGCTTTCACAAGATCAGATAATTCATCTAATTTTGTTTTTACCTTTAGAATTTCTTCATCAAGTTTTTTGATTTTAATTTCTTCTTCTTTTTTCTTTTTGTTAGCATCTAAAATGCTTTCATGAGCACGTTCAAGACCTTTTTTAATTTCAAAGTATTTTACTGTTGTAATTTTACTTTCCAATTCTGTTTTTTCATCACGAAGTTTCTGGAATTTTAAAGCAACTTCTCTTTCTGCTTTTAATTGTTCCAATCTAGTTTCAACTTCAGAAAGGATTAAAAGTGAATTTTGTACACGTGCTTCTACTGTACCTAACTCATTTTGCGCTTGTTCTATACGTCTGTCAAAATCAGCAACACCAGCAATTTCATCTATTATTTTTCTTCTTTCAACATCGGAACAATTAGTAATAGACATTACGTCATTTTGCATTATGACATTATAACTATTAGGTGTAATATTGTATTTTTCAAGAATTGTGTGAACATCTGTCAAAGTAACGATTTTGTCGTTCAAATAGTAAATACTATTATAGCCTTGTGAAGACTTTTTAATTTTTCTTGCTACAGAAAACTCTTTTTCTTCACCACCTTCAGGAGCAAAAGTTACTTTTACAATTGCTTCATTTCTTCTTGTATGCGTTGAGATTAGCTGGGATATTTTTTCGGCTCTTAAAGTTCTTGACGTAGAAAGACCTAAAGCAAACAAAACACTATCAATAATGTTACTTTTACCAGATCCATTCGGCCCTGATATAGTTGTAAAACCTTTTAAAAACGGTATAGTTATTTTGTTTGCAAAAGATTTGAAGTTATCAATTTCTACTTCTTTAATGTACATTAAACTAATCTAATCCCAAGTTCTAGACATATGTATCCTTTATTTTCTTATAAAGTTGAAAGATAGTCAAAAAGGTTACATTTTTATACAAAAAAGCCGTCTTAAAAGGCGGCCTTTGTTTTATTTATTAAAATTTATTCATCTTTTTTATGTGTCATATGTTCAGGAATAAAGCCTGTATTAAAATTACCTGAAATGAATACATCATTTGTAAGAATCTTTTTGTGATAAGGAATTGTTGTTTTAATTCCTGTAATAACATATTCATCTAATGCACGAAGCATTCTTTTTCTTGCATCTTCTCTATCTCTGCCCCATACAATCAACTTTCCAATCATTGAATCGTAATAAGGTGGAATCTTATAGCCTGTATAAGAATGAGAATCAACTCTTACACCAAAACCACCAGGAGCAATATAGCCTCTGATCTCGCCAGGGCAAGGCATAAAGTCTTTATCTGCATCTTCTGCGTTAATACGACACTCAATAGCGTGACCTCTTAACACAATGTCATCTTGAGTGAAAGACAATTTTTCACCTGCAGCAACTCTGATTTGTTCTTTTAACAAATCAACGCTTGAAATCATCTCAGAAACGCAGTGTTCAACCTGAATACGAGTATTCATTTCCATAAAATACCAGCTTCCATCGTGGTCAAGCAAGAATTCTATTGTACCTGCACCTTCATAATTGATAGATTTTGCAGCAGTAACTGCAGCAGCACCCATAGCTTTTCTTGTTTCTTCATCAATTGCAGGAGATGGAGCTTCTTCAAGAAGTTTTTGGTGTCTTCTTTGTACTGAACAATCACGCTCACCTAAGTGAACAACATTGCCATAACTATCAGCAATGATTTGAACCTCAATGTGACGTGGGTTGATAATATATTTTTCAAGATAAACACCTGCATTACCAAAAGCGTTTTGAGCTTCTGTCTGACAAAGTGTAATTGCTTCTTCCAATTCTTCAGGAGAATTTGCAATTCTCATACCTTTACCGCCACCACCAGCTGTAGCTTTAACAATAACAGGATATTTAGCTTTAGCAGCAAATTCTTTTGCAGCTTCCATATCTTCAACAAGGTCTGTACCAGGAGTAACAGGAACACCGTTTGCAGTCATTGTTTTTCTTGCTGTAGCTTTATCACCCATTTTTCTCATTGCTTCAGCAGATGGTCCAATGAACTTAATTCCATGGTCAGTACAAATATCAACGAAATCAGCTCTTTCTGACATAAATCCATAACCAGGGTGGATTGCATCAGCACCGCTTGTTAAAGCAACAGAAATAATCGCAGGAATATTCAAGTAGCTTTTTGCACTTTGTGCAGGTCCGATACAATAAGCCTCATCAGCTAAACTAACGTGTAATGAATCAGCATCAGCTTGAGAATAAACAGCAACTGTTTTAATACCTAACTCTCTACAAGCTCTTATAATTCTGACAGCAATCTCGCCTCTATTAGCGATTAAAACTTTTTTTATCATTTTTTATAAAATCCCTAAAGTCTATTTTAATAGTTTAATTCTATAACAAAAACAAACGGAGGGTCAAAATTTAACCCTCCGTTTGTAAAATTATTAAAAGTTAAAAGAATATCAATTATTCTACATACATCAAAACTTGACCATATTCAACAGCTTCGCCATCTTTTACACAAATTTGTGTAACTTTACCAGAAACTTCTGATTCGATTTCGTTCATAAGTTTCATAGCTTCAATGATGCAAACAACTTGACCTGTAGAAACTGTTGAACCTACTTCAACAAAAGGTTTTGCTCCAGGAGAAGATGCCATATAAAAAGTACCCACCATTGGAGATGTAATAGGTTTTCCCTTAGGAGCTTCTTCTTTTTTGTCTTCAACTTCAGCTGAAGCAGCAACTGGAGCAGCAGCAACAGGTGCTTGAACAGCTTGAGGTAAAATTGTTTGAGCTTGAATAACTTCTTTTTCTTTTCTGATAACAATAGCTGACTCTTTTTCTTCAAGTGTTAACTCTGTCAATTCACTATCAGATACCATTTTTACCAGTTTTTCAATGTATTCTAAATCAAAATTCATTGTTTTATCCTTTACTAATAGCTAGAAATAAGATTAAAAAGAACCTTATACTCTATCTAAATATTCATTTGTTCTAGTATCTACTCTGATTTTATCTCCATTAGAAATAAAGAATGGCACATTCACAACAGCACCTGTTTCTAATTTAGCTGGTTTTGTACCGCCTTGAGCAGTATTACCTTTCTCAGCTGGAGGAGTATCAACAACTTCTAATTCAACGTGGTTTGGCATATCAAGACCAATAATTTTACCATCGTGAAGAAGAATGTTTACATTCATATTTTCTTTTAAGTATTTAACGCCATCACCTAGATGATCATCTGTAACAGCTAATTGTTCATAAGATTCAGTATCCATCATTATGTAATCTGAACCTTCTTTGTATAAGTATTGCATTTCACGTTTGTCTAAAGTAGCTTTAGCAACTTTTTCACCAGCTCTAAATGTTTTTTCAACAACGTTTCCTGTTTCAACGTTTTTAAGCTTAGTTCTAACAAAAGCTGCGCCTTTACCTGGTTTTACGTGTAAAAATTCAACAACAGACCAAAGTCCATTATCCAATTCTAGTGTTAATCCTGTTTTTAAATCATTTACTGAAATCATTAGATATTCCTCAATTATTCTGATGTGTTAAATCTTAACATAAAAATTAAAACTTGAAAATTTTAATCTTAATTATAATTAACAAAATTCATATAAATTTTAAAATTAAGCTAAAATATGATTATGGCTATAGCATATTTGTGTTTAGGATCTAATTTAGGTAACAGGGCTGATTTAATAGAAAAAGCTGTCAGTCTTTTAGGTTTGTGCGAAAACATAAAGATAATAAGAACCTCTGCATTGTATGAAACGGAGCCTTGGGGTGTAAAAAATCAAAATTGGTTTTTAAATTTGGCTGTTGAAATAAAAACAACATTAAGCCCTGAACAACTGCTTTTTAAGTGCAATGAAATAGAAAAAAGATTAGGCCGAAACAGAGAATTAGAAAAACGCTGGGGTCAAAGAACACTAGATATAGATATCATTTTTTATGATCAAAAGATAATAAGATCTAATAATTTAATAGTACCCCATGAGCGTATGCATCAAAGAGCTTTTGTGTTAGTGCCTCTTTTAGAATTAATACCTGATTTTGTTCATCCTATAATGAATAAAACAATTTCTGATTTATACGAAGATCTAGAAGATGTTGAAGAAATATTTTTATATGGAACACGAATAAATGAACAAAACTAAAATAGCTATAATTGGTGGAGGACCAGCTGGTGTAATGTGTGCAATCAAAGCCAGCGAAAATCCTGAAAATGAAATTTATCTTTTTGACAAAGGAATAATCCTTCATACATTAATACCAACAGGTGGAGGTAGATGCAATTTAGCTTATTCAGAATTTAATTTTAAAGAACTTGCAAAATATTATCCTAGAGGAGAAAAATTCTTATATTCAATATTTTCTAGGTTTTCTACAAAAGAAACACTGGATTTTTTTGAAGATATAGGAATAACAACTTACACTCAAGATGATAACAGAATTTTCCCAACAACAAATTCTTCAAAAAGTGTGAAAGAAGCTTTAATGAAAAAGCTTTATAAAAACAACATAAAAAAATGTTTTGAACAAATTATTAACATAACAAAAACTAAAGAAAAATTTGTTTTAGAAACAGTAAAAAACTCTTACTTTTTTGACAAGGTTGTAATTGCAACAGGTGGTAAAGGCTCAGGTCAAAAATTAGCACAACAACTAGGACACAATATAAAAGAATTGAAACCTGCATTATGTTCTTTAATTACAAAAGAAAAATATTTTTCTAATTTATCAGGATTGAGTTTAAAAAATATAAAAGCTGATGTCTCATTTGATAATAAAAAAACAAAAAAATTAAATGGAGATTTCCTTTTCACTCACAAAGGTATATCAGGACCTATTGTTTATAAAATATCATCATATTGTGCTTACTTAGATTTTAGTGAAACAAAACCTCTTGAAATTAACTTGAATCTAGTAAATAAAAGCTTTGAGCACTTTGATGAAGAGTTTTTAAATGAATTAAAACAAAATCCACAAAAAGAATCTTTAACTGTTCTATCAGAATATATTCCTAAAAATCTAGCAAGTATATTGTTTGAAAAAGAAAAAATAGACCCTAAAACAAAAAGTGGCCAATTAAAAAGGACAGATAGAGAAAAAATATCTAAACTCATAACTAGCTTAAAACTACACGCAACGAAAACTGTTAATGGTGAAGAAATTGTAATGGCTGGTGGAGTTGATTTAAATGAAATCGACTCAAAAACAATGGAATCAAAAGTTGTGAAAAGTCTCTACTTTTGTGGAGAAGTTCTAGATATAGATGGCTTAACTGGCGGATTTAACTTACAAAACTGTTGGTCAACAGGTTATATAGCAGGAATTTCATTATTGTAAAAAAATTAAGAGCCCGCATAAGCGGGCTCAGAAAGAAGTATTGTAAAGAATAAATATTTATTAACCTTGTACCAATTGAATTGCAATTTGTGGCAATGCATTTGCTTGGATTAACAAGGCAGATGATGTTTGTTGAAGAATTTGTGCTTTTGTATAATTTGCAGATTCTTCAGCTATATCAGCATCCATAATTGTAGATTTTGCTGCAGTATTGTTTTCAATTGTTGTAACAATAGATGTTTCTGCTGATTCTAATCTGTTCATAACAGCACCGATTGTAGCTTTGTTAGTTGAAATCGTATCAATAGCGTTATCTACAACAGTAATATATCTGGCAGCTGCTGAAGCAAAAGCGAATGCTGCTTCTACGTTATCTCTTAAACTTGCATCAGTAATTGCTGTTGTACCAGGATCTGCTGTTGGATCATCACCATTAGTACCTAAAGTTGTTGAATCTATTCTATCGAACATTGCTGCATCAATAGTAATAGAGTTTGTAGCAGCTTCAGAATTTGCACCAACTTGAAGTCTTAGACCCTCAGTAGCTAGTTTACTTTGTCCATCTAAAAGTGTTAAACCATTAAAGTTTGATGCACCTGAAATACGGTCAATTTCATCTAAACGAGCTGTAACTTCATCTTGCATTGCTTTCATAGCACTGTCATCGTAAATACTGTTTGCTGCTTGAGTTGCTAAGTCTCTGATACGGTTTAAGTTATCCAAGATAACATCTAAGTCACCTTCTAGAGTTTGTAGTACGTTATTCCCTGTCGCTATGTTGTTTTTAGCAACCTGTGAACCCCTAATTTGTGTATTTAAACCTGTTGCTACATATAAACCAGCCGCATCGTCTGCTGCTCTGTTTACTTTGTAACCTGTTGACATTCTTTCTAAAGCAGAATTCAAAGAGTTTGTAGCATTTGTCAAGTTTTTTTGCGTTTTTAACGCAGTCATGTTTGTGTTTACAATAATAGCCATAGTGATAGCTCCTTTCTGAGAGTTTTTTGTTTACTTCCTTGTATACTCTTCACAATTTTTAGGAATACTGAATAGCCTTGGTATAAAAGCAACACAAAGCTACACAATATCCAAAAGTATTGTTTTTAGTATTTTTGAGGGGATGGCTTATCCTTTACACATACATACTACGGTGTTTTTAACGATTTCCGTATAAACAAAAAGTTAGAAATTTACAAAACTAAAGTATAATATTTAAGTTTTTTTATTTTGACATGCCTAATTTCTTTTATTTTGTTTTGATATAAAATATATTTGAGAAATAAAAATAGGTTGTGCCATTGAAAAATAATATTATTCTCATCTGCAACGATGAAAAAATATCAGAAGAGATAAAAAATAAAATTCTTTTATTAAGGAATAAAGATAATTTTTTTCAAATAAAAGAGGAAAATTGTTTTGAAATAATAAAAGAAAAAAAGCCTGTTCTTATTCTTTATCATTGTCCAATAAACAATGAGAGTTTTTTGGACATAACAAACAAAGTAAAACAAAATCAGGAATTAAAAGATTGTTCAATAATAGCTGTTTTTGATGAAATCGATGAAAATATTTTATGCACAGCTTTTGAAAAAGGTTTAACAGATTTTCTTTTAACAAGTTCTACTGATTCAGAATACACAATTAGAACAATATGGTGTTTACAAAAAAGAGAAATATCCTACGAATCAGAAAGTAAAAAAGAAATTCTTTCACAACTAAAAATATTAGACAAAAAAAATCATGTTTATACAGAAAATTATACGTACACAATATTAAAAGAAGAAAGCAAAAAGGAATGGGGAACTTTCGTTGTATTAGCTCCAGATATTGATGTAAGAAGCAAAATATCACCTGATTCTTTAATGGGAATAATAAAAAGAAATGTCCGTTCTTGTGATATTCTTGGTTTTGCATCTGATTTTAAGATTTACTTGTGGTTCAAACAAACGGAAAAAGACAATGTTTTAAAAGTTTTGGAAAAAATAAAAAAAGTTTTAACATCTAATTTCACAATCTCTGCTGGATATATAGAAACAAAAAATATAGCCTTTGATAAAGCTGAAGAAATGGCAAATAATGCTCTTTCAAAAGCTCTTTTAAAAGGAAATTCCTTTATATATGCAAAAGAACCAAAAAAGAAAGAAATAAACTTAGATGTAAACGTAAAAAATTTCAAGGTACATAAAGAAAATTTAATAAAAAAATTAGAAAATATATTATCTCCTTTGTTTTATCAAACTCAAAAAAGGATAGAAGAAAAATTATTTGAATCTAAAGTTACTCAGGTTGTAGAAGAAGAAAAAAGCTTTTTCAAACTAGAAAATGAAAAAGGCACAAGTGTTTTCACAGTAAGTTGTCCTGGCTATACAAAAATAAATATAGAAATAATTCATGATATAAAAGATAGCGATTTGAAAGCAGAAAAACTTTTTGTCGACAAGGAAGAAATAAGTGAAGAAAAAATAGAATATCTTTTAGATTCTTTCATAAAAAACTTTCAAAATTACACAAATGTTTAAAAGGAGAAATTTATGACAATAGATATAACAGCAGAAAATTCAGCATTTTTATTCATAGATGTACAAGAAAAACTTGTTAACATGTTACAAAAAGATAAATGTGCCAAAAAAGCTGAAATTCTAGCTAAAACAGCAAAAATCTTAAACATCAAAACAATCCTAACAGAACAGTATCCAAAAGGACTTGGATCAACAATACCGTCAGTAAAATATAGTGTATCTGATAACGCCAAGTTTTTTGAAAAAACTAGTTTTAACGCTCTTCAAACAGAAGATGTTAAAGAAGCAATAGGAGAAGTTAAAAATGTTTTTATTCTTGGAATAGAAACTCACATTTGTGTTTACCAAACAGCATTAGCTCTTTTAGCTCAAAATTATAATGTTTTTGTAGTAAAAGATGCTTGTGCATCAAGAGATACAGATGAATTTAAAGCAGGAATAAACCTAATGGAAAAAGAAGGTGCAAAAATATTAACAACAGAAATGGTTATTTTTGAACTTTTAAAATCATCTAAACACCCAAATTTCAAAGAAATACAGGCATTCATAAAATAAAATGATACTAAAAGATTTTTCAGATTTTTTAAAACAAAATGAAGAGAAACCATCTGTTTCTCTTCTATATGTATGGTTAAAATTAAAAATAGAATCTCCTGCAAAAACAAATGTAGATAAAATACTACAAAAAGAAATCTACATAGCTAAAAATAAAACAGGAAATTTTTTATTCATAGGAAAATCACCATCAGGAAGAAATCTAATACAAAGTTTATACAATTTTGCATTGAGTTTTGAACAACAAAAAATGTCCAGATGGGTTCACAACCAAAAAGCAAATAATTTCAAAGATTGTTAAAATATTGTAAAAATAAGGTTTTGGGCATGGATCCATGCCCATTTTTTGTAATATCATGAAAAACTTTTCCTGTTCAAAACTTGTTCAAAACATTATTTCGATTGTTCAAACTTATATAAAAATAAATGACTTTTGAACAAAAAAGAAAATTAAATAAAAGTTTTTGAATAATTTTAAAAGTTTTAAAAAAGTTTTCTACAAAAAATTAACAAAGTTATGAACAAGTTTTGTTCTTTGTATTGTTTCGTTTATAATAGTTTTATACAATAATAATCGTCTTTATTAACTATTATTATTTATTTTATTTATTTATATATTAAATTATAAATAAAAGAATTAAAAAAACTGTCAGGAGAAAAAATTTAAAAATGTCGAATATGGAATTTACTATTGAAAAAGAATCACTTTTAACAAATTTAAAAATTGTTGAAAAAACAACTGTAGCAAGAGGTATTCAACCTGTTTTATCAAACATTTTAATCAATGCATCTTCTGACAATTTTATAACCTTTTCTGCAACAGATTTAGATATAAGCATAATGTCTAAAACTATAGCTTCTGTTCAAACTCCTGGTAAAATTACATTGCCGGCTAAAAAGCTTTCTGAAATTGTTTCTAAATTAAGTAATAAACCCATCGTTTTTTCATTAAATGGAGAAACTAATGTGGTTAATATAATTTGTGGAAACTCTAAATTTGAATTGATAGGTATTAGTGCAGATGAATATCCATCTTTGATTACAGAAGAAGATATAAAAGACAGAGAATCTGTTGAGATTGACTTAAATCCTTTCATTAAATCTATAAAGTATACAGCATTTTCTGCAGCTAATTATGAAAATAGAAATATTATAAGTGGTGTTTTTTGTTCAATATCAAAAGACAATATAGAAATGGCTGCGACTGATGGAAATAGATTAACAAGAATTGTTGAAAAAATAACAAACGAAAAAGATGCAGATATTAGTTGTGTTATTCCATCAAAAACTCTTCAAGAATTTTTGAGAATATCTTCATTTTTGAATGATGAAAAATTATCATTGATAATAGAAAAAACAAGAATTGTATTTAAAACGTCTTCTATGATAATGACTTCAAGATTGCTAGAAGGGGAGTATCCTCCTTATAAACAGTTGATTCCTCAAAGTTGTGAAAAAAATGCATTAATTTCTCGTGAAGAAATGATATCAGCTCTTGAAAGAGTTGCCGTAATGGTTAATGAAAGAACTAATATTGTTAAATTTATATTTGGTGAAAATACATTGTTCTTAAAAGCTGATACTCCAGACGCTGGTTTGGGAGAAGATTCTATTTCTGCTGAATACACAGATGAAGAGTTAACAATTGCTTTTAATTATCGTTATGTTTTAGACTCTTTAAAAATAATGGAATCAGAAAAGGTTAAAATTGGTCTTGGTGGTAGTTTGTCAGCTACTTTGTTTAGACCTGATAGCGATGATGATTATTTATGTTTAATAATGCCAATACAAATAAGATAAGATAGGTTTTTATGAAAGTTAGTGTAAAAGTTCCAGCAACAACTGCAAATTTAGGTCCGGGTTTTGATTCTTTTGGTTTGGCTTTGCCAATTTTTAATACGATTACTGTTGAAGAAACTATTATGCCTGGAACTGGTATTGAAATAAATATTATTGATGAAACAAAGGAACAGGATTTGATTTCTATTCCAACAGATGAAAATAATATTGTTTATAAAGCTATAGAACTTTTATATAATTCGATAGGTCAGTCACCTAGCGAATTAAAGATAACAATTAAAACTCAAATTCCAATAGCTAGAGGTTTGGGAAGTTCTGCTTCAATTATCGTTGGTGGATTGATGGCAGCTAATGAACTACTAGGAAGACCTGCTGATGAAGCTGCTTTGTTGTCAATAGCAACCGAAATAGAAGATCATCCTGATAATATAACACCAGCTTTAGTTGGTGGTTTAGTTGTTTCATCTTTGGAAGAAGATGGTAGTGTTGTTTATTCTAAAATGAATTGGCCTAAAGATTGGAATATAACTGTTTGTATTCCTGATTATGAATTATCTACAAGTATTGCTCGTTCAGTTTTGCCTGCTGAAGTGCCGATGAAGGATGCTATTTTTAATTTAAAACATGCAGCTATGCTTGTTCAGGCCGTAAATACACACGATGAAAAACTAATGAAAATAGCATTGAATGATAAACTTCATCAACAGTATAGAGAAAAGTTAATTCCTGGTTTAAAAGAAATAAAAGAAGCTTTAAAACATGAAGAGAATGTTATGGGCGTTGTTATAAGTGGAGCTGGTCCAGCTATTTTAGTTATTTCTTATGGAAATAATTTAGATAAAATAAGAGAGACAGTTTCTAACGTTTGGTTAGATATGAATGTAAAATCTAAAATTTTAACTCTTCAAGTAGAAGAAAAAGGCGCTACTGTCGTAGATTAGCTATGATTTTTTATGATTTTACGTACTAGTTTTATTCCTTTTTTGATTATTGATTTATAAACAGATAATCATCTTTTTAACTCATTGAAAAAATTTCTGTTTGTATAAAAATAATTAAAAATGTATAATTAGTTGTGATTTTACATGTAAAGGTGGATAAAAATGACTGTATTAACAGAGAATGAAGGTTTAATTACTCAAATTATCGGGCCGGTAATTGACGTTGAGTTTCAAGCAGGACAACTACCTGAAATTTTTGACGCCTTAGAAATTTATACCGAAGACGGTAATAAAACAGTTGCTGAAGTACAACAACTGCTTGGAGAAAACAAGGTTCGTTCTGTTGCTATGTCTTCAACAGACGGATTGCAAAGAGGAATGAAAGTTATCAATACTAAGGCTCCTATATCAATACCTGTTGGTAAGGAAACTTTGGGAAGAATTTTAAATGTATTAGGTGAACCTGTTGATGAAATGGGTCCTATAAATTCAGAAAATAGACTTCCTATTCACAGACCTTCTCCAAAATTGGTTGATCAAAATACAAATATTGAAATTTTTGAAACAGGTATCAAAGCTATCGATTTGCTACAGCCATATCAAAAGGGTGGTAAAATCGGTTTGTTTGGTGGTGCTGGTGTTGGTAAAACAGTTTTGATTATGGAGTTAATTCATAACATTGCTCAGGAACACTCTGGTGTATCTGTTTTTGGTGGTGTTGGTGAAAGAACTCGTGAAGGTAACGACCTTTGGAATGAAATGAAGGAATCTGGCGTATTAGACAAAGTTGCTTTGATTTATGGTCAGATGAACGAACCACCAGGAGCAAGAATGAGAGTTGGTCTTTCAGCTTTGACAGCTGCTGAATATTTCCGTGATTTTTCTAAACAAGATGTACTTTTGTTTATTGACAACATTTTCAGATTTGTTCAAGCAGGTTCTGAGGTATCTTCACTTTTAGGTCGTATGCCTTCAGCTGTAGGTTATCAACCAACATTATCTACTGAAATTGGTGAATTGCAGGAACGTATTACATCTACAAAAGATGGTTCAATTACTTCAGTTCAAGCTATTTATGTTCCAGCTGATGACTTGACTGACCCTGCTCCAGCTACTACATTCTCTCACCTTGATGCATCTACTGTATTGTCAAGACAAATTGCATCGTTAGGTATTTATCCTGCAGTTGATCCATTGGCTTCTAGTTCAAGAGTTTTGGATCCTGTTATTATTGGTGAAGAACACTATTCAGTTGCAAGACAAGTTCTTGAAGTACTTCAAAAATACAAAGATTTGCAAGATATCATTGCTATTTTGGGTATGGATGAATTGTCTGAAGAAGATAAAGAAACTGTTAACAGAGCAAGAAAAATTCAAAGATTCTTGTCTCAACCTTTCTTTGTTGCTGAACAATTCTCAGGTATTCCTGGTAAATACGTAAAACTAGAAGATTCTATTAAAGGCTTTAAAGAAATCCTTGAAGGAAAACATGATGATCTTCCTGAACAGGCTTTTTATATGGTTGGTACAATAGAAGAAGCTGTTGCAAAAGCTGAAAGTATGAAGGCTTAAGAATATGTCTAAAAAAATTAACTTGAAAATTATTACTCACGAAAAAGAAGTTTTCAACGAAGATGTTGATGCCGTATATTCAAAAAGTGTGGAAGGTGAATTTGGTATTTTGCCTGATCACCAACCTTTTATGGGTGCTTTGGATATTGGCGTTACAAAGGTTGAAAAAGACGGTAAGTTTGAATTTATTTCAACTATGGGTGGAATTTTTCAATTTAAAAATAACGAAGCTATTATTCTTACAGATTTAGCAGAAAAAGGTTCTGACATCGATGTGACAAGAGCAAAAGCAGCAAAAGAAAGAGCAGAAGCTAGAATTGGATCACACGATGTCGAAGTTGATAATGCTAGAGCTCAAATTGCTTTGGCTAAAGCAATGGCAAGATTAAAAGCTGCAATGAAGGATTAATTTATAAATCTTTTTTATAAAAAATGGCTCTGTTTAGCAGGGTCATTTTTTTATGCAATTAAATATGTTATAATTTAGCCGATACATAAGTAAGGGTAGGAAAATGACTCAAGTAAAATTCACAAAAATGCAAGGTGCTGGAAATGATTTTATTTTAATGGAATATGATGAATATAAAAAAATAGAAAAAAAATTTCCTGACATAGCTAAATTTTTGTGTGATAGACATTTTGGCATAGGAGCTGATGGTATTTTTGTTCCTGTTGAAAACCCTTCTACTTATGCTGATTTAGGTTGGCTATTTTATCAAGCGGATGGTTCTACAGCCCAAATGTGTGGTAATGGAATGAGATGTTTTGCAAGATTTTGTTATGATAAAAAAATTGTGAATAAAAGAAAATTTTCTGTAGAAACTCTTGCTGGAAAAATAGTTCCTGAGGTTTTAGAAGATTTGACTATTAAGGTTAATATGGGAAAACCAATTTTAGAACCTGAAAAAATTCCTTTTGGTGGAAGTAAAAATTTGAATTATCCTCTTTGGGATGGAATGAAAAAGTTTACAGTTAATGCAATTAGTATGGGTAACCCTCATTGTGTGATAATAGTCAAAGATGATGAAGATATTAATGAATTGGCTAAAAAATATGGAGAAAAAATAGAGCATGATTCTTTATTTCCAGAAAAAACAAATGTTGAATTCATAAAGATTAAATCAAAAAATGAAATCGATGTTGCTGTTTGGGAAAGAGGTTGTGGAATTACTCTTGCTTGTGGTACTGGAGCTTGTGCTAGTGTTGTTGCTGCTATTTTAAATGGTTTGTGTGACAACAAGGTTAATGTAAATCTTCCAGGAGGTGCATTGACTATTGAATGGGCAGGTAATTCACAAAATGCTGATTTTGATGTATTTATGACTGGTAAAGCAGAATACGTTTTTGAAGGAACTATAAACATATAGTGACAAAAATATTAGAAGTAAAAAATTTAAATATTGGTTTTAATTTATCAGATTCTTTTCGACAAGCTATTTATGATGTTAATTTTAGTCTTGAAAAAGGCGAAATGCTTGCTATCGTGGGCGAATCAGGCTGTGGAAAAAGTTTGTCAGCAATGTCTATTTTACAATTACTGCCGGAAACAGCTGAAATAAAATCAGGTGAAATTTTTTTTAATGGAGAAAATCTTTTAAATTTAACGCAAAAGCAGATGCAAAAAATTAGAGGAAAAAAGATAGCTTTAATTCCTCAAGATCCGATGACATCTTTAAATCCTTTATATACTATAGGAAATCAACTTTTAGAGGTTATTGAATTGCATCAAGGTTTAAAAGGACAGGAAGCTTTTGATGTTGCTGTGAAAGCTCTTGAAAAAGTGAAAATTCCTGATGCAAAAGAAAAAATGAAATCATACCCTCATGAATTTTCAGGTGGTATGAAACAAAGGGTTATTATTGCTATGGCTTTGGCTTGTAATGCTGAATTAATTATTGCTGATGAACCCACAACAGCTTTAGATGTGACAGTTCAAGCTCAAATTATGGATATTTTAAAAGATATAAAAGAAAGGTTTAATATTTCTATTATTTTAATTACTCATGATTTAGGTGTTGTGGCTGAAAATGCAGATAAAATTGCTGTTATGTATTCAGGTCATGTCGTTGAGTTTGCCGATAAAAATGAGATATTAAATAATCCTCTACATCCATATACGAAAGCATTGTTAAATGTAATTTTAGACATTAATTCTAAAGATGTAAAAACAATAGAAGGTCAGCCACCATCTATAATGGATAATATTTCAGGATGCTCCTTTCATCCAAGATGTAAGGATTGTATGAATATTTGTATCAAAGAAAAACCAAATAATGTGATTAGAAATAAGACAATTGTGGCATGTCATTTGTATAATTGATCTTTTATAAAAAATGTTGATATTATAAGGTTTTTTCATATAAAACGTTTGTGTATTTTCAAAAAATATGCTAGTCTAGAACTGTGTAAAATTAATGGTTTCTAGAATATAAAAAAAACGAATATACTCAGTTTATTAAAAGGAGACAAATTATGACAGAAAAACGAGTATGGTTATTTGAAGAAGGTGATGCTTCAATGCGTAATCTTCTTGGCGGTAAAGGTGCAAACCTTGCTGAAATGACTAATTTGGGCTTGCCAGTACCTCCGGGGTTAACAATCACAACAGAAACCTGTATGGATTATATAAACCACGGTAACAAGATGCCATTAGGTGTTATGGATGAAGTTAAAGAAGCTTTGAAAAAAGTTGAAGAAAAAGCTGGTAAAAAATTTGGCGATCCAGAAAATCCATTGTTAGTTTCTGTTCGTTCAGGTGCGAGATTATCAATGCCTGGTATGATGGAAACAATCTTAAACCTAGGTATGAATGACCAAACCGTTGAAGGTATGATTAAACTAACCAATAACCCAAGATTCTGTTATGATTCTTATCGTCGTTTCTTAACAATGTTCGGTTCTGTTGCTTGGGACATTGAAAGAATGAAATTTGAAGAATATATAGACAAAATTAAAGCAGAAAAAGGTTATAAACAAGACGTTGATTTGACGGCAGAGGATTGGAAATCTTTAATTGAGCCTTATAAAGCTTTAATTAAAGCAGAAACAGGAAAAGAATTTCCTCAAGATCCTTATGTTCAGTTAGAAGAAGCTATTGAAGCAGTATTCCGCTCTTGGAATATTCCTCGTGCTGTTGCATATAGAAATCACTACAAAATTGACCATAACTACGGTACTGCAGTAAACGTGCAAACAATGGTATTTGGTAATATGGGTGATGATTGTGCTACTGGTGTATCTTTCACTAGAAACCCATCTACAGGTGAAAATAAATTCTATGGTGAATATTTAACAAATGCTCAAGGTGAAGACGTTGTAGCAGGTATTAGAACACCTCATCCTATCGCTGACCTTGAAAAAGAAATGCCTGAACAATATAAACAATATGTTGATATTGCTAAAAAATTGGAAGAAGGCTATAAAGATGTTCAAGATATGGAATTTACTATTGAAAGAGGTAAACTCTATATCTTGCAAACAAGAAACGGTAAAAGAACAGCAAAGGCTTCTGTAAGAATTGCAGTTGAAATGGCAGAAGAAGGTATTATTGATAAGGAAAGAGCAATTGAATTGGTTGACCCAAATCAATTGTATCAAGTCTTATTGCCTGACTTTGACCCTGCTGCTAAAAAAGAAGCTCACAAAATTGCTCAAGGTCTTGCGGCTTCACCAGGTGCAGCTGTTGGTAAAATCGTATTTGATACAGAAGAAGCAGCAGAAAGAGGTAAAAACGGTGAAAAAGTTATCCTCGTTCGTTTAGAAACATGTCCTGATGATATTCACGGTATGATTGCTTCTCAAGGTGTATTAACACTAAGAGGTGGTATGACATCTCACGCAGCTGTAGTTGCTAAAGGTATGGGTAAACCTTGCGTTGCGGGTTGTGAAGACCTAAAAATTGACCTTAAAAACGGTACTTTAACTGATGGTAGCGGAAAAGTTTACCATGAAAATGATATTATCTCATTAGATGGTGGTACAGGTGAGGTCTTTGAAGGCTCTGTACATCTTGTTCCTCCAACACTTGATGACAACTTCAAAAAACTCTTTGAATGGGTTAATGATGTGAAATTGTTAAGTGTTCGTGCTAACGCTGATACACCAGCTGATGTTGCTAAAGCTTTAGAAATGGGAGCTGAAGGTGTTGGTCTTTGTAGAACAGAACACATGTTCATGGATCCAGCAAGATTACCTTGGGTTCAAAAAATGATTATCGCTGAAAACACTGAACAAAGAAAAGAAGCATTGAGTCATTTGCTTCCAATGCAATATCAAGACTTCTATGAAATGTTCAAGGCTCTTGGTGATAAACCAATGACAATTCGTTTATTAGATCCACCACTTCAAGAATTCTTACCATCTAAGGAAGAATTAATTGCGACAGTTGCTACTAAAAAAGCGTTAAATCAAGACTATGCAAAAGATGAAGAAATGCTTCATTTAGTAGAAAAAATGTCAGAATCTAACCCAATGATGGGTCTTAGAGGTTGTCGTTTGGGTCTTACATTCCCAGAAATCAATGAAATGCAAGTGAAAGCTATTTTCTCAGCCGCATGTGATTTGAAAAAAGAAGGTTTAAATGTAAAACCTGAAGTTATGATTCCTTTAGTTGGACACGTTAATGAATTGAAAGAAGCAAAAGCTGTTGCTGAACGTGTAGCTAAAGAAGTTATGGACGAAAAAGGAGTTACAGTTGAGTACTTGATTGGTACTATGATTGAAATTCCTCGTGCGGCTTTAACAGCTGATCAAATTGCAGAATACGCAGAATTCTTCTCATTTGGTACAAATGACCTTACTCAAATGACGTTTGGTTATTCAAGAGATGATGCTGAAGGTAAATTCTTGCAAAAATATGTAGATAACAAAATCCTACCAGCAAACCCATTACAAACATTGGATCAAGAAGGTGTTGGACAGTTAATGAAAATTGCTTTAGACAAAGCATTAACTGTTAAACCTCACTTGAAACGTGGTATTTGCGGTGAACATGGTGGAGATCCTGCTTCTGTTAAATTCTGTCACAGAATTGGATTGAACTATGTTTCTTGTTCACCATTCAGAGTACCTCAAGCTAGACTTGCTGCAGCTCAAGCTGTAATTGAGTTCAAACACAGCAAAGAAGAAGTCGGTACTTTAGGTTGTAAATAGACTGTTAAAGTTAGAAATAAAAAGCCTGAAATTTATTTTCAGGCTTTTTATTTTAATATTTCATTTATTTTTTTTGTTTTATATAAATGTTCTAAGTCATCGTATCCACCTATATAATGGTCATTTATAATTATTTGAGGCACAGTTGAAATTCCTTTTTGATTGTATTTTTCATTTAATTTTTCGTACATTTCATCAAAGTTATTGTCAACATTAATTTCTTCAAAATTTAAATTTAACATTTTTAAAAGTTTTTTTGCTTTAATGCAATATGGGCACATTTCTGAAGTGTATATCGTAATATGGTTCATATCAATTCTCCTTATTTGATATAAGCATTTTAACTTTTATTTTTATGACTTTCAATGCTAATAGGTTTACGACAAACAGTTTATTGCGGTAAATGACAGTTTAATAGTATAATTGATACGTTGATTTATGACTTTGGTGGAGTTTTATGTCAGAAGAAATTTCTGAAAAAAATAAAATTGACGTAATTGTAGTAGGAGCTGGTCCTGCTGGTGTCAGTGCTGCTATTACAATAGCAAGAGGCGGTAAAAAAGTTGTTTTAGTTGAAAGAGGCTCTTTTGCTGGTTCTAAAAATATGTATGGTGGTGTTATTTATTCACATGCTGCAAAAGAAATTTTCCCAAATTTTGAAGACAATGCACCGATTGAAAGATTTGTTGCTTCTCATAATTATGTTTTGTTATCAGAAAATAGTTCAACTATAATTTCTTACGAAAATTACGAACAAGAAAAAAATGCATTTGTTGCTATTCGAGCTAAATGGGATAAATGGTGTGTAGAAGAAGCAATGAAAGAAGGCGTTTATTATGCTCCAGAAACACTTGTCAAAGAGTTGATTTTAAAAGATGGCAAAGTAGTTGGTATAACTACTGATATTGAAGACTATTATGCCGATATTGTTATAATTGCTGATGGTGTTAATTCGTTGTTAGCAAAACAATTGCGACTTCGTGAAAATATAAAACCAAAAAATGTAGCATTAGGTGTCAAGGAAGTTATAAAACTCCCAGCAGAAATTATTAATAATCGTTTTGGTTTAACAAATGAAAAAGGTGCCGCTTACGAATTAGTTGGTGGACCTTTGGAAGGTTTATTTGGTTTAGGTTTCATTTATACAAATAAAGACTCTGTTTCAATTGGTCTAGGAGTTTCGTTAGAAGATTTAAAAAATAAAAAAATAAAACCATACGAATTATTAGAAAAGCTTAAATCACATCCTGCAATAGCTAAATTTATTGAAGATGGTGAATTGTTAGAATATTCAGCGCATTTGATTCCTGAAGGTGGTTATAACTGCATTCCAAAACTCTACACAGACGGAGCGATGATTGTTGGTGACGCAGCAATGCTTGTTAATAATGTTCATTTTGAGGGCACAAATTTTGCTATGATAAGTGGCAAATTCGCAGGTGAAACAGCTTTAGAAGCATTAGAAAACAATGATTTTTCTTCAAATATGCTTTGTTTGTATAAGAAAAAACTTACAAATAGTTTTATTTTGAAAGATTTAAAAACGTATAAAGATGTAATATCTGTTTTAAGTTCTCGTACTGATTCATTTTTGAACTATTATCCAAGCAAAGTCAATGAGTTTTTTGGTATTTTTACGACAGCAGACGGACAAGAAAAACGAGCTAAGTTTGTTAAATTTACAAAAGATTTTTTCCGAAAACGAAGTTTAGCAGAACTTTTTAAAGATGCGATTGCAGGAATTAAACTTGTTTTTGGAATATTAAAATAAGACAGGAAAAAAATGGAAAATAATATACCTGAAAATATAGAAAATAAATTATATAAAGTTAAATACAAAACGGATTCAAAGTGCCATTTGAATCCTAACAATTCAAAATGCTTGCAATGTATTGATAAAGTCTGTACAATAATATGTCCTGCTAATGTTTATAATTATAATGAAACAGAAAAAAAACTTACTGTTAGTTATGAAAAATGCTTAGAGTGTGGTGCATGTAAGTTAATTTGTAAAAACATTGACTGGGTTTATCCAAGCAGCGGCAAAGGTGTTAATTTTAAAAATTCATAAAAAAAGGAGAGAAGTATGAAAGAAGAATATAGCGAAAACTATCGCAGATGGTATGATAAAGATCCTCTTTTATCAAAATCAATGAACACTCTTGAAAATTCAGATGATGAAACTCAAATTAAGGTTGCTTTAAATTTAATCAAAATTTTAATTGAACACAACATCTCTGAAAACACTTTTACTGGTGTTGAAGATATGTTATCAGCTGTTGAAGATGGTCTTGTTGAAAGAGGAAACAACAGATGGTATGACCTAGATACAACTGTAAGAACTGCTATTAATATGCTAGAAAACAGTCCAACAGTTGTTCAAAAAGCTGTTGCAAAAGAAATGGCTAAAATGGTATTGGATAAAATAAAAGAAGATAAAGACGAACAAGAAGCTGACGCAGAAGCTGAAGAAAATCTATAAATTTTATGGAAAAAATCTGGAAAGTAAAACCACAAGAAAATATTGAAAATATTCCAAAAGAAATAAAAGATATTGCCGGAAATAATATTCTGGCAAATCTTTTGTTTCAAAGAGGTTTAAACTCCATACAAAAAATTGATGAATTTTTGCATCCTGAAAAAATGAAAATATCTTCACCATATGTTTTTTCAGATATGAAAAAATCTGTTGACAGAATTTTTGAGGCAATAGAAAAACAAGAAAAAATCATAATTTATGGTGACTTTGATTGTGATGGTGTAACATCTACTTCTCTTCTTTTTAAAACACTAAAACATTTAAATGCGAATGTTGAATATTACATCCCTAATCGTGAAACAGAAAATCATGGATTAAATACTAAAGCTTTGGTTAAATTAATTGCTAAAAATAAAGCTAAACTTATAATAACAGTGGATTGTGGAGTTAGTGATGTAGAACAAGTTAATTTTGCAAATGGTTTTAAGGTAGATGTAATAATAACAGATCACCACGAAGCTCCTGAAGAACTGCCAAAAGCTTTTTCAATTATAAATCCTAAAGCCTTAAATTCTCTTGATAAAGATTTAGATATAGAAACAATAGAAGCATTAAATGAATTAGCTGGAGTTGGTGTTGCTTTTAAATTGGCTTGCGCTCTAATTGAAAAAAACAAAGATTTTGATTTTGTTGATGAGCTTTTGCCTTTAGTTGCTGTTGGGTCTATTGCTGATGTTGTTCCAATTTTGTATGAAAACAGAAGCTTTGTAGATGCAGGTTTAAAATTAATTGCACAAGGTCAAAATTTAGGTCTAAAAATATTGCTTGAAAAAAGCGGATATAGCTTGGAAAATGGTGTTACAGCAGAAAATATAGCTTTTGGTGTTGCACCAAGAATTAATGCAGCAGGTAGGTTAGACACTGTTGAAAATGCTGTAAAACTTTTAATTTCGGATAACCTTTCAGAAGTTGAATTATGCGCTGAAGAGCTTAATAACTTCAATAAAATCAGACAAAATTTATGTGATGATATATATAATGAAGCTGTTGAAATGCTTCAAAATCAACCAGCATCAAATTCAATTATTTTGTATAAGCCAGATTGGCATATAGGTATTATTGGTATAGTTGCATCAAAATTGGTTGAGCAGTTTTATAAACCTGTTTTTTTAATGACAAAAGATCAAAATTCAGGTTTTGTAAGATGTTCATCAAGAAGTATTCCTGAGGTACACATAAGAGATGTTATAGCTGATAATTCAGAGTTGTTTGAATATTTTGGTGGACATTCTCAAGCGGCCGGTCTTGTTTTTGATCCTTCTAAAAATAGTTTTGAAAAAGTAAAAGAAGCTTTAGACAATTCTGTTTCTGTTCAACTAGAAGGAAAAGAGCTTCAACCATCTATTTATATAGATATGGAAATCGATTCAAATGATATAACGATTGATTTAATTGATTGTTTAAAGAAGTTGGAGCCTTTTGGTGAAGGTAATAAGCCACCAATTTTTGTTACAAAAAATCTTATTTTAAACAATTTTAGAACGATGGGTTCTAATAACAATCATTTAAAAATCTTTTGTGAAAATGAGGATGGAAAACCTTTTGAATGTGTTTTTTGGAATTGTTCTGAAATCAATATTCCACAAGGTAAATCCTTTGATGTTGTTTTTTATCCAAAATTAAATGTATTCAATGGAATAACAACAATACAGCTAGATGTTCAAGATATAAAATCTGAATTTGCCATTAAAAATAAAGAACAAACTTCTTCATATAAATTGTATGATCACAGAAAGAAAACAGATATTTTTTCTCAAATTTGTGATTATCTTTCGACAACAAAGATATCAACAGAAGTTTTTGCACAAAATAAAATTATTTGTGACAAATTAAAAAATTATCAAGAAATTTCTAAAAGAATTAAAAATAGAAAGACAATTTCAAAGTGTAATCAAATAATGTTTTTTGATTATCCAAGTAGTGAAATGATTTTTGATTCAATACTAAAAAAAACAGGAGCAAAAACTCTTCATTTTATGAATTACAACAACAATAAACTCAATGCAGAAGATATTATAAAAAATATTTCAGGTATGTTGAAGTATGTTAGTAATAATAAAAATGGGGAAGTTGATATATGTGATATTTCTGACTTTTTGTCTATATCAGATGATGTCACAGAGCTTTGTATAGATATTTTTGAATCAATGGGAATGATATCTGTTTTTGAAAAAAATAATAATAAATATCAAATAGAGTTTTTACATTCAGTTGAATTTTCTAAAATTAAAGAAAATGATTTGTATGAAGAGTTAGAAAATGAGCTTGAAAAAGTTTATGAATACAGACAAAAACTTTGTACTGTGACATTAGAAGATTTAAATCTAAAATAATTTTTCATTTACAAAACTATATATTTTCGTTTATTTTGAAACTTTTATTTATACCATTTGTCTAAAATCTTAAGAGAATGGAGAGGATAATTTTAGTATAGTTTCTGATATTAAATATTTGAAGCTTTATGCTATGATGTATGAAAAAGAAAAAGAGGTACTGTTTTGAATATTAACTTTAAAAAATACTTTATAGCTGCATTAGTAATGGTAGCAGTGTTTATCACAAGTTCATTATCAACATCAAGTGGAGTTTTTGCATCATCTCCACAACAACTTTATGATCAAGTTTGGAAATTGATTAATACAAAATATGTTGATCATACAAATAACCAACAAGATTGGAAAAGATGGAGAAATAAGTATGATAATGTAATCAAAACTGATGAAGATTCTTATGTGGCAATACAAACAATGCTTGCTAGTTTAAATGACCCTTATACAAAGTTTCTCGATCCAAAAGAATTTGAAGAAGAAACTAGTTCTATAAAAGGTTCATTAAAAGGAATTGGTGTTCAAATAGGTCTAAGAGAAGGTAAATTATTGATTATTGCACCTATTGAAGATACTCCTGGTGAAAAAGCTGGTTTGTTAGCAGAAGATGAAATTCTTGAAATTGATGGTAAATCTACAAAAGGTATAACAATTGATAAAGCTGCTGATCAGATTCGTGGTGAAGAAGGGACTTATGTAACTTTATTAATTAAAAGAAAAAATCAACCTAATAAGTTGTATAAAATTCAAAGAGCAGAAATTGAAATAAAATCTGTATCTACAAAAACTCCAGAAAATGCAAAATTAGATGATTCAGTAGGATATATAAGATTAAGTTCTTTTATCAGTAAAAACGCGACAACTGAGTTTGAAAAAGCTTTGCAGGAATATAAAAATAAAAAAGGTTTTATCATAGATTTACGTTCTAACCCAGGAGGACTTTTAAGCAACGCTATTTTAATTTCAGATATGTTTTTAGATGGTGGAATTATTGTTAGCACCGTAGATAGAGATGGCTATAAAGAAACAACAAGAGCAACAAGAAAATATGTTACAGACAAACCAATTGTAATTTTAATAAACAAAGGTTCTGCTTCAGCAAGTGAAATCTTTTCAGGTGCTATGAAAGATAATAAAAGAGCTTTGTTAGTCGGTGAAAATACTTTTGGTAAAGGTCTTGTACAAGAAGTTAATAAACTTTTAGGCGGATCTGGTGCTAATATTACGATTCAAAAATATTTAACACCAAATGGTACAGACATTAATAAAAAAGGTATAGCTCCTGATGTAACTGTTGAGTTGACTGAAGAAAATGTTAAAGCAAAAGATGATGTACAACTCAAAAAAGCAAATGAACTTTTAGTTCAAATGATAAAAAATCAATCTGTATGTGTGAAATAAAAATTTAACCCCGTTTCAAACGGGGTTATTTTTTATAACAAAAAACTTTTTTTTCATGTTTTATTTTCATAGATTCAAAATGAGAGATAAAATATGGAAATTTATAGTTTAAATTCAAAAATATATAGCCAAAAACATCAAAATAATATTAATAATAAACGTGGCGTAATTACAAAGAATCTAAAATCAGATATTTTTGATGCAAGTTATTCACTAAATAGAAAACCGAGTTTTAAAGGTTTTTTGCCTTTAGATAAAATAAAAAGCTATTACAAATATGTAAAAGCTCAAAAGGCTGCTGATGGGTTGTATGAATACGTAAAATATACTAAAAATGAAAATAATTTTTTTCTTAGAAATTTCTCAATGGAAAAGTTGGAAGGTTTGCAACATGGTATAGATGTTTTTAAAGATTTATCTATGAAGGAAATTCAATATCTAAGTGAAAATTTGCATGTGATAGCTGTAAAACGTGGTTGTAATAATATGTGTGGATATTGCTACGCCGATGCAAAACCACAAAATAGAGAAATGTCTTGGGAAGATTTTACAAAAATAACAAGAGGTTTCAAAGAACTCAAAAAGCGTTTGCATAATCTTGATATTTTTGGTGAAAATAATCCAATCTCTCAAAGTGATCCTATATATAAAACAACAGAACTTTTTTACGATGCAGATTGTATGGATTTGGCAATAAAAGATAAAAGTGGTGTAGTATATGATTTTACAAAATTAGCTACTGAAATATATGAATCTCTTGGGCGTCGTACAGTCTTTGATACGTCTGGCTGGTATAGAAAAAATCCTATCAAACAAGCTAGAGCTGAAAAATATGCACAGTATTTTTCGAAATCAGAAAATATGGACAAGCTGAATGCGTTTAATGTTTCATTTAACGTTTTTAATTCTTCTTATGTAGCATCTGTGAAAGCTTTAAAAAAAGGTGATAAACAAAAAGCAAAAATTTTAAGAGAGAGATTTACAGATAATATGGCTAATACTTTGTTCACATTTTCTCCAATTATAGAAAATCCTAAATTTGGCATAATGATAAGAGCTTTTCATTCAAAAGCTAATAATGCTAAGCATTTCGATAGTGATGCTATGATTTCTTTAGTGCAAGATGTATTAAAAAAACTAGAGAATCTTTATAAACAAGATTTGGATGGTCCTCAAAAATATGTAAAAACAAAAGCAGACTGTGTTAAAAAATTAAATTGTGTTGCTGCCAAAATGAGCTGTATTGATACTGGTTTGAATTCTTCAGGTAGGATGCAACGTTTTATGGAAGAATTCAACATAAAGGATAATAAGATGTTATATTATGATGATTCTATACAGCTTGTTAAAGATGATATTAAAAAACTTGGACGTTATCATAAATTTATTGCTCATAGATTAATTGATACAGATGGTAAGGTTTATCATATGAATTACGCAAGATTTTTTCCTACAGAAATTCAATTAAATATCGAAGAAAAAAATATTCCTTCTCCGCGATTAGCAAATCTTGATAAAAACTTTATAATTGATAAAAAACTGATTAACAATCCTGAAAACGTAAGAATAGAAACAGTTTCAATTAAAAGATAATGTTTTACGCATGTAACAATTTTGAGTGTATTTTGCACAATTGTTTGTAAAATTAGAATTTATATATTATAATGTTAGAGCTTAAAAATATTAAAGTACTGGAAATCAAGAAAAGAATGGCTTTAACCTTCCAAGAATTAATTTTAAATTTATCAAAATTTTGGTCCGATTATGGATGTATTATTCAACAGCCTTATGATATAGAAAAAGGCGCTTCAACAATGAACCCTGCAACTTTTTTGCGTTCATTAGGCCCTGAGCCTTGGAATACTGCAATGGTTGAGCCTTGCAGAAGACCTACTGACGCTCGTTATGGAGAAAATCCAAATAGATTGGGTCATTATTTTCAATACCAAGTTATATTAAAACCCTCTCCAGACAATGCTCAAGAGCTTTATTTAAAAAGTTTAGAAGCTATGGGTATTGATTTGTCTCAACACGATGTTAGATTTGTTGAAGATAACTGGGAGTCACCTACATTGGGTGCTGCTGGTGTTGGCTGGGAAGTATGGTTAGATGGTATGGAAATTACTCAGTTTACATATTTCCAACAAGTTGGTGGTTTAGAAATCAAACCAGTAGCTCTTGAGTTGACATATGGTCTTGAAAGAATTGCTATGTATCTACAAAACGTTAATTCTGTATATGACGTAATGTGGAACAAAGAGTTAAAATATGGTGAAATCTATTTGCAAAATGAAATAGAACAATCAAAATATAATTTTGAAGTTTCATCAGCAGAAAGATTATTCAAACTTTTTGATATGTATCAGGAAGAAGTTGAAAATTGCGTAGAAAATAAGTTGGTACTTCCTGCTTATGACTATGTTTTAAAATGTTCTCATACATTTAACCTTTTGGATGCAAGAGGTGTTATTTCCAAAGATGAGAGAATTAACTTTATCAACAGAGTGAGAAGAATGGCTGCAATGGTAGCTAAGTTGTATGTTGAACAAAGAGAAGAGTTAGGTTTCCCCTTACTTAAAAAAGAAAAAGCTACAATTTAATATAAGGATAATTACATGAGCCAACAAGATGTAACCGAAGTAGGATTGGTTGAAAACTTTGTTTCTAAACTTTTGAAAACAAAAAATCCCGACGATATGTTAGCACAATCTAAAGAAACCGGTTTGAAAAAAACGTTAAACTGGGTTGATTTGATAATTTTAGGTATTGGTGCGGTTATCGGGGCTGGCATTTTCTCAATGGTCGGTTCTGCAGTAGTTGGAACAGATGGACATGGTGCAGGTCCTGCTTTAGTTATATCAATGGTAATTGCTGCAATTGCTTGTATTTTTTCAGCATTGTGTTATGCAGAATTTGCTTCAATGATTCCTGTTTCAGGCGGTGTTTACACATACACTTTTGCAACAATGGGTGAATTGGCTGCTTGGATGGTTGGTTGGGTATTGATGCTTCAATATACAATCGGTAACATAGCGGTTGCTTGCAGTTGGACAGGCTATCTTTTACAGTTTTTAAGAGGTTTTGAACCTTATGCTACTCATCTTCCTACTGCATTGCAAAATATAGTACATCATATTATGTATCCGCCATTATGGTTGGTGAACGATTATGCAACAGCAAAGGCTACTTATTTGAAAATGGGTTTAAACCCTGCTGATCATATACCACATTTGTTTGGTATTATACCTATTTCAGTTAATATACCAGCAATTTTGATGATTCTTTTAGTTACTGCAATTTTAGTTAAAGGAATTTCAGAATCTAAAAACATGGCAGGTATTATGGTAATCATAAAACTTGTTGTAATTGGCTTATTTATTGGTGTTGGTGCTTTTTATGTTAAACCTGCCAACTGGACACCATTTATGCCTAATGGTTTAGGTAGTGTTTTAGTTAGTGCATTTACAATTTTCTTTGCATACACAGGATTTGATGCAATTTCCACTGCAGCAGAAGAAACCAAAAATCCTCAAAAAGATATTCCAATTGGTATTATAGGAACATTAGTTCTTTGTACGATTGTTTATATTTTCGTAGCATTAGTTTTAACTGGTGTTGTTAGATGGGATATGATTAATATTCACGCACCTATTGCTCATGCTATGCAAATGACTGGTCAAGGCTGGGTTGCAGGTTTAATTTCTGTTGGTGCGTTGACTGGTTTGACATCTGTTTTATTAGTTATGCAATTAGCGGCTACAAGAATTTTGTTCTCAATGGCTAGAGATAATTTCTTCCCTACTATTTTGAAAAAAGTTCATCCAGTATATAAAACACCTCACGTAATAACTTGGGTTGTTGGAATAGCAATGGTTATTGGTTGTTTATTCTTAGATTTGAACTTAGCAGCACAACTTTGTATTTTTAGTGTATTCACTTCATTCATTATTGTTTGTGTTGGTGTATTGATTTTAAGAAAAACAGATCCAGACAGACATAGACCATTCAAAGTTCCATTTTCTCCATTGTTCCCAGCTTTAGGAATATTGTTATGTGGTGGATTAATGGTTGTTGCTATTATCAGTATGGGAAAAACAGCATTATTATTCCCTCTTTGGTTAGCAATTGGTATAGCTATTTATGCCGGATATGGATATAAAAGAAATAGAAGAATTGAAGTAATTGAAGAAAAAAGATTGCGCAATAAAGCAGCTAGAGAACAAGCTGCTATGAAATAAACAAGTTTTATTTTGTAAAGAAAGGACCCTTAGCAAAAGGGTCTTTTTTTTATGTTTATTATAAAATAACTTGAAGAGAGAGCATTATGTTAAAAAAATTTTTAATATTTTTATTTTTTGTTTTAATATTCCAAAATTTCCAAGAAGTATTGGCTATTACTGCTAATAACGGCAAAATGGTAAAAGTTGGAATTAGTAATCAAAATTTTTCAAATTATTATTTTAAAACAATTTCAGTTAGTGCAACTGATAATTTTAGTTTAATAGATAAATCTGATAATTCTTTAATTTCAGATTTTGGTTCTAATGAAAATGTTCAAATTAATATAGTAAATAATTTGTTTACTATAATTTCTGCTGGTACAGAAATAGCCTCAGGAATTAAGGGACCAGTAGTTGTTGAATCTGAAAATGGTTTTGTGACTGTTTCAAATTTAAAAAGAGCTGGAAAACCTGCTTATTATCGAGGAACTTTTGAAATAACTAAGGTTCCTAAAAAAGATAATTTATTCAATGTTATCAATGTTCTTGATTTGGAATCATATTTAAGAGGTGTAGTTCCAAATGAAATGCCTATAAGATTTGGCTTAGAAGCTTTAAAAGCTCAAACAGTTACTGCAAGAAATTATGTGTTGCGTCCAAGAGAGAGAAATTATCATAATTTTGATGTTTGTGATTCAGTTGCATGTCAGGTTTATTATGGTGCAAATACTGAAAAAGAACTTTCAGACAGAGCAGTTGTAGAAACTGAAAATATTGTTGCCATGCATAATGGTGAATTGATTCTTGCTTTATACAGTTCAACAGCTGGTGGATATACCGAGAGTTATGAAAATGCATTTTCTACTGATTTAGCTAATGGTATAAGAGTTTTTCCTGGTGTTCCTAAACCATGCTTGAAAGCAGTTCCTGATAATAGTAATATACCTAGTTTAAATTCAGAATCTGCTGCAAGAAAATTTTATACAGCTGTTCCAGATACATTTGATAATGCTTCTCCATATTTCAGATGGACGAAAGAATGGGAACAATCAGAATTAGAAAATGTATTGAAAAAGACTTTAAAAACGCAGTCTTCTACTGGTTTTGTAAAACCAAAACTTGAAAAAGCTGAGGATTTTGGCAAATTGAAGGACATAAAAGTTACCAAAAGAGGTCTTTCAGGTAAAGCAATGTCTGTTGATATAGTAACTGATAAAGGAACTTTTACTGTTCAAAAAGAGCTTCCTATAAGAAGAACTTTCCAAAAAAATAATATTTCATTGCCTTCTGCTAATGTAATATTTGATTTTGAAACTCAAAAACCCGATAAAAATATCAAGAATTCTAAGCCTGTTAAAAAAATCATTGCTAAAGGTGGTGGCTTTGGTCATGGTGTTGGAATGAGCCAGTATGGTGCTGGTGAAATGAACAAACAAGGATATTCATATGGAGAGATTTTGCAGCATTATTATAAAAATGTTTCAATTACGACTTATCCTGTGACTTTATCAAACCAAAACGGACATGATAGCGAATCTCAGGTTTTTTATACAAAAGATAAAATGGCAAGTTTAATTATTGAAAACAAATTTCAGTTTTCAAAACTTGTGATAGTAATAAATGGACAGGAATTAAGATTAGAAATGGCGCCTCATCTATTTAAATGTGGTAAATTCGACTTATCACCATATATAGTTGAAGGACAAAATAGAATTACATATATGTTGCCGTATTCAGACTTACATAAAAAACCGGTGACTTTGTATGTAGAAATTAAAGAGGCTAAAAATGACTGAAGAAGTTGTGGATATATCTGGGGAAAAAACAAATGTTTCGAAAACACAAAGCTTGCTAAAAGCGGCTTGGATAATTGCTTTTGTGACAATAGTCAGTAAACTTATAGGTTTTTTAAGAGATGTTGTAATTGCCAATTTTTATGGTGCAGGAATGGTTTCTGATGCTTATTTTTATGCGTATCAAATTCCTGCTATTTCAATCATATTGTTAGGTGGTGTAGGTGGACCATTTCATAGTGCAGTGGTTGCTGTTTTTTCAAAAATGATTCCTGATTTAAACGCAAAAGCACCTGAAAATGTTAATAAGCTTTTTAATACATTTTTGACAAGTTCGTTTCTTGTTTTTCTAGCTTTAGGCGTTTTGGTTTTTGCTTTTTCAGATATCATAATGAAAATAATTATTGCTAATGGATCTCCTGAGTTGATTCATCTAGCTAGTATGCATTTAAAAATAATGGCTCCAGTTTTGGTCGTAGGTGGTGTCGTTGGTATTTATTATGGTGTTTTAATTACTTATAAAGAGTTTTTAATTCCTAATATTTCACCTATTTTGATGAGTGTTGCTATTATAGCTATAATATCGCTAGTTCATCATGATAATTCAGGTGTTATATTGGCTTTGGCTACTACCGTAGGTGCTTTATGTCAGTTTGTATATCAATTGCCAAAACTAAAGCAATTAGGTTTTAAATTTAAACCTAATTTTGATGTTATGAACAATCCTCAGTTTAATAATATTTTAGAGCTTTTGTTCCCTGCAATTTTGAGCTCTACAGTCGGACAAGTTTATATTTATGTAGATATGTTTTTTGCTTCACAACTACAAGAAGGAGCTTGGTCTGCAATCGGTTATGCAAATAGATTGTTCCAGTTCCCTGTAGGTGTTTTGGTAACAGCATTTTTAGTTCCTTTATTTCCAATTTTTTCAAAACTTGTTGGAGAAAAAGACTATGACAATATAAGATATTATTTCAACAAAGGTGTAGGTTTGCTTAACTTTGTTGCTTTTCCTATTCTTGTGTTGATTATTTTACTTTCGACAAACGCAATTCAGTTGATTTTTCAAAGAGGTGCTTTCAATGAAGTTGCTACTATGATGGTGTCAGAAGCACTTTGCTACTTGTCTATTTCTATAATTTTTTATGTGTTTAGAGATTCAATTACAAGAGTCTTTTATGCTTTTAACGATTCAAAAACACCATTTTTAGTTGCATTATCTTCAATAATAATAAAATTTATTTTAAACTTCCTTTTTGTAAAACAACTAGGCATTGGTGGTATTACTCTCTCTACTTCGTTTGTAACTTTGATAAATGGTTTTTGGTTAGGATTGTTAATCAAGAAAAAAATGAGTATGGATTATGGAATATATTTTAAAAATCTTTTGAAAATGGCAGTTATTTCAGTAGCTACATATTATGTGTGTCTTGGAGCTTATAAACTTTGGGACAAACATTTTGAGCCTACTCAATTGTTATTGATAATAAAAATTATATTAATTACTTTGTTATGTGCAGTTGTGTATAGTGTTTTTGCTGCAATTGTAAGAATTCCTTATGTTTTTGAACTATACGGCAGAGTAAAAGGCAAAGTACGCAGTAAACTTTCTATGTTTAAAAAATAGGATGTAATTATGATTTTTGATGACAAAAATTTTGTTGATGATTTGAATAAGAAATTAAAAAAAGGCGCAGTGGTGTCTTTCGTTACAGATACTGTTTGGGGAGTAGGTTGTCTTCCTAATTCAGAAAAAGGTGTTGAAAATATATACGAACTGAAAAATCGTGATCGTTCAAAACCTTTGATATTAATGTCTGATGATATTGAGCATCTTATGCCTTACATCAAAGATATTCCTATAAAAGCAAAAGCTCTTATAAAAAAACATTTTCCTGGTGCTTTGACTTTGATATTTGAAAAATCTGATTTAACACCTGATTATATGACTTCGTATAAAAATACAGTTGGTATTCGTATTCCCAATAATCCTGTTTTTAAAAGACTTTGTGAAGTTATAGATGGACATGTTTTAGCAACAACTAGTGCAAATCTTTCAGGACAGCCGGCAGCAACTAATTATCAGGAAGCGATCAAAAATGTTGGTGAACATGTAGAGTATGTTTTTGAAGATTATAATCACCATTGTAAGGGGCTAGCTTCAACTGTTGCCTTGGTTTTAGATGATGAAATAAAGGTTTTGCGTCAAGGGGAAGTTTTTATTGATTAAGCTATGTAACACACTAAAACACATAAATTGACCCTGTATTTCCTTTGAATTAACATGTTTCTAACCCCGAAGAGTCACTCGGGTATAGTTATGAAAGGGAACATTATAAAATGACATCAAAAAGATTTCTTTTTACGTCAGAATCAGTTACAGAAGGACACCCAGATAAAGTGTGTGACCAAATTTCTGACGCAATCTTGGATGAATTTCTTACTAAAGACCCTAGCTCTAGAGTTGCTGCTGAAACAACAGTAACAACTGGTATGGCTTTGGTTTGTGGTGAAATTACATCTGACTGCTACGTGGATATTCCCGCAGTAGTAAGAAATACTATCAAAAATATTGGTTATGCGGGAGCGGAAGGCGGCGGTTTTGATTACAAAAACTGTGCTGTTTTAACATCCATTGACGAACAGTCTACAGATATTGCAGGCGGTGTTAACAAAGCTCTTGAATCAAGAAATAACAATGCTGACACTTCTGTTTCGGAAACAGAAAATGTAGGCGCAGGCGATCAGGGTATTATGTTTGGTTTTGCCTGTGACGAAACACCTGAACTGATGCCTTTACCGATAAGCCTTGCTCATAAATTGGCATACAGACTTGCTCAGGTTAGAAAAAACGGCTCTCTCGGATATTTAAGACCTGACGGAAAATCTCAGGTTACTGTTGAATATGTTGACGGCAGACCGTCCAGAATCGATACAATCGTTCTTTCAACTCAGCATGATCCTGAAATCAAAGGTGTTTCCGATAACAAAGAAGTACAGGAAATCATCAGACAGGATTTGATAGAAAAAGTTATCGAACCTGTATTTGAAAACTGTGATATCAAACCTGATGAAAATACAAAATATTTAATCAATCCTTCAGGCAGATTTGTAATCGGCGGACCTCAGGGTGATGCCGGCTTAACAGGAAGAAAAATCATCGTTGATACTTACGGCGGATATTCTCGTCACGGCGGCGGTGCATTTTCCGGTAAAGATCCTACAAAAGTAGACCGTTCTGCAGCATACGCAGCAAGATATGTTGCTAAAAATATTGTTAAAGCAGGACTTGCTCAAAAATGCGAAGTAGAGCTTGGATATGCAATCGGTGTGGCAGAACCTGTTTCTATCATGGTTGATACATTCGGTACAGGTGTTATATCTGATGACGAAATTTCAGCACTTGTTCACAAAAACTTTGACCTCAGACCTGCCGCTATTATCAAGCAGTTTGACTTGCGCGGTTTGCCTGCTAAAAACGGCGGTAAATTCTATCAATTGCTTGCAGCTTACGGACATATGGGACGTACTGATATCGATGTTCCTTGGGAACACACAGACAAAGCTGATGCATTAAAAGAACAGGCAGGTTTAAGCTTGTGCAAAGCATAGACTGATAACAAAAAAGAAAAAATAGCAATAAAAGCGGGTTGTTAAAAAACGACCCGCTTTTTAATAAATTTTTAATAA
>CALUPF010000019.1 GCA_944322545.1 Candidatus Gastranaerophilales bacterium
CGAAACGAAGTGAAGTAAAAAGCGAACAGCTGAGCTAGAGCGAAGTTCGTGAGCCTGTCTACGAAACGAAGTGAAGTAAAAAGCGAACAGCTGAGCTAGAGCGAAGTTCGTGAGCCTGTCTACCTTAAAAGAAAAAATCTTATAAATTATTTAATTCCACTAAATTATTAATTATCCACTCAACCATTGGTCTAAGAGCTCTTGCACGGTGCGACAAAGTATTTTTTTCTTCCATCGTCATATCAGCCATTGTTTTGTTAAGTTCTGGTATAAAAAATATTGGATCATACCCAAACCCATGCACACCTGAAGGTTTTTCATCAATATAACCATCTATTTTACCTATTTGAGTATGTAATTTTTCACCATTAGGAGAAACTAACGTCATGGTACAAATAAAATATGCATCTCTTTGACTTTTAGGAACATTTTCTAATTCGCCTAATAATTTAGAAATTTTTGATTTTTGATCTGGAGCATAACGAGCCGAATAAAGACCAGGACGTCCATCTAATGCATGAACGCATAACCCTGTATCATCGGCTAGCGCAGGAATTCCCATCATTTTAGCAGCTTCAGCAGCTTTTATGTATGAATTTTCTTCAAAAGTTGTTCCATTTTCCAAAGGGTCAAAATCTCCATCCGCAAGAACAAATTCTATGCTATAAGGGTGTATTTCTTTCAACATAGCATTAATTTCCTCTAACTTATGTGGATTAGATGTACCAAGTGCAATTTTTAGCATTTTCTCTCCAAATCTTTTACGCAAATTTTATTTCTTTTTGTTTTATATCAAATATGAAAATCCATAATATAGATAATTTTAATATAAATTTTAAACAAATTCCTAAAATTAAAGAGAAAAATTTACGTCCAAATCAAGATAATAATACAGATTGCTTTAAAAACAGTTTCGATAACATATTGTATAGTGTAAACGAAAAATATCATGGATTGAAAGTTGTCGCTTTCAAAAAGCCAATAATCCCATATGATGCTATTTTATCTCTAGCTTACTCAAAAGACAAAAATATACAAGAAGCACTATTTTACAAATTGCATATGATAGACGAGCTTGAAGAAATGGCTGCAGATATTTCAACTGATAGATTTTTAAGAGACTTAAAAGTCACAAAACTTGTAGGAATTGGTGCTTTTGCTTTAGTTTTCGAAACAGAAAATGGCGATATTTTAAAACTAACAGGCTCAAACCATTTCCCTAATAACAGAAAACCAGACTTTTTTGATATACCAATAAAAAAACAAGGTAAAATCTGTAGAACACATTATTATATCGAAGACAAAGTATCACAAAAAGACATAACTCAAGAAGAAATACAAGAATTAATAAAACAAATAGAAGAAAGCGGGTATACACTAAAAGATTATAAATACACTTCTACAACATATGGGGAACAAAATAAAATTAAAACAGAACAATTTGGTAAAACCGCAGACGGCAAACTTTATCTCATCGACCCGGGATGTGCTCTAGCACCCGAAAAACCTTTGATAGACATAAAAAGTATTAAAGAAAAAATAAAAAAAATATTCAGAATATAGCTTATTTACCAAAACGTCTGTTTCTATTTTCAAAATCGATAATTGCTTTTGAAAGCTCGTTTCTGTCGAATTCAGGCCAATATGCATCTGTTACATATATTTCAGAGTATGCAATCTGCCATAAAAGATAATTGCTAATTCTTTTTTCCCCACCTGTACGAATTAAAAGATCAGGATCTGGAATATCTTTTGTATATAAGTGTTTTGAAATTGTTTCTTCTGTGATTTCTTCATATGAAATACCTTCCTTTACAATTTCTTGAAGCGCATTTTTAATTTCATCACGAGAGCCATAATTAAAAGCAATGTTAAGATTAACACCTGTATTATTTTTAGTTTTTTCTTCCGCAGAATGAACTATTTTAATCAAATTATCACTAAGTTTTGATAAATCACCTAAAAAACGAATTTTAACATTTTCTTTATGCATGTCATCAAGTTCATTTAAAAGAGTTTTAGCGAGCAATCCCATAAGAAACTCAACTTCTTCTTTTTTACGATTCCAATTTTCAGTAGAAAATGCATACACAGTAAGATATTTTATGCCAAACTCATCAAATAAACGCATTGTGCTTCTTAATGCATCAACACCTTTTTGGTGCCCCATTGCAGAAGGAAGAAATTTTTCTTTTGCCCAACGTCTATTGCCATCCATTATTATCGCAATATGTTGTAAATTAGTAGCTTTAACTATATCTTTAATTGCATTTTCTTTTACTTGTTCCACAACCAATCCCTTTAAAATTCTGTTTTCTTAATTATAAAGCAAATATAATATTAAGTATTGTTACAAATGTCATAATTAGCATAAAGTTTTATATTCAGTGGTCGATAAAAAGCATGTATAAACAGGTGAGTTGCCAAACACGATAATATTGCCAGTGGAATGGGCATGTTATAGATAGTGTAGTTAAGAAGAAAGTCAAGGAAGAAAAATGATTCTCGAATACTCAGTCAATGAAGCACAAGTTCAACCTGCATGGTTAAAAACTCTTTATGATTTAGTTGAAGAGCTAAATTGTAAGTGCAAAACCTACATCGATGAATCCTACAACAGAACTCACAAACAGTTTGCAAGAACTAGAACTATCGAAGTATATGGTTCTGACACAATGTTGTCTTGGTTGAAATTAAGAATGGAAAGATATTCACATTTTATCAATGAATTCAACGAAAAAGCCGAAATTCAAGCAAACATCAAAGAAGAAGGAAGAAAAAACGAATAAAATTTTATTCGCCTTTTAGTTTCCTATTCATAAGTTTGTCTAATAGTTCTTTAGGGGTGATATCTGTGTAAACAGCTTCATATATTGCAGTTGAAATAGGAACTTCTATATTTAATTTTTTGGCAAGTTCACACACTGCTTTTGAAGTTTTCACTCCTTCAGCTACTGAGCCAAGTTCTTTTAAAATATCATCAATTTTTTTGCCATGTCCTAACATAGAGCCAACCGTAAAGTTACGTGACATAGGACTTGAACAAGTTGCAATTAAATCACCCATGCCTGAAAGTCCGTACAATGTAGATGGCTTAGCACCAAGAGCTACACTTACTCTTGTAATTTCTGCCATACCTCGAGTAAGAAGAGCTCCACGACAATTGTCACCTAGTTTCATTGCATCTGCAAATCCTGATGCTATTGCTATTACGTTTTTTAAGCTTCCGCCTAATTCAAGACCAATTACATCATCATTTGTATAGAGTCTGAATTTTGAAGGCACAGTTAATTTTTCTTGAAGGAATTTAGATATTTCAGGTTTGTTTTCACAAGCAACTGATGCAGCAGTAGGACAACCCATTAACACCTCTTTTGCTAATGTAGGACCGGAGAGAATTGCTATATTAGCATTTGGAAGCTCTTCTTTCATAACTTCGCTCATTCTCATCAAAGAAGGTAGCTCAAGACCTTTTGATGTGTTAACTAAAACCTGATTATCCTTTAGACCAATTTTTGCAAGATTATGACAAACTTCTCTAATACCTGAAGTCGCTACCACTAAAAGAATTATATCTGCATCTTTTACGGCAGCCTCTAAATCCGATGTAACCTCAACTTTATCTTTTAATTGGATTTCTAAAGGTTTTGAAACACGCTTGTGATTTCTCAACTCATCAGTTATATCAACATGACGACCCCAAACACAAACATTTTCAAAATTGTCTGTCAAAAGCCATGCTAATGTTAATCCCCAGCATCCTGCACCCAATACCGTAAGTTTCATAAAAAAATTCCTTCAAACTGACTATATGGTTATTATAAATTATTAAGTTTCATTTGTAAAAAAATTAATAATCTAATGTCTGTGCTACAATTTTAGTGATAAAAATTATCAACTTAAAGGAGAAAAATATGACAGTAGCTGAAATGAAGTATGATGTGAAAGATATGGCTTTGGCTGAACAAGGCAAAAACAATATCGAATGGGCAATGAAAGACATGCCTGTTTTAGAAAGAATAAAAGCTAGATTTAAAAAAGAACAACCATTTAAAGGTTTAAGATTAACTGCGTGTGTTCACGTAACAAAAGAAACTGCAGCATTATGTATTGCTATGAAAGAAGGCGGAGCGGATGCCGTTTTGGCTGCATCAAACCCACTTTCTACACAAGATGATGTTGCAGCAGCACTTGTAAAATACTGGGGAATTCCTGTATTTGGTTATGCAGGTGAGTCATCTGAAACTTATGCAAAACACGTACAAGAAGTTTTGGACCACAAACCTCATATTGTAATTGATGATGGTGCAGACTTAGTTGCAACAATCCACTCAAAAAGACAAGATTTGATTCCTAACATAATTGGTACAACAGAAGAAACAACAACAGGTATCATCAGACTTCAAGCTATGGAAGCTGACGGAAGTTTAAAATTCCCTACAGTTGGTGTTAACAATAGCTTGACAAAACACTTGTATGACAACAGATACGGAACTGGTCAAAGTGCTATTGACGGCATCATTCGTGCTACAAATATTTTGCTTGCAGGTAAAACATTCGTTGTTTGCGGATATGGCTGGTGCGGTAAAGGTGCAGCAATGAGAGCAAAAGGTCTTGGTGCTAACGTTATCGTTACTGAAGTTGATCCTCTTAAAGCTTTGGAAGCGGCTATGGAAGGTTACAGCGTAATGCCAATAGCTGAAGCTGCAAAAGTCGGTGACATCTTCCTTTCTATCACAGGAGATAAAAACGTTGTTGATGTTCATCACATGCTAAATATGAAAGATGGTTCTTTTGTATGTAATGCTGGTCACTTTGATGTAGAAATTAATATAAATGGATTGAAAAAAGAAACAGCAGAAATTAAACAAATCAGACCTTCATTAGAAGAATATAAATTGAAAAACGGTAAATCAATCTATGTATTAGCAGAAGGTAGATTAGTTAACCTTGTAGCTGCTGAAGGCCATCCTGCTTCAGTTATGGACATGAGTTTTGCAAACCAAGCTTTAGGTATTGAATACATTGTTAAAAATAAAGGCAAACTTGAAAATAAAATGTACACATTACCTCACGAAGTTGATGTTGAAATTGCAAAAATTAAACTTGAGTCAATGGGTATTCAAATTGATACATTAACTCCTGAACAAGAAGCTTACCTTCATAGCTGGAGTGCTGGTACTGTTTAAATAATTAAAAGTAAATGATAAAAGGCCCTCAATTATTGAGGGTCTTTTATTTCATAATCTATATTATATTTTTTAAATAAATTATTAAAAAACTCCTTATTCTCAACAATTCTTTCCTTTGTCAAAATCATATCAAAACCTTTTGCAAAACCATACTCCAATTTCTCTTGCTGACTAAGTCTTTTAGACGTCATAATATCAAGATATTTTTGCACTATCATATTTGCATAATCAAGTTTTTCTTTATCTCTACAATGATTTCCAATTGTATAATATACTTCATCAAAATACTCACCAGCAAGATTCACGACTTGTTTTAACTCAGGATATTTTGAATAATCTTTTTTAGAAATAGCAAATAATGCATCTAATACATCCTCTTGATCTTTTAAGTCAGGCTTAAATTTACATTTTGCGTGGAAAAACACCGCATCCGCCATAGAGTATAATTTTATTGCCTTTAGATCATTTTCCATCAACTCCATAACATTGTTAAGATGCAATACGACTCCTAATCCTTTCCCCCTATCTGCAGTTTTCCAAACATCCATTCCAGCATTTTTGATTTCTTTATTTTTGAAATCTACAGCAAATTTATTTTTTGCAACATTATCAAAACCTATCGTGTCTATACTTGTTTCAAATTTATCTTTTTCATAATCAGGATTAATTCTTACAAAATAATCATATCCTTGATTGTCTTTAACAGGTATAGAATATTCTTTTACAATTTTAGTATTGTCGATTTTTTCAAATGGGATTTTTTTAAATGAAATTATTGAATTTATCATATTTTATAGTCAATTCCATATTTTTTTAAAAGTGAATTAAAAAAGTCTTTATTTTTTAATACGTTTTCCTTAGTAAGTATCATTTCAATAGGCTCACTCAAAGGATGTTCTTTTTGAGGATTTTTAGATTTTAGTGCTAAATCTATATACCTTCTCACTAAATCATTAGTTTTTTTTGTAAGCTGTCTTTGAATTTCAGTATCATTTTTATTTTTTTCGACAAGCTCTATTAAACTTTGGGCCTCTTTTTTTAAGGATAAAAATTCTGGAGATTGTTCTTTTAATATATCTTGAAGAAGCTTATCTCTTTTTTTAAATTCTATAAAATTGGGAACAAATTTATACTTTGAATGGAAATAAATCGCGGTATCTTTTGAAACAATTTTGATATGAGCAGATTTATTTTCAATCATTTCCATAACTGTTGCAAGGCGCAACACCTCTCCAAAACGAAACATTTTTTTTTGTCGATACTCTGGATTTACTTTAATATTAAACCCGAACATATTCATATTTTTTTCATCTATTGAATATAACTCATCACCAAAAACTTTGCCCAATTTGTTTTTGACTTCGGTCGTAAAATAATTTCCACCTATTTCATCTTTTCTTGATGAAACAAACATATCGCCAAGAACTTCATTTTTAAATTTAAATTTTTCAATAATCTTCCTTGGCAATCCTCCAATAACTGAAGAAGGTATTGCCTTCCAAGTAACAACACCCAAAGATTCCAGTTGATTCGTTTGAGTTGTTTTGTTTATCAATTTATCTAAAACTACATTCATAGATGAGCAAAAAACTAAACATATATTTTTTTGCCTTTTTTTTTAAAATCTTCTATATGAACCTAATATTTTTATGTAGTTTGTATTCAATTTAATTAAATCCAGAACTTTTTTTACAGAATCATCTTCAATATGACCCTCAAAATCCGTAAAAAACACATACTCACCAAGATTTTTTTTAGAAGGCCTAGAATCTATATAAAGCAAATTTATATTAAGACTGTCAAAAACGTTTAAAACTTTAACCAAAGCTCCTGGCTGATTTTTGGTTGCAAATGCAATGCTAGTTTTATCACAATCACTAGGAGTCGTATGACAACGAGAAAGTAAAATGAATCTTGTTTTGTTATCTTTTTCGTCGTTGATATTTTTAGCTAGAAGATTCAACTTGAAAAGCTCAGCTGTTCTTTGATTAGCAATAGCGGCATATGAACTGTCTAATTCACAAAGCTCTTGAGCAGCTTTGCTGGTTGACGCTTTTTCTATCTGCTCTATGCCATCAGAAAAGTGCTTGCTGATAAAATTCTGACACTGAGCTAAAGCCTGAGGATGAGAAATAATCTTTTTGATTTTATTAATATCTTTAGATTTTGACAAAAGACAATGATTAATTGGAATTACAGTTTCAGCACTAATTTTTAAAGACATATCTTTCACATTTAAAAGATTATCCATTGTTTCACGAACGACACCTTCAATTGAATTTTCAATAGGCACAACACCAGCCGCAAACTCATTGTTTTGTACATATTCAATAATGTTTTTTACTGTAGAAAATGGTGTCTGCTTGATATCATTTGAAGGAATAAGACTTATAAATTGATTTTTAGCAATTTCACAATAAGTACCAACAGGACCTAAAAACAATAATTCTTTAATATCTTTACTTATCTCAATCATTTTGTTCTTCTGCAATTCTTTGATAAAATAGTTTATAAATTTACTATTAAAATATTGTACAAAAGGGTCAAAAAAATGGCAAATAATACAGCAAACGAGGATAATCACAGGCACAATATAAAGTTTGGAACAGATGGCTGGAGAGCAATAATAAACAAAGATTTCACTTTTGAAAATGTTGAAATTGTAACAAAAGCTATCGCAAAATATATTCTTGAAAAAGACGGAATCGAAAAACCTATCCTAATTGGCTATGACCCTAGAAATATGGCAGACAAGTTTGCTGAATTTTCAGCAGAAATATTAAAAAATGCAGGATTTAAGGTTATGCTTTCTTCTGAGATTGTTCCAACTCCTGTATTAGCATATAATGCAAAATTCTATGATGCTGATGCATTAATGTTTACAGCATCTCATAACCCTCCTGAATACTTAGGAATAAAATTCATTCCGGATTACGCAGGACCAGCAACAACAGAAATAACAAATGCAATAGTTGAAAATATCAGCAAAATTGATGAAATAAAATTCAACCCATCAAAAATCATTGATATAGAAAGAAAATCATTCAAAGAAGAATATTTTAAACATATTGAATCTATTATAGATTTTGAAAAAATCAAAGAATATTTCACAAGAGAAGATGATGATGGTGAAATTATTTACGATGGATTATACAGTGCAAGTATAGGCTATTTCGATGAACTTTTGCATAGAAATAACATAAGCTGTGAAACACTTCATATGCAACATGACCCCAATTTTGGTGGTGGAATGCCTGAACCTAAAGCAAAATATCTTCAAGAACTCATCAAAATAATCGCTCACAGAACAAGTGCGATAGGCCTAAGCAATGACGGTGATGGTGACAGATTTGGTATTATAAATGAAAAAGCTGAATACGTTACACCTAATGAAATTATTGCTTTGCTTTTAGGGCACCTAATCAAAAACAAAGGCTATGAAGGTAAACTTGTAAAAACAGTAGGTGCAAGTCAAATGCTTGATATTATTGCAGATCAATACGAAATTGATGTAATTGAAACGCCAGTAGGTTTCAAATGGGTAGGTGCTGCAATGAGAGAATATGACACAATTATTGGTGGCGAAGAATCAGGCGGATTAAGTATCAAAGGTCATATTCCAGAAAAAGATGGCATCATTGCTGATTTGCTTGTATTAGAAATGCTAGCTTATGAAGATAAGCCTCTTTGGGAGCTTCAAGAAGAACTAAAACAAAAAGCAGGATGTTCGTTTATTAATGAAAGAATAGACGTAAAGCTTCTTGACCAAAATCAAAAAGAAATCCTTATGAAACAATATTCAGAGCTTGAAAAAATTGGCAGTTTTGAAGTAGATGAAAAAGATACCAAAGACGGCGTTAAATACTACCTTAACGACGAAAAAACTTGGGTTCTTATTAGACCAAGCGGAACTGAACCACTGTTAAGAATCTATTTCGAATCAGATTCAAAAGATAAAATTGATGAATTGAAGGAATTTTTCTCTTAATGAAAAACATAAAACCTTTGTTAACAAGAGATAACAGACATACTCAAATAATATTTTTTATGATGGCTGTTTCTTTATTTATGCTTATTGGAACCGTTTCTTTATACGTTAAAGAAGCCTTTTGGGGCTTGGCTGTTTTAATATTTCTAACTGGCTTGTTAATATTAACGACAATAAGAAATACAGACAAAAATTTACCAAGATTGATAAAAATTGATGAACACGTGATTTCTTTGATTTATTGGAATAACAAAGAAATATCACTTCCATTTCACGAAATTGAATCTTTAACAATAGATGGATATGCAGGAAAATCAATCTCAACAATATTTACGATAAAAACACAAAATGACTCAATAAAGATCGTTTCAGAAATCTTTGATACAACAGCAGAAATTATTACTACATTAAAAGATAAAACAAAAATTGAATATAAAAATCAATCACACGAAAACGCAATAACAGAAGCTCTAAAATCGAGTAAAATTGGAAAAATCTGCCGTTTATCTTTTGCTTATTTTTTAGTAGCTATATTTTCAATTATAGCCTTCACAATAAGTTTAAACTTGCCTGCTATGGTTCATTAAATTTAAACCGTTAAATATAGCTTTTACGTTAGCCTTCAATGTACTTTCATCTTTGCCTCTGGCTAGAATTGTTTTTCCATCTAAATCTTCAAAATGGATAACTGTCATAGCTATAGCGCCAGAACCAAAAATTTCGCCATCTAGTGCATATTGTTCATAATCAACAAGTTTTTGAGGAAATCCAGCCTGTTTCAAAGCTGACAAACAAGCATCTAATGGCCCGTTGCCTTCAGCATTCATGTCGAAAAATTCAGTTTTGTGGAAGAATTTCAAATTAAACACTTTTTCTGAAAGTTTTTCAAACGCAACAAGTCTGAAATCTCCTTGAACATTGAACACTTCTTTGAAATAAATATCAATAATGTTTCTTGTAGGCAATTCTCCAACCTTTTCAGCAGCTTCTTTAATAATAGGAGTGATTCTAACTGCTTCTTGCATAGTAATCGGATAGCCTGCATCTGAAATAATTTCAAATACAGCAGTTTTTCCTGACTGACTAGTAAATCCGATTTTTTCATCATCTTTTCTGCCAATGAGAGTAGGATGTATAGGTCTGTATGCACCTTTTTCCATATCTTTTGTTTTAACAGCTCCGTCTTGATGGATTCCGCTTCTATGAGCTAAAGCCTCAGGACCAATCAAAGGTGCTTTTTCAGCAATCGGAACTTTAGACATCTCAGCAACAACTAACGCCATTTCATAAATCTCAGAAAGATTTAAAGGAACATCAACCCCGCTATTATGCAAAGCAACAGCGACTTCATACATATTTGTATTTCCAGCTCTTTCTCCTAAGCCATTTAGACAACATTCAAGCTGAGTAGCACCAGCAAAATAGCTTTCAACAGTTGCAGCAGTCGCCATCCCTAAATCATTATGACAATGAACAGCAATCATTATATCCTTAGGCAAAGCATTATAGACTTTTTCAACCATATCTACAAAAGTCTTAACTCTTGTTCTTTCGACCGTATTTGGAAGGTTAATTACCGTTGCACCTGCATTTACAACATCTTTCAATGTATCTATTACATAATCCAAATTTTCCATACAATCGCCAAAATGCTCGATAGAAAATTGAACTTCAGAGTTTTTATTTAACTTTTTCATTTCGGAAAAAGCAAAACTTACAGCCTCAACAGCAGTTTTTCTAACTTCTTGTGGCGTTTTATTAAGAACATATTTCATATTAAATGGACTCATAGCTATAAATGTATGCAATCTTGGTTTTTCACAAACTGTTATACATTCAGCAGCTGTTTTTATATCACGTTCAACAGCTCTCGCTAGACCACTTATAACCAAATTTTTAGGAGCAATTTGTGCAAGTCTTCGACAAGCTTCCCAATCCATTTCAGATGCAGCAGGAAAACCAGCTTCGACAGCCTGAACACCAAAGTCCAAAAGCTTATTAAAAATAAACTCTTTTTCTTTTAAATTCCAAGGCTTTTTTAATGATTGGTTTCCATCACGCAACGTAATATCATAAAAAAACGGTTGTCTTGTCAATTTTGTGCTCCTAAATTTCAATTCCAAATAGATTATATCTGTTATTTTAAATTAAATGCAATAATAAAGTTAATAATTCGAAGTAAAATGTGGAATCATGATATTATAAAATAGTTATTACAAAAATTGCGGAGTTTGATTTGGACACATACAGCTTTTTACAACCATCTAATAAGCTTGAAATAATCGTCGATGGAAAAAGTTATTTTTGCACAATCTATTATGTTGAAAATGACAAACTCACGGTCTTTTTCGAAAAACAGACTGATTTACCAGAAAAAGAAATTGAAATTAACATCTATTCAGAAGATGGCATCTATAACGCAACAAGCAGAATTCTTTCTAGCAACTATTTAAATGAAACAACATTTTATATGTTATCATTCCCATCTAATATAAAACACTCACAAAGAAGAGAATACCTAAGAGCAAATATTGAAACAGACTTTTCTATGAAAGTTATTTTAGATGGAACTGAAGTAGAAGAAATACACTCCATTACAAAAAATATTTGCGCTAAAGGTCTTGCTTTTATTGCTGACAGACAAATGAGTGCATACACAACATTGGAAGTTGAACTTCTATTAGACGGAAAATCTATAAAAACACAAGCAGAGCTTGTTTATTCAACCCCAATAAGAGTCAATAACACCTTTAAATTCATGACAGCTGTAACTTTCACAACTATCTCAAAAGAAGCGATGAATTTTATTACTCTTCAATGTATGAAATTTAAGGGCTAATGATGTAAATAGTCGTTTAAACGTCCATTATTTACAATATCTTTTAGCTCTGAATAACCGCCAATATGCTTTCCGTTAATCATTATTTGAGGAACAGTGGCTTTATCATGCAAGTTAAATCTTTTTGCTAATTTTTCACGCATATTTTCTTCATCGTGGGAAATATCATACTCGAAATAATCAAGATAATTGTCTTCAAGCAAATCTTTCGCCTTGCGACAAAACGGACAAGTTGGTAATGTAAAAAGCTCAATATCATTCATAAAGATATTATGAACCCTGACTTTGGAAATTTAATTACCATTATTTACTAATCAACTAGATATTAAATAAACTTGAAAAAATTGAATTTGCAAAATCAATTAAGCCATTTGCCAAAAACACAAGCATCAAAAGAATTGCAAACCATTTTTGGATATCTTTTACAAGAATCACTCTTTTATTTGAACGTTTATCAGTAAGTTCTTTATATTCATCCTTATTTGGTGCTTTAGGCAAATCTTCTTCGAGTTTTTCAATGACAGAATTATATTTGATTTTTATAATCGATGCATAAGCATCCTGATTGGAAATCCACATTATACAAGAGGCAAGACCAAATATTTCAATTCCCAACAAAAGGAAATATTGTGATTGAAAAATCATTTTTGCAAATATCAATGCAAAAAGAAATATAGCTGAAAAAATCATAAAAAACCTATTCACCATAAAAGAACGATCAATAAAACGCTCTTTCATCTCGTTGTAAATTCTGTATTGTTCAAGAATTAAATGTTTTTCGTCCATAAATACCTCTGTTTTTTACCTAATAATAAACTTATGTAAAACTTTTTGCAAATTCATGGCAAAAAAATCTGTTTATATGCTTTATACTATTAGTGTAAAAGGAGTGTGAAAATGATTCAACCACTAAAACCAATGAACGCAGCACCAATTCGTAATAATAACGCAACAAGTTTTGGTGATAACGGATATCACAAAGAAGACTGGGATTACCAAAAACCTAGTAAAGCTAAAGCTTTTGCAAAATGGGCAGCAAGTGAGGTTGTTACAGGTGCAGCTGTAAGTTTAATTTTTGACGGCACTGCAAACCTTATTAAAAAAGCTTTTCCTAAATCAAATTTAGTTCATACACCACTTAAACAAGCAATTCAAAGAGCTGGTGTTTGGGGAGCAGCGTTTTTAGGAATAGGTCTTGTTATGAACGCTGTTGCAGGTTTATTCAACAGACAAAAATAAGACTTTCTCAAAAAAGATTTCACTTAAAAACGCTTTGTATTATTAAATATGAAGCGTTTTTAATTTATTCTTTAAAAAATTTCATTTTTATGCAAGAATTTTGATAAGATAGCTTAGTGCTGTTAATTTATAGTATTAGATAAATAAAAAAGGAAAAACAAAATGGCAAGACAAGTCCCCTTGGAAAAGGTAAGAAACTTTGGGATTGCAGCCCACATCGATGCTGGTAAAACAACAACTACTGAACGTATTTTGTTTTACACAGGTAAAACTCACAAATTAGGTGAAGTACACGATGGTGCAGCTGTAACCGACTTTATGGATCAAGAAAGAGAACGTGGTATCACTATTCAATCAGCTGCTGTTACAGCTATGTGGAATGGTCACCAATTAAACATCATTGACACACCTGGTCACGTTGACTTTACAATCGAAGTAGAACGTTCATTACGTGTATTGGATGGTGTAGTTGCAGTATTTTGTGCAGTAGGTGGTGTACAATCTCAATCTGAAACAGTTTGGAGACAAGCTAACAGATATGAAGTACCTAGAATGGTATTTGTAAATAAAATGGACAGAACTGGTGCTAATTTCTACCGTGTTGTTGATCAATTGAGAAACAGACTCGGTGCTAATGCACATCCTATCCAATTGCCTATCGGTGCTGAAGACCAATTTACAGGTATTGTTGACCTTATTGATATGAAAGCTCATATCTACACTAATGATTTAGGTACAGATATTAAAGTTGAAGACATTCCTGCTGATATGTTAGATAAGGCTAATGAATATCACGCAGCACTTGTTGAAGCTATTTCTGAACATGATGATGAATTAATGATGAAATTCCTTGAAGGTGAAGAACCTACAATGGATGAACTTAAAAAAGTTTTAAGAAAAGCTACTTGCGAAAACAAAATTGTTCCTGTTTGCTGCGGTACTGCTTTCAAAAACAAAGGTGTTCAACTTTTATTAGACAACGTTGTTAACTATCTTCCTTCTCCAGTTGATGTTAAGGCTATTGAAGGTGAATTAGAAGACGGAACAAAAGTTGAAAGACATTCATCAGAAGCTGAACCATTCGCAGCTTTAGCATTCAAAGTTATGACAGACCCTTACGTAGGTCGTTTGACATTCCTTCGTGTATATTCTGGTAAACTTACAGCGGGTTCTTATGTTCTTAACGCTACTAACGGCAAAAAAGAACGTATTTCAAGACTTGTTCAAATGTATGCTGATCAAAGAAACGAAATCCAAGAAGTTTACGCTGGTGACATTTGTGCAGCTGTTGGTTTGAAAGACACAACTACTGGTGATACATTGTGTGATGAAAAAGCACCTATCATCTTAGAAAGAATGTCATTCCCAGAACCTGTAATTTCTGTAGCTATTGAACCTAAAACAAAAGCTGACCAAGATAAAATGGGTATTGCTCTTCAAAAATTGGCTGAAGAAGATCCATCATTCAGAGTTAAATCTGATACAGAAACTGGTCAAACAATCATTTCTGGTATGGGTGAGTTACACTTAGATATCATCGTTGACAGACTTTTAAGAGAATTCAAAGTTGATGCTAACGTTGGTAAACCACAAGTTGCTTACAGAGAAACTATCAGAGGCAACGCTGACCAAGATTCTAAGTTCATCAGACAATCAGGTGGTAAAGGTCAATACGGTCACGTTAAAATCCAAATCGAACCTGCTGAAGAAAATGCAGGATTCGTATTCGAAAACAAAATCGTTGGTGGTGCTATTCCTAAAGAATACATCGAACCTGCAAGAAAAGGTATGGAAGAAGCTCTTGAAGGCGGTATCTTAGCAGGATTCCCAATGATTGACGTTAAAGTTACATTGTACGATGGTTCTTACCACGAAGTTGACTCTTCAGAAATGGCATTCAAAATCGCTGGTTCTATGGCTATCAAAGAAGGTTGTAAAAAAGCTAAACCTTGTATCCTTGAACCAATGATGAAAGTTGAAATCGAAGTTCCTGAAGAAAACACTGGTGATATCGTTGGTGATATCGCTTCAAGAAGAGGTCGTATCGAAGGTATGGAAATTATCGAAGGTACAGGCATCCAAAAAATCAGAGCAATGGTTCCACTTGCTGAAATGTTCGGATACGCTACTGACATCCGTTCTAAAACTCAAGGACGTGGTACATTCTCTATGGAATTTGCTAAATATGAACAAGTTCCTTCTAACGTAGAAAAAGAAATCATTGAAAAATCAGGTGCAACTGCATAGTTCAATGAATCTATAATGCTAAAAAGACCACGAGATAATCGTGGTCTTTTTATTCAAAAATAAAGAGGTAACAATGAAAATCACTAAAAGTAAATCTTATTCAAATTATAAAAACAATTACAAACAGCAAAATCTAGACAATTTCAAAGCTACACCTATACAGATATTTGAAAAACTGGAAACAGCAAAAATGTGTCCGGGTAAAAGAGGTTTTTTATAAACAATTGCCAGATTTTTTAGAACAATAGAAATAAAAATGCAAAAATCTGATAAATTGCCTGCAAAATTTGACTACTTTTTATCAAAAGAAAATGACATCCCTAAAAACCTTGCTAAAACAAAAGTTCGCACCGGTTTTTTAAGGTGGACTTCTTTAAAAAATTTCGATAAAGAACTTAGGGATAAAACTTTTAGCTGTGGTGGTACATCACATTGCAGCTGTGGTAAAGATAAATCACTTAAAGAATTTACACAAGAATTACTCGAAAAAATAGGTGTAGAATCACCTGAAAAAATTACAATATCTAAGTAATTACTTTTTTAAGTCAATAAATTTTTCTTTTTCACCGACATTGGTTATTTTGAGCTTCGTTAAGTCTTCAGGATCGAACTGAAATATATTTGCAGAAGAAAAGAATGCACTTCTTCCTTTTGTTGGATAAGGAGTTATAGTTGTATCAGCCCCTTGCGGAAAAAACTTACTTATAAGTGATTTCACTTTGTCGACAATATCATTTGGTACAGCTTCAAATTTTCCATAGTCACTAAATCCTCTAATATTGAAAAACAGTTTAGGTTGATAACTTTTATCAATGCTAGAATCAAAAGTATCAAGTTGCTTTTTAAGCGCTGAAACCTGACCATCTGTGTTTGTCGGCACATAATGAGAAAGAATAGCAAGAGGGTTAGAATTTTTTAACTTTGCAACAATTCCAACAGAATTGCAACCATTCAATGCATCAGTATAAATTGTATTAACACCTTCAGGAGTAATCATAGCCGCAGCACAATGATTCATATCTACATGAACAATTGATTTATCACCACTTTTAATCATTCTATCAAGAACCATTTCTGGCATTGAATTGATGCTAGCAATATTTTCTTTTGCTTTCGGTGATATTTTGGGTACAACAGTACGCGTTAAATTTATAATCTTACTTACCATAGCCTATATAAGTATTAAGCACTTATCAAAATTGCTATTTTGTTAAGTTGTATTAAAAGATTATTGCTAAATAAAAAAACCTCTTGAAAGAGGTTTTTTAAATATGGGTGAGGTGGGATTCGAACCCACGACCAATTGATTAAGAGTCAACTGCGCTACCACTGCGCCACTCACCCACAGAATATTAAAGTTTAAAAGCTTTACTAGACATTTACTAAATCTAATAT
>CALUPF010000020.1 GCA_944322545.1 Candidatus Gastranaerophilales bacterium
TTAATAGACCTGCCAATATTAACTTCAAGACAGTATTTAGTTAAAAACTTAATTTCCGGTTGGTTAGGTTATGATTTTGATAAACTAAATGTAGTTGGAACTTATAATCTTCTTTTTAATGCTTCAATAATGGTTGAAGAAGGATTTGGGTATGCTTTGTGTATTGATAAGTTGATTAATTTATCAGGCGATAGTAATTTGTGTTTTAAGCCGTTAAGACCTAAGCTTGAAGTTGGTGTTTTAATAGCTTGGAAGAAAAACCAGGTTCTTTCAAAGTGTGCAAAATTGTTTCTTGAATATTTAAAAAACTAAATAGCAAAAAAATCTTTCTTTAGATTTTCTAAACTAGTAAAGAAAGGAGAGTTTTTAGTTTTGTTATTATCATGTAAAAACAGTTTCTCAGTTAGTTTTGGTTCCAAAAATAATCCTGTTGAAAATTTTCAAATAAAAACTAACAAAGGTACTTTGTATGTAAAAGAATTTACTAAAAAAAATGCTGATAACGATGAGAGTTTGTATGAATTAGCAAAGTTTTTTACAGACAGCTTTATATATAATACGAAAGATCCTTCTTTAACAAAATATATAGATCCTTTAAATTTTCAAAAATATTTGGATTTGCTTAAGCGCATTACCAAATATTATAAACAAATGTTTGATGAGGATGATGGTAATTTAACAATATTGGAAGCCAGAAATTCAATAGGTGAGCTTTGTGGTGCTGTTGTTACCCAAACATTTAAGGATTATTCAGGACTAGCCGATTCAAAAACTTGTTATGTAGATTCTGTTGCTGTTAAAGATTCATATCGAAGACAACATGTTGGTCAAATCTTAATGGATAAAGCAATTAATTGCTCCAAAGGTGTTTATACTGACATATTTTTAGCTTCAGATAATATGGCAGTTCCTTTTCAGTTGAAAAACGGTTATAGAATAATGAATTATGAAAATAAGGAAGAGAAATTTGTTATTGATAAAATAAACCGTTTTCGTGGAGATTATCCAGAATATATTACATTTATGGATAAAAAAATTGATGGATGTGAGAATACTGAACCATGGTACAAAAGGATTTATCAGAAATTAAAAAAATAAATTTATATACTCATCCTAAGTCCAAATTGCAAACATACACCGTTTCTTCCTCCATTTCTTAAAAGAGTTTCAAAAAATCCTGTAACTCTATCTCCAAATCTTTTTTGAACACCTGCTCCATATTGTACGAAAGGTTTTATTGAAAGGTTTGGAAGATATATGTCATCAGCTTTAAATTTTGTGCTGTCAATTACATTCCAGACCATTGAAACTGCAATATAAGGTTGCATATACTCTTTAAAATTTCCAATAAGTTTTATTTTGGGTTCGATTTGAATTGCGTTGAGAGGTTTAGTGTTTACCTGTACATTTGAAGATGTTTTGTAATTGAATGTGTTAATGAAAGAATAAGAGGTTGTTATACTAGGTTGAATTATAAATCTTTTTTTTAGTGTTTCTATGTTATATCCACTCATTTGCGCAATTCCTGTATTTAGCATTGCGAAGTTTTCTGTGCCAAATTTTGTAGTTGATTCTGACGAATTTGCTCCTACATTTATTGTCCAAGCTGTGAAAAAATTACCTTTGTAAAATACAGCATCAACACCCAGCAGTCCTCCATTGTTGTTAATATTGTTACCTTGAAATGCTTGATTTGAACCATTATAAGATGCATATAATCCATAAATGGAATACCAGTTTTTATTTAGCTCTTTCAATCCACTTTCTACACCAACGATGCTTCCATATGCTACATTTGAAACTCTAGGACCATTTTTTAATCCAACAGATTCGAATGTTGCATATGGTTTAAACCATATACCGTTTCTTTGTTCAGGAAAAAGCAAAGGTGAATATGCAAAATTTGGGTTTGAAGCTGCAATTTTGTTAATTTGTGAAAATTTACTTTTTATATAAGGTGGTGTAATCATTACCATATCAAGGTTTGAAAAAATGTTATGATATGTATCTATTTGCGTTAGATATCCAGCTAGTTGTGTTGCTATTTCAGAAGATAAAATTGCTGAACTAAACCCTTGTTTTGTTAATTCAAAATTTCCATCAGAGTTATTGTATGCTATTTTATAGTCATAAATTGGTGTTTCAATACTAGAAGGTGTGTATTCTACATAGTTTTTTAGTACATTATCCGCAAAAGGTATTGATATGTATTGTGATTTTGGTGTTCCTGATATATTTAATCCTGCTACAAATAAAGATCCATTTCCTGATATTGAATTTGCATTTATTTTATCCATTGTATCTGTATTTAGATTCATATCAGCGTAGATATTAGCTTTGCCTGAAAGTGATAAATTTCCAAAATTAATATCATTATTTTCATTATTTATCATATTAAAGTTGATATTGTTGCCTAAATTTGTATTTGTTGCTTCAAAATAGCTGCTATTAGGAAGAAGGTTTAATGTTCCAGCATTAAAGTTAAATGTCCCTGTGAAATTATTGTTATTGCCTCCAAGATTTAATATTCCGTTATCAGATTTATTTATTACGCCTGTTCCTTTTATACCACTTTTAATTTGGTTTGTTCCTGAGCCTATGAAATTTATAGTTCCTGTTGCTGTATTACAGATGTCATTTAGATCATTACTTTTATCATAATTTTTTTGTAAATTCACATTGTCTAATGTAAGAATTCCTGCATTATAAATTGCGCCACCTTCTCCATCAATTAGTGAGTTTGATATTTTGTTGTTTTGTATAGTTGAATTAGCTATGGATAAATTTCCATCTGTGTTATTGTAAATTGCTCCTCCATATCCGTAGCTGCTTGAATCTATGTAGTTTCCATCAAAAGTTGAATTTGTAATGTTTAAGTTTTTATTGTTCATAATTGCACCACCAAAGGATGCTGAATTTTGCACACCTTTTGCATAATTATTTTTAAATATTGCATTATTAATTGTCATATCTCCTAGGTTATCTATTGCTCCACCTGATATAAAAGGAGATGTTCTTTCTTGTTCAATTGCTTCAACATAATTTTGTTCAAATGATGAATTTTCTATGTTGATTATCCCTGTATTGTAAATAGCACCACCTCTTGCAATTGAATCAGAGTCAGAATAGTTATTATTAAATGTTGTGTTTTTTATGGTCATTTGAGCAGTGCCATTATCATTGTATCCGTTTGCTAATGCTCCACCAAAAGCACCTGCTCCATAGGTGTAGTTATTTTCAAAGCTTGAATTTTGTATTGTCATATTCCCACCATTCAGGTTATAGATAGCACCTGCGACGCCGAAATTGATGTTTCCAGAATTAACAAAATTTCCATTAAAGTCGCTACTTTTTATATTAGTATTTCCGCCATGGTTAAATATTGCCCCTGCAAAATTTGAGCCTTGGTCTAATTGACCCATGCAGTTTTTGATAGAGACTTCCGAAAAATCATTGTCCTTGCTTAATATAAAACCACCATATGTTCCATTGCCATCAATTGTGTGATAGTTGCCATCAAAATTTATGTTGTAATTGAAAAAGTGGTTGCCAATTGTCTCGTTTGAGCTAAGATTGTTCGTTATATTATATGTATCACCGTTTTGCAAGCTTGAATTTATTAATGCATAAAAAGTATTTATATCGATAGTATTAGCGATACCCTTTGAAACGTTAAATATGAAGATTAATAAAAATAATATTATTTTTTTTAATTTTTTCATAAAATAATATTATTTTTTTATATTGAAAATATTTATTAGCTTTTTGTCTATAAAAAATGATAAAAAGAATTAATTCTTAAATAAATCATAAAAGTGATAGAATTGCTGCGGTGCAATTTTTACCATTTTTTCTAAAAATATTTTGTATTCTTCTATTAAAAACTCTAATAATTTCGTTTTGTTTAGTTTTTCTTTGGGTTCAAATTTTTCTAAATAAATATCATAACAATCATTTTTAGATTTTATTGCAGAAATAAAATAGATAGAGGACTCCATCATTTGAGCAAATTTGAATGTTCCTAGTGGTAGTTCAATTTTTTTATTTAAAAACTCTATTTCTATGGAGCTGTTATTCGATGCTGCTGAGGTTCTATCTCCTGCCATTATTACAATTTCTCCATTATCCAGTTTGTCTTTTATTTCTATTGCTGTATTCAGACTAATGTTTTCAACTGGATAAGTTGATATTTCTGTTTTGACTTGTATTTTTTTTAAAAAGCTATTAAATATCTTACATTGATTTTCACTTAAAAATATATTTACATGAGGATTTTCAATGTTTCTTGGCTTTTGAACAAAGTTTCTGAGTATTTCTACATTTCCAATATGATTACAAATAAAAAAGATTCCTTTTTTATTTGTAATATCTTTGTCCATTTGATCTCTTGCTGATATTGTTTTATATATTAGCTTTTTTTCATCGAATTGATTCGCAAAAACTTCCATTTTATCTACAAGCGAAAGAGCGTAATTCAAAACTAGTTTGTATTGGTTGTAAATATTGGGTTTTGAATTGTTGTTTTTTGTATATTCATATATTATAGAAAGATTCTTTTTCGTATATTTTCTAATTTGTTTAGAAGAACAAAATGCAAAAAATGATATAAAAATTGTCAAAAACTGAACAGTTCTTTTTCCACAAAATCTATATAGATACCACAAAGTCATAAGCCGTTTTTCACCAGCAGCTTGTTCTTTTATTTGATACCATTTCATTTTTTTATACACTCCAATAGCGTATAATCATGTTTGCTTATGTCTTGATATATTTTTGAGATTTTAAAATCTGAACTTTCAATTATTTCTTTCAAGTCTGATTCGTTATACATTTTACTTTTGCCATTTGCCATACAAGTAAAATAAAGTGAAATATGTGATAGTGCATAAGATGCACCAGAGAATTGTTGTTTATCAATAAATGGTTCTAGAATAAATATTCTTATATCTTTGTTACTTTTTTGAGAGATCTTTTTAAGAATATTTTGAATTTGTTCTTTTGAAAAACAATCTAAAAATTGACTCATAAAAACAGCTCCGCTCAAATCAGGTAGAGTGTTTTCTTTTTCTAGTACATTTGTGCTCCAAAATTTGCATCTTGGGTTATCAAAATTCTTTTTTGCAACTTCAATATTTTCAGGTAAATCAATCATCGTAATTTCACAGTTTTTATCGTATTCTAGACAAGCTTTTTCAAACTTTCCTGTGTTACCACCGATATCAAATATTTTTTCGGTTTTTTGGTTAAAAATAATGTTTAACACTTCTGAAAAACAGTCATCAGAATAATAATGATCAAATTCGTACCAGCTTTTTTTCATCTTTTCTGGTAGTTCTGGTAATTTTGAGTATATTGTTTGAGAATCGAAATAATATTTTTGAAGACCGGCTGGTCGACTTTCTTTGAATGATGTTAGCATTTCATTAGCACCTAAGTAGCATACATCTTTCATAAAATTGAAATTTACTTTAGTCATCTCATCATATAAAAATGTTTCTGCTAATGGCGTTATAAGAAATTTATTTTCACAATTTTTTTCAATGAGACCAATGTATAGTGAAGCATCAAATAAAGCTTCAATACAATATTCTGATACGTTGCATTTTTCCATTATTTCTTGTTTTGTAAGAGGTTGTTTTGATAGTTGTTCTAATATGCCCAAATCTAAAAGGCAAGCGACTGTTTGAAATGTGAATGGAGCAAATGCAATTTTTTGTGCTTCAGTCAATGCATCAACTCTTGATGTTTTGTTTTTGTTTTTTCTTCTATATCTCGGTTTTGTTATATTTTCTTCCATTTTTAACTTCCAATTATTCTATTTGAACTTTATTATATTTCTTTTTGTTTTATTAGTAAAAGACTTAAAATATATGAATTGATAAGACCAAGACCCAAAATTAGACCTAACGAGCTTATGAGTTTAAAACTTGTGCAAGCAAGTAGTAAAAATGAAAATACAGTGGTTGCACAAGAAATTAATACTGCTGAATTTGTTTGTATAGAGTTTTGGTTAGAGCTAAATCTAAATATTGAATAATCCAGACTAAAACCGATTATCAAAAACAATGCAAGTATGTGAAATAAATTGATATCTACATGAAAAATACTTAATATACCTATTGTGAATAAGCCACCAATGATAGAAGGTGCTGTGATTTTAAACGCATTAATCGGATTATACAAACAAGAAAGAATAATGTATAAAACCAATATTGCTGGTAAAAATAATTTTATACAGTTTTCTCTACAAGTTTTAACTTTAGATGAGATTTCTTTTTTTAATTCTATGTATCTTATTCCATCAATTTGAGATATTTTGTTAAACCATTCATTGTCCATTTCTTTTACGAAAATTATTGATTGATTATCAGAAATTATAAAATTTTCTTTTATTTCATCAGGAATTCTTTTTTCTGTCAAAAATCCTGGACGAGGTTTTGAGTTAATTATTTTATTTCTTTTTGATTCAGGTAAAAATGTTGCATAGTTGTTAAGTTCTTTTGTATATAAATAGTGTTTTAATCTTTGATTTTTAAGCTGCATTTTTTTAGAAGGTAAAAATCTGCTTAATGATATGTATTTATCTTCTGGTATATTTTTTGTGATTTTTTCTTCTTTTTCAAGGATTTTTTGCATATCTGAATCTGTTATTATGATAAATCCTGTTGTTGACGTGTTGTTAGATACTTGAGAATACAATTTTTCTGATTCAATTAGATTTTTAGGCGGTTTATACATATCTTTTATGTCGTCATTGAATTTTATTGTTGAAAGACCTATTATCATTGTTAAAGCGCATATTAAAGCAAAAGTTATTTTGACTTTTTTATTGATTTGGCTAGAAAAAATCAGTTCAATAAACGAACTGTTTGTTTCATCGACAGATAAGTTTTTGCAGATTATGGGATAGAACAATACAACAAATGAATATACGCTAAAAAGTCCTGTTGCAGTGAAAATTGCAATTTGTTTTAACAATTCGATTTGTGAAAATAAAAGCATTAAAAATGCACAAACAGTAGTAATCATACTAACAGAAAGGCTTTTTATTATGCTTTTTATATCTTTGTTATGTGCAAAATAGTGTAGCGAGTAATCAACACAAATGCCAATTAATGTTGTTGAAAATACAAATGTAAGTATATGTATTGAGTCGAAAAACAATGAGGTTACAAAATATCCATATAACATTCCTAATGTCAGGCTTATAAAAATAGGTATAAGAATTTTAAGTGTTTTAAAATATAATTTGCAAAGGATTGTTATAAATAGTAAAGATAAAACACAAATGACATTTATTTCTGTCATTGATTTAGAGCTTGCATAATATGTGTGAATAGGGGAGCCTGCTAAGTGTATTTTTACTCCCTGATTTTTTTGTTCTAAATCTTTTGATAGTTCTACTATTTTTTTTATTTCTGTGTTTAATAAAGATGGTGATAATGCAATATTGTTTTTTAAATTCAAGTTTATGATTTCATAAAATATTCCGTTGTGTTCAACAGGAATTTGTGTTTGCGATGATGGAAGGTGTTCAATATAGTTATTGAATAGTAAAAAAGGATCTTCTTCTAATGGAATAATATTTATACTTAATGGGTTATAAAGCCTTTCTATGCTTTCTAATTTAACTTCTTCTGTGTTGTCTTGTTCAATTTTCTCCCTAGTTGATGGGGATAACAGGTTTGCATTGAAATATTTATATGTGTTTATAAATTCTTCAAGTTGGTCAGAGCTAGAAAAATCTTTTTTAAAAGCATCTTTATCTGTTTTTGCTAGAAATTCTGTTTTTACTTTTGCTATTTTTTGCAGATCTTCTGATTCTATAATTACATTTAGTCTGCCTGAATATTTTTGACTTAAATCAATTAATATTTCATCGTTTTGATAATCTGAAATTATAGCTTTTAAAATATTTGTTTGTGTCTTTTTAGGATTTATTAGTGTAATTGTTAAAAGCAAAACAAAAACTATAAAAAAGGCTGTTCTCAATATATTTAAAATCAGATTTTTTTTCATAATTTACCTGCAATTACTAAATGAGATTGTTGTTTTAGAAATTTTTGTATTTATTTCCATTTTTTTTATTGTTCCAATATTATTTTGGGTTTCTCCTGCTATTAAAATTGATATTAGTTCTCCAGCACCTTGCTTTATATTTTTAGGTGTCAAAGCTAGTATCCAAAGTTTGTCAGTTGGCTTTTGGTAATAAAGATTAAAGTTTTTATCAAGATAAGTGTAATTATTACTAGTGATTGCTTTTATTATTCCATTAATGTTTTTGTTATGTGTTGCTGTATATTGTGTTGTAGATTGAACAGGATATGTCGTTTCAAATATAACGCCTTCGTCTTTAATAAATTCAAAATTGCCTTTAGAGTTCAAATTGATTTTTGATGTTTTCATATATTTATTTTGTGTAAATGTACATTTTGTACTTCTAAAATCAGGCATTTTTGATACAACAGAAGTCGCTGTAATTGGATTTTTGTAAGTTTCTTGTGCAATTACAAAGTGTGATATTGATATAAATATAAAAATTGTGAGATAAATACAAATTTTTTTCATACTTGAAAATCCTCTATTTTCTTTAAGAATTTTTCTGGCGCTTTATAAATAGATTGTTTTTTTTCAATATCTACACAAATTTGCATACTTTTTGCCTTAAATAGCTTATCTCCAGTTGTTTTATCTTTTATAACATATTTTATTATCAATGCAGGTTCAAGACTCTCTAGTGTTGTTTCAACAATAAGTTTTTGTTTGAATTGTGCAGATTTGATAAATTTTAGCTCCATTGTGGCAATTGGATATGCTATTTTTTCTTGTCTCATATCTTCATAGCTGTATCCTATTTTTTCTAGCAAATCGCATCTCGCTTTTTCAAGATATTTTATGTAGTTTCCATGCCAAACTACATTCATTGGGTCTAGATCGTAGAATTCTACTTCTATTTCGCTTTTAGTTGTAATTTTTTTCATAATTGTTTAATCCTGTGTTAAAACTCCTGATGAGCATATTTGCTCATTTTTATTGTATTGGTAATGTATATTTTTACCTTCTATTTTTATAATTAAATCTATTTCTGCATCTGGGCGTATAAGATGAGAAAATTTCATTTTTTTTATTGGACTTTCTTTGATTTTTATTTTGAAAATATCTTGTGTGAGCATATTTGCAAAGTATAGTTGGATTACCCCAGGTAATATAGGGAATTTATTAAAATGCCCTTCAAAGAAATTGCAGCTTTTGGGAAATACCATTTTTATAGATGCTTCATTTTCTTTTTCTGTGATTTGTTTGATTACGGGCAAAGAAATATTTTTGTCAAAAATTGATTTTATTTTTAAAGAATCAATTTTTCCTGTTTGTGTTTTAGGTATTTCATAAAGAAATTTCCAGCGTTGTGGGATTATTTCAGAATATTTTTTGATTTGTTTTTTTAGAGTTTTTATTGTTTCTATTTTATTTTTTAGTAGCGACTCAAGTCCTTTGGGCGATAAAACTGCAGCACAAGCAAGTTTTTCATCATACTTAAAACAATAGGAATCTTTAACAAAATCTGTTTTGTTGATTAGTTCTTCAATTTCTTGGGCACTAATTCTTTTTTCTTGAATCTTTAAAATTCTGTCGCTTCTTTTTCCTAAAATAAATTCATTTTTTGTTTTTAGTTGAATAATATCCCCTAATGTTATATTTTCTGGTCTAAAATATGGAGATTCTATAACAATTTGAGATTCTTCGTTCGTTGTTATGTTAACAAGGTCAAAGCATCTCAAATTATCTTCATAAAAGTTTTTATATGCAATAGTTCCTGTTTCAGTGCTACCATAGATTTCACAAACTTGAATGTTTTTATTTGTGAAATATTTAAAAACGTGTTCTTTTAATTTATCTCCGGCTGTATATATTAAATAAGGAGGCTTATTAAGCTCCACATTGTATTTTTCAAATTTTTCTAAAAAAGATGGCGTTGAAACAAAAATATTGTCTTTTAAATCTGCACTATCAGGGTACAAAACTTCTTTCGTATCAATAATGAGGTTTTTGAGATGACATAGTGGAATAACTATATAAAAAACCAAACCAAACATATGATGTGGCGATGTAGATGTTGAAACTAATAATTTTTTTTCATGTAAGCTATTAGCATATCCTTTAAATGTATCTAAAGATTCTATAATTAAATTTTTTAGTGACTTTATGATATGTTTCGGTTTTCCACTAGATCCTGATGTAAAAAGATTAATTAAGACTTTGTCAAAATCTAGTTTTTCTATTTTTGCTGCTGTTTGTTGTTCATTTACTTCTTGTATTACAAAATTTTCCAGTTTTATGAAATCAAAATTCAGCATTTGAGCTTTTTTAGGATCTGATAACAGATAAATCTCTTTTTGTGCAAAAATAGCAGAAAGAAAGTTGAGTAAAAAATCAAAATGATTCTGTGATAGAATTAAAACTTTATCACAATCATTTGCTTTTAATTTTTTTATTGTTGGGCTAATTATAGACAGAATTTCCGCAATCGTATAAAATTTGTCTTCATTTTTAACAACAAATAGATCTTTGTATTCTTCTTTATCATAAATTTCGAAAAAATTCATACAACCAAGTCCACTTTAATTAAGAATTGTGCTTTTTTTTGAACCATATTCTAAAGATATATTCTATCGCAAAAAAACATCCAAGGAAAAAATAAGAAAGACAACCATTGTATATTATCCATATTCTGTCAGATAAAAAACACGTTATAACAGAAATTGCAAATTGGATAAATAAAAATACACACCAAATATAAGTTAGATTTTTGGTATATATTTTTGTTGGCTCGTTAAGTTCTCCCTCAGTTAGTTTTGCAAATTTTTGTATTATAGTTTCTTCGTTGAACAATGAAGAAAAAAAGATCCAAAAAATTATCAAATTCATAAATACCGGATAAATTTTCAATTCTTTTATCCTCGTAAAATGAAAAAGCAGAATAATAAAAAAACTAAAACACAACGAAAAAATGAAATGATATTTTTTAATGAATTTTTTAATCGATTCCATATATGACTTTCAAAACTACTGAAGTAGTCCGTCTACTGCGTCTACGACGTCATTTATTGTCTTAATTTGTTTAAAGTTTTCAGGTGAAATTTTTTGTTTTGTGAAATCTTGCAAACGAACAGCTAAATCAACAGCGTCAATGCTGTCAAATTCAAGATCTTCGAATAAATTTGCCTCAGGCACAATTTTATCTTCATCAATTTCAAAATCATCGATGAGTATATTTTTTAATTCTTCGTATATTTCTTCTTTGGTAAATTTATTGTTCATATTCATCACTATCTTAATTTACATAAAATTTTATTTTGATTGACTATCAATGAATTCAGCAAGTGTTTTTACTGAATAGAAGTACTTTTTGTTTTCTTCTTTATTGTCACTCATTTTCAAATTGTATTTCTTTTTTAATGCCATACCTAGCTCGAGTGCATCTATTGAATCTAAGCCAAGACCGTCAATGAATAAAGCTTCGTCAGTTTTTATCTCTTCTGGAGAGATATCTTCTAATTCAAGAGCATCAATAATGAGTTTTTTTAACTCGTTTTCTAATTCAGTATTTGCCAAGTTCCCAGACCTCTTATTCTAATTCTATATTTATAGCCTAATAGCGTAGTAAAGTCAATTTGATGGTTATGAGGATATTTTTTCTTTAATATCTGCGTTTATTCTGTTTCTTAATTGGATTTCAGTTAAGTCTTGTTTTGCAAAGTCTTCTATTTTTATCGTTTCATTTACGGTGATTTTATATTCAATTTCACAATCTGAAGCTTCATAAATTTTTTGGTTTTTAGCAAGGAACTTTTTATCAGTTTTTATGAAAATAGGAACGATATCAGTTTTTGTGTGTAACGCCATCATTGCTGCACCTTTATGCAGTTTGAGAGTTTCACCTTCTTGAGTTCTAGTTCCTGTTGGGAAAATTACTATGTTAAAGCCTTGATTTAAAATTTCTGCTGATTCTTTGAGTAAATCTTGTTTGTCCTCATCATTTATTAGGTATAAGGATTTTACTATATTCCCCATAAATACATTCTTTTTTATTTCTCTTTTTGCTATACAAACTGTTTTAGGTAAAAGTCCTATTAGTATAACTATATCTATGAAGCTAGGGTGGTTTGCTACAATTATTTTTCCTGAAATGTTTTTTAGGACTTGTTCGTTCGCTAAAGTGATTTTAATGGTGTTTGTTTTTACCATCATATCAGTAAAAAATTTCCAAGTTTTGTGTATTACGTTGCTATAAAAAAGTTTTTTGTTTTCTTTTTTTTGAAAAAGACCACCTATTGGAAAGATTAAATAGTTTATGGTTAATGCACCAATTCCAAAAAAGCCAAATAGAAATATAACAATTAAACTTCTTATTAAAGCTTTTAATTTCAATTTATATCCTCAATTCTTTTTATCTCAAATAATCCGTTTTGACTTTTAAAGACATCTTTTCTTTTTTCAATGAAATTTAAAAAGTTTGTGCAATCATCAAATTCATTATGTTTTTCATTGTTATGTTCTTTGATGAACAATTCATAATCTTTTATTTCATTGTTAGTTGATATTAAACAAGCAAATGCTTCTTTTTTCTTTTCTGTGTCACAAAAGCAAAACAGTACATCTTTTTCTTTAGCTGAGATTATTGCTTCTGTTAACCCTGATATAAATGAGTCGTTTTCTGCTGAGATTGAATTGTAGCTTTCATTGATTTTATTTATAAGAGAAAATTGTCCAATAGCACTATTATGAACAGAAAAACTAAAAGTAGTAGGCGAAACTTCGTTTTCTGTTGTATATTGTTGTACGAGTTTTCTTAATCTGTCTAATTCTCCATAATGTGAGGAAAATATCATTTTTACGTCTTTGTTTTCATAACAGTTATTAAGTGCGCACATTGCTATTTTGTCTAAAGCCGAAAGCTTTCTTCTAATCATTGGCTCTAAAAAAGATACGTCTGTATTTTCTTCTGTTATATAGGCATATTTTTTTATACAAAATTTCACTTTAATATTTCCAAACAGTCACTCGACTCAATTAATTCAGTTATGCTAATATAAATCTTATTATAAAATGTTGTTTTAATCAAAAAGAGACAAGAGTTTTATGTCTGGTATTTATATAACGTCGTATAGTGCAATTTGTAATCTTGGCGATAGTATAGAGCAAATTTTTCAAACAGCTTTGCTTGGGCAAAATAATATGCTTACAGATTGTTCTGATATGGTCAAAGGTAAAATTTTCCCTTTGGGCAAGATATTTACACGCCTTCCTGAAATAAATAACGATAAATACAATTTAAGATGTAATAGAATTCTTTTGCATTGCGTTAATCAAATAAAAAATGATATTGATAACTTGATTAAAAAATATCCTAAAAATAAAATTGGTGTAGTAATTGGAAATACTAATTCAGGCGTTGATGAATTTGAAAAGTCAGGTGATATTGACCATTCTCAAATTGGAAATCCTGCTGGTTTTTTACACAAATATTTAAACTTGGAAGGTTATTATAGTGGCGTTTCTACTGCATGTACGTCTGGTGTGAAAGCTTTTTCTACTGCAAAAAAACTTTTAGAATCTGGCATTTGTGATGCTGTTGTTTGTGGTGCTGTTGATTCGTTATGCAAAATGCCTGTGTATGGATTCCATTCATTAGAAGTTTTGTCTGATGAAAAATCTATCCCATTTAGTAAAAATAGAAAAGGTATAAATATTGGAGAAGGTGGAGCTTTGTTTATTCTTGAAAAGTCTTCAAATAGCCCAATAGTTGAAATCAAAGGGATTGGTGAAACTTCTGATGCATATCATAGTGCGACTCCTGATCCTGATGGTACACAAGCTTCAATAGCAATAAAGAATGCTTTAGTTGATGCAAATATTTCTGTAGATGATGTTGATTACATTAATTTGCATGGTACAGGTACACTAAGTAATGATTTGATGGAAGCGAATGCTGTGTTTAATGTGTTTAAAAATAAAGTTTTTGCTTCATCAACAAAAGCACTTACTGGACATTGTCTAGGGGCAGCTGCTGCAATTGAGTCAGCTTTGTGTTGTGCGATGTTAGATAAAAAATATAATCCACAAAGCTACCTACTTCCTCACTGTTATGATGGGGGTTATGATGATAGTTTGCCTAAAATAAATCTTGTAGAAAGAAATCAAAAAAAAGAAAAGCTTAAAAACTGTGTGAATAATGCATTTGGTTTTGGCGGTTCAAATGCTGTAGTTGTCTTAGGGAGTGTAGAATGAGTTTAAAATATGATTTGTCAAAGATATTGCCTCATGATGCACCAATGATTTTTATTGATGAATTATTGGATGTTAACATTGACGAAAACACAGTGAAAGCTTCTGTTACAATTACCGAGAATAAGATTCTTTATGACAGATCTATACAGGGGATATCTTCTATTTCTGGTATAGAATTTATGGCTCAAACAGTAGGCTGTTTTGCTTATTTTAAAAATCACCAGACAGAACCGAAAATTGGTTTTCTTTTAGGTAGTAGATTATATAAAACAAGTATTGAAAAGTTTGAACTTGGAAAAACCTACATAATCACAGCTAGTCAAGTGTTTGAGGATAACGAGCTTGTTTCGTTTGATTGTTTTATCTATAATAATAATGAGGAATGTGCTAGAGCGACTGTAAATGTCTATCAGCCACAGGATGCTGGGAAAATTAATATATAGGATTGTATATGGATAAATGGGTTCTTGTAACTGGATCTAGCAGGGGAATAGGAAAAGAAATAGCTTTATATCTTGCTAAAAATGGTTTTAATATTGTTCTTCACTGTGTAAAAAACATTGAAAAGTTAACACAACTGAGCGAAGAAATTAAAGGTTTCAATGTCGATGTGAGATGTGTTCAGTTTGACATAAAAAACAGGCAACAATGTTTTGATACATTAAAAAAAGATATAGAAGAAAATGGTGTTTATTATGGCGTTGTCTTAAATGCTGGCATAGCTAAAGACAATATATTCCCTATAATGGAAGAATCAGAATGGGATGATGTTTTAGATACTAATTTGGGTGGTTTTTATAATGTTTTAAAACCAATTGTTTTTCCGATGATAGAAAAAAGGGTAAAAGGAAGAATAGTTACAATGTCTTCTATTTCAGGTCTTGCTGGGAATAAAGGACAGGTTAATTATAGTGCTTCAAAGGCCGGAATTATTGGTGCAACAAAAGCTTTGAGTTTGGAACTTGCAAAGCGAGGAATAACTGTCAATTGTGTTGCTCCTGGTATCATTGAAACTGATATGATAAAAGATCTTCCTGTTGACGAAGCGAAAAAAATGGTGCCAATGAAAAGATTAGGTAAGCCAAAAGAAGTTGCTAGTTTAGTTAACTATTTGATGAGTGAAGATGCTGCTTATATAACAGGACAAGTAATTTCTGTGAATGGGGGATTGTATTCTTGAAAAGAGTCGTTGTAACAGGAATGGCTTTAGCGAGCCCATTAGGCAGTGATGTCGATGAAGCTTATTTGAATTTAAAAAAGTTTGAAAATTGTGTTGTATATTCAAAAGAGCTCGACGAGTTTGAGAATATGAATACTCGTTTGAGTGCTCCTGTGAGAGGTTTTGTTACTCCTGAGCATTTTAATCGTAAGATTCTAAGAACTATGGGACAAGTTGCTATATATAGTACAGCTGTTTCTGAATTGGCATTAAAAGATGCTGGGCTTTTAGGTGAAGATTGCATATCAAATGGGGATACTGGTGTTAGTTATGGATCATCTTCTGGTTCTTTAGAATCGATTATTGATTTTTATACTATGCAGGTTGAAAAAAAAGTTCGTTGTGTGAATTCAGGCTCATATGTAAAAATGATGCCTCAAACTACAACTGTTAATATTTCTCTTTATTTCAAAACTAAGGGAAGGCTAATTCCTTCATCTACAGCCTGTACATCTGGTTCAATGGGTATAGGATATGGCTATGAAGCGATTAAAAACGGTTATCAAAAAGTGATGATTGTAGGAGGTGCTGAAGAGTTGCATCCTTCACATATTGCTATTTTTGATACGTTATACGCTACAAGTCTAAAAAATGACACTCCTAAATTGACTCCATCGCCATTTGACAAAAATCGTGACGGGCTTGTATTAGGAGAGGGAGCCGGAACTTTAATTTTAGAAGAATATGAGCACGCTAAAAAAAGAGGTGCTAAAATATATGCTGAAATAATTGGTTTTGGAACCTCTACCGACGGTAGTCATATTACAAATCCAAATCATGAAACAATGGGTTCAGCATTAGCTTTAGCTATAAAAGATGCTAATATTTCTCCAGATAAAATCGGCTACATAAATGCACATGGCACAGCTACTATGCAAGGTGATGTTGCAGAGTCTGTTGCTACATATGATATTTTTAAAAGGAAAGTTCCAATAAGTTCTATAAAAAGCTACACTGGTCATACTCTAGGTGCTTGTGGGGCAATAGAGGCAATTTTATCTATTAAAATGATGAATGATGGATGGTTCGCACCGACGATAAATTTGAATAAAGTTGACGAGAATTGTGCTGATTTAGACTACATAACAGGCCAAGGTCGTCAAATGAATACAGATATTATTATGTCTAATAATTTTGCATTTGGTGGTATTAATACATCGTTAATTTTAAAAAAAGTTAGTTAGTTTTTGATTTTATGAATGAAAAATATGAAAGCTTAACAAAAAAAGAATTGATTGCTTTAATTGAGCAAAAAGATAAGTTGCTTTCAAATAAGGAATATGGTCTTGTTTGGGCTGATGAATCAGAGCAAGAAGATATTGTTTTATTGTGTCAAAAAAATAAACCAATAATTGTTGAAGATAAAAGCAAGGCTATTAAAACGGATGATTCTGTTGCTAACCTACTTATAGAAGGAGATAATTTTCATTCTTTGACTGTGTTGAAAGAGTCCTATTTTAATCAAGTTGATTTTATATACATTGATCCACCATATAACACAGGTAGTAAGAACGATTTTAAATATAACGATTGTTGGGTGACCAAAAACGATAGTTGTATTCATTCAAAATGGCTGAATTTTATGTATAAAAGACTTTTATTAGCCAAAGATTTGATGAGTAATTCTGGTGTGATTTTTATAAGTATTGGTGAAAAAGAACTTTCTAATTTGAATTTAGTTTGTGAAAAAATCTTTGGACGTGAAAATTTTTTGACGATTATTACTAGATTGTCTAAGTCTGCAAGTGATAAGGGTAGTCATTTTGCTCCGTCATGTGATTATATTATTTGCTATGCTAAAGATAAAAATTCTTTGAATCCTGAGAATTTTTATGAACATGCAGATGAATCCTTATATAAAAAATCTGATGAATATGGCAAATATCGTGATGATGTTGCTTTTTATCAAGCATCTTTAGATCCTTTACGAGGTTGTATCAATCAGCGTTATTTTATAAAAGCACCAGACGGTAGTTATTTGATTCCCCCAGGAGTTGTTTTCCCTGAGAAAATATCAGATGCTGCTTTTGTTCGTCCTAAATCAAAAAATGATAAAGTTTGGCGCTGGAGTTATGAAACATATCTTAAACAAAAGGATTTGTTAGTTTTTAAACAGACAAAAAATTCTCCTTTAGTGGATGAAAATGGCAAAAAGGCAAAATACAATGTTTATACAAAAAGCTACTATTCTCAAAGAAGTGAAAAAGGTGTTAAGCCTAGAAACTTTTTAACAGATAAAAAGTTTTTAAATCGCAAAGGAACTGATCATCTAAAAACAATGGGGCTGAATTTTACTTATTCGAAGCCTAAAGAACTTGTAATGCATTTACTTTCAATTGTTCATCTTCCTAATGATGCTTTAATATTAGACTTTTTTGCCGGTTCAGGAACTACTGGTGAAGCAGTGCTAGAGCTGAATCAAAAAGAAAAAACACAAAGAAGATTTATTTTATGTACAAACAATGAAGAAAATATTTGTTCTGAAATATGCTATCCGAGAATAAAAAAAGTTATAACTGGTTATATTAAAAATGAAGACAAAGAAACATCTTGTTTTGTAGAAGGTCTTGGTGGCAATCTTTTGTATTACAAAACAGGCTTTTTCAAATAGAGCTTAAACATCCATAAATTTTAAGTTTTTACTGATAGTGAATTCAGCAGTAACAGAATTTTTTATGTCTTCTATTGTAAACATTGGATTTACTTCTGTTAGTGTCATTTCTCCATTTTTAAATTCAAAAACACAACGCTCAGTGATAATCATATCAACTTCTTTATAGGCAGTTAAAGGAAGGTTGCATTTTTTTACAATTTTGATTGCACCTTTTGATAGATGTTCCATTGCAACAATAACTTTTTTTGCTCCTACTACAAGGTCCATTGAACCACCCATTCCTGGAACCATTTTACCTGGAATCATCCAGCTTGCTAGACTGCCTTCTTCGTCAACTTGAAGAGCACCTAAAACAGTTGCATCAATATGACCACCGCGCATCATTGTAAATGCCATTTGGGAATCATAAAAACAAGCTCCATACTTAGCTTCTACAAATCCACCACCTGCATTTATGACTCTCGTATCAGGGGTGTCTCCTTTTTGCGATTTACCTACACCTAAAAGACCATTTTCAGACTGAAAAATTACGTGTTTTTCTTCCGGAACATAATTTGCAACGGCAGTAGGAAGACCTATTCCTAAGGTTACAACGTCACCTTCTTTGAATTCTTTTGCGGCTCTTTTTGCAATAATTTCTCTAATTCTTTCTTTTGATAATTCTTTATCATTTGCAAGAGGATTAGTTGCATATTTAGAATTTTGCTCTTTTTTGATTTTTTCAGTGATTAATTCCATTTATTTTTCCTCCCTTGCAACAATATAATCCACAAATAGTCCTGGGATTACTACTTCATTAGGATCAATGCAATCAACAATTTCATCTGCTTGAACAATAACTGTTTTAGCAGCTGTTGCCATTATTGTATTTAGGTTTCTTGTTGTTCCAAAAAATGCAACATTTCCGAATTTATCTACTTTCGTTCCATATATCAAAGCAAAATCTGCGCCCAAAGGTTTTTCAAAGATATATTTTTTGTCATCGATTTCCATTGTTTCTTTGCCTTCTTCGATGACAGTCCCTACTCCTGTTGGAGTTAAAACTCCTCCAAGACCTGTGCCTTTTGCTCTGATTTTTTCAATAAGTGTTCCCATTGGAACAAGTTCTACTTCTAGTTCTCCTGAATTCATTTGTTTTCCTGTTTCAGGATTTGTTCCAATATGAGATGTTATAAGTTTTTTTACTTGTTTATTTACTATCAGCTTTCCTTTATCTGCATCGGGATATGATGTGTCATTAGAAATCATTGTTAGGTCTTTTATATTTTGATGGACAAGTTCATCAATCAACTTATCAGGTGCACCACAACTTAAAAAACCACCAATCATCACAGAAGAACCATTATCTATTAAACTTATTGCATCTTTTGCTGATATTATATTTTTCATACCCAAGTCTTATTTCTCTACTTTTTCTAATTCTATTACAAATATCATATTTTGAAAAATATATGAAGCTTGTAATATAACTAATTTACAATTTGAGTAGTTATTTTTTACTAAAAACTCTAAACAGAAAAATTTGTTATTAATAGCAAAAAAAATTTTTTTTGTTTTTTACTCCGATTATAATAACATTGAGGGTATTTGATGATAACAGGTGTTTTTAAACCTGCCAATAGTTTAATTAAAGCTGATTCTTTTCTTCAAAAGACATCCGGCCCAAATCTTTTTTCTAATTTTTATAGTAATGTTTCCTTTGGTGCTAAAAAAGAGGATAAAGATACTGTTAGTTTAACTAAATATAAACCAGAAGTATTTTTTTTAGAGCCTGGCTTAAAGAAAAAAAATGAAATATATAAAAGTTTTTTTGAGTCTAATAACCATTCAGATTGCTTTTTTGAAATAAGTTCTAATAGCAAAGTTTATAAGGTAGGTAAAGGTCCTTCTTCTTTAATTATTAAAGTAAAACATAAGGATTCAGGTATTGAAAAAGGTGTCGTTAAACAGATTTCCAAAGATTTTGATAATGAAGTGAGAATTTTATCCTCTTTACCTAAAAGTTTTAAAAATCGATTACGGTTGATCGGGTATTCTAAGTTAAATGATTCTGTAAATACGATTGCGGCAGAGTTTATTGATGGGAAAAAACTTGATGCAAATTTGCATAACTTAAATAAAAAAGTTCTATCTCAGTTATATAGTGATTTGTTGATACTGGATGAGGCAGGAATTCTACATAGGGATTTAACTACTTATAACATATTGGTAGATAAAAATGGCATTGCAAAAGTTGTTGATTATGGAGCATCAAAAACTTTTGAAGAAATGACGGCGTTGAACGAAACAGGGCAAATAAAATACAAACATCCTGATTTTTTAGCTTATTCCAATATTCAGAATTTTGAAGAAAATGCTTTATTAGTATATCTAAAACAACTTGAAAACACTGATAGCCTAAATTTGAAAGAAGCGGATAAACTTTTTGAAGAACATTTGAAATTGAAAGCTGATTATTATGAAAAACACGTTCAAATTGTTTTTGATAAGTATAAAAGAAATAGAAACTTGAAACAAAAAATAGAAAATGATTTGATTTACAAAGATGCATATGGTTTGTTAAAAAGTAAAGCTTTAAATCCTCAGGTCAAAAAAGATTTAATGAATATTGAAAAACTAAGAATAAAAATGAACCATGCACAAAAAAGAGTCCGTTTGTATAATGATAATACTCTAAAAAATCCTGTTACTGGTCTATATTGGAATATGCTAGAAGGCTCTTATTCTAAAGGCTTAATCAAAAAATCAAAAGAATTTATGGAAAAATATAAAAATAATAACATTTTATATGCTTATTTTGATTTGCAAAATAAAATTGGGAAGTATCATTACAAAGAAATTTTTCTACCTGAATATAACAGACATTCTGCTGAAGTGCATGACTTTTTGGTTAAAAATGGGACGAAAAATCTAGATACAATTTTGTTAGAAGGGAATTTATTAGAAAAAAAAGATGCAGATGGTAATTGGTGTGGACCATGTGTTGCTATTTATAAAGCGGATATAAAGACGGACAATGATGATGAAACCTATAAATTTTAATTCTTATTCAAATATAAAAATTTATAACAACTCAAATAAACTATCGACATATAAAAAAAATGATGTCTTTACATCAGATGTTTTTTTTAAGTCGAGATTAAAAGATAAAGACTACAGTGATTATGATTTTGTTAAAAAGTCAGATATTGCTTTTTTTAATAATACTGTTGCTAGTTATCCACAGGTTACTAAAAAAAGTATTTTGTCTAAGTTAGAAAAAATATCTTCGATGAATCGTCTAGAAGGTCATAATAAGTTGAACCTTGTTGAGCATGTAATAACAAAAGAGACGAGAGGCGAATCAAGAAATTTTGATAAATTGATTAACAATATAGAATTTTTTTCAAAAAATAATGATTTGAACTCCGTTCTTATTGCGGATAGTTCTAAATATACGCTAGAAGAACCTCAAGTTGACATAAAATCATTCAATGAAGTTTTAACTTATGTTGTTAATAATGCGAATTTTAAAGATGCTGCAAGTTTGATGAAAATATCAAAGCTTATTTTATCTGTACCTGAAAAAAAGAATCTTTTAATGTATCTAGTTAAAGATGGTTTTAATTCTCCTCAGATCAAATGTGTTGCTTCTTTATCTGACCAAATGATAGAAAAGCTTATGTCTGCAAATGGTATTAATGATTTGGATACAAATACAAAGTTTGAATATTTTAAACTTATAAACTCTTCTAATGTTAAAGTTTTTGATTCAAAAATAAAAAAAATATTTCCAACTTTTCCTGCTTCTTCAGATGAGGCAGAATTACTAAAAAAAGATTTGAGGGAACGTTTTTCTGAGGAGTCACCATTGGTTGTTGATAGTTTAAGAGGTCTGAAAAAAGTTAATAATTTCTCTCAATTTAACAAATCTGATAATTTAGTTTTGAATATATGTGAATCTATATTGAAAAATAACAAGCCATCTAAAAATGATTCAATCAAAACATTTTATGAACAAAAAGCTTTTCAAAGTATTTACGAATTAGATAAATACAATTTAACTTACGAAGAACAAAATAAAATCTGTAAGATCATTAATGCAAGTGGAAAAATTCTTGATAAATCAAATGATTCATCTGTATATGATTTGGCTTTAAGTTTAAGATATAGAAACGCTTTTGAGTTATTTAATGTTCTGCATTCTCAAATTTTGCATTCTAATGTTTTAAAAAAGCTAAAACTCATTAGAAAAAATGTTGATTACTTGAAACAAAATACTAATATTCTTCCTCAGGATAATTTTGACAGTCAAAAATTTATAATAAAGAAATTCAAAGATGGAACAACAAATAAGATTGTAGAATACAATATTAGAAACAAAAATAATCCCAAAGTTATGTTGCATTCTGCAGGAATAGAAGTTGCCGGTCTTATTCCTGTTGATAAAAAAGCAACCAAAATAGATAGGTTGTTTAATTCAAATTCAAATAAGATTTTTAGTGCTTCTTTTTTATCTAGTAATGATTTCAAACCTTTTAGAACTTATGGGTTTGTTTTAACTAATGATTATGAAGACCTTTTAGGTGGGGCAATGTTCGATTTGGCTTCTGGGTTTGATAAAAATATTGAAAATTTTGGAGCGGGATGTCTTCAAAATTCTTCTGAAATATTGAGTTATTTTCCTAATATTGTAAAAAACAAATATAAGCTTTCAGATGACGACTATAAGCAAATGTGTGATTTGGCATTTGAAAATAATGAGAAAGCTTTATCTAAATTTAAAAAAGCAGAAGGGTATATTGAAGCTTCTGAAAGAATTGATGGCAGAAAATATAATGAGTTTTTCTTATGTAATCCATTAATTACAGGTGTTTTTGTATATGGAAGTTTAGATGCATTGCCTTATGAATTTAGAAAATTTGCTCAAGATAATGATTTGAAAATTTTACACATAAAAGATAGATAAAAATGTAAGAAAAATATCTCTTTCGGACAGCTATTTCCTATGATCAAAAAATGTTTTTAGTCTCCGTATTTTTCTTTTGCTATTTTTTCTATTTCTTCTGCGAAGGTACCTTCTTTTATTGTTTTTAGTTTTTTAAATTGACTGTTTGGGCCGAATTTACTATTTAGTTTTTCTAATTCAGGCTCTGGTTCATTTTCTTTTTGTACAATTATTCCAAGATAGGGTAGTTTTTTTATTTCTTCTTCGCTATTTTTATCTGTATAAGAGACAGGATTCAACATTTCAACATCATTTATTCCGTCGCCAGCCACAATAACTAAGTCTGTGTTATCAATTGTATTTAGTTTTTCTTTTACATCATATCTTTTAGATAATATATGGTTTTCGATAACAGGCATGAACATCATAGTTCTGAATTTATTACATTCGTGGTCCTGTGTCTTTTCTTTTAATTTGTATTGTATGCCTTGTTTTTCTATATATTCAGATATTTCTTGTTTTATTTTATCGTATTTTTTTTGAGGTATTTCATTTACGAAACCCAAAAAGAGTTTCATTTCTCCTACATTTCTAAATAGTACGGTATCATTTTTAATTTTTTCTGGTGTTGAAAATATTGAATATTTTCCGTATTTTTCGGCAGATAAGGTCGAATTACACTCTAGTGGGGTCAAATTGTTTTCTTTTATAATGTTAAATACTTTTTGGGTTAAATCTTTTTTGTTCCAGTTTGTTTTGTTTTTTATTTTTTCATTTCTAGCTGTATTGCTAATTGTATATGGATAATCATTAGTTATATTTTTGTCTTTTAATATTTCATCTGCGCCTTCTTTTATGTAAATAGATTTTGCATTAGGAAATTCTACGCCCTGTTTTTTGTATAGGTCATACATTAGTCTCAGTTCATCATTTGTTCTTCCAGTTGTTATAAAAAGAGTTATATCTTTGTATTTTTCAAGTATCTTGTTAATTAGCTCAAAATTGTTTTTTGCTTTTTCAATTTTATTTTTGTCAGTTGCATAAAAAACGTCACCAGTAGTGTTTGGGGATAAAGTTCTATCAAAATCAGAGTAAATATAGATTTTGTTTTCTCCAAAGTTGTTTCGCAAATTTTTTGTATATATATTTGTTATTTTCAAAATCCTAAAACCTTTTACTAATACAAATAGATAAAACTTCAAGATAAATAATTTTGTTAATACGGTAAATTATTGTAAATTATTATTTTGTTTATATTCAAAAAAAATCTATTTGAACTTTTAGTAAATGGAAATAAACACTGGAGTTAAGATAAAAATGATTTACGCTTTGAATATAAATCCTATCGTAAAACGTAGTTATGTTAAACATGGCACAAGCAAGATTTCTTTTTCTCAACAAATAAATAAAGATTTGTTTGTAAAAGAAAAAGATGAGATATCAGAGAATCCACAAATAGTTGAAGGTAAAAAGGATCTTATAAAACAGTCCAAGTATCTATCAGACAAAAATCTTACAGCTGGTTCGGGTGGGAATATAAGTATGAGAGTTGGAGATAAATTCTTAATTTCAAAAGCAGGTTCTTTATTTTCTGATCTTACTGAAAAAGATATAAGTGTATTGGATTCAAATGGTAAACTTTTAGATGGAGAAAAGCCTTCTTCTGAAACGCCTATGCATTTAGCTGTATATAAAAACAGACCTGATGTTAATTCAGTTATACATTTTCATCCTGTTTATGCGACAGTGTATGCGGTTGCGAATAAAACAATGTTGCCTAATATTCTTCCTCATACAACAAAGCATTTTTATGATTTGAAAGTTGCTCCTTATGAAAATGCTGGGAGTGATGAGCTTGCTCAAAAAACAGCTAGTCAATTAGGTCAATCAGAAGCACTTTTATTAGGTAATCATGGTGCTTTGGTTGTAGGAAAAACTCCTCAAATTGCGGCTAAAACAGCTGATAGCCTTGAAAACTATGCAAAAATTTCATATCTGTTAGAAAATTCTTGTTTTAAATATAAGCAATTGAACAAAGATAATGTTGATTATATGGTAAATTCTGCGAAATCAAATAAATAAAAAAGCCGCAGCTTTTGCTGCGACTTTTTCATTTAACAAATATTATTATTTTGAAATTCTACCAGGAACAACAACTCCGCCTTTTAAATTCTTTTTGTAGAATTCAACGTGTGGTTGCAAAACGCTGTCTAAAACTTCAGTGAATGATTTGTTTGTCATTATTTTTTCAACGATTTCTTGATAAACTGTTGCAAAAGCTCTCAATTGAGTCATTGCACCAGCTGCTTTAGGAGTTAGACCCATTCCTTTTGTTGCAGTTTTTTCAATAAATGTTGCTCCAGTAACTTCGTACGATTTAGAAAGTGCGCCAATGTATGCTTCAGCATTTTCTTTGCACACTCCATTGTCTACAGGAACTGTTAGCGCAAATACAAGTTTGTTTGCTGGGTTGAAATGAGCTTCTGCACTGTGGTGCATTGCATCAGGTACTTTTGCCACTTGTTTTAATGTATCTTTTACTGATTCATTTTGCATTTGAGCGTGCCAGTAAACTGTGTTTTCAAAAATAGCACCCATGTATTGGTGAACTGATGCTTCGATGCCATTCATTTTTGCATCTGCCCAGAAAATACCTTCTTTTAATGCATCATTAATATCTAAATCAGCTGTTAATGAAAGAGTAGACATTTCTTGTGCTGCTTCTAACATAGCCTTCATATCTTCTTTTTTCATTCCAGCATATGCTAAAGTGAATAATGCGTGATCATCGAAAGCAGAGAATCTTCCACCTACATCATCGTGAATGAACAAGTCACCTAGCCAGTTATTTTCATTTGATGTTCTTCTTAATTCGCTTTTTTCTGCGTTTCCATCAGTTACAGCTATAAAATGTTTATTTGCTGATTTTTTAGCTTCTTCTTCAGATTGACCTTGAGCTTTATATGCATCAATAAGCATATTTAAAACTCTTAAAAATCCATCTTTTGTTTCAAATGTTGAACCAGATTTAGACGCAATCATGAAGTTTGATTTTGTAACGTCATTTTTTAATCTGTATAGAAATCTTTCAAGACTAGCTGAATCAACGTCAGAATAAAATTCAATTGATTCACCAGCAACATTTAGACCGTTAATTGAAAGCATATGTTCAACAGTATGTTTTGAACCACCAATACCCATAACGCTTAATTTCTCAGCATTTGTTGCTTTTTTTAGGTTTTGAGCTAGTTCGTAAATTTCATCAACTCTTTTGAGTTGCTCCATTGGAAGATTTACCCAATTTAAAAATTGACCTTGTTTGTTTGCTCTTGAAGCAAATTCATTTACAAATTCAGAAACTTTTGATGTGTATTTTGTAAAATCAACACCGCTAAAGTTTGTTGTGATGTCTGAATTTTTTGTTAACATAGTTGTTTTCTCCTTTTTATATTCAAACTTTATTAATCAAATTTCTAGTCGCTTTCAGCAACTGTTTCTGTTAATAATTCTCCGTAGCTGTTAAAGTGGCCTGATGTTTCTTCTATAACATATTTTAAGTCAGGCTTGTTTTCAATTGCTTTTTCTGCACAATCAAAAGCTTCTTCTAAATCTGAAAATTCACCAACTTGGATTTTGGATAATTCAGAACCTCTTTTTTTTGTATAAACCTGAAACATAGTGTTTTATCTCCCGTGTTTATTAAAGTAAGACATGTCTATAATACTACATAATCAAAAAATAAAAATTGAATCATATACATATTTGTATGTTTTTTATAAAACTTTATGAAAATTTGTATGTTAGTATATTCTTGTATTTATGATTTCGAGGATTATATGCTAAAAAAAATACTTGCTATTTTAATTATATTTTTAGTTCCAACAATAGTCTTTGCTGAGGAGGCTGTTAATGTTCAAAATAGTTCTTTAGAAGAAAAAGAAATTTTAAAAGAACAAAATATCCAATCAAGGGTTAATAATATCGGCTCAAAATTGCTTAATGCAAATAAAATTGAGCAAAGAGTCATTTTTGTTTATGACAAAAATAAAAAACAAACACTTTTAACAATTGATCCTACGGTAATGAGTCGCGAAGTTGTTTTGTATGATGAATATTATAAATTTATTCAAAATGATGATGAACTCGCTGCATATTTAGCAAGAGGGATTTTAACCGCAATGAAATCTTATAGAGGATTTTTCAATGGTTATTTATCTGCATTGCAAATTAAAGCAGCACCAAAAAAATTTCAAATTGTATCAGATAAAAGAGCTGTAGATTTTATGGTCAATGCAGGATATAACCCTTTAGGCTTAATAACTTTTATTCAAAAAAGCTGTCCTCAAAAAAGGTTTGATACTATTTCAACACAAAACCTTGCGTCTAAAAGATTGGCTATAATCTATGAATATATTTATACAAAATATCCTTATTTTTTAGCTAATAATGCATATATAGAAAATGAACACTATCAAAACTTCTTGTTGTCTTCCCAAGAAAACAGAAGAATGTTACAGGAAAAAATAAAAACTGGTTCTAAAAAAGAGTTGAAATATGAATAAATTTTTAAGGTTTTTAGTTCTAATAATATTTATGCTTTTTATTTGCTCTGAGAGTAAGTCTTATGCTTTAGTGCAAGATGAGTTAGTCAATGATACATTGAAAAACAAGAGCTTTGAAAAACCTTATAATGCCTACAAATACAATTATGAAGATTTAAAAAGAATACCTATAGAATTGAGAGTTATTGCTGACATAAAGTCAGAAAAAGACATAACAGAAGGTGAGACAATTATCTTTGTTGCTTGTCATGATGTGTATTCTCAAGCCCGAAGAGTTTTAAAAAAAGGGGATTATGTTTATGCAAAAGTTGAAACAATTATAAAAAGTGGAATGAATGGCATTCCTGCAAGCATAATCTTTGGTGATTTTAAATTTGAAAATATTGATTCTTCGAAAGTTTCAGATACGTATGAGGTTTATGGTCAAGACAGAAGTCTTTGGGTTTATCCGTTGAAATGGGCTTTAACTATACTACCACCTACTGGTTCTTTAACTAATTTCATTAAAGGTGGACATGCAAAACTCAAAGAAAATCACACAATAGAAATTTATTATCATCCTAATTGGTAGTTATTTTTTAAATATGTCTTCATAAGCTTCAACATTTAATGGCTTGCCTGTGAAGCGTTGCAGTGTTTCTGCTTCTGGGTATAATGAACCTGTTTTAAAGAGTTTTTGCAGGTGTTTTGCAGTGTTTTGGTTATTCGTTAATTGTCCTAGCTTTTTTACTGATGACAAGTAAAGCTGCTCTGCCATAATATCTGCTCTTAAATAATTTTGACAATATGCAGGGTGTGATAAAAAATGAGGAATATTGCACCATTCATTATGTTGCTTTTGGGGTGATTTAATGCCTTCGTATTTTTCGCTTAAATCATACCAAAGTTTTTTAATATTTTGATTTGGGTTTTCGTATAGTGCTTTCTCAAACTTAAATAAGAACACAAAACGCTGAATAAAATTTGCTTTGTTTGTAAGATTATATTGTTTTAGTTGTTTTGCCAAATCTTTTGATATACCAAGTTTTTCTTGTAAAAGATTTTCTTTAATATACAGTGTTTGCATCATTTTTGCTACAGCTTCTGTCATTGCATAAGATGCAGGCTCTCTATTTAAATATGGCAATTTGGGAGAAATGCCTAAATCATATACAGTGTGTCCTAATTCGTGACATAGTACTTCTAATGAATAGGTGTCATTTTTTAAGTTAGCAAGAACGCGAACATCTTTATTTGTATCTATACCACAGCTAAATGCGTGAGAATTTTTGTTTTCTTTGGGGAATAAATCTAAAGTAACTGGCAAATTATCAATATCCCACCCCATTGATTTGTACATTTCTTTTGCTGTATTTACAAGAATTTTGTCATCTTTTATAAATTCATCTGCTTGTTTAAAGGGATTTTCTTCTAATACATAAGAATAGTGCCAAGGTTCAAGGTGATTTGTATTAAATACCTTTTGCAATTTTGCTTCTTTTTCTTCAATAGAATGTTTTGATATATTCCAAGCTGCAGTTGAAAGTTTGTCAAAAAGATCTGATACTTCATCTGCTGTGATATCGTAATTGTCTTTTAATTTATATTCAAAATATGTGTTATAACCGAGTTTTTTGCAAATTCATTTCTTTTTTTGACAAGTTTTATCATGTCATCGGCGATAACGTCTCCACGCTTTGCAAGAGCTTCGTAAGCTTTTTTTCTTAATTCTTCATTTTTACTTGTTTTTAGTATTTCTTCAAGTTCAAACTTTTCAACCTTTTTTCCGTCGATTTCGTATTTATAAGAATTATATTTAGATGCAATGTTGTTTGTTAAGTTACGTAATTCTTGAAGGTCTTTTTGATATTTTTTTTTCGTTTCAAAATTATCAAGAATTGCTGATAGTTGTTTTTTTAGAAGAGGATTTTTTATATCCTTTTTGGATAATGATTTTAGTTGTTTATATGTTTTTTTATCTTGGTAAATTTTAGAAACTTCTTGTTGTGCTATTTCATATTTTTTTAAATTTTCCTCATTGCTGTTTATGAAAAAGTCCCAGCAGGCTCTTGCTGCAATAACTGATTTTTGATGTAAATTACGACTGAATTTTTGTCTAAATTCAAGAAATTCAATCTCATCTTTATTGTAATTTTTTATGTTCTTTTTATTGATTCCAAAAGAAATTTGCTTAGATAAAAGATTGTATCCATCTATGACTGTGAGTTTGTTTATAGTTGATTTACTTGCTACTATCGGGGTTTGAGGTGTTTTGTCTATAGTTTGTTTGTTTAAAATAGGGGATATTACACCAAACGATTGAATACCTGTAATCATAATTGCCTCTCTTCTGCTAATGTTTAGTAAAAAGAACGACAAAAAATTTTTGTTAATTTTAAAATCGATTTTTAACTATCTTTACAATAATATTTGCGTACCCATCATTAATCTGTGAGAATCAACTTTATTGTCGTTTTGACAATATACATAGTTAAAAATAAGTTTTAGTGCTTGACCTTTCAGATAGTAGTTAGTTCCTAGTGTATATTCTCTTTGAAGATTGTTGCTAATCGTTCTGTCTGGATCAAATTGATCATATCTCGCTAAAATTTCGAGTTTTTTTGTTAAGTGATATGCGACAGTAACAAAAAGACCTTGCGATCTTTTATCTGTGAGACCAGAACCACCGTTTGAACCATTTGCTCGTGCGTATTCGAATTTTGTCCAGAATCTTTTATATTCGTATCCTGCATAAGCTCCTGTTAAATAGTAACTCATTCCATGTTTTTCACCTGATTGGATACCACCACCAGTTACTAATTTCCCGAATCTACCATCAGTTTTTCCAAGGGGTTTTATATTCATCCAAGCATCAAATTCATGTCCAGGGAAAAAGGAGGTGAAATTAGTTGAAGAACTATATATACCCATATCGTAGTCCATAAGTGAATAGTCGCCTCTGACTCTTATACCAAACTTACGGATATTAGCAAGGTTTCTTGAAATTTGAGAACGGTTTATAAAAGCAAGTGTATATGGTGATTGAGCACCTTCTATACCAACACCTGGTCTTGAATTACCAACTAGTATGCTTGTATGAGCTATTCTGTGTGTTTCAATGTATAAATCTTGGAAAAATGGTTGCATAAAATCAGGGTGGCTGCTTCTGTGCGTTGGGTCGAGCATTATTCTGAAGTTTTCTTTGCCACCTTTGAATTGTCCATCAATTAATATGTTGATCAATCCAACATCAAATTTGGAGTCGGTGTCTCCTCTTTCTGGAATAGTTGTTGAAAAATTGCTTTGAATTGCTGTCCATATGTGAACATTTTCAAGAGGACCTTTGTCCATTTTAAAAGTTAGTTGATCTTTTAAAAGTGCTGCTGGTACATCAGTTCTTTCAATTTGAAGATTATAAACATCTTTTGCCGTTTTTGTTATCACATCAAACAAGAAAAATTTAGGATTTGGTGCTCCCATTGATGGATCGTAATCTTGAATAGCACTTCTTTGCTGTGTTGATGGTTCTTCTATGTTTTGTTTTGGTGCACGAACAAAAGGACCTGCATGTCTTTCTTTGTATCTTTTTCGTGGTCCATCAACATATACGCTATTGTCATCTAGATCTATAACAGGGTCATCATCTTCATCGTCTTCATCTAAAACTGTGTCAGTAAAACTAGGTTTGTAGCTTGTGTCTAGTGTTGTTACATCTTGAGCAAAGACAGCTTTAGGCCAAAACAGCACAATAGCTGTTAGAAATAGTACAATCTTTTTCATAATAAAAACCATAATTAAATTTTTCGTTATTAATGTTCATTTTAAACAGGCAATTATAATGATTATTATGAGTTGTCTGCATATTGTATATATATTTTACCAAAAACAATAAATTGGGTTATAAATTTTTTTTTATTTTTATATTTATTCACAAACGTGATCCAACGCTTTTTCTAAAATCTCTTTTACATGAGAGTCGTCTAAAGAATAATATACGTTTTTACCTTTTTTTGATGCTTTTACTAGTTTTGCTGTTCTTAAAACTTTTAACTGATGAGATACAGCAGATTTTGTCATATTCAAAACTACCGCTAAGTCACCTACACACATTTCGCTTTCTTCTAAAGCCCATAAAAGTTGGATTCTTGTTCCATCCCCCATCACCTTAAAAAAGTCTGATAATTCATATAAAAGACTTGTTTTGGGCATTTTAGGTTTGACTTTATTTACTATATCTATATTAATTGCTTCGCAGTCTGATCTCTTATTTTCCATTTTTCTTCTTTCTTTTTTTATTAATTATAACACATATGAATAGTTGTTCAATTGTGTTAAGAATGTAAATAAATTGTTGTTAAACGGTTGACAATTGAATAATTGTTCAATTATACTAATAATATAGTTGAATAGTTGTTCAATAATGTGTAGTGAGGCAAAATTATGTGTAATCATCATGAACATTGTGAATCTTGTGAACATAGTCATAGTAAAGAAAATGCACTTTATTCTTTAGTTAGAATTGCTTTGGCTATTTGTATTTTTGTTTTTTCTATTTTTATGGATTTTTCCGGTATTTTAAAGTTCTTTTTGTTTTTTATTGCATATGTGATTGCTGGTTATGATGTTATTTTTACAGCCTTAAAAAATATTTTTAAAGGTGAAGTTTTTGATGAAAATTTCCTTATGAGCATAGCAACTATTGGTGCTTTTGCAATAAAAGAATATCCTGAAGCGGTAATGGTAATGATTCTTTATCAAATTGGCGAGTTTTTACAAGACAAAGCAGTCGAAAATTCTAAAAAATCAATAACATCATTAATGGATATTCGACCAGATTATGCTAACGTAATTGAAAATGGACAAATAATTCAAAAAAGTCCTGAGGCAATAAAAATATCAGATGAGATTATTGTAAAAGCTGGTGAAAAAATTCCGTTAGATGGAATAGTTACAGAAGGTTTTGCAACTGTCGATGCATCTGCTTTGACAGGTGAATCAGTTCCTCAAAACTTGAAAATTGGTGATGCGGCTATTAGTGGTTGTATAAATACTAATGGTTTAATAAAAATAAAAGTAACAAAACTTTTTCAAGAATCAACTGTTTCAAAAATTTTGGAACTTGTTGAAAATGTAAGTTCTAAAAAAGCTAAAACTGAGCATTTTATAACTAAATTTGCGAAAATATACACACCTGTTGTTGTTTTAGCAGCTTTAGTTATGGCTGTTGCTGTTCCTTTATTTACTGGTGGTTCTTTTATTTTGTGGATTCAAAGAGCACTGACTTTTCTTGTTATTTCTTGTCCTTGTGCTTTCGTTATATCTGTTCCATTAAGCTTTTTTGCTGGAATTGGTGGAATGTCAAAAGCTGGAATATTAGTTAAAGGTAGTCAATATATAGAAGCTCTTTCAAAACCAGATTTTGTTGTGTTTGATAAAACTGGTACTCTGACAAAAGGTAATTTTTCTGTAAAAAATATTTTTTCAGTAAAACCAAATGAAGAAAATATTGTTTTAAAATATGCGACAATAGCTGAATATTATTCTAATCATCCAATAGCTGTTTCTTTAAAAAATGCATATAAAAAAGATATTAATCCTACCTTAGTTACTAATTTCAAAGAGATTTCAGGTAATGGAGTTAGTGCTGAAATTGATAATCAAAAAGTCTTGGTTGGTAATGACAAATTAATGAATGCATTTAATATTTCATATGATAAATCTGATGAAAATGGTACCGTTGTTTATGTTTCGATAAATGATGAATTTCGTGGATATATTATTATCGCTGATGAAATTAAATCTGATTCTAAAATAGCTGTTTCTGAATTGAGGAATATTGGTTGTAAGACTGTTATGCTAACAGGAGATTCTGAATGTTCTGCAAAATATATAGCGGAAGACTTATGTATAGATAAATTCTACTCTAAATTGTTGCCTGCTGATAAGGTAAACAAATTAGAACAAATAAAAACAGACGCATATATTAACAAATCAGTCATATTTGTTGGCGATGGTATTAACGATGCTCCTGTTTTAACAGCTGCAGATGTTGGTGTTGCAATGGGTGCATTAGGATCTGATGCGGCTATAGAAGCAGCAGACGTTGTAATTATGGATGATAAACCCTCAAAAGTTTCAACTGCTATTAAAATGGCTCAAAAGACTATGAGTATAGTTAGACAAAATATCGCTTTTGCAATTGGAATAAAAGTTTTGTTTCTTATTTTAGGAGCGGTAGGTTTTATAACTATGTGGGGTGCTGTATTTGCTGACGTTGGTGTTACACTAATTGCTGTAATGAACGCATTGAGAGCACTTAAATCAGATTGATTTTTTATTAATGATTTTTTAAACTGAAAGAATGGAATTGTATTTGCTTAAAACAGAGACTTTTTTAAAAGAGTTAGATGAAAATTTTCTTTCTGGCTATCGAGAAGAAAAGAAAGATGCTTGTATAAAAAGACAAAATGAATATGCATTAGGTCGTTTTCTTTTGACACAAGTTCTGACAAATTTTTATGATATAAAAAATCCTAAAATTTTATTAAAAAATAATAAGCCATATCTAGACGATGGTCCTATTTTCTTTAGTCTTTCTCACTCTAAAGGTATAGTTGCTGTAGTTTTTGATTCTAGCGAAGTCGGTTTTGACATTGAGTTTATGAAAAAACGAGACTTTAAACCTTTAATTGAACGTTATGATATTGATGTAAATGGTGATGAGAAAACGGCTTTTTATTCTTTTTGGACTAGTTTTGAGGCAGAAATAAAATTGCAAAAGTCTGTAAAATCTCAATTTGATTCTTGCTTTTATTCAGATTATTGGATGAGTATAAAATCTGAAAATAACGTTAATATAAAAGAAGTTTTGAAAGTATATGAGTTGGTTTTAGATCAAAAAGGTAAAATAATAAGAAATACATGCCAAAATTTTTATACAAAGTAAAAAATAGACAAAATGAAATTATCTCTTCTTCGATATTTTCTGAATCTATATCTAATGCAGCTTCAGAATTGGAAAAACAAGGCTTTGTTATTCTTGAGATAAAAGAGGAAGAAACTGATGATGTAAAATTTTCTAAGGAAAAATTTAAAACAATAGATGATAATACATTTTTATCGTTAGATGAAAAAAAGTCGTTTTTTAATTCATTTTATTATCTATACAAATCTGGTTATTCATATATAGATCTTTTTCGCTCAATTAGTTCTAATACCAAAAATGAGAAAATAAAAACTATAGCGTCTGATATTGCATCTAGTATAAAAAATGGCGCGAATATTTCAGAGTCTCTCAGCAAGTATAAAAACGTTGTTGGATATGCTTATACAATGCTTGTTTTAGCTGGTGACAAATCAGGAAAATTAGAAGAAATTTTGTATCGTATTAATGAAGACCTAAAAAGAGAAGAATTTGTAAAACGAACTATTATTTTATCTATGACATACCCTGTTATAGTTTTGAGTTTTGCATTAGCTGTATTTTTGTTTTGTAAGTTCTTTTTATTTAGAATTTTTGCTTCTTTTTCTAGTGGTCCAATGTGTGTTACATCTTTATTTTTTCTTTTTATAACAGCAATTATAAAGATTTTGATAATTTTTGCTTTGATTATAGGTGGAGTTATTTATTTGTCAAAGAACCAAAAAAATATAGATTCGTTAATTCAATATTTTAGTGAAATTCATCCTTTTTCATATTTCATTAAAAATTATACATTTTTAAATTTCTTTTCAATATTAGAGTTGTCTTATCAATCAGGAATCCCAGTTTGTGATTCTATTGCGATAGCTTCAACTATTGTGCGAATAAAAGATATGAAAAATAAAATTAATAAAATTTTTATGAGAATAATGAATGGATGTGAGGTTACAAGTGCGTTTGCTGCATCAGAAATTTTTGATGAATATGTAATTTCTCAAATAGCAACAGGTGAAAAAACAGGAGAGTTTGATAAAGCTTTTGCAAATATATCTAATGATTGCGCAGTTAAGCTAGAAGATTCAATAAAAACTATCGGTAAAATAATAGAACCGTTGATGATTTTTGTAGCAGGAATTGTAGTTTGTGTAATTGCTGTTCAATTTTATCGTAATTTATACGATGGGATTTTTTCAATGTTTTAGTTAACGAGAAAATAACCTGCTATTACTCCTATAATTGCCATAAGTGTGATTATTTTCCAGAAAATTGAAAATTTAGCTTTTTTAATTTTTTTATTTGTTATTTTGTGTTTTGATTTATTTTTAGTTTTTTGAGTTATTGGTTTTGTTTTTTTAGGCTTATTTTGTTTTTGTGTTGTTATTTTTTGTGGTTTTATATTTCTTTGTGCTTTTGCTTTTTCTTCCAAGTATTTTTCTTGTAGTGTTTTTTGTTTTCTTACACCAAGAATTAAAAGTTCTTCATCAAAATCAAGGTATAGAAGGTCTTTGTTTGTCTTATCTTTGGAAATTGCATAATTCAAGGACGCTTCAAAAGCTCTTCTTAAACATTCTAGGGCTGTTATTGCACTTTGTTTTGTTTGTATTGAATGTGCAGAAAGATTTCCTTCTTTTTTTAGGAAATATAAATCATCAATAAATTCTTTTTCTCGTGCGGAGCCGTTAGATTTGTCTTTTAGCGTTGCGAGCATTTCATCAAAGGTGTCATTTGCTGAAATTTCATTTTTTAATGTGTTTTTGCAAAGATTTTCAGCAAGTTTTCTTGTTTGTATTATGCATTGATCAAAGTATTCGTCTTTATATAGTTTTTCAGCTTCGCTAGCTGTTTTAAAAAGACTATTATCTATGTTTTTTAGAAAATTAAAGTTTGACATAATATTTCCTCTAAAGTTCATTATACATGAATAATCCTATATTTAACTGTTTCTAATTTAAAAAAAATTGGTATTATTATAATGTGTTTATTTTTATAGGAGCATCTGAGATGGAAAAAGATTTGTCTGATCCAGAATGCTGTGAAGCAGCTGTTGAAGTTAGTGTGAAAAAAGCAAAAATAATGAGAATATTCATTGCTTTTGCTGCAGGCATGGCTGGGCTTTTGTTCGGACTTGATATTGGTGTAATATCTGGTGCGTTGCCTTTTATCAGTGAGCAATTCACATTATCCAGTCGTTTGCAAGAGTGGGTTGTAAGCACGATGATGCTAGGAGCTGCATTAGGTGCGATTTCAACTGGTTGGATTTCATTTAAAATTGGTAGAAAATATACGTTATTAGCTGGTGCGTCATTATTTATGGTTGGATCTTTATCATCAGCATTCGCTCCAAACGTTGAGGTTCTTCTTGTTTCAAGAGTTCTTTTAGGTTTTGCTGTTGGTATTGCATCTTATGTTGCTCCTTTATATTTATCAGAAATGTCCCAAAAAGAGGATCGTGGCAGATTGATTTCAATGTACCAACTAATGGTTACATTAGGTATTTTAGTAGCGTTTATTTCTGATACGATTTTCAGCTACGGTGGACATTGGCGTTGGATGTTAGGGGTAATAAGTATTCCTGCTTTATTACTTTTAACAGCAGTTTTTGGTTTGCCTGATAGTCCAAGATGGCTTGCTTCTAAAGGCAAATTCTCAAAAGCAAAAGACATTTTAAAAATGTTGAACGCTAGTGAAGAAAAAGCAGAAGATGAAATGGATGAGATAAAAGAAAGTCTTAAAGTCAAACAAGAAGGCTGGGGACTTTTTAGAGCAAATAAAAATGTTAGACGAGCAGTTTATCTAGGTATGTTGCTACAAGCTATGCAACAGTTTACTGGTATGAACATAATTCTTTATTACGCACCTAAGATTTTTAAACTAGCTGGTTTTCAAACTACTGAACAACAAATGATTGCAACGGTGATTTGTGGTGTTACTAATGTGCTTGCAACATTTATTGCAATGAAAACAGTTGATAATTCAGGTCGTAAGCCTATTTTAAAAATTGGTTTCTCTGTAATAGCTTTAGGCACATTCCTTTTAGGTGTATGTCTATTTATGATTGATGCTGGCTTCTCAGCAGTTTGGATTTCATTTGTTGCAGTTGCTGTTACCTTGTTGACTATTGCTGGTTTTGCAATGAGTGCAGGTCCTGTTGTTTGGATTTTGTGTTCTGAAATACAGCCACTAAAAAGTAGAGACTTTGGTATAGCTTGTTCAACAACAATGAACTGGATTTGCAATATGATTATTGGTGCTACTTTCTTGACAATGCTAAATAATCTAGGTACTGCATCAACTTTTTGGGTATATACAGGGTTGAACATCTTGTTTGTAATTCTGACAATTTTCTTTATCCCTGAAACAAAAGGTGTTTCATTAGAAAAAATTGAAATGAATCTCATGGAAGGCAAAAAATTAAAAGATATTGGTGTAAATTAGTTACACTAAGCTAAAACTATATAAGATTGTTTTGTTATAAATTTCGTTTGCTTTAAGTACGGGCTTTTCAAAATGCTCGTACTTAAATGCATTTGGGAAAAATTGACATTCTAGACAAAAACCACATCTTTTGTCTATTGCGGTTTCTGATTTGCCTAAAACTTTTTCATCACCACCTAAATAGTTTCCACTATAAAATTGTATCCCTGGAAGATCTGTTGAAACTTCAAGCTTAATACCGCTTTTTAAAGAATATGCGCAAGCTGCTTTTTTTATTGTTTTATCGTAGTTGTTAATAACCCAGTTGTTATCAAAACCATTAGCAAATTTGATTTGTTCAAAGCTACTATTTATATCCTGACCAATTTTTTTAGGTATTCTAAAATCTAGTGGTGTGTTTTTGACGCTGCATATTTTTCCATCTGGCACTGATGCTTTTGTGTTTTGAGTATAATAATCTGCAAGAATTTGTACATATTGATTTAAAACACTTCCACTATTAAACCCGTCTAAATTAAAATAACTGTGATTTGTAAGATTGCATATTGTATCTTTATTTGATGTGGCATTATAACTGATTTTTAGTGTGTTAGTTTCATTTTCAATTGAATAAGTAACACAGGTTTTTAATTCTCCTGGATAATTTTCTTCCATATCTGGACTTGTGTAAAAGAATTTAACGTCGTTATTTTCTGTTATTTCAAAATTCCAGACTTTTTTGTCAAAGCCTTCTATCCCACCGTGCAGGTGATTGTTGTTGTCATTTTTGTTTAGTTTATATTTTTTATTGTTTATTGTTATTTCCGCATTTTCTATTCTATTAGCACATCTTCCTATTGTTGCTCCGAGATATTTATCTTGCTTTTCATACTTAGATAATTCATCATAACCTAACAAAACGTCAGTGATTTTATTATTTTTATCAGGAACTTTTATTGAGATGATTGTTGCACCGTAATTCATCAATTCAACAGTCATGTTTGAGTTGTTAATTAAGGTGAAAATATAGATATTTTCACCTTTTTGTGTTGCTCCAAATAGTTTTTTAGATACAGTTGTCATATTAGAATTTTATCATACTTTTGTATAATTTAATGTTTTTGGTGGATTAAATATGTTATGTAAAATTTTATAATATCGATAAACAGGGGGAGAATGTATGGATTTACAAATCAGCAGCTTGATGAATAATATTACAACTAAGGTGGATTCTTACAAATCCAAGCTTTTAAGCTCTGATACTCTCGATTTTTCAAATTATTTGAAAGACAATTTTGATGAAATTGATAAAGATAAAAATGGTTTGTTAGGAAAAGATGAGATTACTGATTCTGCTAGTAAAAACAGTAATCCGGAGATTCAAAAAATTCTTGATAATAAAAATATAGAAAGTATTATTTCTAACATAGATAAAAATTCAGATGATATGATTTCAAAAAAAGAAGCAGATCCTAATTCTAATTTGGGTAATATTTTGAAATCTACATACAATGAATTTAAAGATTTAGGTTCTAACACTGCTAATTTAGGATTGGCAGCTCAGAGCTTAACTCAAAAGCTATGTCAAAATTATTATGCCAATGCAAATATGACAAAATTAGCTGCTTCAGCTGTTAGTTATTTGTTATAATTTTTAATTGAGTGTTTCATCTTCTTGCAAATTTTGTTATAAACCGTTATTATAAAATTCGGTTTATAAATTAACGAAACATTATATGATGAATTTAGACTCAATTAAGAAGGATACACTTGCTTCAGTTATAGTTTTTTTAGTTGCTTTACCTTTAGCAATAGGAATTTCTATTGCTTGTGGTTTGCCAATATACAGTGGGATCATATCAGGTATTATTGGTGGTATAGTAGTTGGCGCATTGTCGGGAAATTCTTTGCAAGTTTCAGGTCCAGCTGCAGGTTTGATTCTTATTGTTGTTGATATTATCGGCACGATGGGAGTAGAAAAATTATTTTTGATAATATTCTTAGTTGGTTTAATTCAGATATTATTTGGATTTCTTTCCTTGGGAAGATGGTTTAGAGCTATATCTCCTGCTATCATACAAGGTATGTTAGCAGGTATTGGGATTTCTATTTTTCTTTCTCAGTTCCACATTATGTTAGATAGTAAGCCTCAAAATTCATTTATTGAGAATATACTAGATTTATTTAGTGTTATTTACAATTCTGTTTTGCCTATGAATGGTTCTCCTCACCATCTTGCTAGCATAATTGGGATTATGACAATTTCAATAATTATTTTTTGGAATTCTATTCCTCATGAAAAGCTTAAAGCTATTCCTGCAGCATTGTTAGCTGTTATTGTTACTTCGTTATTTGCTAATTTGATGCATTTTGATATTAATTATATTCAAGTTGGAAATAATTTTTGGCAAGATGTGCAGTTTTTGTCATTGTCTTCATTTAAACACATTTTTGACTTTAAGATATTGATTGGAGCTTTAGTTATTACATTTATTGCAAGTGCTGAGACATTGTTAACTTCTACGGCAATTGATAAAATGTGTGAGAAATCAAAAACAGATTATAATAAAGAGATTATTGCTCAAGGTGTTGGTAATTCAATCTCAGGGCTTGTTGGTGGATTGCCAATCACTGGTGTAATTGTAAGAAGTGCTGCAAACATAAATGCAGATGCGCAAACAAGATTTTCAGCTATTTTACATGGATTTTGGATTCTTTTGTTTGTGAGTCTTTTCCCAAAACTTCTCAATTTTATTCCAATTTCTGCTTTAGCTGCGATATTAGTTTATACAGGTTATAAATTAGTAGATGTCAATGCGGCTAAATATATTTATCGTTTGAGCAAAGGTGAATTTGTTATATATTTAATAACTCTTGTTTCTATTCTTTTCACTAATTTATTTGAAGGTATATTAATAGGCTTTTTCTGCGCTTTAGTTAAAAGTGCATATAAAGTTTTGAAGGTAGATATAGATACTGAATATATAGAGAATGAAAATAAAATTGTTGCTAAAATACATGGCAATATTACTTTCATTCAACTACCTACTTTAATTGAAGCATTAGAAAGACTCCCAAAAGATAAGAATATTTTGCTATGTGCTGAAAGATTACATTTTATTGACCACGCTTGTGTTGATTTTATTAAAGAGTGGGAAAAAGAAAGAAAAAATGTTCAATGTGAGACTTGCACAGTTGATGTATCTTGGGATCAAATAAAAGAAACATATCCAAGTTTTAAGTGGCATCGTTTCCATAAAGATGACAATAGTAGTTTTCATTAAATTATAAGCCTTTGATGTTTCGATATGTTTTTAGGGCATATTTGTCTGTCATCCCTGAAATATAATCTATTACTGCTTGTTTATAATCTTTTTCATTATCAAGGTTGTATAATATTTCATTTTCACAATCTTTAGGTCTGTATTTTGTGTTTGTATATCTGCAAAGCCAATTTCTAAAATTTTGTGTATATATATTATCTGTATTCTCTAGTTTTTGAATAGTATCTTTGCCAGCATATTTTTTTTCATAGTGTTCATAAATTGTATTTAAAACTTCATCGCAGTTGTCTTGCGTAAATGTTTTTACTTTAGGGGATAGATAAATATTTTTATAGTTATACTGTTTTATATCTTTTAAAGTTTTAAAAACCTCTTCTGAAAATCCTATACCTTTTTGTGGTGATGAATTTTTTACAATATCTGTTATGAATAATGACATAAGAGAGCTATTATTAACTGAACCTACAAATTCTGGTATATTGTTTTTTACAATGTTATTTAGTTCTTTTTGATTTTTTTCTGTTAAAACATTTGCTCTAAATGCATCTTCTATGTCTTTTCCAAGATATGCTATTGTATCAGAAATTCTTACAACAATTCCTTCCCAAGTGTAAGGTTTTACCTGTGCAGGCTTTTGTAGTTTTTCTAGATCGATAAATTCATTGCGAGGTTTGATAAAATTTTCATCAACTTCTCCACAGTGATTTATTATTCCATCTCGCACCGCATAAGTTAGTCCAAGATTTTTGTTTTTACCTTGGCTGCTTTTTAATAAAAGCAGCTTGTCCACCATTCTAAGACTATTTTTCTCGTGCCAAAAAGATTGTAAGCCATTTTGTTTTGATATTTTATTTAGTGTTGTTTCACCGTCATGACCAAAAGGTGCGTGTCCTAAGTCATGACCTTGAGCAATAGCTTCCGTTAGATCTTCATTTAGTCCTAGTTTTCTTGATATGTTTCTTGCTACGTCTGTGACTTGTGCAACATGCGAGCTTCTTGTTGAAATCATATCATTCTCAGGAGCAACAAATACTTGTGTTTTGAAACGAAGCCTGTCATACCCTTCTGAGTGCATAATTCTATTTCGATCTCTTTCAAAATCAGATCTGACGTCGTTTGGCTTTTTGTCTAGCTTAGAATTTCTTTGTATGGCTTTTGTCCATTTGGGATTACCTGGCGACATTGCTTCATTTTTGAATTTTTCATTGAAATTTAAAAGAGAATATCCGAAAGATATTCTCAAATTTTTATTATACAAATCAAAATTAGTGCATTCTGCTCTTATTTCATTATTGGATTGATGAGAACAAATCCTGTCTGGCATCTTTTTAGATGACAATCTCATTAAATTGGGATTGTATGAAACAAAATGAATCATAATTTATTTATATCATTTTTTTTTATTTTGTTGTTGGTTATGAATTTTTTGTAACAATTCTATTTTTTGTTTAATTCTTCTTGTGATACAGGAGTTTTGTTGTTTCTATATCTGAACCATAAGAACATATCTAGCAGTAAAAATGCCATGTTCGCTATGTATAGCCATATTACAATATCTCTAGAATATAATATTTTATGGGTGATTCCACATATGTAACCTAGTAAAATTAGTGAAGAAAAATATATGCTTTTTCCTCCAACACATTTACTTTTATATGTTTTCCAAGCAGCAACAGGCCAACTTATTCCAAAACAAATCATCATTCCGGCTTCAAAAATACTCATTTTATTTCTCCTCTAATGTGCGGATTTATTATATATCAAGGATTTTTATATTTAAAGAAAAAATATCTATTACTTTTTTTTACAAAAAAAGCATGACATATTGCCAAGAATTGCTCAAAATAACATAATTAAATCAATTGAACTAAATAGAGATGTGGATATGAAAACCAGTTTGGCAGTTTCACCAGCTTTGTGTCTGAAATACCAAAATGCAGGAAAAATCCCCAGTAATGTGAGTTTTTCCTCTTCTCGTTCCTCCTCTCAGTCGAAGAGTCCATATAATTCATTTTATAAAATGATTCCCAAGCCATTAGTGTGGACACCTAAAAAAGATAACCCTGTTCCATTGGATGATATTGCTTTTGTTTATGCTAAAAAATTTGCTGAAAATGCAAATAAACTTGGACTTTCTAGAACTGAATATCTATTGCAAAATATGAAATTTTTAGCATTTGTTCCTCAAGTTATGCCTGAGCCTTCAAAAACAGCAATTGTTGGAAATACAAATGTTACAACGTTAATTGATGGTGAGCAGATTTTTGATAAGGCTGTTGAATATATAAAAAGCGCAAAAGATTCAATTCAAATTGAAATGTTTGAGTTTCAACATCCAAATATAGATGGGAATAAATGGCCGGCAAATGGTGCTGAAATGGTACCTGGTTTTGATCAGCATAATAATCTGTTGCCAATGATTATAAAAAAGAAGAAAGAAAATCCTAATTTAAAAGTTCAAGTTATTTTGGATGCTCATAAATGGTATATGGATGGAAATGGAGGAAAAAGTCGCCATTATAATAACCAAGATATGATTAGGTATTTAAAGCAAAATAATATAGATGTTGTTCCATATCCTCGTGCTGCCCAAGGTGGTGCTGCACTGCAGCACGTTAAGTTAGTTGCAGTAGATGGCAAAAAGCTCATAATTGGAGGTATGAATTGGGGTACACATTCTTGTGCTAATCATGATGCTTGTGTTGCAATTGAGACTAGACCAGAATTTAAAAATTCTGAGGTTGATAACATCTTAGAAGAAATCTTTAACAAAGATTGGGCTTTTTCTTGGCAAAGATTAGGAAAAACAAAAATAGTTGCAGGACCTTTAACAGAAGATGAACAACAGTTTTATAAAGGCTTAAATAAAGAAATTAAACAAGAAAATGTTGATTATATGCATATTGTTGGTGAATTGTACAACAATGATGAAGATAAAAAAAGATATGATGAAAAAAATCTTGATAAATTAGATTTGATAAAAAGATCTCCTGTTGAAAATCCTAAAATAAAAGTTATGGCAACTAAACCAAAAGAATTAGCTTATATTGGAGAAAAGGGTGAAGAATCTATTAGGGCCTATTTGATGGATAAAGTCAAAAATTGTAAGAAATTACGAGCGGAGTTATTTGTTTTGTCTGATAAGGAAATTATTCAAACAATAATAAATCGCGTTAAAAAGGGTGAGTTGGATGCTCAAATTATTGTAGATCCCTCAATTATCGAAGAATTTCCTTATTGTAATACCGCACATCAAGAATTGGTTGAAAATGGCGTAAATATCAGACAATACAAAACAGATGAAAAAATAACGCAAAGAATGCATTCAAAATGGGCTGTTTTTGATGATAAGGAAGTTTTAATAGGTTCGGCAAACTGGTCTGGTATGGCGTTAAACCAAAATTTAAAAAAAGGACAAAGAGAAGACTATGAATTTTATACAGAAATGATAAATAAAGAAATAGTTGGATATTTAAAAACAGTCGAAAAATTTGAACAAAATGTTGGTCTTCCTCCTTTAATCAGAAAACAGCTTGATTATAAAGAGGTTTTAGTTCGTCGATCTAAAATCAAAAAAGCTGTAAACGAAATTAATGAAAAGGGGTCAGCAATAATTAGGCTTCAAAATAAGGAATATAAATTTAGCGTCAAAGATCGTTCAGACTTAAATACAATTAAAGGTTATTACAAAGTAATAATTGATAGAAATAATGCAAAAGAAAAATATAAAAGAGGTAATAATGAAGCTGCAATTGCTTTTGAAAAACCAATTTTGGCTAAAGTATTTTTAAAACAATTTGAGAAAGATTGGAAACATTCTGAATCTGAGTATGAAAAAATAAAAAACAGAAACTATGAAACCCCTATTGCTATTGGTTCTGTTTTGGATTTGGCAGGTTAATATGAAAATTTTACCTTTAACTTTGGATAAAAAATATCAAAAGAATATAAAAGCTATAAAAGCGACAAGTGTCCCTACTCAATCAATTAGACCTGAAATTGATCCGATGCCATTAACTGCAAATGAAATTGATATTAAAAATCTACCTTTTACAAATAGTCAAAATTTCCACAAAAACTATTGTCTAATTAGTTTTAAGGGTGATTATTTTGAAAATAACTATACTAAAAAAGTCAAGGATAAAACCTATCAAGGTGAGGGGTTGATGATTAAAAATGAACTAGGTTATCCTGAATGGTATGATTTTAACAAAGTTGGATGGAATAATCTAAAAAATGAACCTTTAGATTGGAAAAAAGCAAAACCTCGTGATTTTTACACTTTTATTCAAGCTAATGCATTAGCAGAAGGTTATGAAACGACGTGGGTTAGAAGATATAACTATAATAATCGAAAAAAAGCTTTGGCTACATCTCATTCAATTGATTCAAGAAAGGTTAAAGAGCCAAGATCTAAATCTGAAAAAAACGATGCGTATTTAGATATGTCTTTTGCCACGAATTTATCAGAACTTTTAGATACAAAAAAACACAAGTCTTTAGATAAGCCGATAACAGATTTAAAAGGAAATCTTTGCATAGATGCTGTTGTTTTTGATACAGAAACAACGGGTACAAATACTTCTGATATGACCAAACAATTAGACAAAATTATACAAATTGGAGCTATACAGATTAAAAATGGAAAAATCATTGAAGATTCTGCATACAACCAATTGATAAATCCTGAAATCCATATTCCGGAATCAGCAAGTTCAGTGCATGGAATTTTTGATGAAGATGTAAAAGATGCTCCTGTAATAGAGAGTGTTTTAAAACCTTTTGTTAATAATTATTTGAATAAAAAAAATGGAATTATCGTTGCTTATAATTCGAGATTTGATATTTCTATGTTAAATAATGCAATAAAAGAACATAATTCTTACTCTAGCGATGAATTAAAGCCAAAAAGGTATTTTAAGGTTTTAGATCCTTTTATTCTTATACAAAGGATACACCCATATGTTGGTGCAGTAAAAAGACTTTCTAACCAATATCGATATCTTTTCTGTAAAAATTTAGATGATGCACATGATGCATTTGCAGATGTGAAAGGAACTGTTGATGTTTTAAAATATACCTTATATTATTTGAGTGAACATAGAAAAGATAAGTCGAAGCCATTAACATTGAGGGAAGTTTTATTGTTCCAAAATGGTTTGGTGCCTCCTAATATCGATATAAAATTGGATGCTCAGGGCTGTAATTCTTCAGTTAATTTTAGAACTTCATATCGACCTGTATCTATTGGTGTTGATAATTTCCACGATGGGTATGTTTTAACTAAACAGGATATAGATGAGCTATCTGAAAAAATTGGTGAAAAAAATGTTCGAAGATTAAAAAATGAGATTGTGGATGAAAAAATAGATATGAAATTGCCAAATGGATATCCAATAAATCCTCCAGAAACACAAAAAAGAAATGACAATAAAGGTTTGCAGGATGCTTTTTATGTAATGGAAAATAATTTTAAGAAAGTTTTAGGATTTATTAATATTGAACCATATGACAATAAATCAAAAGATGAGATTATTGATATAATTACGCAAAAAGCTAAAAATTATATTCATAAGGATTCAATTGATTTTTGGATGAAAAATCCTAACCCTGAAGATATTAAAGAAGGAAATGATTTGCCTGACTTTAATATTTCTAGAAGAGTTATGCTAGAAGAATTAAATGTTTAATTTTTTATAGATTTTCCTGATACATACTTACAAACATCATTATTGTTGATGTTAATTTGTCTATGTTAATAAATTCTATTTCAGCAAGTTCTTTTTGTGGGAGTCTTTTAACTTTTCCATCTACATTGAATGGAACATCTTTATAAGAAAGACTTACATGAACTGTTTGATCTTGCTTTAATTCATTATTTGCTGTAACTAGGATACTTTTTTCAGAAATTCCAACAAGACCTGTAATAATCGGATCATGCATAGTTTCAGATGTTCCTATAATTTCATCTTTTGTATTTCTAATTGTCCAGTTGATTTCTCTAAAGCCTGTTGAATGTTCACTTTTGACTGCACTATTGTCTTTTGATTTAGCGCTAGGTGCTTCAGTCATTTTATCTAAATCAGGATCTTTTACAATTCTGTTTGGATTGTAGTTATAAAACTCACTGACATCAATAGGTCCTTTGTTTATGTCTATTTTGTCATACATATCTAAATTGAATGAACCTTTATAGTTTACTGTTTCATTTGGTGAGTCGTCGTAGTGTTTATTAATTGGATAATTGAAAACAACGTCTGTATTATTGATGTCTAATCTTAAGTTGTTATTTCTAATTATTGCTTTTTCACCAATGATTCCACTTTCTACAATGATGTGGGATATTGCATCAGGTTTTGAGTTGTTTATTGAATCAATAAATGCATAGTCAGCATAAAGTTTTTTAAAGTTAGCTCCATATAAAGCGTCACCAACTGAATCACCTAGTGTTAGGTGTACATTTAGCGCTTTTTTGTCATCTTTATCTGGTACGTAGTTTTTATTGTCTGATATATCACTCACGTCATCTTGTGCGTAATTTGCACCTTGGATGTCAAATTCTAAAAGTTTTCCTTCTGTATTTGCGTTGTGGAAACCGGTTGCTGCATTTCCATCAGAATCTATCCTTTTGTCACCTTTTTGTGATGTATCACTTATATCATAAGCTTGAGCTGTAATTGTATCAGCTTTCATTGTCACTTTGTCTTTTACATATGCATGTAATATATCTAATTTACTGTTAGGTGTAACTTTTTCTAGTTCATCAGGATTCATTCCTGGTTTAGGAGTGATTGTGGAAGGTTCTCTTTTTGCGTCAAGAACTGTTAAATTCACTGTTGATGGCGCAATGTCTTGGTTTCTTTTTACTCTACCTAAAGTTTCAATAGATAGTTTTTCATCATTAACTTTTATTGTGATATCTTTAGGCGCAGCAATTTCTTTAATATAAGCATTGCCATCAGATTCAATATTAATTGATCCGTTATTACTTAACATTGTTTCTATATTTAAATCTGCTGTACTGTTGATAGTTGTGTTGCCATTTGATTCTGTTGAGATTTTACCCGTATTTGTTAGATTGTCTAGATTTATTTCACTGTTATTTCCTTGTGCATATGCATAAAGGTTTTCAGTTGTTGATTTTGAACTGTTTATAGATCCATTATTTGTTGAAAGTATAGCATCTTTTGCTGTCAAAGATGTTATATTTAGATCTTTGTCTATTCCTTTTATATTTAAATCGTTATTAGAATTTAAAATGACATTTCCATTTGCAGTTATGTGAATAGAGTTATTAGGATCAAGATTAAAGCCTTGATTTATGATGTCATTTAATGTGTTATCTAGTTTTCCTATATTGTCAGCAGACACACTTATATTATTGCCAGCAGCAATTCCTATTGCATTTTCTAAAGAATCACTGTCTGCAGCATTTAAAATAGAACCGTTTGTTACATTAATGTTTATATCATTATTAGCTTTTATATTACCTGATTCGATATTATGACCGATTATTATATCTGAATCAGTATTCGTTATTTTTATATTTTCGCCTTCAACAGAGCCGTAGAATTTTAAGTTTCCATTTTGGTTACTTATATTTATATCCGCATTAGAGTTTACTGTTGAACCTTTTTCAAAAGATATTCCTTGATATCCAGAGTTTTTAATATTCAAGGTATTGCCATTCACATCAGTTTTAGAATTTGATGTGAAAATTATTCCACTGTCATTTTGAGTTGAATTGTTTGTGATATTAATTACATTGCCAATAGGTATAGGCGCACTTCCTTGAGCAGGTGTTCCTAAAATTATAGTTCCTTTATCGCCTGTAATTACTCCATCAATTTTGATTTTTCCTAGAGAATTTTCATTTTTGTTTATAATATTCATTTCTGCAAAGTTATTAATTTTTGCAGTGTTGTTAATTTCTATACCAAAATCATCTTGTCTTTGTGATGGGATGGTTTCTGAATCAACTTTTACGCCTGTACCATAGTTCTCAATATTTACAATTCCACCAGAAACTATTTGTCCTTCTGGTATAAGTTGATTGTCTTCACCAACAATAGTTCCATCTGAAATTATACCGTTGTTGATAGTCCCGTTGATTTCTATGCCACCACCAGCAAGACCATCATTGCCTGAGTTTTTAAGGTTTAATACCCCCGTGTGTACACCTTCATTGTCTTCAACGCTAAAGTTAGATAAAACTGCGTCTTCGTGAACAATTAAGCTACCTGCACCTGTATTTTCATAAGTTATTTCATTACCCCAGTTTTCAAGCTTTAGACCAATGATAACATCGTCATCTGCTGAGCCTGTAATACCTGTGTTAGTGAAATTGTTTTGTGATTTTAAACGAGCTTTCAATGTGCCCCATAGTGACATATTTCCAGATGTGTTTTCTATATTTAAAATGCCGTGGTTATCGATAACTCCTTCTGATGCGAAGTTTAGGCCATTTGCTCCAGAATTAACGAGATAAATTTCATTTTTAGAATTTTTGTTTATTCCGTTAATTATTTCAGCTGTTATGTTTAATCCACCATTTGTGTTGTTTACAGTTACTTTACTTTGGTTTGAGTCAGTAGCTTCAATTAGATTATTGTTAATGTTACCACCTAATTGAGTGCCTTTTTGACCTTTGTTTGTTATTTCAATTGAACCACTGTTGTTTATTGTTCCAGATGTAACAATTCCCGAATTAGCACCAGTATTATTTGCTGTAATCATCGCGTTTTGTGATGCATTTTCTATTGTTCCGGTTAGGTTTAATAGACCATCAGCATTATTTATTATTGAAAAGTCTCCATTTGTTTCTAAGTTATTAACAGTTAAAGAGTTATTTCCTGATGAGTTGTTTGTAATATTGATATTTCCATCATTGTTTTTTAATGACCCAGCTAATGTTAAATCACCATTTTGTGAAGTGATTGTCATATCACCATTTTCAGAAATTGTGAATATAGAATCTTGAGTTTGATTTATTCCTTTTCCTGATGTTATTGTGAGTGTGTTTTTTGCTGTTACATTATCATTTGCTGTTATATCACCGTTTATAGTGTCGAATGTGATTGTGTTTGCTTCGTGTGATCCATTTATATTGATTGAATTTGTTGCATCGAAATCGATGTTTGATGCCTGAACACTGCCGGTGCTGTTTATGTCATTAGCTGAAAAAGTAACATTATTTTTGGCTAAGACATCTTTTGAAGTTATAGCTTCATTTGCTGTGAATGTTATATCATCTCCGGTTATAAGCTCATTAGATGTAATATTTTCACCTGCAGTGAATGAAATATTATTACCTGTTATTAAGTTATTAGTTGTTATATTTTTGTTTGCATCAATATTAATAATATCAGCTAAAATGCTACCATCTGTTTGTACATTTCCTGTTGCATTTAAATCAGCATTTTGAGCAGAAATAGTGTCATTAGTGATTATGTCATTGCCAGATGTTAAATTAGCTGAAATAGCTGCATCAATAGAAGATGTAGTGATATCCCCAGAAGTAGTTGTCAAATTAACGTTACCTTCAGAAGAAGTGATTTTACCTTGAGTATTGATATTATTTTGAGCATTGATAATTACGTCATTTTTTCCCGTAACAGCTTGAGTAATAATATCGCCTTCAGATTGCATTTCAACATCATCGCCAACAACAAGACCATCTGCTTGTATTTTAGAGCTTGCATCATATAATATGTTTGGTCCTGAGATTTGACCTGTAGTTGTGATATTTGTAGCTGTTAGATTAATGCTGTTTTGTGCATCAATATTGTTAGCGTTTATATCTCCAACTGCGTTATAGGTTATATTTTGTGCTGATGTTGTTCCTTTAGTAGTTATGTTTTCAATAGAATCAAGGTTAATAGCGTTGCCTGCTGTAATATCATTTTCAGAAATGATTGAGCCTGATGCGCCTTGTGTTGTTACATTAACATCATTAATTGCTGATAAATTTCCTGTTTTTATATCTTTATCAGTGCTTCCTATGTAGAGGTTTTCTGCTTGTGCATTAACTTTTCCTTCTTCTCTTGTAAAAATATTTAGGAATCTGTCAAACAGTCCGATATTTTTTTGTGCATTTAGGTTAATTTCTCCATCAGAATTAAGAACAACGTTATCTCCTGTTTGGATTATATTACCCTGAGAAGTTATGTTGATATCCGCTTTATTATTAGTTTTTATTTCATCGTTAAGAATTACATCACTATCTGTTGAATTGTTTGTAATGTCGATGTTTCCATTGTTTGTTGTCAGTTTTTTAAGTGAAATGTCGCCAGAATTGTTATTAGTAACTGTTATAGATCCATTTTCAGTGCTTGTAACATTTCCATCTGTTTGAACAATTCCACCGTTAGCGTTAAGTTTTATATTTCCTGATGCAGTGATATTTTTTTGAATTTCTAAGTCTTGAGCACTGTCTAGACTGATGTTACCGCCATTTGTTGTAAGGTCGTTATCTAGATAAATTTTGCCACTTTCAGTTGTAGAAAGATTTATGTTTTGACCAGCTTCAACAGTTCCAAAATGTATGTCTTGTGCTGTACTGTTTAAATTTACTGAACCTTGTGTTGCTGTAGCATCAACTTTGTTGGTCGGTAAAACTTTTAATGATATGTAATTATCAGATTTGCCTATATCACCAGTAATACTTACAAGTTGTACATCAGCTCCTGCTGAAATTGCGTCTCCTACAAAATTTTGAATAATATCTTTATTGGCTTCTATGTATATATTTCCATTGTCTGTTGTAGAAATTGTTGTGTTGAAAATTACATTGCCACCAGTTGTAGCTTTGTTTGCTATTTCAATTCCACCACTTCTTGATAGAACATCTTTAACAGATATGTCACCTGCATTATAATTTTGAATTGTGACTTTACCATCTGCTGATGATTGAATTAATCCATCGGTTTGAGTAATTCCATTGTGAGCAATAAGAATAACATTTCCATTTGCTGTTATATTATTAGCAATTTCAAGGTCTTCAGCACTGTTAAGACTGATGTATCCTGTGTTAGTTACAAGGTCATTAGACACTGTAATTTTCCCACTTTGGGTTGTAGAAAGATCAATATTGTTTTTGGCTGTAATATTGTCTGTTACAATATCGCTGTTAACACCATTGATTGTGACAGAACCGTCAGCGGCTGATGCGGCAATTGAACCACCAGCTGTTAAATCTATTGCGTTTGCAACTGTATCTTCTGTCGCTGCTTCTCCTATATCACCGTGTTGTGCTATTAAAATAACATCAGTTGTTGCCTCAATTGATTTTTCAAGACTTGAATCTTGTTGTATATTGTTATCAGCAAAAATAGAGACTTCTTTCCCTTTTACAAGTCCGTTTAATTTTACGGATTTGTCACTTGATGTAGCTTTTAAAATTACGTCATCTGTTGCGTTAATATTGCCAGTTTTTAAATCTTTATCCGTACTTTCAATGTAGAATTTTTGACCGGCTCCACTAACTTTTCCATCTGTTGAAACTTTTATGAATTTAACATCTTCGCCATCTAGTTTTCCAACATTTCCTTTAGCATTTAGGGTTATATCTCCACTAGATATAAGACTTGTTGTATCAATAGTCTGTTCAATGTTGCCTTGTGAACCAATTGTTATTGTTCCATTAGTTCCTGCTGTAATTGTGTCATTTAATATTACATTAGCGTTTATTGCATCATTTTTTATGTTTATATCGCCATTAGCAGTAGATACATTTTTTAAAGAAATATCGTTATAATCAGTATTTGTGATTGTTATGTTTCCATTTCCTGTACTTGAAATGCTTCCTGATGTTTGATTGATTCCATCAGCTGCACCTAAAATCACATCTCCTTGGGCTTGGATGGTATTGGCTATTTCTAAATCTTCAGCACTATCTAATCTGATGTAGCCTGTGTTTGTGATTAAATCATTTGTTACTGTGATTTTTCCGCTAGTTGTCGTTGTAAGATCGATATCTTTTAAAGCTGTAATATTGTCAGTTTGTATATCACTTTCAACGCCATTGATAATAACAGAGCCTTGAGCAGCAGATGCTGTTATTCTGCCGCCTGCCGACAGATCTATCGCATTTGCAGGTTTATTTTCTGTTTTAGGATCTCCAATATTGCCTTTTAATGCTGTTAATGACACGTCAGTTGTTGATTCTATTGCTTTTTCTAATGATTCATTTTGTTGAATATTTTTATCTGCGATGATTTCAACAGAGTTAGCTTTTGCTAGTCCATTTAAAATTACAGATGTATCAACTCCTGAGGCTTTTAGGTATAAATCATTATTTGCTGTTATTACACCAGTTTTTAAGTCTTTTTCAGAACTTTCGATATAAATATTTTGTGCATTTCCTAATACATTGCCATCTGCTGAAACTTTTATTGTATTTATATCTGAGTCTATTTTACTTCCAACATTTCCTGCTGCATTAAGTGTTATATTGCCTGTGGAATATAACGATGTAACATCTGACTCTTGTTCAATATCTTCTATCGAATTTAAGACAATATTGCCACCTGTAATTGTATCTTTTATATTGATATTGCCAGTTGATCCTGTAGTTTTTATTGAAATATTGTTTTTAGCTGATATAGTTCCTAGATTAAAGTTTTTGTCTGTTGTTTGAGCATAGATTGAACCATTTTCTGCTTCAGCTGTAAAAAGTCCATTTTCGTTTTCTATATTGATTTTTATATTGTCAGTATCTGATTTTCCAATATTTCCAGTTTTGCTTGTAAGGTTAATTCCGTTTTGAGCTGAAATACCTGAATCAGCCCCTGTTTGAGATATGTGTCTTCCGGAGTTTATATTTACAAATCCTTTTGAGTCGTCAGAAGATAGTGCTGATAACTTACCTGTAAGACTTATATCTCCTGTTGAATTTTCAGCTGAAATAGTTATGTTTCCATCAGTTGCAGTGACATTTTTCAATATAACATCACCACTAGTTGTGTTTGTTATATTAATATTTCCTGCAGTCGCTGTCATATCTCCAGCATTATGTTTTACACCAGTTTGTGCTTTTAAATTGATGTCTTTCGATGCACTAACCTTATTATTTAAGATAATATTTTTAGAGCTGTCTATATTAATAGATCCATTATCAGTTTGTAATGCACTATTAGTTGTTATCTGTCCATTAGTTCCAGTAGAAGATAGATTTATATCACCAGCAGAAACAATGTTTCCGAAAGTTATATTTTTGTTTACGCTATTGATATTAATTTCGCCTTTTGATGCTGAGGCAGTTACTGTTCCTGCTGCTGCAACATCTAAGCTGTTAGGTGCGTCTCCAGATCCTGTCGATGAGCCAATATTTCCATTTTGTGCTTTGAGGTTTATATTGTTCGTTGCATTAATAGCAAGATCTATTGCTTCATCTTGCATTATGCTGTCAATTGCATTGATAACAACATTTTGTCCGGTAATTGTGTTTGTGGCATTAACAGAACCCGTAGTGCCTGTTGTTTTTATGTTTACATCTTTGCTTGCTGTTATCACTCCTTTATTAATATCCATATCTGGACTTTCGAGATAGATATTTCTTCCAGTTGCGTTAACTGTTCCACCGCTATTGACTTTTAATGCTCCATTTGTAGAAGTCGAGCCTGTGTCATAGTTACTAGAAAGATTTATATCATTTCCAGCTTTTAAAATTGCATCAACTGAATTTTGGACGATATAAGCATTAGATTGTACTGTAATGTCACCATTTTGCGCGTTGACTTCATTGTTGAAATTTATGATACCTTTACTTGAAGAATTTGTTATAGATATGTTTCCATTTTTGTTTGTAACTTTTTCAACATCAAGTTCATTTGTTAATTTATTTGTTATTGTTATATCGCCAGATTCAGTATTTGTAATTGTAGAGCCAGCATTTTGTGTTATACCTGTATTTGAGGTGATGTCAATGCCTTTTGTTGCATTAATAGTGGCATTTTTATTTATAGTTAATTTATTTGAATCTGCTCTTAAGTTGTCAGATTTTATGGTGATTTTGCCTGTGCTATTTATATTGTTTATGTTAACAACACCTTTACCCTGAGCTGATGTTTCACCGGCATTGATTATGTTTATATTTCCAATTCCATCACCAGAGCCTGTTGTTGTAAGAGTTGAATTTGATTGCAAATCTATTCCATTTGCACCTTTAATTTCTATATAATTTTTTGCTGTTAAATCTTTATCAAGAGTAAATAATCCGTTACTATCAATATAGATACTACCGTTATTTGCTGTTATTCCATCAGTTTTTTCTATGACAACAGTCTGATTTGATGCAAGTCCTATATCTTTTCCAAAAACAATTTCACTGTCGTCTGTGAATTTTAAGTCACTGTCTATTGCTTTTAAATAAACACTGCCTTGAGCAGCTTTAGCTGATATTGGACTAGGTGTTTGCATTGTGATAAATCTTGATGCGTTTCCTATAGAACCATCTAGTGATTCTAATGAAACGTTACCACTTGCTATAATTGCTTTTTCCAAGCTTTCATTTTGTACAATATCACTTTGTGATGAAATTGTGACATTGCCTGCATTCGCTGTTAAAAGTCCATTTAAATTCGTTTTTCCCGAGTCTTCAGCTGATGATGCAGTGTTTGTGATTTCAATATTTCCATTTGTGTTTGTTATTACACCTGTATTTATATTGCCAGTATTTGTGTTGGATAATTTTATGTCACCAGCACCATTGTTCGTAATTGTAGAGGTTTCATTTTGATTAATACCTCCTTGGGAAGTTATTTCTATTCCATCTATTGAGTTAACATCTTTGTTTATATCTATGTCTTTTATAGAATTTATGGAAATTTTTGACCCTGTAACGTTTTCTGTTAGGGTGATTTTGCCTCCTGGTACAGGTGCAGAAGATGATGTAGTGCTTAATTTGACGTTTTCACTACCTGTAACTTGTCCAAAAGTTACGTCTTTATCAGGACTTGATACATTAATATTTGCACCTGAAAGTGAAACAGTTCCTTCTGAATTTAGCAATATTCCTTGATCAATGCCTGAATCTGAGTCAATTTTTCCTATATCTCCATTTTCAGAGGAAAGAGTTATATTTCCTTTTGCGTCAAGAGTTTTATTTGTTCCTGTTTGGGTTATATCATTAATTGTTGTGATATTTATATTGCTTTCAGTACTTTTAATTAGATTGTTTAATGTTGCTGAATCGGCATTTATTTGAATATTATTTTTACCAGTAATTGCATTCAAGTTTGCATTTTTTTCTGCAGAAATTATTACAGACTGGCTAGATGAATTTGCCCCATTTGCAGTAATTGAACCTGTTTGTTCAATATTATTTCCTGATGAAATATCAACATATCCTAAATCTGCTGTGATATTTCCTCCTAAAATTACATCGCCAGCAAGTGATGGGTCTGTTGTTTCATCAATAGAATTTTTTATAGTTACATTGCCATTTGTGTTTGAAATGTTGCTTAAAGATACATCTCCTTGTCCTTTATTAGCAATATTTAAGTCAGCATTTGCTCCGTTTAGGGAAATTGATGAACCAGCCTGTTGTGTGATTCCTCCTTTTGATGAAATATTTATGTCTTTTACTGATGATATATTTTGTTTTAAATTTACAGATCCATTTTCAGCTGTATTATTGATATTAATTTCGCCATTTGTTGCACTTATATTTCCAACGATTAAGTCACCTTCTGTTTTATTTGTCATTGTGATATCACCGTTGATTGTAGAAGAAATATAAGATGAATCAGTTTGTTCTATTCCTGCATTTGAAGTTATATTTATATCCCCAGTGGCTTCAAGTCTTTGTGATATTGTTAACTTTTCACCTGCTGCTTGGTTTTCAATATTGATACCACCATCATAGTTTGTGATGTTACCTACATTGATTGCTCCTGTTGAGCCATTGATTATATCAATTTCTCCAGTGCCTGTACTTGTAATAGAACCAGCTTGTTGATTAATACCTTCCTGTGCATTTAAGCTAATTTGACCGTTAACTTCAATGTTGTCTTTAATTGTAATATCTTTTTTACTTTGCGCATTTAAAGTTGAAACTCCAGAAATATTTCCTAGAGTAAGAGTTGAATTGTTACTTTTAAGGTGAGATACCCCTCTTACTGACGATATGTCAACAGCACCATCTACATCTAGGTTTAGAGCCTGATCTTCTGTTCCTATGCTTTTAGATGGTCCGTATGTTCTGATGCTGAGTTTTCCTCCGTTTTGGGTTTTTATTGCATCAAAAGAGTCATCTGATTGCAAGATGTTTCCTGATGTGCTTGAAACACTTATGTTTCCATTTTCCGCTGATACTGTGTCTTGGAATGTTAAGTCCGAATTAACCGCCGCAATTATATCAATGTTTCCGTTTTTATTTACAACTTTTCCTAGACTTTGTGCTCCATCAATTTTTATTGTTCCATTGTTTGTAGCTGTGGTAGTTTCTTTTTCTTGGTTGTATATAGCTGCGTGTATATTGATGTCTTTTCCTGCTGTGACATTTGCCTCTTGAGCGATATTTGCCATTGCTTTTAGATTTATATCGCCATCAGCTTTAATATCCTGTTCAATGAGAACTGTACCTGTTCCTGATTCAGCTGCGTCGTTACCAATACTTATGTCACCTTGAGCATATATTTTTGAACCAGTTGTAATAACACCGATGTCACCAACTTTAGGGGTGTCAATTGTAATATCTCCTGATGACTGTATTATGTGCGTAGTTCCATCACTTACCCCACTTGTGTTTACATTGTTGGCAACTATATTTATAGAGCCTGCTCCATCTGTCATATATGCAGAGTCCACAATTCCTTCAGTGTTTACAATGTCACTCATTTTAAACCCTTGCAATTGGGTTTTAGCAAATCCATTTTCGTTAAATCCTGCTATTATATCTGCATTTTTATTTATTGTTACAGATCTTCCATCGTTGATATTTATTGAATCTTTTGCAAAGATTTTTCCGTCTATTCTAGTAGATGAAGTAGTGCTATTTGATTGTAGTGATGTTATGTCATTTAAGTTTGTTGTACCAAGGATTCTGTTATATTCTGATTGTGATGGTGTGATAGTTTGTAGGCTTCCTACATTCATTACACCGCTTGAGCCTAGAATTAAACCCATTGGTGATACGAATATAACATTACCGCCTATTTGACCATTTTTTAATGAGTTAAAAATACCGTAAATGCTCACTTGGTTGTTGACCAAGTTTACGTATCTATCAGCGTTTTCTGCAAATATAAGGTTAGCTGTGCCACCTTGTCCTACCTGAAATTGGTCAAAATGGTGAAATCCTGTTCCATTATTTATTGTTCCACCTGTAATAGTCGTATTATTAGTGTTGCCACCTTCAATTTGTGTTCCATAGTTGCCGCCTGGGGTTATGTTGTTGTTTGCATATGACTGTTGAACGCCAAAAAGAAATACAGTAAAAGATAGTGCTAAAGATTTTTTGAATACCTCTAAAAAATCTATGTCACCATTTTTTGCACTATTTGTCTTTTTCATACAAAGCCCCTAGACTAACCTATTAATATAATAATAACCTAACTTGTATATACAGTAAACAATTTGTCTCATTTCATAAACTTATCTATACATTTTATTGACTTTGGTTTTTAACATCATATATATTTAATATTACGTAGGAATTGAGTTAGGATGAAAAAATTATTATTCTTAATAAGCTTGTGTTTATTAAGTCAGAATCTTTCTATAGCATCGGAAACTTTAGGGGATAATGTCAACAGTACGCCGCCTGTTCCTTTTCAGTCGAAAAAAACAGTGGCGAAAAATGTTGTTAGTTCTGTTTCTGTGAAAAATCTTTCAAAAAATTCTTCAGTTCCTGTTCCTGCATCATCTAACTCATTAGTTTCTTCAAAAACCTCAGAAATTGCTAAAAATGAGATTTCTAGACCTCCTGTCATTAACGCTTCGTTATTAAAAGAAAAAAATGATTTTTCTAATGACAAAGATTGTAAACAAACTGTTCAGAAAAATGAATCAGTTCCTGCTGTTAATAAAGTTGTGAAAGTTTCGACACCTCCTGTTCCTAAATCTTTTGAGGAAATGAAAAGTGAATATAAACAGGCAGTTGAAGAACAACAAAAATATAAGCTATATGATAGCAATAAAGAACAACGTGCTGCTAGTGGTGATACTAAGTTCAATTTGTGGGCTGATGTAAAAGCAGATATCAAAAATAAAAAGAATAACAGACCTCCTGTCATCGTGGAGACACTTTCTAATCCAACTGATTCCAGTGAAGTACGCGCAGTAATTACAAGAGTTGAATTTTCTCCTTCTAAAGTTTTTACAGAAGAAGAATTGCAGCAATTGGCTTCTCCTTTATTTTCTCAGCCTGTGACGATAGCAGACATAAAAAAAGTTGTAGATGGTATTACAAGATGCTATATTTTAGGCGATTATCCTACATCTAAAGCCTATCTTCCTCCACAGACTATTACCAAAGAAGGTGTATTGAAAATTGGTCTTATGGAAGGGACTGTAGGAAAAGTTTCAGTAGAAGGAAATCGTTGGACTAGAACTTCATATATTGAAAAACGTGTTGCACCAAAAGAAGGCGAATTATTTAGATTAGGTGATCTAGAAAAAGATGTTATTAAATTCAATAACAACAATCAGGTTAAATTGAAAGTTGGCTTGAATGCTGGTGATGAGCAAGGCGAAACAGACATAGTTTTAAATGCTGAAGATCCAAATCCTTTCCATATTGCTTTTATGGTTGACAATCAAGGCCGTCAGACAATAGGTACTACACGTTGGGGAGGTATGTTAGCAGCTGATAGTTTGTTTGGATACCGAGATAGATTGTCTTTAGGTGGTTATCTAGGACGTGGTAATAGAGTTGGCTTTGCTGATTATAATATACCTGTAGGTCGTTTTGGAACAAGAATTGGGGCATCTGTTTCTGCTGGTAATATTTCCGTTGTAAGTGGTGCTTTAAGACCTTTCGGCATTGGTGGTACATCTCAGGTTTATTCAGTTTATGCCACACAGCCTTTATTTGATAGGCAAGATGCAAATATAACTTCATATACTGCAGCTAATTTAAAACACTCAACTACTGATATAAGTGGAATAAAAATTAGTGATATCAATACTTTTTCTCTTACCCAAGGCTTTACGGGAAGAAAAGATACCGAAAGAGGTATTTGGTATACAGGACATTATGGTTCTGTTGGCTTTAAAGCATTGGGTGGTGACGAAGATTTCTTTAAGTATGAAGGTAATATCACAAGATTACACGATTTTGGTAAAGGTATAATTGGTCAGTTCAGAGTTTCTGGGCAATATTCGCCTAATGACAGACTTCCTTGGCTAGAACAGTTCCAAATTGGTGGGCTTTCAACAGTAAGAGGGTATTCTGAAGGATTGCTTTTAGGCAAAAGCGGATATTTTGCTAGTGCTGAAATTTTGGCTCCTATTCCTTTATTACCGAAAAGAATTGGCTCTGATAAGTTAGGTTATATTTATCCTAGAGAAATGGTTAAAGCAGCGGTATTTATGGATAATGGTATGGTTTTTCCATACAAAGGTGGTGCAGCAATTGATGGTGGTGAATTGTTAATGAGCTGGGGATGGGGTTTAAGATTTAATTTGAAAAAGGATCTTGCTGCTAGATTTTATTGGGGATATGGTTTGAATAATAGATACGAAGCAGATCAAAAAATGGGTAGATTCCATTTTGAGATTACGTGTGCTCCAGATATTGGAAGGTTAGTTGCAGATAGAAAACCTGTGTCTAAAAAACATAAAAATAAGAAAAATAAGGAAAATTTATAGATAAATAGGAGGTTGCGATGAAAAAAGTGGCTTATTTTACTATATTTACTTTTATTTTGGCTATTGGAACGAATGTTTTAGCGGAAGTTCCTATGCCTGTAATGAACCAAATAAATAGTCAGATATTTACTCCTGAGGCAACTCGTCCATTGAATAATTTGGAAAGAGATTATAAAACAAATTCTGATATTATGAAGCTTCAAGAAAAAAGTGTAACTCCAAAAGAAAATAAAAAAACAGAAGATGAAAAACAGACTCCTAATGTACCAGTAAATTCATCCGAACAGAAAAAAGAAAAAACAAAGTTTAAAGATTTGTTTAAAGGTTTTACTGTTGAATGGTGAGGGGTAATGTTATCTTTGTAACAAATAATATTGTGTTCATTAATATTTGATATATGTTTGTATGTGTTATGGTATATTGATTTTTATATCAGAAGTTAAAGAAGAGGAGTGTTATGAGAGTAGGTTCTGTTTCTGCATATAGTTATCCTAAAATTAAAAAAAATCAAAATGCTAATAGTTCTAGGTATAATCAGTCTTTTAAAGCTGATGTAAGAATTGTTGAAAGTGAAATTTTTAATGAAGAGTGTTTGCCAAGAAACCATGCAGAAAATATGGTAAAAGTTCTTGCTTATGCTAAAAATGCATATAAAGATCTTGGAAATGACAATATGCTTTTGATTTTAACGCCTTTTACTAATAACGCTAAATGGAAAAGAAATATTACATCTGATATTGCAATAACATATGGTTACAAAGACGTTGAAAAAGCAAGGTTAGACTTGATTGAACATTACAAAGATTGTAAAAAAAATGATAAATATTCATATTTAGTTCCTAAAAAGGTGATAGATGAGTATATAAATGATCTAGAGGAACGGAATCCCAATGCCATGAAAGATGTAAAACGCTTTGCTCGCGTTCGTAAGCAACTACATCCTGGATGTTTCGGGCAGCCCAAAGATATTAAAATGATTACTAAAGAAATTTTGGATGAAAATATGAAGTTTGCTGTTGATAATTTACAATCCCGTGGTGATTCTTTGGAGGAGCAGTTTTTTGGTTGGTATGAAGACAGAGCGTTAGATTCATATAAAGTTGATAAATCTTTAAGAGATCTTGTCTTTTAGATATATTACAAATCTTTAATACACTTTTTTATTGCTAGCAAAAAAAATAGATTTAATGCTTTGTATAAACAGATTACTAGCGGAATTTTGAAATGTCTATTGTAATTAGCAATAAGGTTAGGCGATATTTCACAAAAAATATTGGTCAAACCCTTCATTCCCCTCATCAAAGGTTTATTCAAGGTGTTACTGCGCTTGCAATACAACCTTTAATTGACTTTCATAACAAAAAAGCTGATGATGAAACAAGAGCTGTTTCAACAGCTAGGACAATAGGGAAAATTGTTGCAGGTACATTAACTGGAGTTTTAATTCGTGCAGCTTTTATTGCTGCTACAAGGAAATTTTCTGCTTATAAACTTGAACCCAATGCAAAATTTATAACAGAAATTGTTAAAAAGTCAAAAAAAGACATTTTTACACCGAATTTAAAACTAGATAATCCAATTCCAGTTGCTGAGTTTAAGGCAAATTATGATAATCATATAAAAACAATGGGGAATATTACAGCGACTATTACAATGTTGTTTACTAATTTTTTAATAGATGCTCCTTTAACTGCTTTGATAACTAAAATTTTGCATCAACCTATAAAAAATTATATAGATAAGGATTCCCATAGCAATAATAAGGAGGTAAAAAATGCCTCCTGCTAATCTTTTGGAGAGATTTAATAACTATATCTATAAAAAGTTTTCAAATGATATGGGTGCTTCTTTGATTGTTCTAGGTGTTGCTGGATGGACGTTTAGTGCC
>CALUPF010000021.1 GCA_944322545.1 Candidatus Gastranaerophilales bacterium
ATACTTCTGTATCAATTTCTTTTCCAAGAGTTTGAAGTTGTGATATCGCTGCAGGTCGATATACATCACAAGCAACAAGCAATGGGTTTCGGCCTTCTTTTTTCAGTTTTACTGCCAATTTAGCTGAAGATGTTGTCTTTCCTGAACCTTGAAGCCCAAGCATCATAATTATGTTGGGTGAACCTGATAAATCTAAAGGTTTTAATTCTTTTCCTAAAAGATTTACAAGTTCATCATGAACAATTTTGATTAATTGTTGTGAAGGATCTATGCCTTCTAGAACTTTTTCGCCTTCTGCTTTATCTTTTATTGCAGAAATAAACGCTTTTACAACACGAAGGTTTACGTCAGCTTCAAGAAGTGCTCTGCGAATTTCTCTCAAAGCTTCTTGCATGTTATCTTGAGTTAATTCTTTTCCTTGTGTTTTGCTTATAATGTTTTGTAATTTTTCGCTAAGACTGTCAAACATATTCGATATCCTACTATTTGATTAATAAATTAAGCATATTTTAGCATGAAAAAAAAGAAGTTATAAACTTCTTCTTTTCTAATCCATTTGTCTATCATTAATCGTAGTATTCTTCAGCTTCGTAATCAATAAGGGGTTCTTCTTCTAAAGAATCTATAGGATCTTCTTTAAGACTTTCGAGTTTTGATTTATCAATAGGATATTTTATTTTTTTAGGTCCGAAAAGTAGTTCCCAATATGTTGTGTCATCACCAAGTTCAGCATATGCATATTTTGCATTGCTTCTTTCTTCCATTTTGTTAAATACGTCATCTTCAGCACCATAATCTTCCCCTACTCCGAAAGACACTTGATTTTTGTTTTGGTGATTAGTTTTATTATTGTTTAAATAGCTGTTGTATAAATTGTGTGAAGAAACCTTTTGAATAAACATTTTTAACCTCTTTAATGTATGCATGCATTATAAGTCCAAAAAAAACTTTTTATGCTACCTGTGTAATATAAATTTTACATTATTTTACATTGTATCTTTTCTCATCACATGCTGATTTTTTCTAAATTTAAAAAACAATCATAAAAATGTATGATTTCATTTTTAGAAAGCTCTGATAATATAAAACCATACTCCTTAGAGACTAAGATACACATATCCCTAATCAACAGCTATGCACCTCAAAGTACATAGCTTTTTTTTATTATTATTTAGGAATTTCTGCACACATGCAGTGTATGCCGCCATTTTGTATTGGCAAAAGTGTTTTTGGAATAGCATTATTTTCTCCTGATACAAAATAGATTTTGTCTACATGTGGTTTTATATGTTTGATAAATTCATTTTCAAGACTAAATCCTATATTATCTTTGATTTCTTTCGTAAGTCCAAGAGTTTCATCCAAATTGGATTTGTTAGTAATGTATATAACTTCATTTTTGTCATTTATCAGTACATTTGCATTCATATAATTATGTAGTTGCTTTAGATAGAAACTGTTAGGTGTATCTTTGTTACCATAAATTTCAAAGACACGTGCAGGAACTTTTATTGGTTCATATCCTGCATCAATCAGTGCTTTTTCTACATCTTGCATTTTTGCATAAGGATTTTGATTTATAATCTCTTTGAATTGTTGTAGGTACAAGTTTGTTTGTGCCAATGGAGTTCTGAATTTTTCTCGTTGATCTTTTGGTGTTTGAATCGCTGCATTTTTAATTTTTTCTACTCCTTCAGCCAAAGTGTCAAGCATCATGTTATCATCTGCTATTAATACTTTTTTGTCTTTTAACGGTCTGATAAAAAGATCTATGTGAAAATCAGCGAGCGGAATTGGAAAAATATTTTTTACTTTAAACATTTGTTGTAATTCTTCCATGCTAAATTTTTTTAATTCATTTTCTCCAATGAGTAGTTCATCTTCTCCATTTTGATTTTTGGTAAGAAAATAATTTCCACCTTTTACATGAGTTTGATTTCTCGCTTTTTCAAGGATTTTTACGTTTCTGTTGAATTCCATGTTAAAAATATTTTTGTCTATATGCTCTATGCCATTTTCGGTTACTATCTGAACATATTTTTTTCCATTTTTTTCAACAACAGGCAGATTGTATAAGATATCTACATATTCTTGCAACTTGTTGATATTAAGCATTTCTTGAGCAAATTCTTGAAGTTTATTAGATTGTAGTTTGAATGTCTTTTTAAGAATTTGTGTTTTGTCCAAGTTATCAAGAGAAAGGAGAGAATTCTTTACTATTCCCCAACAATCTTGAGCCCAACAACCTTTACTATGTGGCGTAATTTCAAAGCAGTCATTTTTTAGAATAAATTGTTTTGGCCCATGTTCAAATAGAAAAACTTTAAAGTTTTCAATTTCGCCAATTTTTCTCATTTCATCAGCTATTCCTGCAAAATTTGAATTCATAATAAAACCTTTCAATTTTCTTGCATCATAGCCTTTGAAATTGTTATTTTGTTGTGTATTTTGAATTTTCATACTCTTTAGAAATAATGTAAAAATATTTTTTGCTAGCAAAAATAACTTTTTTTAGTATCTTGACAAAATATTTTGATATAATAAAATAAAAACATATCCAACAATAACTTCTGGAGGAGTGCCAGAGCGGTTGATTGGAGCAGTCTTGAAAACTGTCGAACGTTCACGCGTTCCGTGGGTTCGAATCCCACCTCCTCCTCCATTTAAAAAGAGCCTGAAAAGGCTCTTTTTTAGTGCGTTTTTCTAATCTTAAATAAAAAAAGACAAATGGCACATACCATTCCCTTCCCCCAAAAAGAAATAACGAATGAATTGTTTAATCCGCTAGATGTTCAGTAAATTTAGTATAGTTTAACGGGACATTTGGGATGTGTGTTTTATAGGCAAAATGCCGACTTGCTAGGAGTTTGAGGCTAATTTATAGTATTGAGATTTGGTGGTCTTTTCTTGCACTTTTGTCATAATTTTTGCACTAAATTTCACTAATATTTTGGAATATTAAATTTAATTTGGCAGCTATCTCGCAGGGTATTTGAATTTCAACCCTGATACTTTTAGTGCTAAAATTGTCCGGTTTGAATTGCTTCTGGTTTGATATGTGTCGAAATGTCTCTGAGATTGAGACAAGACACTTGATGTTTTTCAAAAAGAGAGCGATTAATGTCAATGCAAACAAAAGGAGCATACATTGACAGAGAAAGACTATCAATTATATGGAACAAGAATTTTT
>CALUPF010000022.1 GCA_944322545.1 Candidatus Gastranaerophilales bacterium
ACAAAAAGCTTGCGAAACTGAAATCGATTCTGTTAAGAAAATTATGGACAAAAACATTGAAAGAACTTTCAAAGTTTTCTCTTAATCGTTGATTGATTAAAACAAGTTTTATTGATCGCAAACCCAATAAATTTATTACACACAAAATACGGCTTGAATTACCAAAGTAACACAAGCCGTTTTTATTATTGTTTATCTATTAATTAACCTTTGTTTGCTCCATCTAGCATTTGTTTTATTCCGTCAACAGAGCTTAAAATTCCAGTTGCTTCATAAGGCATATAAACAACCTTGTTGTTTTCGCCTTCTACCATTTGTTTTAAAGTTTCTAGGTATCTTACAGCGATTAGATATTTGTCAGGTTGACCATTGCCTTGGATAGCTTCAATTGTTTTTTGAATTGCGGTCGCTTCTGCTTCAGCTTGTTTTACCCTTGCTGCTGCTTGACCTTCTGCAACTAATCTTGCAGCTTCTTTTTCACCTTCTGCAGTTAGAATTGCAGCTTGTTTTTGACCTTGTGCTTTGTTAATTGCCGCTTCTTTTTCACCTTCCGCTTTAAGAATTGCTGACTGTTTCAAACCTTCAGCTTCATAAATGGCTGCGCGTTTTTCTCTTTCAGCCTTAACTTGTTTTTCCATAGAATTTTGAACATCAGCAGGTGGAGTAATGTCTTGAAGTTCAATTCTGTTGACTTTTACACCCCATTTGTTTGAAGCTTCATCTAGTGTTGCTCTCAATTTTGTGTTGATGGCGTCACGAGAAGCTAATGTTTCATCTAAATCCATTTCACCGATTACGTTTCTCATTGTAGTCAATGTTAATTTTTCAATTGCTTCAGGCAGGTTTTGAATTTGATATACAGCACTTTTTACGTCGACTATTTGAAAATAGATTAAAGCGTTAATAGAAATTGAAACATTGTCTTTTGTAATAACATTTTGTCTTGGAATATCCATAACTGATTCACGAAGGTCAATTATAGTTTTTTCTCCATAGAATGAATAGCTTTGTCCATCGATGCTTTTTTGAGAATATTTCCATTGAATCTTTCTTGGAGCTTCTAGAATAGGAAAAATCAAATGAAAACCAGAGTATAAGATTTTTTCAAAAGTACCTAATTTTTGTATAACCATTGCTTCTTCTTGCTGGATAATTTTGATACCCGCAATGAAATAAAGAATAATAAACACAAATAAAATAATAAGTAGTAGCATATTCTCTCCTTTATTTAAAAACTATGTCGAATTCCTTTAGAATCGACAACCTGTAATACTTTCAATCCAATGATTTGCACTCCCCATTTAATTGCATATTTTTGATAAGAAGAAAGTGCATTTTCTAAAATCTCTTTTAAAATTTGTATTTCATCTTCAGATGATGAATTTTCATCGAACTCTATTTCTAAAATTCTTTTTTGAACAATTCCACAAACCAATTGATTTATGGCTTCATAAAGATATTCAACTTCATATACGGCTTTGTATGGATCTACAATTTTGTAAGTCATTTCAGCTTTGACTTTTAAAGCGTTATTGCTTTTGGTGTAAATAGCTCTTTCATCTTTAGGCAGCATCATTGTTTGCTCAGATGTTAAGATTTTTCCATTGTTTATAAACCTTTTTGGGTTTTTAGGGTCAGGATTTTCAACCCCATGTAAAGATTCGAAAAAAGGGATCATAAGATGAACGCCTGGACCTAAAAGCCTGTTGAATTCACCCATTCTTTCAATAACAACCTGCTCATTTTTATTTACAACAACAAACGGTAAAAAGTTATAAAGATTCATTTCAAATATTATCCTTTATCCTCAGGAAAAAGATCCTCTGCGCCAGGGTGCAAATCACCATCATGCAGCTCGTATTCTAGTCCTGTGTCATCTATGAAATTGTCAACATACATTGTAAGACCGTCTATTTTTTTTATTTGAACAATTCGTCCTTCTGGAATATCTTCATCAGCATAGCAGGCTCTTGCATTCCATTCTTCGTCAAACACAGATATTCTGCCTTGCGTTTGGGTTATTCTCATAAGAGCCTTTGCTTCTTGACCGATGTATTTTGATTTAAATTCGTCTTCTTTTTCTTTTTTATGTTTCAACAACATTGGTCTTATAAGTTGTATTAAAACACCTGAAAAAACGCCAAAAATTATTATTTGAAAAGTTAAGTCTAACCCAAAATAAGCTGCTATCGCAGCAGGCAAACAAGCCAACGCCAAATTTAAAGAGAAAAATGACGGAGTAAAAATTTCTATAACAGCAAAAACGATCCCTAAAACGACCCATATTTGCCATAATGTTATTACCATATAAACCTCCTAGCTTGAATATTTATTATATAAAAACAGGGATATTTTGACAATATACAAAAGATTGTATTTTTAGTGACGTAAAGATATTTTACTTTTTCTTGAATCTTCACTTTAACACTGCTAAAATCAAATGAAACTGATAGTGTTAGTTTATTAAACAGGAGAAATTTATGAAAAGATTCTTTACTAAAGCACTTATGCTTTTCGCTCTTGTCTCAATTGGGTGTATGAGTGCTTTGTCTGCATCGGCAAAGGAATATTCAGACCTTCCGAAAGACCACTGGGCTTACAAACAAATTCAAATTCTAACTAATTTTAATGTAGTTGTTGGCTATCCAGATGGTTCATACAGACCTGATGCAAACGTTACAAGAGCTGAATTTGCAACTATGGTTGTAAAAGCTTTCAACCAACAAAATGCAGAAATCAAACAAGCTGCTAAATTTTCTGATGTAAAAGAAAAGGACTGGTTCTATGGAATGGTTCAAAGAGCAGTTATGTTTGATCTTTTAAAAGGTAATCCAAATGGAACATTTGATCCATATGGAACAGTTTCAAGAGGTCACGTGATTTCTACAGTCGTTAATGCATTGACTACAGAAACAATTTCTAACGCAAAAGCTGTAGAAATTCTTGAAAACAGCTATTCTGATTACCAAGAAATTCCTGATTGGTTGATTATTGCAGCAGGAAAAGCTGAAATCTTGGGTATGGTTGTAAAAGCTCCAGGTGAAGAATCTGTTATAAATGCTAACAGACCTGCAACAAGAGCTGAGCTTGCTGCATTTTTATGCAAAATGTTAGAACAAGCAAAACTTAACCCTAACGCAAAATTAAGAGAAGCAATGAGCCCAAGAACTGCTGATGGTATCGTTGTTAATGCTGATTTGGAAGGATATGTTGCTACTATCCCAGCTGGCACTGTTATCCCTGTTATGGTTTTGAACAAATCAATTACTTGTAAAAAATCTAAAGTCGGTGATGAATTCCTTTCTAAATTACCTAAAAACATAATTACAAAAGAAAGATATCTTCTTTTAGTTGAAAATGATCCACTAAACGGAAAAATCGCTGGCGTTAAAGTTGGGCGTTTGTTTATTAGAAACGGCGAAGTGAATATGGAAACATATACAATCACAACTGATAAAAACCAAACAGCAGCATTTTGTGGAACAGCAGTTGGTGACTACAGACCTGAAGGTTTCTGGAAAACTTTATATCTAAAACTTTTCAAAGGTCACAAAATCCAAATCAAACAAGGTGATATCCTAAATCTTAAATTGACAAAACCTGTAAGAATAGATCTTACAAACGGTATGATTTTGGAATAATCAAAAGTAAAAAATAAAAAGACCGAAGTTATCCGCTTCGGTCTTTTTTATTGCTTTTATATAAAAAATTAAAGTTCATAAATTTTATGCCGATAAAAAAACTACAAGGTTTTAATTGGAGAAATTTATGCTTTTTAAAAGAAAATGCAAAATAACTTATATAGCACATGGTGCAACTATATATACAGAAGAAAACAGAATTTGTGACAAAGAAACACATCCGCCACTAAATGAAATAGGACAAGAAGAAGCTGAAAGACTAGCAGATTGGATTGTACGACGTTCACCACAAGTAGATAAAATATACACAGGTGCAGCATTAAGCTGTATTCAAACAGCACAATACATTGCAAAAGCCTATCAACAAGAATTTGAAATACTCCCCGAATTAAAAAACCAAGAGTTTGGAATTTGGAAAGGCTTGAGCTACGACGAAGTTGAAGAACGTTATCCTGAACAATTAAAAAAATACCATGATTTAACTTCAAGCTATGCTCCTGAAGGTGGAGAAACATTGCTAGAATTCGATGATAGAGTCGAACGTACAATGAATGACATAATTGAAAAAAACCTTACTAAAAGAATTATAGTAGTGACTCATTCTAATTTTATAAGAGCAGCTATTAGAAATGCATTAGAAATACCTGTGGAAAACCAAAACAGGGTCTTTATTCCGACAGGTTCAGCAACACAAGTTAAATATTACAAAGGCTGGAATATATTAATGTACTCAGGTCATGTTCCATTACCTTAAAACAAAATAATCAGGGGCTATGCGTATGAAAATTGAAAAAAACTTTTTAGTTCAACAGACTAAAAAAACAGCTTCTGTTGAATCTACTCAAACACAAGAAGAAAAACCATCATCTTTTTCAAACCAAGAATTATCAGGGACGACCAATTCCTCGCAGGCAAAATATCTTGGAAACAACTCTCTTATGACACAGTTAGTGTCAAGTATTTCTGATATGGCAGAATCTTTAAGCAATAGAAAGATTTTTGCATTAAGCGCACAAGCTATGAGCGCTTTGTCAAAAGCAACCGGAATAATGAGTGCAGTTACGCTGAAAATCCAAAGCTATTCAGCAGAATATGAATCTATTTTGAATAATCCTTATCTTTCTGAATCTGAAAAAAGAAGAAAGCTAGAGGAGCTTGAGGCTAAAATATCAGCTTGTCAGCAAGAAGGAGAATCAAAAATTGAAGCGTTAGTTGATTTTACATCAACTCTTTCTAGCCTTGTACAAGTTTTTAGACAGTGTGAAAAAGCAGGAATATCAACAAATGAAATTAGTTCAATGTTAAAGCAAATTATTTCAAATATAAATACAGCACCTTCTGATTTTTCAAATGTCAAAAACTCAGATGACGTAGAAGAGTTTATGAAAACATCATTGAGTGGCCTTTTAGGAAACAACACAGCTGCGAAATTAGATAGCTATATTGCAGAAATGGAACAAAAAATCTCAAAAAATGAAAGTGAATTAAAAACAGCAGGCATCACTAAAGAAGAAGAAAACAAACTCAAACTAGAAAACATAGTATACAAATCAATAAAATCTTTGCTAGAAAGCTTTAAAAACAACGCCTGATAAATCATTTTAAACTTATTAAGTTTTACAAAATCCCTTTTTACTATATACTTTAGTTATGAGCAGAAATATTAAAAACGTAAGAAACTTTTGTATCATAGCGCATATTGACCACGGTAAATCAACCTTGGCTGATAGATTATTGGAATACACAGGCACTGTTGCTCAACGTGATATGCAAAATCAACTTCTCGATTCTATGGACATAGAAAGAGAAAGAGGTATTACGATTAAGCTCAATGCTGCACGTATGAAATACACAGCCAAAGATGGTCAAGAATATGAGCTTAATCTTATCGATACCCCAGGTCACGTTGACTTTTCTTATGAGGTTTCTCGTTCATTAGCTGCTTGTGAAGGTGCATTGTTAATTGTTGATTCAACTCAAGGTGTTGAAGCACAGACTCTTGCTAACGCTTATTTAGCAATTGAACAAAATCTTGAAATCATTCCTGTAATAAACAAAATCGACCTGCCATCAGCAGATGTTGACAGAGTAAAAGAAGAAATTGAAGAAATTTTAGGAATAGATTCTGAACACGCAATTCCTGCTAGTGCAAAAGCCGGCATAGGAATCGAAGATATCCTAGAAGCTATTGTGAATTTTGTTCCACCACCAGAAGACACATCAGACAAGCCTTTAAGAGCTTTAGTTTTTGATAGTGCGTATGACCCGTATTTAGGAACGTTGTGCTTTTTCAAGGTTGTTGATGGAAGCATCAAAGTTGGTGACAACATAAAATTCATGGCGTCAGGTAATAAGTATGAAGTTGTTGAACTAGGCTATTTAAACCCTAATCGAGTGCCTGTAAAAGAGCTTAGAACAGGTGATGTAGGCTATATGGCTTGTTCAATTAAAGAATTAACTCGTTTTGTTGGTGATACTGTAACGCATTCAGAAAAACCTGCCGCAGAACCATTGCCTGGTTATAAAGAGGCTTTGCCTGTTGTTTTCTCAGGGCTTTATCCTGTTGATAACGAAGATTATCAGGATTTGAAAGAATCTTTAGAAAAATTGAAACTAAACGATTCATCAATAACTTTTGAGCCTGAAACCTCATCAGCTTTAGGTTTTGGTTTTAGATGCGGATTTTTGGGTATGTTGCATATGGAAATTGCCCAAGAGCGTCTTGAAAGAGAATATGACCTGTCTTTAGTTACAACGGCGCCTTCTGTAATTTATCATGTTTATAAAACAGACGGTACGATGGAAGCTGTGGATAACCCTGCGAATTTGCCAGATCCGCAGTATCGTGAGTATATAGAAGAGCCTTATGTAAAAGTTAACATAATTACGCCAAATGACTATGTAGGAACATTGATGGATCTTTGTCAATCAAAACGAGGCAATTTTATCAATATGCACTACATTGACAAAGTCAGAGTTGATTTAGAATATGAAATGCCTTTAAGTGAGGTTATTGTTGATTTTTACGATCAACTAAAATCAAGAACTAAAGGTTATGCAAGTATGGACTATGAGTTTAAAGAATATAAACGTTCAGATCTTGTTAAATTAGATGTAATGCTAGCAGGTGAAGTTGTTGACGCATTAAGTGCAATTGTTCATAAAGATAATGCTTTTTACGTTGGACAAAAACTAACTGCAAAACTAAAAGATATAATTCCAAGACAGATGTTTGAAGTTCCTATTCAAGCAGCAGTTGGAGGAAGAGTTATTGCAAGAACAAACATCAAAGCATTGAGAAAAAGTGTACTAGATAAATGCTACGGTGGTGACATTTCTCGTAAAAGAAAACTTTTAGAAAAGCAGAAAAAAGGTAAAAAACGTATGAAAGCCGTAGGTCGTGTTGAGGTTCCGCAAGAAGCATTTATGGCTGTTTTAAGTTTAAGCGAGGAATAACTCCACGCATTTTAAGCTTTGTAAAAATTATTTGAAATTTCCTGTAAAAACAAACAAAAATATTCTGTTACAGGTTTTGTATTGTTGTGAAAGAAAAGAAATTTTATGATACATTTTCAATCTGTTAAAAACACTTCAATAGTCCAAAACAAAAAAACACTTCATAGGAAGCAGGAGTCAAAAAACAAACCTGCTTTTAAACACTCTAGCGAAGAAAAAAAAGCGAATTATATCAAAGATGCTGCTTTTTTAATAGGAATTGGGGCTATTTTAGTTTATGGCATAAAGAATAAAAACTACTTAAAAAATCAGGGAAAACTCCTTGTTAAAAATATAAAAAATTTTTTCAGACACAATCCTAAAAAAAATAAAACTTTCCCCCCTGAAGTTTATAACCTCGGAAACGAAAGAGAGTTGTTGACTAAAAAACTTGAAAATTATTTCAAAACTTTGCAAAATGGCGAAGAGATCAATCCAAAAGAGCTAGACAAAATTTTGACCAATATTGTTGGAGAAAATAATGTTCAAGAAAAGACATTTATTCCTAATTTCATAAAAGGGGTAACTGCAGGAAGAAAAAAAACATACCGTTTGAGAAATGGAAGAGTGATAACCCTTGAGACACATACCAGTCGAAAAGGCGTTGTTACAAGAGTTTATGACTCAAAATACAGAGGCAGTTTCATTGAAAAAATTGACAGAAGCTACCTGCATCCAGACGGTATTTTTAGAGAAAACTCCTATTTTTCAAGTGACGCACATATGTTTTCAGGACAATACGGCTTAAATTGGATAAATAAAGTTGCATAGTCATCTCATTGTATGAAATTTAGCCGGAATTATAAAAAACGACTGGATTTTTGATTGTTTTTTTTATAAAATCTTATTCATAATAAACAGTTTTGTGCCACACCCCAAAAACCGTATATAAAAATAAATAGAACTAAGGCACAATCAAGAGGAATAAGATGGTTAATATTTTAATTAATTTACTTGTATTGCTTGCAGTTTATGCACTGATTTTTTGCGTTTATTACACAGTTTGTGTCATATCAAGTTCTAGATCAAAAAAGTTTTTGCTGAAACAAAAATACAATGCAGCAGTAAATCCTAACAATATGATTGTTATAATTTATGCAAGAAACAATGAATCCACAATCGTTCCATTATTAGAAGCATTGAATAAACAAAACTATCCAAAAGATAATTTTCAAACACATATAATTCTTGATCATTGCACAGACAATTCATCAAACATTTTAGAATTCATAGGCGGAGCTAAAATCTGGAGAGTGGGAGAAAGTGCTCCTGTTGGAAAAGATGAAGCTGTTTCTTGGATTCTAGAAGGGTTGTTGTCTTATCAAAACGTTGACGCTTTCGTATTTTTAAATGCTGACAGATATATTGATGAAAACTTTATGGCTTCAATCAATGCAAACCTTCAGGGTGAAAACATCTTGGTTGGCTCAACAGATTATATCGTAAGGACAAAAAGTCTTTTAAATAAAATCAAAACAACTTATCATTCTTACATAAACAGAGTCTTTGACTGTGGTCGTTCATTGTTAGGACTTGCTACTGTCGTTGATTCTGACGTTTTTGTTATAAGAAAAGAAGTTTTAGACAAAATTCAATGTGTAGATTTTAAAGACATAAACAGCGAATTGAAATATACAACATTGCTAGTCAGAAACGGTTTTATACCTAAATTTTGTCCATTAATCAAAACATATACATCAATAGAAAACTTCCAAGACAGAAAGCCTTCAGTTTCTTTTAAATTGAATCTTGTATGGCATTGTTTGTCATTGTTGTTTAAATCTAACTTGAAATTTGGTGAATTTTTGATGAATATTTTGGCTCCAAATTTCTGGTTTTTCATATTAATATATTTTGGCGTGTTTATGTTTAGCTATAACTATTATTTTGCAATTCACTACGGTGTCATAAGTTTTGCTGGAATAATGGTTGCTCTAGCATTTATATCTTCACTATTCATTTCAAAATTAGGAAGCAAAAATATTCCTTATTTAATGCTTTATCCTTTATATTCATTTTTGAAGATATTTTTCCATGTCCCTGTTATAGGAACAATAATTAACAAGCTAACAAACAAAAACAACGATGAAAACAAAGAATCTACAACAGTTGATGTTTACGTAACTGATGGCAAAAACAACCTCGCTTGTAAATTAGATTTGATATCAGAAAGCGGTCTAGTTAAAGCTGTATTCAGATTCAAAAAGAAAAAATACTCATCATCATCACAAATCCGTATGGTAGATGCTATAAAAGAAGTTTCTGACAAGTTGAATGAACACGGCTTTAGAATAAAAATTTGTCAGTCTTGCGGATATTTCAATTTAAAAATGGACGGTTCAACAAACATGGTTAAAGGCTATTGCAACAGAGTTGTTGTACAAAAAGAATCAAACGAACCTTTAGATACAGTTTTGTGGAATTCTTGTCCTTATTTTGTACCTCAAGAAGTTAATAAAATTATCGACATAAACAATTTCAGAGATTAGTCCCTCAACAATAGGAGCTCCATCTGTGGAAAACCAAGAGAAATATTGGCTTGCATTTGCATCAATTGAAAAAATCGGAAGCGTTTTTATAAAAAAACTCTACGAAGCTTTTGGGTCAATCGAGTCAGCTTGGTGCGCAGGTGTTGATGATTTATATAAAATCGAAGGTATTTCTAAACGTCAAATTACTGATTTTTTGCAAGCTAGAGAGAAAACTAATCCTGATGACTGCATTAGTTTTATCAAAGAAAAAAGCTTGAAATATCTGACTTTTGACAATCCACAATATCCAAAACTGCTAAAAGAAATCTCAAATCCACCTATGACTCTTTTTTACAAGGGGGATTTAAAAAGGTGTAATTTTGAACGCACTTTATCCGTTGTAGGATCTAGAAAAGCAAGTGAAAGTGCAAAAAACGTTTTAACAAGCATTCTTTCAGAGTTTAAAAACACTGATATTTGCATAGTTTCAGGACTAGCTTTAGGAATAGACACAACTGCGCACAAAGCAGCAATAAAAAGTGGGATCTCCACAATCGGAGTCATCGCAAGCGGCTTTGATTATGTTTATCCGACAGCAAATAAGGATTTGTATAAAAAAATTGAAGAAGAACAAGGTGTGATTTTTAGTGAATATTGGCCGACCTTTGCCCCAATTCAATGGCGTTTCCCTCATAGAAACAGAATAGTCACAGGTCTTAGTAAAGGAACACTTGTCGCTGAAGCTGCAATAAAAAGTGGAGCGATAATCAGTGCAAATCTTTGTCTTGAACAAAATCGAGAGTTGATGTGTATGCCAGGGCTTTTGACAAACCCTAATACACAAGGGATTTACAAACTCATAAAAAATGGTGCTGCAGTAATCACAAGTGCTCAAGATATTTTAGACACACTAAATTGGGAAATCAAAGTTGAAAAACAAAGCTCAAATGATTCGCTTGAAAATCTTAATTTGAATGAAAAAGAAAAACAGGTTTTTTCAATAATTTCAAAAGATTCCTCAACTGCTGATGAACTCGCTCAAAAAACACAAATCGATTTTAATGAGCTTATGGTGATTTTGACAACACTAGAATTGAACGGATTGATAAAACAAACTGATGGAGAAAGATATATTTGCATCTAACAATAACATACTGTTTTAAATTCTAATTCTTGCTGTCAGATATAAGTATTAAGCAAATTTAACAAAAGGTTGTTATAATAAAGATATAATTAAACTTCATAAAAATATAGCCGATAAAAATACTGAGGTCTCATATAAATCATAGTGTGTTGCAAGGAGCAAAAAATGGGTATGGATAAATTTCTAACAAAGACAAACTCAATTATGCAAAAAGAAATTTTTGAGCAGCCAACTGTTGTGAAAAATTTGCTTGAAAAATACACAACCGATGACAATAAAATTCATCTTGATTTACCATCTGATATTGACAATATCGTTATAGTTGCAAGTGGTTCATCGTATAACTGTGCAGCGATTGCAGCTCCATTATTCATAGAATATGCCGACATACCTTGTGAATATGAGTATTCATCAGAATTTGTGCTTCAAAAAAAACATTTTATAACACCAAATTCATTATACATATTTGTTTCTCAATCAGGTGAAACTTCTGATACATTAAATGCATTAAAACAAATAAAAAAAGAAGGAGTAAAAACTCTTTGTATAACAAATGCTCAAAATTCAACAATGTGGAATTTGTGTGACTACAAAATTCTTTCTGATGCAGGAAAAGAAGAAAGTATAGCTTCAACTAAAGCTTTAACTGCTCAAATTCTATGTTGCATGTTAATAATGCTTGAAATAAAAGCAAAACAAGGCGAAGATATTTCAGGCTATTTAAACACTATGCATAGATTGCCTGCTTATCTTGAAAGAATAAAAAATGATTTTGAAAAAATAAAAACAGCCGCACAACTTGTTTCAGAATACCAAAACATCTCTATTTTGGGTAACAAAAACTATTATCCAGTAGCAAAAGAAGGTGCACTAAAAATAAAAGAAACTTGCTATTTAAACGTTATGGCATATCCTTTTGGTGAATTTATGCATGGACACGTTGCTGTTTTAAACCAAAAATCAATAGTTATAGCAATAATTGATGAAGAGAATGCACAATTTGCCGTTAGAAATCTTGAAAAAATCAAAAATGACTACAATCCTAAAGTCATATGTATCACCTCAGTTCAAGACGTAAAATCAGGTGATTTAAACATCTACATAAAAACAAAACGAAAAATGAAAGCAATTTTTGGCTCACTTTTAACCTTGCAATTAATCGCATGTGAGCTTGCAAACGTCTTGAAAAAGAACCCAGATAGACCTAAAGGTTTGAAAAAAGTTGTAAAAGACTAAGCATTTATAGCACTTTTCACAGTGTTTAAAAAATCCATAATTTGAATCGGTTTTGCAATGTATCCAGCACAACCTAACTCCGTTGCTTTTTGGATTTCGTTATCCATTGCACAGGCTGAAACAACTATTACAGGTGTTTTTTTGTTGTACAATTTCAAAAAATCATAACCTGAAACAACTGGCATTTGAATATCAAGAAGAATCAAATCAAACTCCTGTTCATTCGCAATGTCCAGTCCTTGCTGACCGTCTTGGGCTGTTGTCACCTCATAATTTTGAGAAGATAAAATATCTTTCATTAATTTCATATTCATTTCATTATCTTCAATTATAAGGATTTTGCTCATTTACTGTTCCTTTTTCTTTTTTGCCTTTAATGGCAATTTTACGTAGAAAGTCGTTCCTTCATCAACTTTACTTTCAAATGAAATTTTACCGCCATGGAGTTCAACTAACTCTTTTGTAATCGTAAGTCCTAGACCTGTAGAACTCTCCTTTTTAGAATAAACATTATTAAGCTGAACAAATTTTCCAAAAATTTTGCCATGGTATTTTTCATCAATCCCAATACCATTGTCTTTAACAAAAATAGTGACACTGCCTTTGTTGAAAGTATATCCAATTTCAATGTGACCATTTTCTTTTGTGAATTTTATAGCATTGCTCAACAGGTTATATAAAATCTGTTGGATTTTTTGATAATCAGCTTCAATTTCAAGAAAATCTTTTGTAACTTTTTCCAGTTTGATATGTTTTTTATTTGCTAATGGGCGAACTATATTAGTCACTTCGTTCAATGAAGTTTGTAAATTGAACTTTGAAAATGCTAATTTCACAGCTTTAGCTTCAATTTTTGAAATTTCCAAAATTTCATTAATCATTCCTAAAAGATGAAGTCCTGAAACATGGATATCTGAGACATATTCTTCTTGCTTTTCATTCAAGTCCCCAAAAATCTTCATCGATAAAGCTTCAGAAAATCCAATAATTGCATTTAATGGAGTTCTTAGCTCATGAGAAATATTCGCAAGAAACTCATTTTTCAATTTGTCTGCTTCAAGAATTTTTTCATTCTGTTTTTTTATAGTTGCATAAGCTAGAGTTTTATCAACTAAACTATCTTGTAACGAGCGAAGCTGCAACTTAAAAACACCTGTTAACTCGGAGTCTTTCACAGTATATGAAACGAGTGCTGCAAAAGAGTTAGCTAACTTCAATTCTTCTTTTGTAAATGGTTTTTTAGAGCTTCGAGAAAGCATAATAAACCCGAACACTGTTTCTTTTAAAAACAATTTCGCTATCAGATAATTTGAATCTGTGAAATTGAATTGAGCAGATTTAAAAATAGAACTTTTTTCATCAAAAATCAATCCCTCAGATTCATATAATTTAGATTTTAAAATTTCAGGAAAATTTATCAAAGTAACAATCTCAGGAATTGGTGCAAGTTTATTTTTAGATTGTTTTGAAACTTTGCGATATTGTATATTTGCACTATTTGAATTCAAATAGCAAATGTAAGCAAAATCATATTCTACAATGTTTTTGAGCTCGTCTAATATATTCTCAAAATTCTTCTCCAAATCATCATTTGAAGATAAAATTTGTGGTAAATTTTCCAGAATTTTTTTATATTTATTATCCATGATTTATTTATTATATGCCCAATTAAGTTTTTGGGCAATTTTTCTTAAAATAACACTTGAAAAGTAAAACTTGTGGTGATAAAATCACTTTACCGAAATATTATTTTTACACTAGACTTTTAAACTAAAATTAAGGCATTAATAACATGATAAAATTCTCCCCAGCAATAAATTTGCTAAAAAAGACATCTTCAAAACAAGCTGCAAAACGTTGTATCGTTGGAATTAGTTTTGTTGGCATATCAGGCTCTTGTGCAAACATCCCAAATCAAATATGCTCAACTACCAACATCGCTAACAATGTTAAACTCAGCACTAAAAACATGAAAAAAAGCATAAAATGGGACACAGCACTTGAAAAAGTTGCTCAATATAACAAAGCAGTAATTGAAAAAAATATTACAAAAGCAAAAAAAGCAGTTGTATTGAGAATCATCCAAGAAGATCCTAACTGTAAAAAGTTAGCAAATAAAGAAAGAATTGCAGAAAACATAGTTAAAATAGCAGAAGAGTATGGAGTTGATCCAATACACATAGCCTGTATAGCAAAAAAAGAAACGCATTTCACTGAAAATTTATCATCACCAACAACTAAAGGGATGATGCAAGTCACAGAAATCAGCGTTAAAGATATGTATCAACGTCCTGAAATCTATCACAAAAAGCTAAAAGAAATCACATCAAAATACAAATCACACAAAGCTTTGTTTAATGCAATCGGACACAAACCATTGTTAAATCTTAGAATAGGAACATTGCTATACCTTGCTAAACTACAACAAGCAAAAGGTAACGTTAAAAAAGCTCTTATAAGCTATAACGGTTCTAAAAGAAGATTTTCATATGCAAATGAAGTGTATTCTGAAATAATCAAATATAAATCATAATAATGTGATTGCAAAAACATATTGAATACAAATGTTTAATAATCAAGCCACATAAGATTTGGGGTACTTGTATCAATTAATATTTCAGAATTGTTAGTTGGCAAATAAAACGGAATGAATATCTCAATTTCTTTCATTCGTTGGTCATATGGATATTTATTATTACCTACATACAAAACCCTATGTAGTTGACTTGTTTGCATTGAATGAAAATAATTTTCTTGTTTTATTAACGACAGTTTAGGAACTTCAGACTTTACTACAACAACTGGCGTTTCTGGGTGAAACACGTGTTTGGGAACAGATGCTGCTATGTCATATATTGATGTTGCTGATATGAATTCACTTTTTGTATTTCTGGATTTTATTTTGTCTATTATTCGACTATAAATTGTTTCATCTGATGATTCATCAGTATCAATAAAATATTTTATTGCATTAATCGCTTTTTGTTTATCTTGAAAAGCTGCTGCATAGTTACCATCTTTTTTGAGCTTTTGAGCTAGGTCTTGAGGGCTCTTTGAATACAACCCACGATAGACAGTTTCTGTGCCAAGATAATTAGAAAAACCTTTTCTTAATTCATATGGTTCTATTTCTTTTGTGTCTATATTTTTTTCATTTACGTACTTCACTAGATCATCAAAATAATTTACTATTGCAGGATCAACTAACAAAACCTTTTGTTTTTTGTCAAAGCCTGACTTGTCAAACATTTCAGAAACAAACTCTTCATCAGTTCCATATATCTTTTCTAGTAAAAAATCGAGCTGTTCATCATTTTTTGTGACAAATGAATATGTTTTTGGGTTTTCAAATGGAGAAATCTTATTTTCAATCAAATCATTGTATAAATCATATGCACAATCATCCACAGTGTAGTTTAGGTTTGAATTTTTTTGCGCTTCTATTCTTTCAAGTTTTTTTTCAAAAGACAAAAATGGTTCTTGCTTCAATACATTTTTAACAGACTCTAGCCTTTGTTCATCAAATAATTGTACATAATTTTTCTCGAGTTCAGCTTGAAAATTTTCAATAAAATCAAAATATATTCTTGATTTTCTCGGTTCTGACCATTCATCATGGCATTCAATAAGCTCATCATTAACAGCATCATAAACAGCATTAATTTGGGAGGATTCTTCATCCATTGATATTTTTTCATCTAAAACTTTTGTTTGTTTTAGATGACTTATGAAATCCTTAGCTGAACAAACTTCATAGTTGTAATGTCCAAAAGACTTATCAAATCCCTTTTGTATTGCTTTTGTCAACAGTTCTTCATTGATTTGTTGTGGTCTTTTTTCTGCTAGTTTTCCAGCTACAACACAAAGAAACTCTTCGTTCATTTTTCTTGAGCTTGAAAGAGGTAATCCTTTTCTGTCTCTGAAGTGTTTTAATTTCGAATAATCAATGTATTTGAGATTTTCCCCCTTGCCTGATTGATACAAACTATCTATAAAATTTTCAAAGTTTTTAAACTCTTGATTTTTTTGCTCACCTTTAAAAGATGGCAATAAATAATAAATTTGTGGATAAGAAACTAAATTTACACTTTTGTTTTCAGTGTTTAAATAGTTGTTATGTTTTTTTTCAATGTTTGTATGTTTTTTTATATTGTTATATCCAACAAATTGAAGACTGTTAATTTTCATAGATTCTCTCTTTTTTCGTGTATATTTATTTAAGTTTGTGAATATTATTTTTTGATAATTAAATGAAAAGTTTTAACAAGTTTTAAAATTTAGGGTCAATTTTATATTCATAAACGACTTTATATAATTATAGGTTAGCAATAGGGAAATTTTTTGTGGTAATTTCTTTAAAAAACATACAAAATATTACTGCATATGTAAGAAAGCCTGCTGAAAGCATTCTTTCTACAAAAAAGATATCAAAGCCAATAATCCCTGAAACAATAAAATACGCGGGAGAAAAAGCTCAACAAAACTTACCAATAGCTTTTAGAATCCATAACAACGCTTTAAAAAGTCTTTATCCTCAGGAACTTGCTCGTTGGAAAGATGCAGTAACTGATTTAAAAGATTTTAGCTTTCAAGGACTACCCTCAACAAAACATCTTTCAAAAGATGAACTAGAAACTCTTTTTAATTTTATAAAAAAAGAATTTGACATAGAGCCATTCATTCTGGTCTCACAAGGTGGAAGACCAGCAATGGTTACACGAACATCTCCAATCTTATCTAAACTAAAATCACAAAACTTTGACACAATGACGCGTAGTCTTTGGGCGCATAATGACAATACATTTATTTTTAATAAAAAAGCAACTTTAAAAAACATAGAAAAAAACAAAAAGTTTTATATTCAAAGGTTAAATCTTGCTAAAGACACATCAAATGAAGAAATTTATAAACTTCTGACAGCCGAGCAAAGTCCATTAAAAAATGAAAAAGAAAGCTGTGATTTAATAGGCATATTATTTGGTTTTCCACGTAAAAATTCAATGATATACAAGCTAGAGACTGACGCAGGTTTAAATTATATGGCAAGGGAGGATGTTTCAACTTTCAAACAAACTCTTTTAAAACACCTTCATTCCCCTAATTGTGTATATAGTAAATTTGATGATTCATTCAAAAAAGAACTTGAAGAAGCAATAAAATCGATAACTAAAGTAGGTCATTCTAAAGACTCAAACTTACCACTAGGCTATACCTTTACAAATTACTTTAGTGAAACCCCTGAAATAGTTAGAATAAATCAAAAAATTAGAGATACATTAGCTGGTTTAGAAAAAATCAACAAAGCTAACAAAAAAGCAAAAGAAGAAGAATTTATAAAATCCTTAGATGAATTCTGTGATCCACGCAAAGAGCTTTTAGAATTTTTTGAAAGCCTTCAAAATAAAGTTTTGAAAGACGCACAAATTAACAAGAAAACAAGTCTTATAGATACAACTATTTAAAGCTACAAAACAAAAAAGCCCTTCGACTTGTAAATCGAAAGGCTTTTTTAATGTCAAAAATCTAATTAGTCATCTGCGTGACCAGCTGTTCCTAAAACGTCTCTCATTTTGTGCATAACCATTTCTTTAACAGCTGTTCTACCTGGTCCCATGTATTCACGTGGGTCGAATTTTTCAGGATGTTCGATGAAGAATTCTCTGATTGTAGAAGTCATAGCCAATCTCAAGTCTGTATCGATGTTGATTTTAGCTACACCGTGTTTAGAAGCGTAGTTAAGCATATCTTCTGGAACACCTTGAGCGTTTGGAAGATTTCCGCCGTATTTATTACATTTTTCAACAAGTTCTTGTGGAACTGAAGAAGAACCGTGTAATACGATTGGATAATCGCCAAAACCAGCTTCTTTCAAAGCATCTTTGATTTCTTTCAATCTATCGAAGTCTAATTTAGCTTCACCTGAGAATTTGTAAGCACCGTGTGATGTACCAATAGCGATAGCTAATGAATCACAACCTGTTTGTTTAACGAATTCTACAGCTTCTTTAACGTTTGTATATTTAGCATCTTTTGCGTCAACGTTAACATCGTCTTCAACACCAGCTAATTTACCAAGTTCAGCTTCAACTGATACGCCTCTTTCATGAGCATATTCAACAACTTTTTTAGTAACTGCAACGTTTTCTTCAAATGAGAATCTTGAACCGTCGATCATAACTGATGAGAAACCACCATCGATACAAGCTTTACAAATTTCGAAATCAGCACCGTGATCCAAGTGTAAAGCGATAGGTACTGTAGTTGTAGCCAAAGCAGCCTCTACTAATTTTACAAGGTAAGTTTGGTTAGCATATTTTCTTGCACCAGCTGAAACTTGTAAGATGATTGGTGATCTTGTTTCTTCTGCAGCTTCAGCAATAGCTTGCAAAATTTCCATGTTGTTTACGTTGTAAGCACCAATAGCATATCCGCCAGCAAGTGCTTTTTTGAACATTTCGTTTGTTCCAACTAATTTTCTTTCTGCCATTTTGTTTTCTCCTCTTTTTAGGGCATAACAGTCAACACCAAAATACAGCAAAAAAACTTCTTTTACAAGCAAAATTAAAAAAACTCTATAATTGGACAAATTTTTATTGTAAACTTGTCCTTATGCAAATTTACACAGATAAACTTTTTAAAAATCCAACAAAAATCATAACTGCTTTTAGTTTAGACGACCTAAAAAAAGCTTTTGATGAGCTTGAAAAAGAAACAAAAAATTCATATGCCATCGGTTACGTTAGATATGAAGCTAAAAACGCTTTTTTGAAAGACCAAAAAACTGACAAAAAGGAAAATTTACCACTATTATATTTTGAAATATATAATGATTTTGAAAATTACAAACCTAAAAAATCATGTAATTATTTTCTCAATCCAAAGCCTGATATAACATATGAGAAATATTCATCAGATCTAAAAACAATAAAAAATGAAATTTCAAAAGGTAATACTTATGAAGTCAACTACACCTATGACTGGTCTTTGTTCTTTGAAAAAGACGAATTGAGTTTATATGAAAGTTTATTAGAAAAACAAACAACTCCATATAACACATTTATCAAAAATGAATATGAAACATTACTTTCTTTTTCACCTGAATTGTTTTTTGAACTAGACAGAACAAACAATTTTATAAAAACGAAGCCTATGAAAGGCACGATAAAAAGAGGTGAAAACGACTTAAAAGACAAACAAAACATAGAATTCTTAAAAACAGACATAAAAAATCGTGCAGAAAATGTTATGATAGTTGATCTTTTGAGAAATGACCTGTCTAAAATAGCTGAAACAGGAACTGTTAAAGTTCCAAAACTATTTGAAATAGAAACTCACAAAACACTACATCAAATGACCTCTGAAATAACGGCAACCTTGAAAAAAAACACAAGTTTTTATGAAATCTTTGATGCAATCTTTCCATGCGGCTCAATTACCGGAGCGCCTAAAATAAGCACAATGGAAATCATTGATAAGATAGAAACCGGCAAAAGAAATATCTATTGTGGAGCAATTGGTTTTATTTCTCCACAAAAAGCAATTTTTAGCGTTCCTATAAGAATTTTGCAAAGACCCAAAAACGAAAAAATCTTCAAATACAGAGTGGGTGGTGCGATTGTTTGGGATTCGGATATAGAAGATGAATGGGAAGAAACAATAACAAAAATCAGCTTTTTAAAATCAGACAAAAATTTCAAACTAGTAGAAACGGCAAAAGTTGAAAATGGAAAAATTCTTTATTTTGAAGAGCATCTTGAAAGACTTAAAAAATCAGCAGATTTCTTTGGTTTCGACTTTAATGAAAATCTAAAAAATTTAAAACCAAAACAAGATGGAATGTTGAGAATTTTACTAGATGAAAAAGGAGATTTCGAAACATTTTATCTCCCTATAAACGAAGCTAAAACAAACAAAATTACTATTTCTGACACAATAATAAACAGTGAAAACACATTTTTGTATCACAAAACTACAAACAGAAAATGGTATGAAAAAAGTTTTGAAAAAATAAAAAACAACGAAATATACGACGAAATATTCTTTAACGAAAAAGATGAACTAACTGAAGGCGCAAGAACAAATATAGTAATTGAAACAGAAGAAGGGCTTTTTACTCCTCCTGTTCAATGTGGTCTTTTAAATGGCGTTTTAAGACAAAAACTTATTAATGAAAACAAAATAAAAGAGAAAATTCTTTATAAAAAAGATTTAGTTAATGCAAAAAAAATCTATTGCATAAACTCTGTAAGAGGAATGAAAGAGGTGAAATTGTATGATATTAATTGATAACTATGACTCTTTCACCTACAACGTAGTTGAATATTTTAAAGAGCTTGGAGTAACCCCAACTGTAATAAAAAACGATGAAATGACTATTGATGAATTAAAAAAAATTGATTTCAAATCTTTGGTTATCTCTCCAGGTCCTGGAACACCTGATGACTCAGGTATATCAATGAAAGCAATTGAACAATTTTATAAGACAAAAAAAATTCTTGGAATATGTCTTGGACATCAATGTATATCACAATTTTTCGGTGCAAAAATCATAAAAGATTCTGTTCCTTTCCATGGCAAAATCTCAAAAATATCTCATACAAAAACAAGTAAACTGTTTAAAAACATTCCTGAATACTTTGAAGTAACAAGATACCACTCATTAAAAGTAGATCCACAATCAGTCAAAAAGCCTCTTTTAGTAACAGCCTGCACTGGAGATATAATTATGGCAATTGAACATGAATCACTACCAATTTATGGTGTTCAATTTCATCCTGAAGCTATACTTACCCAGTTTGGACATGAAATTTTAAAAAACTTCTTAGATTGTTCGAGAAAAATTTGCGATAAGGAACATGAGCAAATTTTTTGAGCGACACATTGAAAAGGTGAGTCTTTGAGCTTCGAAGGCTCGAAGCGAAAAAGACAATACTAGATTAGATATTTAAAAGCTAAAATAACGGATTTATCTGACTGAAATCATAACCCATTTCAATTAGCATTTCTTTTAGCCTTTGAACAGGTAAACCTATTACGTTGTCTAGACAACCATCAACACTTTTTATGAATTCAGGACCCATTTCTTGAATCCCATAAGCACCAGCTTTGTCTAATGGTTTGAAATTCTTAATGTAATCATCAATCAAACCATCAGATAAATTCTGAAAAGTGACATAAGTTTTGACTGTATCACACAAATATTTTTTTGTATCACAATCAAGCACAGTAACAGCGGTAACAACATAATGAGTTTTACCGCTTAAGGAACTAAGCATTTCATGAGCTTGAGTTTCATTTTTTGGTTTCCCAAGTATTTTACTGTCTAAAATGACAACGGTATCGGCACTTATCACGAGGCTATTTTCTGGATTTTCTGCCTCAAGGATTGAGAGAGATTTTTGAAGAGAGAGGGATTTAATTTTATCGTCAGAGTAGATATCTGAATCGAGTTTTTCGTCAAAATTCGGTTTTACAACGTCAAAATCGACATTGAGCTTTTTTATCAAAGAGTGTCGCCTTGGCGATTGAGAGCCTAAAATCAACCTTTTGTTTTTAAAATCTTTTTCCATACGGTTATTTTAACACAATAAACCGTATTATCTTAAACTAAGCCGGACATCGTGTTGATCTATAACAAGCAGATTTTGCATTTAGTTCTGCACAAAAATCATTCAGCCTATTATTTAAATTCATCATTATTCTATGCATATTCGAAAAATCACCCATAGCGGACATCATCTTTTGTGGATCTACTGCCTGCGCAATTTGTGGATTATCAACCTTTTCATCTGCATATTTTTTCACTAATAACTGATCAATGTAGTCTCTTGGTCCAACTGCCATAATCTAAATCTCCCTATAAAATTTTAATCCCTTTATCCCTTACTTATATAAAGTATTTTTGCTCTGAATAATTGCCTTTTAAAAAAAGAATCTGTTAACATTACTTAACATTAACCTCTAAAAACAACAATATCAACAAAAACGAGAAACTTAAAAAGCCAAAAAGACAATTTATGCTACAATTTTCATATGTTAAAGTGGCTTTTGAATCAAAATTTTCTAAACAATGAAAAGCTTTTTGCTTTCTTGAAAAAGAACCGCTCGTTCACTTTAAGCGGACTGACCTCTTTTTTAAGATTGTTGCTTGTCGCGCAAATAAACAAAGAAAAAAAAGTTATCTTCATCACAAACACTGAACAAAACGCCTTAAAATACAAACACGATTTAGAAAAACTTCTTTCAATCGAATCAGAAATTTTCCCATATCAAGATGTATCAATCTACGACGGTGTATCACAAAACCTGTATAGATACGCAAAACAACTCGAAATCATAGAAAATGCAAAAAACATACAAATCCTTATTGTTCCGGTAAAATCATTACTAGAAAAATTCCCTGATGAAAGCTTTTATAAAAACAACACGATAAAAATAAAACTAGACGATGAAATAGACACAACAAAAATCGCACAACAACTTGTAGATTTGGGATACAAAAGAGTAACAATGGTCTCAGATGCAGGTGAATTTTCAATTCGTGGAGATATCATTGACGTCTTTTCACCTGAAAAATATGCAACTCGTATTGAACTATGGGGCGATACAGTCACAGATATAAGAAGCTTTGATAATAAAACCCAAAGAAGCGTAAAAAAAATAAAAGAAGCAAAAATCCTTCCTATTTATAAATTTTTACTATCAAATGACAATAAAGAAACCTTTAAAAATGAGCTAATCAGTGCAACAGCAAACCTTGAAACCAACGAAAACACTGATTTGATAAAAGAATTACTCGAAGAAACTCTCGAAAAAATAGACAATGAAGGCTATTTTGAAGGCATAGAATATTTCCAATCTTATCTGAATAAAAAAACTAAAAGTCTTATAGAATTAATGCCTGAAGATTTTGTGCTTGTGTTTGACGAATCCTCTGAGATTTTTTCAAAATTTGAACAAATTGATTTTAACTATGAAAAACAAATAGAAGAAAATACTCAAAAAGCACTAAATCTACCCCTTAACAATAAAGCACACCTAGACTCTTTTGAGTTCCAAAATATATGCGCACAAAAAGAGAAAATATTTCTTGATAACTTTTTAGACACAGTCTCAGACTACACAATCGAATTTGACAGTGCCCTAATTCCAAGTTTTTCTTCCAAAATGGAAGAAATCCTCACCTACACGGAAGAAAAAATAAAACAGGGCTATAAAGTAGTCATAGCAACAGATTACAAAAACAGAATCGAAGAAGTTCTTCATGATTTTGAAATTCCAATTTCAGAAAACTTTGACTCTAAAACAGAAGTTTACCTCACAGATAATATAGCTTTAGGCGGTTCGATAATCGAAGATTACAAACTTGTAATTCTTACAGATAAAGAGCTATTCAATAAAAAATCAAAAGATATAACAGCAAAAAAACAAAGCTATCACAAGGAAAGTGCAGAATATATCGAATCAATCAACGATATAAAAGAAGGTGAATATGTCGTCCATCAAATACACGGTGTCGGACTTTACAAAGGCTTGAGCAAACAAGAAATAGACGGACAGCTAAAAGATTACCTAACAATTGAATATGCCCAAGGCGATAAACTCCACATGCCGGCTGAACAGGTGAACCTTCTTGTAAGATATCGAGGCTCAGGTACAGTCCATCCAAAACTTTCAAGAATGGGTGGCAATGACTGGAACATAACCAAAACAAGAGCTAAAAAAGCAATAGAAGAAATTGCAAAAGACCTTCTCAGACTTTATGCAAAACGTGAAATGGCAAAAGGTATTGCCTTCGATCCTGATACTGTTTGGCAATATGAAATGGAAGAAGCCTTTGAATATACAGAAACTCCTGATCAAATGCGTGCAATCCAAGAAACCAAAGCAGATATGGAACAAGAAAAACCTATGGACAGACTAATCTGCGCTGACGTAGGATTTGGCAAAACAGAAATAGCTATAAGAGCAATATTTAAGGCTGTAATGTCAGGAAAACAAGCAGCTGTTATTGTTCCTACGACAATTCTTGCAATGCAGCATTTTCAAACGATTTCTGAAAGGTTTAAACCATTTCCCGTAAAAGTTGAACTGCTTTCAAGATTCAGAACAGCAAAAGAACAAAAAGAAACAATTAAAAAGCTCCTAAATGGCGAAGTTGATGTTGTAATAGGAACCCATAGACTACTACAAGACGACATTGTATTCAAAGATTTAGGGCTGCTAGTCATAGATGAAGAACACCGCTTTGGAGTAAAACACAAAGAAAAACTCAAAATGCTTAGAAAAAATATCGATATTTTGAGTATGTCAGCAACCCCAATCCCAAGAACACTTTATATGTCACTGTCAGGTATCAAAAACATGTCAGTCATAAACACAGCACCAATGAATAGACTCCCAATTAAAACACACGTTGGAGCATATAATGAAACATACGTAAAAAATGCAATAAACCATGAACTAGACAGAGATGGACAAGTATTTTTCTTATATAACCGTGTAGAAACAATTTATGAATTCGCAAATGAGCTTCAAAAAATTGTTCCTAACGCCAAAATAGCAGTAGCCCATGGTCAAATGGATGCAAAAACGCTTGAAAACATTATGCTTGAATATGCCGAACACAAATACGACATATTGCTTTGCACAACAATTATTGAGTCCGGTCTTGATATTCCAAACGCAAACACAATGATTATATACGATGCTGACAGATTTGGACTTGCCCAGTTATATCAACTTAGAGGTCGTGTAGGACGCTGTGAAAGACAAGCTTATTGCTACTGTTTTTATAAAGACCGTAAAAAACTAACACCTGAAGCACTTCAAAGACTCGAGGCAATAAAAGAATTCTCAACCCTTGGCGGCGGATATCAAATTGCGTTAAGAGACATTGAAATAAGAGGTGTAGGAAACATTCTTGGAACAAAACAACACGGACATATGACAAATGTCGGTTTTGATACATATTGTCAGTTACTTGAAGAAACAATCAACGAAATTCAAGAAACAGGTGAAAAGCCTCAACCTCCAGCTATCGTTGATATAAACATAACTGCATATATCCCTGATGAATGGGTAGGTTCAAAAGAACAAAAAATGATTGAATACAAAAGACTGGCTGATGTAAAAACACTAGAAGAGTTAGATGCAATCCATCAGGAATGGAAAGATCGTTTCTCAAAAATTCCTGAACCAGTCGAAAATTTAATCAAAATTATTCACCTAAGACTGCTTGCTACACAGGCAAAAATCTCTTTAATAAGAGAAACAGCTGATAACATAAGAATTTACATCCCTTATAACAAAGCAGAATGGACAATTATAGCATCTAGGTTAGACAGAAATATTACAAAATATATAAAATATACTATTGCTCCAAAGTCTTGCCAGGACGGCAATTCTATACTGCTATTTAACAATAGTCTTCTTAGCTTTAAAGAAGTATTTAACATATTAAGTGATTTATTCTATTATATAAATAAGATAACATATGAGTTTAATAGCAAGTAATCATAAGGAGTTAATAAAAATGAAGAAGCTAAAATTATTCGCAACAGTGGCCTGCATGTCATTGTTATTGTGCGGTTGTGTAAACAAAAACGCAGTTATCACTGTAAATGGTGATGCAATCACTAAACAGCAATATGAAAAGGCATTTGATGCTGTTGCTGACAATTCAATGTTCTCTCAAATGGGAATTGACCTAAAAAAAGATGAAAACAGTTTTCTTCATTTGATGTTAAAAGATAGAGTAATCAACGAACTTATCGTTAAAAAGTTGTTAGACCAAGAAATCAATAAAAGACATATAAAAGTGTCTAAAGAAGACATGGACAAACAACTTAAAGACATCATCGACAAAGTTGGTTCAAAAGAAAAATTCAATGAACTATTAAAACAAAACGGTGTAACATCTGCTCAATTCAAAAAAGATTTAGAAGATGAAGTTAAAATCCAAAAACTTGTTGATACACTTTCAGTTACAACTGTAAGTGAAAAAGATGCAAAAAAATTCTATGAAAAAAATCTTGATAAATTCAAATATCCTGACAAAGTTAGAGCTTCTCATATCTTAATCAGCGCAAATACAGAAGAGTTAAAAGCTAAACTTGCAACTGACAAAAAACTAGAAGGAGCAGCTTTAACTGAAGCAGTAAACAAAGAAATGGCAGATAAAAAAGCTAAAGCAGAAAAACTTCTTGCTGAAGCTAAAAAAGATCCAAAATCTTTCGCAAAACTTGCAAAAGACAACTCAGATGACACAATGAGCGCTAAAATGGGCGGAGATTTAGGCTTCTTTGGCAAAGAAGAAATGGTTGAACCATTTTCTAAAGCTGCATTTTCTATGAAACCTAACACTTTAAGCGGTGTTATTCAAACTCCATATGGTTATCACATCATCCTTGTAACAGACAGAAAAGCTGCAGGAGTTGAACCATTCGAAAAAGTAAAAGGTGATATCACAGCATTTTTAGAAAACCAAGAAAAAGTAAAAGTTCTTCAACAATTTGTTGATACATTGAAAAACAATGCAAAAATTGAATATAAAGATGCATCTTTCAATCCTGCTGAAATCCAAAAGAAATTGAAAGAACAAGCTAAAAACAATCCAGCATTAATGGAATCACAAAAATCAGCTAAGGAATAGCGTACACTGACACGGCTGAGCGAAGCGAATGCCGTATGTGAGAGGAAACGTTCAGTTTTCACGAACGTCAGTTGTACAAGAAGAGTACACTGACACGGCTGAGTACAAAAGGCAACCCCAAGGGCTATTAGACAAGCTTTTACAGGAGAAATTATGGATAAAGCATTAAAAAACAAATTATTTGAACTTATCGAAAAATTCAACGAAGCAAAAATACTTGTTGTAGGCGACATAATTCTTGACGAATACCTTTGGGGTATGGCAAACAGATTGTCACCTGAAGCACCTGTGCCAGTACTAGAAGTAAAAAGAAAAACGCACTTACTAGGTGGTGCAGCAAACGTTGCAAACAACATTGCAGCAATGGGTGGCAAAGCTATTTTAGCAGGTGTAATAGGTGATGATATTTACAGCAGCGTTGTGCTTGATTTGCTAAAAAAAAGCAAGATTAACACAGACTATGTTTTGAAAGATAAAACAAGACCAACAACAGTAAAAACAAGACTCATTGCACAAAACAACAGACACCTAGCTCGTGTTGACAACGAATCTTTGGATTTAATCAGCAACGATGTATCTAAAAAACTGTATGAAAGTGTTGAAAAAATCATTGATGATGTAGATTTGATTATTCTTTCTGACTATGTCATAAGTGTGCTTTCTGCAAAGTTAATCAAAGATATTGTTAAACTGGCAAATTGTCACGACAAAACAGTGATAATGGACCCTAAAGGTCAAGATTTTTCAAAATATGACGGTGTTGATGTGTTAGTTCCAAACATGGAAGAAGCGCTTATTGCAACAAAATCATCAAAAGATAAGCCAATCAAAAAAATAGCAACAACACTCAGAAAAATTGCAGATAAGGTTATTATCACACAAAGTGCAAACGGAGTTTATTACTTCGATGGCGCAGACGAATTGAACCTAGATGCTATCCCAACTGAGGTTGTAGATGCAACAGGGGCAGGCGGCTCATTTGTTGCAATGTTGGGGTTAGGTTTGGTTGGCTCAGACTTCAATTACGAAGAATCAATTCATCTTGCAAACTACGCTGCAGCAGCTGCTGTTAAAAAAGTAGGTACTTTTGCTGTTAAGCCTGTACATCTTAAAGAATTAATAAACGTATCATATAACAATTCAACGGTAAAAAAATAAAATGGGACAATTAGTAGATAGAAAAAATATTCAAAATTTAATTACAGAATTAAGAAAACAAAACAAAACAATAGTCACAACAAACGGATGTTTTGATATTTTGCATGTGGGTCACGTAAGATATCTTCAAAAAACAAAAACATACGCTGATGTGATGATTGTATGTCTAAACTCAGACTCATCTGTAAAACAAATCAAAGGTCCAGACAGACCGATTAACAACGAAAATGACAGAGCAGAGATACTTTGTGCTTTAGAATGTGTAGATTATGTTGTTATGTTTGATGAATCATCTCCGGAAAATCTATTATGTGAAATTAAACCTGATGTTCACACAAAAGGAGCTGATTACACAATTGAAACACTACCAGAAGCAAAATCAATCATAGCAAACGGTGGTAGAATAGAGTTTATAAGCTTTGTTGAAGGCAAATCAACAACAAAAGTTATTGAAAAAATCTCTGCAACACATCAATAAAACTTTTAAAAAGCTAAAAAGAGCTGCTATTTCAAAAGATCAAGAACGTATTTATCTGCGTTCATAACAGTTTTCATAACTTTGGCCATTGCTTCCATAGTAAATTGAGACTGTTTTAGATCTAAAATAGCAGAAATGTAGTCTGTGTCTTGTATGTCACTTAAAGACTGCATATTAGACATCATAGAAGTCGAAAGTTGGTCAGCCGCAGCATCAAATCTTGATTGCACGGCACCAATTTCGCCTCTTTTTGATGTAATATCCGAAAGCATCGAATCAACTTTTTCAAGCGTGTCTGCTGCAGCTTGTGGAGTTGAAACATCAAAACTCATATCATCCATAACTATGTTAGGATCATATGAAATAGACTGTGAATTTTCCGGATTAACCATAAAATCCACAACAGCAGCGGCGTCAGGGTTAGACGGAGTAACAACGTTAATCGTCTGTTTACCGTTGAATGTTGCAGAGTTCATAGTTTGTTGAATTTGAGCAATGTTTTGATTGATTTCCTCCTGCATAACTGCAACTTGCGAATCGGAATAAATTCCGCTAGAAGCCTGTACGCTCAACTCGCGTATGCGTTGGAGGGAATCAGTCACATTGCCTAATGCTGAATCAGCCACGGCTGTAAAATTCATGCCCGATTGTACGTTTTCCATCGCTTTATTCGCAGCTCTGATACTTGTATCAAGACCAGAAGCCACATACATATCAGCCGGATTTACATAGCTGTTCAAGCCTGATGCGATGCTTTCAGCCGCCTTTTCAAACGTCTTTTGAGCCTGCACCATTCCTGCATGAGCTGTATATATGGGCATTACTACGTTAATCGACAATACGTACTCCATTTCTAAGTTGGCAATTTACAGCCTACATCGTAAATTATTCCACTTTTTTTTAAGAAATACTCAAAATTTTTCTTAATTTTTACATTTTGCAATTATTTTGTAATAGAATTTAATTAGGTTTGTATGGTTATATAGAAAGATTTATGATGGAAAATCAAGATAAAAAATTACCTCAAAAATTTCATTTTATAGCAATAGGTGGAATAGGTATGAGCGGGCTGGCAAAATATTTGCTCCAACTAGGCTGTGAGGTATCAGGCTCTGATATAAAAGCATCAAAATACACAAAACAGTTAGAAGATATGGGAGCAAAAATCTATATCGGACACGATGAGAAACATGTACAAGAAGGTATGATGGTTGTTGCATCTACTGCAATTAAAGATGACAATCCTGAAAAAATCAAAGCTAAAAAACTAGGAATAGAAGTTTTACACCGCTCTGAAGTTTTAAGAATTCTATCAGAAGGTCTAACTGAAGAAGAACGAGAAAACAGACAGTTTATCGGCTTTTCAGGAACACACGGTAAAACAACAACAAGTGGCTTATGTTCTTATGTCTTAGAAAAAGCGGGCTACAGACCATCATTTGTCGTAGGTGGGATTATTCCTGACATACATACAAACGCTTTATACCAAGATGGCACCGACCATGGCAAATTCTTTGTTGCCGAACTCGATGAATCTGATGGAACAATCGTAAAATACCATACTGACATAAGCGTTATAAACAATCTTGAAATGGACCATATGGATTTTTACAAAAATGGATTCCAAGATTTGTTAGACACATTTAAAATCCACATCAATAACATTAACAAAGGCGGAAAAATAATTGTTAACAAAGACTGTTCTGGACTAAGAAAGCTTATGGAACAAAATCCTGAAACAGAATTTTTAACTTTTGCAATAGAAAATGATGCCGATTATACAGCTAAAAACATTAGCTTTACTGAATTTGGCTCATCTTTTGATGTATATAAAAACTCAGAAAAAATTGTTTCATTAAAAATGGGTATTCCAGGAATCCACAACATATACAATGCTTTGGCAGTAGTTTCTGCGTTGAATGAAGAAAGCATTGACTTAGAAAAAGTAAGACCACATTTTGAAACGTTCTCAGGAATGGGAAGAAGATTCCAAAAAGTTGCAGAATTCGATGGAATAAGAATTTTCGACGATTATGCTCACCATCCTACAGAAATAAAAACTACTCTTGATAGTGCAAAACTCTGTGAAAAAAGCAGACTCGTTGCAATTTTCCAACCTCACAGATACACAAGACTGAAAGGTCTTTGGAACGACTTTTTGAAAAGCTTTGATGCTGTCGATAAGTTGATTGTCGTTGATGTATATTCAGCATCCGAAGATCCTATTGAAGGAATCAACTCAAAAGCCTTCACACAAGCTTTTGAAGGCAAAGAAGTTGAATATATTGGCGGCAGTATGGAAAATGCAGCAAGAAAAATACTCCCTCTTTTAAAATCAGGTGATATGGTTATCACACTAGGAGCTGGGGATGTAACAAGAATAGGAACAGAACTAAAAAAACTCCACGATGAAACAAAAGCAGGACTTTAAACTATGACTTGTGAAATGATAGAAAATTATGAACTAAAAAAACACACAACTTTCAAAATCGGCGGTTGCGCTAAAAGAGCATTTTTCCCTACAACTACAGAAGAAATGACTCAATTGTTATGTGAGCTTAAAAATCCTGTAATTTTAGGTAGCTGTTCTAACGTTTTAATCTCCTCACAAGGAATAGACAATGATGTTATCCTGACATCAAAAATGAATAACTTCACACTAGAAAAAAACATTTTAACTGCACAATGCGGAGTTAAAGTTCCAATGTTGTCAAAAGAAGCAGAACATAATGCTCTTAGCGGAATGGAGTTTATGATTGGCTTTCCTGGAACGGTAGGCGGTGCTGTTTATATGAATGCATCAGCTCATTCTCAAGCAGTTTCTGACACTTGCGTTTTATGTCACATTTTTGATTTAGATGAAAAAAAATTGCTAGAACTAAATAAAGAAGAAATGCAATTTGGATACAGAAGCTCAATAATGCAAAAGAAAAACTACGTGCTTATTGATGCTAAATTTGAGCTACGTCCAGCACCTAAAGAGGAAATAAGTGCAATTATGATGAGAAACCTAGAGTTTCGCAAAGGCAAGCAACCAAGTTTAGCCATACCTAATGCAGGCAGCATATTTAAAAACCCACCAAATGATTCAGCAGGAAGATTGCTCGAAAAAGCTGGTGTAAAAGGCCTTAAATACGGTGATGCACAGGTTTGGATGGGACACGCAAACTTTATTGTAAACACAGAAAATGCAAATTCCAAAGATGTTTCACATCTTATGAATAAAATGTATAATATGGTAAAAGATAAATATACAATAGAGCTTCGTCCTGAAGTAAAATTTGTAGGAATTATGAGTGAAGAAGAAGTTGAATTATGGGATACGATGTTAAACAAAAAATAGACCTTAATAAAAAAATCGCTGTTTTGATGGGAGGTCCATCTAGCGAAGCAGAAGTTTCAAGACGTTCGGCAAAAAATGTTTTTAATGCTCTTCAAAATCTTGGTTATAAAAATTCTGAGATGATAGAAGTTGATGAGAATATTGCTCAAACATTGAAACAAAAAGGAATCGAGATAGTTTATAACGCAATGCACGGTAAATACGGCGAAGACGGATGCGTACAAGGAATGCTTGAAGTTATGGGAATTCCTTATACAGGCTGTGGCGTTATGTGTAGCTCTGTTTGTATGAACAAAGAATACACAAAAAACATCCTTAAAGAAGCAGGTATTCCTCTTATTAAATCTGTTCTTGTAAAAAAAGACGAAGACTATCAAGAAAAGATTAAAAATCTCAAATATCCATTTATGCTAAAACCTGTGTCTGAAGGCTCTAGCATCGGAATGTACAAAGTAAACAACCCAGAAGAAATGGAAAAATATTTCAAAGAGTCATTGAAATGCAATCAAAACATCATGGTTGAAGAATATGTTAAAGGTAAAAGTCTAACTGTTGGAGTTTTGCAAGACGGTGAAAAAACTTTTGCAACTGAAATCCTTGAATTTAGAACAAAAACCGAATGGTACGATTATGAAGCGAAATATACAGCTGGCCTAACAGAGTTTATTTTGCCTGCTGAATTGTCAAAAGAAATGACTGAAAAAGTTAAACAAATTGCAGTCAAAGCTTTCCAAGCGTGTGATTGCAATGGAGTGAGCAGAGTCGATTTTATGGTGTGCAATGATGATGCTTATGTGCTTGAAATAAACACAAGCCCAGGAATGACAGACCTTAGTGACCTTCCTGCACAATCAAAAGCCATGGGAATAGATTATGACACTCTTGTTCAAATTATCCTTAACGGGGCTTCATTGAATAAATAATATATGGAAGACAGACACACTGATAACATAAATATCGAACGCAGGGTTAAAATTAACCAAATGCAAAGAAACGTCAGACGAAGTAAAGAACGTCTGAAATGTTTTCGTGGTTGGGTTCGAGTTTTTATGTGTCTTTTGTTAATATTTGCGGCTTATAAAGTTTATAAATTGCCACAATGGTATTTGAACAAAAACATCTTTTCGTCAGCAAGCAACAACACCTTGACTATTGTAGGAAACACAATCACTCCTACATATAGAATTCTTGCTGTTTTAAGGCAATATCCTGTGCCTCAAAGACCTATCTATCTTTTTAACACTTCAAAAATAGAAAAAGAAATAGAAAAACTTGCTCCAATAAAAGAAGTGTACATAAAAAGACTATGGTTCCCTGCAAGGTTAAGTATAATAATCGTTGAAAGACGACCGATACTAAGCATTGCACCAGACCCTAAAGTTCCACCTATTGCATTTTTTGCAGAAGGAGGAAAACTTATCGGACATGAATATATGCCTTTAAAAAATACACAAAACACGATTAAAGTGTTAACCTACGGGACCAAAGGTGATGATTACAGAAACTGGGATGAGAAAAAAATCAGAAAAATAGAAACTCTAGTAAGAGCAATGGAACAATTTTCTGGTGAAAAAGTTGAATACATAGATATGAGAAACCCTAAAGATATCTATATAAAGCTCCCTCAAGTTAACGTAAGAATAGGTGAAATGAATGTTATGGCACTTTCAAGAGTTCGTAACATCTCAGCAATTCTTCCTCAAATTAAGACTATGAAAAAGAAAATTAAATATATTGACCTTAGATGGGAAGACACACAATATATAAAACTTGATGAATAATTTTAAATATCAACCCCATCCATCATCTGAATAAGAGTACTAATAGTTGTATCCATACTAACTGAATCAGAAACTCTTTGTTGCAAAAATGCATTAATTTGAGGCATCATCTCAATAGCAACGTCTAGTCTTGGGTTAGAGCCTGCAACATACATCCCTACATCAATCAAGTCTTTATTTTCACGATACAAAGCCATTGCACGACGCATTTTCGCAGCAGCCTCTTTATGCTCAGGCGATGCAATAGCAGACATAAGACGGGAAATACTACCTAAAATATCAATCGCAGGGTAATGGTTCATCTCAGCAACTTTTCTGCTCAAAAAGATGTGACCGTCTGTGATACCACGCACTGTATCTACAATAGGGTCGTTGATGTCATCACCTTCCATAAGAACTGTATATAGCGCAGTAATAGAGCCTTTAGGACTGTTACCTGCTCTTTCCAAAACCTTTTGTAGCCATGAAAAGATTGAAGGCGGATAACCTTTCATTGTAGGTGGTTCACCAATAGACAAGCCCACCTCACGTCCAGCCATAGCACAACGAGTAACGGTATCAGTCATAAGGAAAACTTTTTTGCCTTGATCTCTAAAGTGTTCACAAACAGAAGTTGCTGCTTGAAGACATTTTTGACGAATCAAAGGTGGTTGGTCACCTGTTGAACAAACAAGAACGGATTTTCTCATCCCCTCTTCACCTAAAGAATCTTCAATAAACTCTTTTACTTCCCTTCCACGTTCTCCAATCAGAGCAACAACGTTCACATCAGCATCAGAATTCCTTGCAATCATACCCAACATTGTACTTTTACCAACCCCAGATCCGGCGAACAAGCCCATACGTTGACCTGCACCCATCGTTAGAGTTGAATCTATCGCCCTTACACCTGTTGAAAACATTGTATTAATGATTGGTCTATCAAAAGGACTAGGAGCAGGGCCATCAATTGAAACATATTGAGCATTAGAGGTGTCTAATGGTTTTCCATCAATTGGCTCACCCATAGGACTAATTAATCTACCAAGCAAAAAATCACCAACCGGCAACATAATTGGAGCACCTGTTGTAGAAACTAAACTACCTTGCCCAATTCCAGCACCATCATATAACAGAAGCAATTGAGCTGTATCACCTTTAAAAGCAACAACCTCAGCAGGTTTTTTTTCGCCTAAATATGTTTCGATAAAGCACAAATCACCAATTTTTAGCCCCGGCAATTTTACCTCAACAGTCAAACCCAAAAGCTTCGATACAGATCCTTTGTATTGATACATTGGAGTTGAGTCTATGATTTCATAGGCTCTTT
>CALUPF010000023.1 GCA_944322545.1 Candidatus Gastranaerophilales bacterium
ACAAAAAGCTTGCGAAACTGAAATCGATTCTGTTAAGAAAATTATGGACAAAAACATTGAAAGAACTTTCAAAGTTTTCTCTTAATCGTTGATTGATTAAAACAAGTTTTATTGATCGCAAACCCAAAATAAAAAAAACGATTTACTTTTGTAAATCGTTTTTTTTATTCTATTTAGCCAAAGCATCCAACTCATTTATTTTTAAAATAATAATTTCAATTTGTTGTTGAATAACTTCTAAAAGGGCTTTTAAATCTTTTTTGAAACTGTATGCACCAGGCCACATTAAATTTTCCATAATTACTCCTTTTTATTTTATCATTTCATTCCCTGTACAAATTCATTCGACAAAATAAAAAAAAAACTTTAGTTATTTAGTAAAAAAAAGATAAAAAAAGAAACAAAAACAATAAGTGTAATATCGACCATAAATAAATATAGCTTGCATTTCAGATGTTTTTTACCAAGTAACATTATTAAGATTTGTTAAGGTCATAAAGCTTGCAGTGATTGGTTTTTTAAAAATAGCCTTGATTTAGAATTGAATGGGGTTCAATAATATGTTACAATAGTAGTAGAAAGGATAAAAAAAGTTAATCACAATGAACACTATGCTAGCTGACAATCAAAAAAATATAGGAAAGATAATCAATCATTCACTATATTTTACTGTACTTTTAGCAGTGTTCTCTTCTCAATCTTTGATGATTAACAGTAATACAACAGCGGTAGGTAATGAAGCGATTTCAACTGCATTCACACAGCAGAAACAAACGGATATAAAAGAACAAACAAGGAGTCTTACAGAAGAGAAACAAAGGTGGGAATCAATGTTACGGCAAAGATACCGCAACGGAGCTATTCTTACTATTGCAGACGGAGTTAAGCATATCCGAATGGTGAAGTATATTAACTCAAGACCTGTAAAAATAAATATTGTAGAGGTAAATACAAAACTCAATCCAAACATAGAAATCGCACCAACACTCGCTTCAACAAATTTAAAACATAGGGCAACTATAAGGACTATTGCCAAACGCAATAATTCCATCGCCGCAGTAAATGGCACATATTTTAAGCCCCAAAATGGTATACCTTTAGGTACTCTTATGATTGATAAAAAGGTCTACACTGGTCCAATTCATAACAGAGTAGCCATGGGAATAGGAAAAAATGAATTTCAAATGGCACAAGTGCAATTTGATTCAAGCTTAAAAGCTGGACGAGAAAATTTAAAAATAGACAACATCAACCAACCAAGAATGCTATCAACATACGTACTTCTATACACAAAAGACTGGGGACAAACATCACCTACAGCGCCAAAATATGGAGTAAACATAGCAATCCAAAATGGCAAAATCACTACAATTTCAAACGGCTCTATTGCTATACCGGAAGATGGATATATTATATCCGGACCAAGGAAAAAGCTAGAGCCGTTTTTTAATGCAAGAAAAATCGAACTTGATATAAAAATGGTTCCTGAATGGGAAAACATCGACCACATAATTAGTGGTGGCCCATATTTAATCAAAGATGGCGAAATTTATATAGATGTAACAGCACAAAAACTTGGTGCAATAACAGGGAAAAACCCAAGAACTGCCATTGGTTATACAGCAAACAACGAATTTATAATGGTTACAGTAGACGGTAGAGAAAAAGCATCAGTAGGTATGACATTAGGCGAATTAGCAAGAATGATGAAAAGCTTTGGCTGTATCAATGCAATGAATTTAGACGGGGGCGGATCATCAGTTATGTATGTCAATGGAAAAGTTGTAAACAGCCCAGCCCAAGTTGGTGGAATACCAATATCAAACGCCTTAACTATAACAGAAAGGACAAGGATAGCTTATGATGAAAAAAATTCATAGATACTTAAAAAGAGTAATAAAAAAATCTATCAAAGAATCTATTAAAAGCTGGAATTATTTTATAAGCAATAATTTCATACTTATTTATTAAAGCCATTTAAGCGATTAAAAGCTTCTTGCGCAGCTGCTTGTTGTGCAGCAAATTTATTATACTCATCAATTGCTTTTTTAGTTTTTTGTTCAAGCTGCATAAGCTCTTTTTCTCTTTTATAAATCATCATTGTTTGCTCTGGAGCCCTACGTTTTAGCTCACCTAAAATTGCTGATTTAAATAAAAACTGTTTTTGCAATTCAGTAACTTTTTCACCAAGAACCTGAAGTTTTGGAGGAGCCATAGTCAATTCAGCATACTTTTGCTTCAATTTTTCATATGTATCTTTTGCATCATCCAATTTTTCACTAGTCCAATCAGCGGCTTTTTGGGCTTTCTCTTTTATCTTAGGATCATTAATTTTCTCATCAGCCCAATTTGCTGCTTTTTTAGCACCTTGTTTAGCTTTTTGTGACAAATATTCATTCGCATCTTTTATTTTTTCTTCAGACGCTGCTTTGGCATCTGCAATCTTTTTCGAAAAAAATTGTTTGATTTCTTTATATGAACTACTTTTAGGTATTTTCACCATAAAAAACCTCCTTGTGCTTTTCTATATAAAGCACAAGGAGAAAAATTTTTGTTAATATATAAATTTTTATTACAACTGAATTTGCATAACTTTGTCGTATGCTTGAATAATTTTTGTAGTGATGTTAGTTGCGACAGTGACACCAAGTTCAGCTTTAGCCATTGCAGTCATAACATCATGGATATCAGCATTGCCATTTTCTTCCATAACATCTTTCATTAGTTGATCAGGCGCATTTAATTCTCTGTTAAAATTTTCAACTAACCCTGAAAAAACAGACTTAAAATCAGCAGTTTCAAGCTTTTCGACACGACCCATACGCATTGGAGGCATACCGTTAATTCCGGTATTAAGCTTTGTTGGCTGCATTCTTTCAAAAAGATTTATATTTGGTGCAAACTTCTTTTCTATCATAATCTATCCTTCACAATATTTATAGGTAATTAGCTAAAATGTTTTTCACATAATTTTGTGTTTCTTTAAAAGGAGGAACTCCACCATATTTATCAACATTTCCACCACCGGCGTTATAAGCTGCTAAAGCAAGTACAACATTACCGTTATATCTTGCTAATAAGCCTTTCAAGTGTCTTACACCACCATCTACATTTTGAACAGGGTTATAAGCATCTTTTACGCCAAGACCTTTTGCTGTAGCTGGCATAAGCTGCATTAGCCCCATAGCTCCACAATGTGAACGAGCTTTTGGATTAAACCCAGATTCTTGTTTTATTACAGCTTTAACTAGCTTTTCATCCACACCATATTTTTGTGATGTTTTTGAAATAATATCCATAATTTGAGCTCTAGTAGGGTTTACAACGTTTTCAATTGTTGTTTCCTTAGCTTTTGTCAATGCATTTGTTGCTGCGGTTAAAAATGGAAAATTCTTTTTATCAGTTCTAAACTGACCTTCTTGAGATTTGCTTGATTTCAAAACTTCAGCAAAGGTTTGTTTCTCTGTTTTCACTTTATCAGGGTTCAACTGACGTTCGATATTTTGAACGTGAGTTGCAATTTGAGCCACACGTTGCATTGCAGCTTCTTTTCCACCTTGATTAATATAATTTTGTATTGTTGGAGAAAACATCTATTATCTACCTATTTCTACCGCTCTTTGGGCCATACTTTTTGTTATTGAAATCACAGCAAGGTTAGCTTCATAAGCTCTTTGAGCTATGTTTGCATCTGCTATATCAACTAATGGATTAACATTTGATGTTCTGATATAACCATTTGCATCAGCATCAGGATGTCCTGGTTTATAAACTCTTTCACCCAAAGTAGGATCTTCAACAACACCTGTCATTCTTACCCCACCTTGCATAAAAGGAATTGTACCTACTGCAAAAACATCTTCTTTCATTGCATTTAAAAGACCATGAAAAGAGATATCATCTGTTGCATTCAAAACAGGAATTTTTCTTACGTAGTTAGGAGTATCAAGGTTGGCAATGTTTTTCGCATGGATTTTGATTCTGTTTCCATGAGCCTCTAAACTCTTTTGCCCTATGTTCATTGTTTCAATTAAACTCATAACTTCACCTTCTTTTTAATCAGTTTAAAAAACTTATTTACCTACGTTTGCAACTGTTTTCATTTCATTTATCAATGCTGACATTTTTCTGGATGCAACTGCATACATAATTGACATTTTTTGCATTTCAGCCAATTCAAATGTCGGATCCACCCCAACATCTTGTTCTTCAACAAGACCTGATGGTCCTAATTTGATTGACAATTCAGTTTCCAAAGGATTATTCATAGTTCCAAGATACTGATCAAAACTGATGTCTTTTCTGACATAATTTGGAGTATCAACGTTGGCTAGGTTCATACCCAAAGCTCTTTGTCTTTGAGATATCAAATCTAGCATTAAATTCGTTTTTACTATGGGATCCTTTGGAGTGTACATTATTTTTTCCTTTTATTTTGATTATTTAATTAACCTAAAAAGCTCTATTGAGTTAAGTTAATTGATTTTTGGTACATTTCATCTACTACTTTGATAAGCCTTGTACCTGCAATCATTGAAGAATTAAGTCTTAAAACTTCGTTGATATTACCGATATAGTTAACATTTGAGCGTTCAAGACCACCTTGTCCGATGTATTGATGATCTTTGATAAGCATTGGCTCACCTGACTCTTCAGTAGCTATTACTCTGTTACCTTCAACAGATTTTAGCCCTTCATAGTTTTGGAATTGGACAACAGGAATTTTTCCTAAAATTTGATGTTCAGTGTGTCCTTTTTGAATAACCATAACTGTTCCATCTTGTTTGATTCTCAAACCTTCATGGTTAACTGGAACTTTTATGCCATCACCAACTAAATATCCGTCGTTTGTAACAATATAGCCTTCGTTATTGATTTTGAAAGAGCCATCTCTTGTGTATTGAACATCACCATTAGGAGATGTTACTGGAATAAACCCTGGTCCAGTTAAAGCAACGTCTAACTCACGACCAGTTCTCATAAAAGCACCTTGTTTGTAGTCATATCTGACTTCACCGTCCAAATATCCGGTTTCGTCCATAACCTGTTCAAAGCGAACAGCTTTATAGGCATTAGTATTCAAGTTACCGATGTTGCTTGAAATATATCCTAGTCTTTCAAACTGAACATTTGTATTAATTATTCCGCGTCTTATTAAGCCTTGTAATGTTGTCATAAAATGCCTTTCTTAATTAAGTTATGAACTACTTAGTGACTGAATTGCTTTTGACAGGTTGTTATTTTGTAATACAAACATCTGTCTGTTAGCTTCAAAGTTTCGTTTTACAGGAATAATTTCCAAAATTTCCGTATTCAATGATACGTTTGAATACTCGTTGTAACCTTGTTTGATATTAGGATCTAAAACAGCAACCCCTCTATCTGTTACAACGGACAATGTGGCAACTTGTTCTAATTTATTTGTTGCTTTGTTAAACACCTTAATATCACCATTTTTATTTACCTTAATATCTTCGAGTTTTTCAGGTAAAACATGCAATTTGATTTCAGTACCATCATTTGCCAACACTCGAGCATTTTCTAGAGTTAACAAATAACCATCTTTGTCAATTTTGAAACGTCCGTCTCTTGTTATTTTTATACCGTCAGGACTTTGATATTGGAAATAGCCTTTAGTTGCAATCGCCAAATCCAAAGGGTTGTTAGAATGTCCAATTCTGCCTATTGAGTCATCAGTTGCAGTAGATAGACCATGCACACCAATATACTCAGAAAAAGAAGAAACAACAGGCTCTTTTCTTTGATATCCAACTTTATCAAACGAGTTGTAGTTTTGGTTGATAATACCAAAAATTTCAGTCTGCAGGTGCATTGCTCTGACGTTTGTTGTCAGACCATTTTCGAAAAAATTTATACCACCGCGTATTTTCATGACTAACCTCTTTTGCTTCGCATAGTTATTCATTAATGATGTCGGAACAAAAGTCAAAAAAAACACAAAAAACCCTCAAAATCATCCAAAAAGATGAGATTTAACAATTTAATTAAAGATGACTATAAAAACTGAATTAAAAATAAAAGATATTTTTCAAAACTAATCAAAATCCCAAAATTCAGCACAAAAAAAGAGGTAAATCTTATACAAAAAATGTTTTTATTTATATATACAAACTAGGAAAAAATATGGATCTAAGCATAAAAAACATACACAATTCTGCTGTAAATAATACCCAAGGTACAAACTCAAGCTCTATTACAAATAAAAATATTGAAAATAAAATAAACAGCACCCACACAAACAAAACAACAAATAAAAGCATAGGAAAATGTCTTAGAAACATTTTTATTGCAGGTGTTGCACTACAAAAAAAGAAAAATTTAGCAGAAGTGCAAAAGACATTTCAAAAAATATTTATGAACCCCAAAATAACACTCGGGGAAGCCTATGTTATGAAAAAAAGATATGAAAGTATCGAAAAAATCAAAGATAAAAATGAATATATAAAAGCTTTGTTTGAAGAAGCAAAAAACAACTTTGGATTTGGCAAATCTAATATAAAACTAGAAACCGTGAAAAAAGAATTCATGCCTGACGCTATTGGAGGAGCTGATAACGCATTCCAATCAATAAAAATAAGAGAAGACATACCTCGTGAAAGAATATTATCGACTATTCATCACGAATTTAGACATCATAAACAACATTACTTAGCGTTCAATTTGTCACCTGAAAATTATATGCATGCTGTAAATAAAAAAATAGAAATACTAACAAATGGAAAAGTTAAAGACGTTTGGAAAGATTTAGATAAATTCAAAACTTGGATTGAAGCAAGCTTAAATGAAAAACAATCGCTAAAAAACATCCCAGAAGAATTAATTGATTATGCAAAAGATTGCATAAAAGCTATTTCTACATATAAAGATGCAAGCAAGGATTTTAATGCATACGCGAATAACTTTTTAGAAACAGACGCAAGAAAAGCCGGCGCAGCAATAGAAAAAATAATGAAACTCCAAGTTGAATAAAAAAAACTTTGATGGATTAATTCACAACTTTAAATTATAAAAAATAGGCAAACAGCTAAAAACACACAAAAAAAATAGCATAGACTGGGTTCGAACCAGTGACCTCCCGGACTCTGCCGAAAAAAGCTGACTAAATGTCAGGTTTTTGAGAGGGAGCCGAGCGCAGAATAAGTTAAAAAAATACTAAAACAGTTCATTTTAGGATAATAAAACATAAAAAAATAGCATAGAC
>CALUPF010000024.1 GCA_944322545.1 Candidatus Gastranaerophilales bacterium
AACGCGTGGCTGCTATTATTGCCGGAAAGAGCATTACTCCGAGTGTTGAGAAAAAATATATTCAAATGAAAAAAGAATTGGTTGAATTGATGAGTTCTATTCATTTGAATGCCGTTCGTGTTGAACAATTGGTTGAGCAATTAAACGAAATTAACCGCCGCTTGATGGGCTTGGAAGGAAAGCTCCTTCGTTATGCTTTGTCTTGCAAAATTAAACGTGAAGACTTTTTGGAAGCTTATCAAAAGTCTGAGCTTGACCCGAATTGGCTTGAAAAAATTTCTAAAAAAACAGATAAACACTGGAAAAACTTTGTTGAAAAATATGGCAAAGAAATTCAGGAATTGCGCGACAATGTTGCTCAAATGGCAACAGAATGCGGTTTGCCGATTAGTGAATATCGCCGTATGGTAGATACCATTAAGAAAGGTGAACGTGAAGCTGAACGCGCTAAAAAAGAGATGATTGAAGCTAACCTTCGTTTGGTTATTTCTATTGCCAAGAAATACACCAACCGCGGTTTGCAATTCTTGGATTTGATTCAAGAAGGTAACATCGGTTTGATGAAAGCCGTTGACAAATTTGAATATCGTCGCGGTTATAAGTTTTCAACTTATGCAACATGGTGGATTAGACAAGCTATTACCCGTTCTATTGCAGACCAAGCTCGTACAATTCGTATTCCGGTTCATATGATTGAAACAATCAATAAACTCGTTCGTACTTCTCGTCAGATGTTGGCTGAGATGGGACGTGAGCCTGTACCTGAGGAATTGGCAAAACGTTTGTCTATGCCTTTAGAAAAAGTTCGTAAGGTTATGAAAATTGCAAAAGAACCGGTTTCTTTGGAAGCTCCGGTCGGTGATGAAGAAGATTCTTCATTGGGTGATTTTATTGCAGATGAAAGCGCATTACAGCCTTTGGATTCTGCAATTCATTCCAACTTGAAAGAAACTTGCACCCGCATCCTTTCATCATTAACCCCGCGTGAAGAACGTGTGTTGCGTATGCGTTTTGGTATTGGTATGAATACAGATCATACCTTGGAAGAGGTTGGTCAACAATTTAACGTTACGCGTGAACGTATTCGTCAAATTGAAGCCAAAGCATTGCGCAAATTAAAACACCCAAGTCGTTCTCGCAAGTTGCGTTCTTTCTTGGATAACTAAGATAAAATCCTCCGCTTAAAAAACGGAGGATTTTTTTTGTTGACATTTGGTTGAACAGTGAGTATTTGTTAGTTAAATTTTGAATTATTAGAAAATAGATATGTATAAATAAACAGAAATGTTTAGAAATTTGAATAATCTTATGTATCCATGTTAGCCACGTAAAAGTGTTTGAATATCAAGAGCGCTTGATAGGGTTAGTTAAAAGTTCGTGATGAATTTTTATTAGCTTAAGTGAGACAACATATTTTTTTAATTTTGCAGTACTTACTTTTATTTGGATATATGCCTTGTTCCTTTTTCTAATATTCTCTGTTTATGGTGAGACACTCAAGTTTTTATGGCTTGGGTGTCTTTTTTTTGTTGACATTTTGTTAAACGATGAGTATTTATTGTCTGCATTTTGAATTATTAAAATATACATATGAGATAAAAAAATAAACAGAAATATTTAGAAAAGTATAGAACAACCCTGTGTAATTATTTGAAATAAAACAATATCAAGAGCGCTTGATAGGGTTAGTTAAAAGTTCGTGATGAATTTTTATTAGCTTAAGTTTAAATTCCATCGTTTCTATTTTTTTATCATAATTTACTGGTATTTAATGCTTCCGTTCTATCTTTTTAATATTCTCTGTTTATGGTGAGACACTCAAGTTTTTATGACTTGGGTGTCTTTTTTTGTTGACATTTGATAATGCAGTGAGTATCTTCTGCCTGATTTTTGAATTATTAATATATATATAAGTTATGGAAATAAACGGTATTTGGAAAAGTGCAGAACAATCTTTTGTAAGTGCATATGACTTTGCAAATGATGTTATTAATGGGAAATTGGTTCTTTCTTCTTTAGAGCATGGACGTTTGTTTAGCCTTTTGAAGTTGTGGATTAATGCCTTAAAAAATATGATAGAACACACATCTGATGCAGAAATGTTGAAAGATTTTCAATTGTATCAAGAGCGCTTGATTGCGGTTAAACAAGAGTTCGAGATGAATTTTTGTTAGCTTAAGTGTTTTTGTTTTTATTTTTACATTAATTAGTGGTATCAATACCTTTGTTCCTTTTCTAATATCTCAGTTTACGCTAGACACTCAAGTTTAATAGACTTGAGTGTTTTTTTATTTTAAATTATAAAAGATGAGAAGGAGAAAATTTATGACAATATATACTGAGCAAGATAAACATGATATGGAGATTGCATTTGATGCAAGAAATGCATCTCGTTTGCAAGAGTTGATAGATTTTTGCAAAATTTCGGGTTTCAAAAAAATAGGGGTTGCCAATTGCAAAGGTGTGCAAGCTTATGCAGATAAGTTTGTAAAAAAATTATCTGAAGCAGGATTTGAGGTTTGTGCCATTAATTGTAAGCAAAGCGGTTTAGATGGAGCTGAAATTTGTGAACGCATGGTAGGACCAAGTTGTGATCCGATTTCTCAAGCAAATTATTTAAATGAATGTCAGACAGATTTTAATATTAATTTTGGTTTATGTTTGGGGCATGGTTTATTGTTTCAGAAATATTCAAAAGCACTGGTTACCACTTTTTTAGTTAAATCAATGGGGAATAATCATAATATTTTAGAATTGTTAGATTAAAAAAGTTATTGACAAATAAATTTAACAAGAATATTGTGATTTTTGTCTATTTTATTATTTATAAATTAAAAAAATTTTTAGTTATGGAAAGAAAGATTTTAGTGTCTTCTGCAGAGCAGGCTCTGGGGTTGATGAAAGCGTTTTTGGTATCTAATATGTTAGATAATGAGCTCGCTGTGTTTGATAAAGATGCACAAGAGCCTCAGTATCAGATTAAATTTGGATGGTTTTCTCGTGATTTGGAAGATGATGATATGGTCGGAAGTCCATGTTTTGTCTGCGACTATGAGGGAATGTTGCCGGGTAGTAAAGAGCCTATCAGCGGTGTTGTGTATGTTAAGGTGTTTGCATCAAAAGATGCTAATTTAACAAAGATGCATATCCTAACACCGCAGAAAAGAGTGTTCTTTGATGAAATTGAGGACGGAGAATGCTTTAAAATGGAAGATCCAATCGGAAGATACGAAAAAGAGGACTTTATCTATAAAGATGGAGTGGTTTCTAAAAAGTAAGATTTCCGAAACTGAACTCTTGTTGCGTGAGCAACAAGAGTTTTTTTTGTGCCATACAAAAATAAGTTCTTGACTATCTATAATGAATATCATATGTTCTTACCTGACAACTGGCGGGCCCTTAGCTCAGTTGGTTAGAGCAGGCCGCTCATAACGGTCTGGTCGTTGGTTCGAGTCCATCAGGGCCCACCATAAAAAATCCCTTCCCAAAGCGGAGGGGATTTTTTTTATGAAGACATGATAACTAAAATATATTAGGCGTTGGACTTGTAGGAATAAAAATATAACACTGGTTAAGTACTGGATTGCAGATAGGCAATAAAGTCATCTTATTGCTGCTTTAGTCAAAGTGAACTTATTGAAGACTAATAGTGCGAGATTTGTGACTAAGAATAGATCTTTAGGAATTACTATCAAAGTTCTTTTCAATATGGGGAGGATTTTTTATTGAAAAAATAATAAAACAGATAACGCATTTTTTTTCTTAGCTTGTCTGATAGCAAATACATTAAGACCTGCATAAAAAATATAAACGGTATTTAGCCTTATTTGTGAATCGGTGTATCATGATAATCTCAATGATACACCGAAAAGTATAAATGAAATCGAGCTTAACAGTGCATCTATGATAAGATGTGTCGATTTTTTATAAATCGATGAAGAGTTAACCAATTTACCCCTAAAATGCGAGCTATTTCAGCTTTGCTAATGTTATTAAGTAATAATTTTTCTATTTTTTCTTCTTGTCCAAAAAGTTTTCTAGTTCCTTTTCCTTGAGGCCTTCCTAGTTTTTTTCCTTCGGATTTTACTCTTTTTAGAGCTTCTTTTGTTCTTTGGCTGATTAAATTTCTTTCTATTTCAGCTGAGAGAGAAAATGCAAAAGCCAAAACTTTAGATTGAATATCGCTTCCTAAACGATAATTTTCTTTTAATGTCCATATCTGACATCCTTTATCCAAACAAAAATGTAAAATGCTCATAACTTGTAATAAATTTCTTCCTAAGCGAGAAAGTTCAGTTGTGATTAAAATATCGTCTTTTTTTAGTTTGTTTAAGAGATTGTTGAGCTTTCTTTTCTTGATATTTGTTTTTTCAGATAAAGTTTCTTCAACCCAATGCTCTATAATTAGATTGTTTGTTTTGGCAAACTGCTCAATTTCAAATTTTTGATTGATAGTATTTTGGTGATCAGTTGAACAACGAATATATCCATAAATCATCTCTTACTCCTTAATTATTTAAATTAAAAATTTTTTTTGTAAGTTGATGATTCTATTAATAAACCTCCGTTTTTGTATACATAAAATATAATCGATTATGTAAATTTCTATAACTTCAAAAGCTTTGATTTTTTTAAGAATTTTGCAAAATAAAAGTTGACTTCAAATTATTAGTGGTTAGTATAATGACTAACTTATAAACGGAGAATTTTGAATACCGAGTTTGATATGTTTATTGGATACATACCACATAATGAAGATCAAGTAGACTTTGCTGATCAATATCAAAGGCTTGCATCATTTGCAAAAGAGCAAGGCATTGAAATAGGCTGTGTTCACTCTAGTGAGAGTTTTGAAAATATTAAAAATATTATTCAAGCAGATTGTGAAGGTATCCTTATTAACAAAATAAGTAATATTGGTTCTTATTTGCTAGATGTAAAACAAAATCTTCAGTTCTGCAGAGAAAGAAATCTTAAACTATTTTCTATTGATGATGGTTATAGTTTTGATACTTCTAACTTAACTAAAGATTTTTTCAAAGGGATGGACATTGCTATTGATATTCGCAGTCATTTAATTTCACAATCTACGAGAAAAGTTTTACACCAGCGTAAAAAAGAAGGTAAAAAACTTGGTCGTCCATTCGGCGCAAAAGTTAAATCAAAACTAGAAAACAATTCGGTAGAAATATTACAAATGCTTGACGCTGGTATTTCAAAGTCAGAAATAGCCAGAAAATTAGGTATTAATCGTGCATCAATTTACGCTTTTGCCAGAAGACGTGGAATTCCTTTTAGTCGCGGAGATAAATGAAAATGATTAAATTTGGAAGTCTTATTACTAAAATGTCTTCAGTTTTTGTAGAGGTGATATTTTTATTTTTAATAATTAATCATTTTTTCATATCTTTTGATGGCAAAAATAGTCTTAGATTTATAATTGTTAGTCTATTTTTATTATATCTATCAGTTTGTTCAATTGTAGTTGAATATGAAGAGGCTACTGAATACAAAATTTCTTTATTTGAAAAAACTTGGCTTGTATTTATATCTCCTGTTTTATTTTTTATTTCGCTTATCTTTCTAATCTATTTTAATGCTTTTATATCAGTTGAATATACAACAATAGTTAATGGAAACGTAATTTTCTTGTGGCTTGCTTTAATTTTATTAAACGGAAAAACAAGGTCTATTTATGAAGATAAACAGAATGATTTATCACGTTTATATGATGGGGTAAATCATGACTAAGATTATGTTAGTGAGAGATCGTAATACATTTAATACCAAATGGGTATGTAATTTTGCATCACAATTGGTTGAAAGAGGTTATCAGGTTGATTTAGTTGCAGATTCATA
>CALUPF010000025.1 GCA_944322545.1 Candidatus Gastranaerophilales bacterium
AAAGTTGTACATGGCGGTGTTCAAGCATTAGAGGTTTTGACTAATAGTGACAAAGCCTTTGATATGGTAATTGTTGATATTTTATTACCAGATATTAGCGGGTTTGATTTTATAAAGAAAATAAGAAATATAAATTGCGTGAAGTATATTCCTATTGTCGTGTTGAGTTCAGAAGCAGATGAGAAAAAAATAATTTCTGCTCTAAAAATTGGGGCAGATGATTATATTACGAAACCTTTTTTGTTGCCGAATCTCCTTGCAAGGGTAGAAGCAATATTGCGCCGTGCAAATTGGTCTGTTTCTCAACATAATCAGAAAGTCGTTTCATCTTCTAAAAAAGAACTTTCTGTTGCATTAACATCAAGAGAATTAGAAGTGTTACAAATGGCTGCAAAAGGGGTAAGTAATAAACATATAGCGGAGAAACTTTTTGTTAAAGAGGTTACTGTAAAGACGCATTTGAATAGTATTTTTAAAAAGCTTAAAGTTGATAATAGAACTCAGGCAACTCTTAAAGCTTTACAAATGAATTTGATTGAAGACTAAGTTAATTTAAAGGAGAAAAAACTAATGATTGATTATACAAAAGAAGAACTTGTAGAAATACTAAGACGTCATCCTGAAAAATTCAATGAATGGAAGGCAGAGCAGGACGAGGTTGATTTATCTGAAGTTGATTTTTCAGGTATAAATTTATCTGAAATTGATTTTTCAGAGGTTGATTTAAATTCAAGTTCCTTTGCTGATTGTGCATTGTCTTTTGTTAATTTTACCGGTGCTGATCTAACATCAGTAGATTTTACTCGAGCAAGAGTTTTGGAATGTGATTTTACAGAGAGTCTTTTGACTGGTGCGGATTGTAGTTATGCAGAAATGACATATTGCAATTTCTCTGATTGTGATATGGCAGGATGCGTACTTTCTGAAACGGATTTGAGTAATTCAGATTTGTCAGCAAGCGAAAATTTGAATTCAAGTCGCTTTGATGAAGATACAATTTGGCCTGAAGATGATATGTTACCAGAAGATTTTGATGGGGCAAGTCATAGAGATTTGTCTGCACTTCAAGATGAAGATGATTCAATGGTGAGTGATTATTAATTTTTGTTTTTATAAAAAAAGATGTGTGATTTTTCTAGATCATACCTCTTTTTTAGTGCTTAAGTAAATTATAATAATTCTTGACTAAGCCTTTTCAGCACGTACAATAAATGTTGTATATAACCTGAAGGGAGTAGAAAAGATGATGGATCGTATACAAATTACACATGAAGTAGAACAAATGTGCTGCGTTAAACGCGGTGTTAAAGGTGAACCTGCTCCAATTCCTCAAGAAGGTGATTGGACAAAGGTTAAAGAAATTAAAGACATTTCTGGTCTTACTCACGGTTGTGGTTGCTGTGCACCTCAACAAGGTACTTGTAAATTAACTCTTAACGTTAAAGACGGTATCATTCAAGAAGCTTTAGTAGAAACATTAGGTTGCTCAGGTATGACTCACTCTGCAGCTATGGCTGGTGAAATCCTTCCTGGAAAAACTTTGTTAGAAGCTTTGAATACTGACTTGGTTTGTGATGCTATCAACGTTGCTATGAGAGAATTATTCTTACAAATCGTTTATGGTAGAACTCAAACAGCTTTCTCTGACAATGGTCTTCCTGTTGGAGCTGGTCTTGAAGACTTAGGAAAAGGTCTTCGTTCTCAAGTTGGTACTATTTTCTCTACAAAACAAAAAGGACCTAGATACCTTGAAGTTGCAGAAGGATATGTACTTGAACTTGGTTTAGACAAAAATAACGAAGTTATTGGTTATAAATTCGTTAACATGGGTAAATTTATGGAAGCCGTTAAAAAAGGTGTTGATCCAAAAGAAGCTTTGGAAAAATTCACTGGTACTTACGGAAGATTTGCTGATGCTGTTAAAACTATCGATCCAAGAGTTGAATAGTTTCCGTAGTTTAGGCTTTTGCCTTAATATTTAGTAAGTAAAATTAAGAGGAAAATAAAATGACAGTAAAATTTGAAGGACAAGATAGACGTCAAGCAAAATTAAACAAAATTTTACCTGAATATGGTTTCAAATCTTTAGAAGAAGCTAAAGAATTATGTGATTCTAAAGGTATTGATGTTGACGCTATTGTTAAAGGAATTCAGCCAATCGCATTTGAAAATGCTGTATGGGCTTATACATTAGGTTGCGCTATTGCAATTAAAAAAGGTGTTAAAACTGCTGCTGAAGCTGCTGAAGCTATCGGTGAAGGTTTACAAGCATTTGCTGTACCTGGTTCAGTAGGTGACCAAAGAAAAGTTGGTCTTGGCCATGGTAATTTGGCTGCTATGCTTTTGAGAGAAGAAACTCAATGTTTCTGTTTCTTAGCTGGTCACGAATCTTTTGCAGCTGCTGAAGGTGCAATTGGTATCGCTAGAAATGCTAACAAAGTTAGAAAAACTCCTTTGAGAGTTATCTTGAACGGTTTAGGAAAAGATGCTGCTTATGTAATTTCTAGAATTAACGGTTTCACTTCTGTAGAAACTAAATATGATTACAAAACTGGCGAATTAAAAATCGTTAAAGAACAACCATTCTCAGACGGAGAAAGAGCAAAAGTAAAATGCTATGGTGCAGATGATGTTTCTGAAGGTGTTGCAATCATGATTCATGAAGGTGTTGATGTTTCTATCACTGGTAACTCAACTAATCCAACTCGTTTCCAACACCCTGTAGCTGGTACTTATAAAAAATGGGCTATTGAAAATGGTAGAAAATACTTCTCTGTAGCTTCTGGTGGTGGTACTGGTAGAACACTTCACCCTGATAACGTTGCAGCTGGTCCTGCTTCTTATGGTATGACTGATACTATGGGTAGAATGCACTCAGATGCTCAGTTTGCTGGTTCTTCATCAGTTCCTGCTCACGTAGAAATGATGGGTG
>CALUPF010000026.1 GCA_944322545.1 Candidatus Gastranaerophilales bacterium
AAAACAAATTTTCTTTTGAACCACACATATCAAATGCATATTTCAAGCAGTGTTTTGTCCTCATAAGCTCTAAAGATTTTGATTTACATTTTCCACTCTCAAGCGACATCTCACATACTTCACAACCACATTTTTCATAAAATTCTTTAGCTGTCTGGTTGTGAACATTTGCATGGTAATCCAGTTTTTCTTTAGGGAAAAGAGTATGATCTAGAGGCTTCTGGTATTCACGCTTATAATTTGAAATACATTCCTGCATAAGCTTATCTAAAAGCTCACGTCTAAGTTCATTTATTACAGATATAGGCAAAAACGGCAAATCTGATAGGACTCTAACTTTACGAGCATAAAAATCACTATCACCCATCTTTTCAATTTGTTTGATAAAAGTTTCTTTCATCTTTTCCGGATTTTTTGGGGCTTCTTGAGATGTTATCTCAACTTTTGCCATATTTTTGTTGTCGTCGATTGCAGTAATCACGCCATCACGATAGTTCACTTCAACACCGATACGACGTTTAATTTTTGAAGACGATAGCTGTTTTTCAAACTGCACATCATTGTTTCGATAAATTTCAGTACCTTGTCTAATCCCACTCATTCTATTTGGAAAAACACGATACATTGCCCCGACTTTGTCAACACGGTTTATCAAACACCCTTCAAGATGACCACCGTTCATAAAACATAGTCCATCTTGGTTATTTAACTGCAATTTAGTTTTAATCTCAAAAAAATCTTTTCCAGTTTTATTAACAATCCCAAGTCTTTCTCCAATAGCTTTTGGGGTGTCAAAATGAAAGCATTTTTCGCGTTTTTTAAGAAAATATTCCGTAAAACCTCGATTAAAACTCTTATTTACATCTGGCTCAAAATCCATAAAAATCTGACCGGATGATGCTTTTCTACCCAAATTGTCAAGAATTTTTCTATAATACGCAACAACATTCCTTACATAGTTAGCATCTTTCAAACGACCTTCTATTTTGAAAGATTTAACACCCGCTTTGACAAGCCTTTCGATATGTTTTGATGCATTAAAATCTTTTAAGCTCAATAAATGTTTGTCTTTAGCAATAATTTTTCCTTCATCTGTTATAAGAGAATATTTTTTACGACAAGCTTGTGCACATTCACCTCTATTTGCGGAACGGCCGCCAATGTACTGACTCATATAACATTGACCACTGTATGAAACACACAATGCACCATGAATAAAAGTTTCAACCTCTATAGCATTCTCTTTATCTTCTTTTGAAGATACAACAGAACAAATTTCTTCTATATCATCAAGAGAAAGCTCTCTTGCAAGAATTATTCTCGACACTCCAAGATTTTGAAAAAACTCAGCTTTCTCAAGAGTTCTTGTATCACATTGAGTACTTGCATGAATTGGAATAGGCGGTAATTCATTTCGTACAGCAAGTTCAATAATCCCCATATCCTGTACAATAATTGCATCTACTCCAATATCATAAAGTTTGTTGATTAATTCCTTTGCCTGAATAAGTTCTTCATCATTCAAAATAGTATTTATTGCGACATGCACTTTTACATTAAATTTGTGAGCATAATCAACAACTTCTTTGATATCCTCAACAGAATTTCCAACAGCCTGACGAGCACCAAACCTTGAGGCTCCAATATATATAGCATCAGCGCCACTTTCTATTGCTACTATTGCGGTTTCTTTATCCCTTGCAGGTGCAAGTAATTCCAATTTTCGTTTCATTGCCATATGTAAAATTATAATACAAAACAGGCAATTTTTATTTTCTTTTACACTTAATATTAACAAGTGTGTAATGTAAAGGAATTTTAGTATGCCAATAACTCCAGTAAACTTTAGAGCATCTCAAGCAACTGTAAAAACGAATTCAAACAATGAGATAAAAAAAACACAAGATCCATCTAAAGAAGCGTTCAAAAAACTTGGAATTTCTGAACCTCCCCCACTGGTCTTTGGACTTGGCTCAGCTGCAATATGGACAGGAGTAGGCATGCTCATGGACAAAGGAATGTCTAAATTGTTTAAATACAAATACGATCCAAAACTATCATTTAGAATGAATGCAATTGTTGGTCTAGTCGTTGGTACAATTGATTATTTTAGAGCAAGAAAAAATTAGTACCATATTTTTATTCTTGTAGTATAATTTCGGTGTAATAAAAATTAGAGAGTATAAGAAAAGAAGAAAATAAAATGATAACCCCAATTACACTGACATTTAAAGGATACGTTAATAAAGACAAATCATTTAGTAAAAAGAAAGACCAAAGCCCAATGGAAGGGAATATTAAAATAGCTCGTCCAATAGCAAAACCTTTGGTAAATCCATTAAAATCTAGTTTAAGTACAACTGCAAGCTGGTTTGGATTTGGAATTGTTCTTGATAGAATTACAGGGTTTGCAAGTAAATATATCAAAGCCAGCCCACTTAAAACTTCAATTATAACAAACGGAGTAATCGCTATAGGTGCAGGAGCATACCAGTATTTTAAAGATTCAAAAATTAATAATAAAAAAGCCTCTGAATAATCAAAGGCTTTTTTATTTTTGTTATCTTTTACCTAACTTATAGAGGTTTTAAAGAATCTCTATAGATAGCTTCTACAACATCACGACCATTGCCTGAAGGAGCAATAGCTAAAAGACCTGCTAAAGATGGTGTTGTGTAAACTAAATCAACAAGTTTTTCAACATCTTCTTCTTTAAATCCTTCATCTATAAGTTTTTCAGGAACACCTACTGATGCTAACCAGTTTTGAACTTCTTTAGCAGCTTTTTCAGCTTCTTGAGGTTCACCCTTTAGTCCAGGAGCAATAGGAGCCAAAATTTCAGCCAATACATGAGGTCTGTCTTTGTATATTGTCTTGATTACAGCTGGTAATAAAATTGCCAAGCCTAAGCCATGAGATAGATCAGGTTTTACAGCACTTAATGGATGTTCTAGAGCATGTGTATAATGTAATAAGCCATTGTCAAAACTTACTCCACCCATCATAGCCGCATAAGCCAAGAAATATCTTGCCTCTAAATCATCAGGATTTTCCAAAGCTTTTGGTAAGTATTTACCAACCAATTCAATTACTTCTTTTGCAAGAGAAATTGAATATGGAGACGCAACAGCTGATGTTGCAGCTTCTACTACGTGATTTACTGCATCAATTGATACATATCTTGTTTGCTTTGGTGACAATTTTGTCATCAATTGAGGATCGTCAATTGCAAACATTGGATATATACAATCATATGCTATTGCAGGTTTGAAATTCTTTTCAAGATTTGTAACTACTGCAAATCTGTTAGTTTCAGTACCTGTACCGTGTGTAAGATTGATTGACACAATTGGAGCAGCTTTTTCAGGAGCAAACTTGAATTCATAAATATCATCTGCATTCTTGTCAGGGTATTCAAGTAAAATAGCTACTGATTTACCTGCATCTGTAGGAGATCCACCTCCAATAGAAATTACAGCTTTCGCACCGAAATCTCTTGCCATTTTTGTAGCATCATCAACATGGTGAGTAGTTGGGTTTGGTGTAACTTGGTCAAAGTTTACATATCCAATTCCGTTATCCTTTAATGCTTTTTCTACATAATCCCAAGCACCTGTAGCTTTGTATGCATTTCTACCTGACATTACAATTACTTTATCAATACCTTTTGTTTTTAGAGTTTTTGCAATATCTTCAATTTTCTTGATTGCTCCAACACCAAAATAAACCGTTGTACGTGTGCGGATTTCTTTAATATCGTTAATGTTAATATCCTTTTCCCACATGATAAACTCTCCTTTCTTATATATGCATGGCTATTATAAAAAAGGAAAAATAGAATTGCAATACTGAAATTATATTAGACCATTCTCATCTACAAAATTTATCATTCATTTTTCTATTTTTAATGTAGGAGTAGTACCATTATCAGCACAAGCTTTTTTAAACAAGTCCCATAATTCTTCATTTAACATAATGCTCGTTTTTTTGGTCTTATTTCTTGTCAAATCAATTATTTTATCAGTTTTATTTGCCATACAGTCCTCTGTTAATAAATTCGCATATTTTTAGAGGAGTTTCAACCGTAACTTGACAGGTATTAAATACCATGATAAATTATGGTGTAATTTAGGCATTTAATAAAGTATTGATATAGTATATCACATATGCTAAAATATATTTAAAAAGGAGAATTATATGAAAAAAGCTTTCACACTTGCAGAAGTGCTTATTACATTGGGTGTAATTGGTGTAGTTGCAGCAATGACATTACCATCACTAATTCAAAAACATAACGAAAAAGTAATCGTAACTCAACTAAAAAAAGTTTATTCAACATTTTCCCAAGCTTACAAAATGGCTGAAGCTAAAAACGGCCCTCTTGAGGATTATTTAGCAAAAGCAACTACAAAAGCAGAAGGTGCACAGGCAATTATGGATTATTTTGCACCTTATTTGAATATTGGCAAAAATTGTGGTCTAAGTGCTAAAAAAGGCTGCTTTCCTCCAGGAGTAAAATATTTAAGATTAAATGGTGCCGTATATGGAGTACTTGATGATAGCGTAGATAGAAGTAAGGGTACATTAACGGATGGTACAGCTTTTACATTCTTTGCAAACTCTTACGGACCTGATGCATGTAAAAAGACTACAGGCACAGGCCCTTTAGATGGTAAAGTTTGTGGAAGTATATATGTTGATGTCAACGGTCGTAAAAAACCAAATATCCAAGGTATAGATTATTATAGTTTTACAATTACTAGCGAAACAATACTACCTGATGGTGGGCAATATTCAATTAGCACAGATACCTTTGAAGATGGCTGCAAAGATAGAAAAACCCATCAAGGCTGGGGGTGTGCAGCTTGGGTAATAATTAACGAAAATCTTGATTACCTTCGTTGTAATGACCTTGATTGGAATACAAAAACTAAATGTAAATAAAAAAAAAGAGCCTATTCAGGCTCTTTTACTTTATTATTCAATTAATCTAAAACAAAATTATAGAACTGTTTTAAAATATTCTATTGTCTTGAGTAATCCGTCACGGACATGAACAGTCGGAGCGTAACCTAATTTTTCTTTTGCCAAAGTTAAATCAGGACGTCTTTTGCAAGGATCATCTGATGGTAGAGGTTTGAATACTATTTTAGACTTTGAGTCAGCTAACTCAATAATCATCTTTGCTAATTCTAAAATTGTATATTCACCATCATTACCGACATTTACAGGGCCCATGAAATTTTCTGTATTCATTAAAGAAATCATACCGCGAACGAGATCATCAACATAGCAGAAAGAACGAGTTTGAGAACCATCACCATAAATTGTGATATCTTCATTTCTTAGAGCTTGAAGAATAAAGTTTGAAACAACTCTTCCATCGTTTTCTGCCATACGAGGTCCATATGTGTTGAAAATTCTTATAATTCTGATATCAACATTATGTTGTCTATGGTAATCCATCATCAAAGCTTCTGCTACACGTTTACCTTCATCATAACAACTTCTAAGACCTATTGGGTTAACATTTCCCCAATAATCTTCTCTTTGAGGATGAACTGTAGGATCTCCATACACCTCACTTGTTGAAGCTTGCAATATTCTTGCTTTAGTCTCATCGGCCAAGTCAAGCATATTGGTAACTCCTAATACATTCGTCTTTATAGTTTTGATTGCATTATATTGATAATGAATAGGGCTTGCCGGACAAGCTAAATTGTATATCTGATCAACTTCTAAAATAATAGGCTCAATAATATCATGTCTTATCAGTTCAAATTCTTTATTATCCATTAGATGTTCAACATTTTTTCTTGAACCGGTAAAAAAGTTATCAAGACAAAGTACGTGATTTCCTTGTTCTAACAATTTTTCTGACAAATGCGAACCTATAAATCCAGCACCACCTGTAATTAAAATATTTTTCATAAGTCTATAATATCCCTATAATTTCTCTCTCTTGAGAATATACTAACACAAAAAAGCCCGTTTTGAATAAAACGAGCTTTTTTAGTTATTGAAATATATCTTGAATTAAGCTTCATCAAGAGCATCAACACCAGGAAGAACTTTTCCTTCGATAAATTCAAGAGATGCACCGCCACCTGTTGATACGTGAGTGAAATCATCTGCATTACAGAATTTCTTAGCAGCAGAAACTGAATCACCACCGCCGATAACTGATACAGCACCGTTTTTAGTAGCTTCAACAATTGCTTTCAATACAGCTTTTGTACCTTCTGCGAATTTAGGATTTTCGAAAGCACCTACAGGACCGTTCATCAAAATAGTTTTTGAATTTTTAATTACTTCAGCAAAAGCTTTTTGAGTTTCAGGGCCAGCATCTACACCTTCAAATCCATCAGGGATAGCATCTACAGGTGTAATTTTGTTTGTTCCGTTTCCTGAAAAATCATCAGCAGCAAGAACATCTGTTGCCATAATGATTTTTACTCCTTTATCAGCAGCTTTCTTTTCGATAGCTTTTGCAACTTCCATTTGGTCATCTTCACAAATTGAGTTACCAATTTTACCACCGTTAGCTTTTACGAATGTATAAGCCATACCACCACCGATAATTAGGTTGTCTACTTTGTCAATTAAGTTTTCTAATACACCGATTTTTGAAGAAACTTTAGCACCACCAACAACTGCTGTGAATGGTCTTGTTGGGTTATCTAATGCTTGAGATAGGCATCTCAATTCTTTTTCCATTAATAGACCTGATACTGCAGGTTTTAGGATATGAGCTACTTTAGCTGTTGAAGTGTGTTTTCTGTGAGCTGCTCCGAATGCATCGTTTACATAGAAATCACCTAATTTTGCTAATTCTTCAGCAAATGTCATATCATCATCTTTTGCTTCTTCTGCTTTGTAGTAACGAATGTTTTCCAATAAAGCTACTTGACCATCTTTTAAGTCAGCCAATTCTTTATCTGCACCTTCACCAACAGGAGATTTTACAAATAATACATCTTCACCTAAAACTTTTGACATATGTTTTGCAACAGGTTCCAATGTAAATTCAGGATTCCATTCTCCTTTTGGTCTGCCTAAGTGAGCCATTAAAATAATTTTAGCTCCTTTTTCTTGCAAAGCTCTGATTGTTGGAACTATTGCTTGAATTCTTGTGTCATCAGTAACATTTTTGTCTGCATCAAGTGGAACGTTTACATCTACTCTTACTAGAGCTCTTTTTCCTTTGATGTCACCTAAATCTTTGATTGATTTTTTCATGTGTATATCTCCTTTTTTAAAGTAAAAATCTCTCTCACATGAAATATTACAAAAAACATGATTTTAAAGCAAAATATTTTTTATAAATTCCCACCAAGAGCTTTATACAAACTTATATAATCTATCAATTTTTCAGCTTTTTTGTCAAAAACTTCCTGTCTTACTTTGTAAAAATCATTCTCTTTTGAGAGAAAATCCATCTGTGAAGCAGTACCATGCCTGTAATTCAGGTTAGTTAATTGAAGATTATCATATTCTTTTGAGCTTTTTCTGCAAAAAATATTCAAAATTTTCTCATCATCTTCCAATTTCAGTAGAGTTGAACTAACCTCTTTTAATGCAGTCAAATTTGTTTGTTCGTATGTCTGAAAAAGTTGCTCATATTTCATTTTCTTGATTTTTAAATTTGCAACTTTTCTACCTCCAACAAAAATATCCTGTGTAGCACCTGCAAGAATACTTGCTAAAATAGTATTCCAATTGAAGAAATTTCCCGGTGCAATTGTATTAAATACCCAGAAACCTGTTATTTTAAAACTTGGGAAAAATTCTTTTCTTGCAATTCTGATATCAATATTTGCTCTTTCCAAATCCTTTTCCGCCGCTAAAATATCAGGACGAGAAAAAATTTTCTCAGAAGGAATACTATCAGGGACTGACAAATTATTACCAAAATTTTCTATATTTGTAATTTGCAAATCGTTAATACATTCAGGATTTTTACCCAACAAAACAGCTAATTCAAAAAGAGCATCCCGTCTATTTAAAGATAATTGTTTGATGTTATTTTGAGTGGCATAAATTTTTTCATACATGTTATTCACATCAATTTTAGATGCAATTCCATATCTATATCTGAATTCTGTCTTTGACAAAAGCTGTTGTTGATTATGTAGAATTTTTTCTTCTAATTCAAGTTTTTTATTATACCGCATAATATTTACATAAACTGCAGCAAGATTAGATACAAGAGTAATATAAGCAGTTTTTTCTTCTAACTGTTTTATTTCACAAGACTTTTTATCAAGTTTTGTTTTATCATGATTTTTTAACAGCAAATCTGCCTCATAGTTCATGGAAAAAGGTAGTAAAAAACCACTGGCATCAAGTTCAAAGTTATCCAAATCAGGCACTTGTGCCGCAAGGTAAGACGGTGCTACTGAAAGCATTGGAAATTCAAAACTACGTGTATATCTTATTTTTTGTTTGAATTCTTCGACCTGATAACTCATTTTTTTTGCATCATGATTGTTTTTCAATGCTTCTTGAATATATCCGCAAAGAATACTATCTCCAAAATTTGACCAAAAATCCATATTTACATAAGCAGCTTTTTCTTCATAATTTATTGAAAAATCTTTTGCATAAACAGTAGGAGAAATTATAATTGAAATTAATATTGTAATTATTATTTTTCTAAACATTTCAAAAACATAAATTAATCTCTCATAATTGACAATTATCCTACTGTTTATATAAAAAATAATGCGTCATGATTGACGCATTATAAAATTAAACTAGTTATGAGAATATTTATCTCCCCATAGGTGATGATATTTTTCTTTATTTTTATTGTGATATTCCTCTGAAGTCCGTCTTTCTGTATCTTTTATATCTCGATTCATTTGTTTAGCTATCATAAGCATTTCAGAGCGTTTCATATCAAACTTTTTTCGATTTTCTTTATCTTTCATACGTTTATCTAAATCTTTCAACCCCTCTTTATAATGTTCAGATATCTCTTTTCTCCCAATAAAAGCAAGTATACCCGCAGTA
>CALUPF010000027.1 GCA_944322545.1 Candidatus Gastranaerophilales bacterium
CAGATTCATAATTAATTTGGGCTTGTTCAACTTGTAATTTTGCATTTTTTATTTCTGGCTTGTACGCATACAAAAGAGGTATATTTTGAAGGTTAGCGCCAGCATATGCGCCTGGAGCGTACCTTCCAGAATCAGAATGACTTGGAGTCAAATAGGAATATCCACCAACAACTTCTAAATTAGGGACCCTTTGTCTTTCAACAACGACAAGATTTTTTTTAGCAATATCCACTTCTTGTTCTGCAGATTTAATATCTAACCTTTTAGACATTGCTTTTGTTGATATCAAGTCAAATGATGGCATTTTTTGATTATAATCAGGAGTTTTTAAAGAAATAAAAACAGTTTCACCAGGTAAATAATCTTCTTTTGTATCATATAAAACTGTAGAATTTTCTGATATATTCAACGCTTTATTAAAATCATTTCTTGCCGTTTTTAAAGCTGTTTTAGCAGTATTAATTCTTGTTTCTAGCTGGTTTAAAGCAATTTGGACTTGTATAACATCTGTTTCAGAAACAGCACCACCTTTTAAACGTTTTTTAGAAATAGCAAGAATTTCCTCTAAAAACACTTTTTGTTCATTCAAACAGGCAAGTACAGATTTAGCTCCAACTAAATCAACATATGTTTCTCTAACATCCATTTCAAGAGTAAATTCAGCCAATTTTACATCTAACTCTTTTTTATATAGATTAGATTTTGCAAGTTTTTTTCTTGGGGCTCTTTTAGCAATTTCAATTACCTCACTTAAGCCCATTTGTTGTGGCTCACTTTTACCAGCACTTCCGAAGTTATAAAAAATATTGAATTCTGGGTTTTGTAATCTATTAGCTGTTTTTACATCATTTTTCGCAATTTCAACATTGATTCTTGCTGATTGCAAATCAAGATTATTCGACAATGACAATGCAATTGCATCATCCAAATCAATTTTTTGCATATTTTCCTGTGAATAAACAGGCATTATTGTTATTAATGTTAAAATGATAAAAACTATAGTTTTTTTTATTTTACTGTTTTTGTACACTTTCTTCTTTACTTCCATTATTTTTATAAAAATTATATATCGCCCCAAAAGTCTGAACAGCTTTATTTTCCTTTATTTTTTGAACTGTTTCAGTTTGTTGTATAGCATTTGTTAAATCTTCTTTGACTTGTTGTTTTAGCTCTTCTTTTGTTGCTGGCAGTTTAGGTTTAACAGCATCTAGTAATGATTTTTCTTGTTCTTGCATTTGTTGTTGACTATTAAGCCATTTAAACTGCTTAACTGTAGATGGGGGATTGTTTAAATTACCGTTCAACAACACTTTAAAAGACTTCGTGTTATCTTTTTTAGGTGTTAATGCAGGAATTTTAGCTAAATCTGCATTATTAGCAGCCTGGTTATAATTATTCATTGCTGAAGCAATTGCTGTACCAAATTTAGGAATATAAGATGCAATTTTTTCAACAGACAAATCACCAACAGGACCTAAAGCAGAAACGACTTCAGGAGATAAACTTCCCATCACAGTTAAATTTGAAATCATAGATAACAAATTCATCTTTCCTGTTATTAATAAAGACATATGAGGTCCAGACATTTCGATTGGAGAAATCGCAGCATTTCCATTTTTTATATCCAACTTGCCTTTTAAATAAGAAAATTTACCAGTATTATAAGGTGCTACTGTTGAAACTAAACTACCTATTTTAGAAGCAACAAAAGTTTGTGACAGCAAATTATCAGCCTTTAAAAAGGTCTCAAATCTGCCTAAACTACCCATTTGCCCATCAGCAAGAGAAAAATCAACTTTTCCAGTTAAAGAATTCATTTGCTGTTCATATGTTACACCTTTTAGTTTCACGTTAGCATTAAAATCAGCTTTACCAATAAGTTGATCTTTTATACCGGCAAAAGCAGTAACAGCTGGGTTTGCATCTATATTTTTACCATTTATTTTTGCACTAACATTTGTATTAGCTAAATTATAATCAACGTTACCAGAAATTGTGCCATTATAAGCTGCGGCTTTTAAATTATTGATTTTTAGCAAATCATTTGCAAGACTAAAATCACCAGTAATCGATGATGCAATAATTTCTGCACCAGTACCTTTCATTTTTATTGTTTGAATTTCAGCTGTACCTTTTTGAATTTTACAAGGAACAACAGGCGCATTATTTGATTTAGATACAGATGAACTAGTTGATGAGGTTGCCATTAATTTATTCATCTTATCCATTGCGACAAACAGTTTATCTACATCAATCAAAGAAGATGTTATCATCATTTTTCTTATTAAAAACGATGAAACAAATTTTGTTGAAGCATCTATATCAAGATTTATTGAAGAACCATTAATATTTAAGTCATTTACTTTTATGTTAATAGCATCTTTATTTAGCTCAATATCCGCCGTTTTTATGCTTGTTAAAATTTCAGGCAATTTCACATCTGTTACAGAAGCAAAACCTTTCAACAATGGATTATTTATAGATCCTAAAATATCGAAGTCAGCTCTAACAGTCATAGAAGAAGTCGGTATCAAATAAGTAGATACTAAAAGAGCTTCTGGCATATAAAAATCTATACCCATCTCAGGATTAGAAGAAGACAAATTATTAATAGCGCCAGAGATAGCAAAAACCTTTTGTGAACCCTTTGTCATTGATGCATAATCATTAGAAAGAGTTGTTTTATTAGTTTGCGCTAAAGATATATCTTCTATTGATAATTTATCATCTGAATAATTCAAAGAAATATTTAACAAACCTGGTTTATTCAACATTTTTTTCACTATTATTGGCGCAAAATATTTGTCAATATTAGATAAAGCTTGCACATTAACAGATATTTTTTTATCATCACCAGCAACTAAGGCCTTTAAAGGAATACTGCCTTTAGTGCTAACGAATGCCTTAACATCATTTGGTAATAGACTCTTTAAATCATTTGCAATAATTAATCCATCTGCCATAATTTTAATTTCAGGTTTTTTAAGATAATTTTTTACACCACCGCAAACAGAAATTTTTGAAGAATTCAAATAAAGTGAAAATGGCACAATTTGAATATCCTGAGGATTAGCTTTTATTTCTGCTTTATTTAAAGAAATTTTTGCATTAGTTCCAGATATTCCCATCAAAAAATCTGACAAAATAATGCTTAAGTCTGGCTTAATCTCAGAAAGTTTTCCTTTTACAATCGCATTTATTTTCAAAACACCTTTTTTTAATGGATAAGAATATTTTACATTTTCTGGCGCAAATGCATCATATAAAGGCGCAAGATTTACATTTCCTGAAACTGCACTAATATTTACATTTGATTTAGAATCAATTGATCCACTTAGTTTAATATCAGTTCCATTAACAACAGCACCTGTGTTTTTAATATTTAAAGCATTATTTGAAAAATCCAAATCAGCAACTATTTTATCAATTTTAACAGGTATAGATTTATGTCTTATAAAACCTTGAGGAATTTTTAAAAACCCTGATGATTCAAAATTCTTTGTATCTGTTTTTAATGAAAAATCAGAAGATATATAGCCATCTGCAATTATTGAAGATAAGTCATTTTTTATATTCAAGGAATTTAACAACGCCATAACAAAACTTTGTATGCTTTGAAAAGTAATTTTATCTGTTTTTAAACGCAAATCTAATTTCAAATTGTGCCCATGATTTATATTTGCAGTTAATGTAGCTTTTTCATTTTGTGCAACGTATAAATTAGAATCTATGTTTGTATTATGACCATCAAAACTCAAATGAGCATAACTATCAGGCAACTTTTTTCCACCTAAAATTAAACTCATTTTATCAATGTTTGCATAACCATTAATATCCGCGTGACCTTTATGCTCTGTTATTTTTAAATCAGCTTTAAGCAAAGCTTTTGGATTGTATTTAACAAATTCATTAATAAAATCGAACTTAGGTAACTGAGAATTTCCCTGTGAATCTAAATTAGAGTCCATAACAGGCCAATAAGAATAAATATTTAAATCATATGATATATTTTCAGCTTTATTTGCATAAACGACACCCTTCGATTTTATTCTAAAATGTCTATTTATTTCAGCTTTATCAAATATCACCTCAGGGCCATCAATTGAGATGATATTTCCAGTTTTCTCATCTTTTAAAGACAGTTTATAATTTTTCACTATAACATCTGGCAATTTGTTAGAAAAATTAACAGGCAATTCTTCTTGAGATGTAGAATTAGCATCAGAAGCTAAAATTACATTTTTATTAAAATATTCAACAATATCAAACTGACAATTTTTTAAATATTCAAGAGATAAATTAGGAGAATCTACATAAACATCAGAAACTCTCAAAGTTTTAAAAATTAAAGGTAACAAACTTATTTTAACTTCGGCATTATCCACTTTGACAATTTCTTTTTTATCAGGGTAAGAAACAATTAAATCGGATATATTAACACCAGCTTTTAAACTCGGAGTTGTAACGAGCTTTACTTTCGAAAATTCCAAATTCAATTTAGCAGAATCAAAAACTATTTTTTGTATATCTTTTTTATAATTATTCAAGTCAATAGAATTTGGCAAAATCCATAAAAAAGAAGCATACAGTATTACAAATACAAGAAAAACAGAAATAAAGACCAATTTGAATTTTTTTATATTTTCCATATCAACCCCAAATTATCACTAAATATAAAATACGTTAATAACTAATTAAAATCAACAATTGATAGTACAAAAGTATTATATCTTTTCATAAAAAAATGATATAATAAATTTTAATAAAATTCTGGAATTATGTGTTTGGAAAGGCTAGATTATGAAAAAAAATTTGAGCTTCAAAAAACTAACAGCTACATTTTTAACAGCTATGTTTATGACACTAAACTTCAACTTTGCTGCAATAGCTAATGAAACAACACAATCAAATGCAACATTTATTTCAGGTCAATCAAGCGAGAATGTAAAAATAGAACATTTACCAACCTACAAAAAAACAGAGATAAATACAGTCGCAATCTATGCAGATAAAGCAACAATAAAAAAAGGAAACATATTAAAAATCACATTTGCTGAACATTTTTCAACAAAAACAGCAAAAATAGGTGATAAAGTAAGATTTATACTAAAAGAAGATTTGAAAACTGCGGAAAGCAGAGTATTACTCCCAGAAGGAACTCAAATAATTGCAACTGTCACAGATGTAACTCCAACTAAAATATGGAATAGAAATGCAAAAGTCCTTTTATCTCTTGGAGATGTAGAATTACCTAATGGAACAAAAGGAACAATTGCAGCGAAAGTACACGCAAAAGAAGCCGTATTGAAAAAATCATCTTGGGCGGCAGTTGGAAAAGCCTCATTATGGACAGTTGGACTATTTGGCATAGGTGCAGGTATTGGTGCAGCAATTGGTGCAGCTGCTGATGCAGTTGGAACAGGCTGTCTTGCAATTGGTATGCCAGTTGGCGGTGGTTTAGGCTTAATCATTGGTTCAATGACAAAAGGATTAAACTATAACGCAAAACCTGGAAAAACAATATATATTGAACTTACTGAAGATTTAGACATTTCATACTAACATAAAAAAGGATAATAAAATGAGTGACACAATTGAAACGCTAGTATGCCCAGCTTGTGGCAAATTAATGAAAAAAGTTTATTTAAACGAACACGGTTTTTTCGTTGATGTTTGCATTGATGGATGCGGTGGCATCTGGTTCGATAATAGAGAACTTGCTAAAGTTGACGAAAAAGATGAAGATATCAAAGAGCTTGTTGAAATATACAAAGATAAAACTTTTGCACCTGTTGATCAAACGCAACAAAGAACTTGCCCTGTTTGCGGACAAAAAATGGTAAAAAATAATGTAAGCGCAAAAAAAGAAATATCAATAGATGAATGCTACAGCTGTGGCGGAAAATTCTTTGACTACCAAGAACTAGAAAAAATGCGCAGTCAATATGATAACGATGAACAAAGAATTGAAGAAATTAAAAAATTAGCTGAGAATTTAACTGATATGGAAAAAATTCTTCAACAAATTTTAAATGAAGACAAAATAAATTAATTTTTTAATAATTCTTTTACTTCTTTTTTATAGATTGAAACATTAGGCTGAAGAACTTCTGGTAATATTTCTGGATGTTGTTCGCCTTTTGTTGTTCTTAGTAACATACCAGTATACATAGCTTCAAAGTGTTTTAGCTCAACAAATTCAGCAATTGATTCAGGTGATAGATCTTTTAATTCTATCATTGATACTGGATGTTGAGCGCTATATGCTTTATAGCTTCCATTAACAAGAGCATTGTATGCTTTATAATTTTCTGAACCATCATTTTTTATCGTATTAAAAGTGTAAAAAGAAGTTTTATTATTAGAATCTAAATCACTTTCTGTTGAATTATGCAAAAATTCTGGACCAATTAAGTCACCTGATACACGATAAGAAGATTTGTGTGATTCTTTTTTCATTTGTGTATTCCACAATTTCGTGCCTTCAAAAACATCTCCAAAATAATAATCATACTGATTAGTTTTACCATTTAAAATACAATCAGTGTTAAAAATAGCCCTTTTTATAGCCAAGTTGTTTTTCAAATCTTCATTCATAAATTTCTTTTGAGCTTTCAAAGAGGCCTCTAGCATCTTTTTCATGTCTTCTTTTGACATTCCTAAATAAGCAAGAGATATCAATGAATGATCATCAAATGCGCCAAACCTTCCACCACAATCATCATGAATAATTCCACATTTATAGCCTTTTTCTTGTGCAATTTCTCTTAATTTACTTTTCGAAGAATCCATATCTGTTACACAAACAAAATGTTTGGCAGTTTCTTCTTTCGCTTTAAGCAAAGCATCTTGTTCTGATAATCCTTCTTTTAAGTACTCTGACTTAAATTTATCAACAAAAGCTTTTTCTACATAATCATATCCTGTGCTAGGTTCTAATGTTGTACCAGATTTAGATGCAACAAGTATATTTGCTGTTTTTAAATCACCTAATTTTTCTATAAATTTGTCCATACTTTTAGGATCAACAGCTGATAGAAAAACTACATCATCATTTTTTTCATTCAAGCTTAAAAGGTTTTCAATAGTATGTTTTGAACCGCCTATACCAATTATTCCTAGCTTTTTACCTCCACTATTTTTCATTGAATTTGCAATATCATATATCTTATCAATTCTTTGAAGTTGAGTTTGAGGCAAAACTCCTATCCAATTCAAAACTTGACCACTTTTACCAGCTCTTGAAGACAAGTCTTTTATATCCTGTTTAGCAAAATTTTCATATTTTTTTTCTAAAGTTTCAATTGGAACAGAAAACTTAAGTTGAATTTTATCAGCATTTTGCGCACCATTAGATTTCAACATATAAGCAACTAATGTTGGAACAGGAACTGCTGCCTGTTTTTCAGTAGTTTCTTTTTTGGTATCAATTATTACATTTGGTTTTTCAGAAGATTTAAAATTAACATTGTTGTAAATTTTTGAAGAAATAACATTATTAATCATTATTGCAACCTACTATTTTTTATAGGAAAACAACACTTGTAAAAATAAAAATATGCGTTTTGTACAAATTAAATTTATATTTTTTTACAAAAAATATGATAAAATTTGATTATAAATCCGAGGAAAAAGTATGGAAAAACTCACTCAAAGTCTAGAAGACTACCTAGAGACAATATACGTTGAATGTCAAAAATCAGAAAACAAACATGCAAAAGTGACAGATATCGCTAAAGTACTTGAAGTAAAAAAAGCTTCCGTGACTGGTGCATTAAATAACCTTAAAGAAAAAGGTCTTATAAACTACGAACCATATTCGCCTATAACATTAACAGCTGTTGGTGAAAAAGAAGCAAAAAAAATTCTTTTACGCCACGAAGTTATGACAAATTTCTTTAAAAATATTCTAAAATTAACAGAAGAAGAATCTGTCAAAAATGCTTGCGCAATGGAACATATTATGACAGAAGAAATGTTCAAAAGAATTCATTCATTTTCTCATTTTTTGCAAGATTATGCTAAAGACAACGAAGAATTCAAACAAAAATTAGATGTATTATTTAAATAGATAATATTAGAGCTTTTCAAAGACTAGTTTTCACAAGTTCTTTTACATCCGTTCTTTTTATTTTTCTAGTTGTTGTTTTAGGCAAAGGTTGCTTTTGAACAATAATATTAACCGGTCTTTTATATGGAGCCAGTCGCAATGATAAAGACTTAACCTCTTCTTTAACAATAGCTTCTAAAACACTATCGTCAGAAATGTTTTCAATTAAAAAAGAGCTAGGTACAATTACAGCAACGATTTCTTCAGTTCCTTCTTTTATTCCTAAAGACTTTTTAGCCCCAAATACACAAACTTCTTGAAATTTATCGCTATCGTTTAAAACAGCCTCAACCTCCTCAGGAAAAACTTTTTTACCACCAGATAAAACTATCATGTTTTTAATTCTTCCTGTTATATGTATATGCCCGTATTTATTTATATTAGCAATATCTCCAGTATGCAGCCAACCGTCATTATCTATAGTTTGTTCAGTCAAATCTTTTCTTTTGTAATACCCCTTCATTATTGAAGGTCCTTTTAAAAGAAGCTCTCCGGTTGTTTCATCAATTTTAGCCTCAACACTATTAAGAGGCTTTCCAACAGAAGCTATATCTTTTATTCTGTCATAATTCACACTCACAACAGGACTTGTTTCTGTCAAACCATATCCCTGAAATACCCTAATGCCTATTGTTTCAAAAAACTCACCTACTGAAACATCTAATGGTGCTCCACCAGAAATACAACCAAAAAACTTACCACCAAATTTTTTATGTATTTTATAAAACATCAGTTTTCTTACACCATAAAAGGGGATTTTTTTAGCAACACAAAACATAAATTTGAATAACAATTGTACAAATTTAGACGAATTTTTAATTTCAGCTTCAATACCACTTTTTAACAACTTTAAAAAAGCCGGAACAACTATCATAAAATTAATATTTTTTTCTTGCATAATAGATAAAATATCTTTTGGCTTCAGTCTTTTTGTATAATAAATAGATAACCCCCAACTTAAAATAACAGAAAAGCCAACAGTTAATTCAAAAAGATGATTCATTGGTAATATAGACAAAATTGACGTTATTTTTCTTTTTCCAAAAAAGTCCTTATATAGCTGAGAAACATCATTAAGCTGTGTAAGTATATTATTAAAGGAAATTTCTACACCTTTAGGGTTTCCTGTTGTACCAGATGTATAAATAATCAATGCAGTCGATTTAGAACTTCTTTGTCGCCATTTTGCATCATAGTTATCCTGTAAAGAATAAATAGATTGAACACCAATATTCTCAGGAATCTCATCTAGTACTATCAAATGTTTTATTGATTCTATCTCATTTTTTAGTTGTTTTGCGATATCTAAAAAGGATTGAGAAATAACAAGAACTGTAGGATTACAATCAGATAAGATTGATTTTAACTCATATTTTGTGAGTTTTATGTCTAAAGGGACAGTAATCATTCCAGATAAGACAGAAGCAAAAACAGCAGCACCAAATTCAGGTCTAGACTCTGATAAAATAGCCAATCTATCTCCTTTTACCACAGACAAGTCATTTATCAAATAACTAGCTAACTTCCTTGATAATAGACCTATACCTTTATAGGTAAACTCTTTCCAGCCTTGAGAAGATCTTATCCCTAAAGCAATTCTGTTTTCATAATCTTCAGTTTTATTCTCAAGAAAAAGCAGTATATTTCTATACATTTTTTCTAATTTTTTTTCTTTACAACCATTTTTAAGATGCATATATCCATACCCCAAACATACAAAGAATATAATTCATTATAATTCTTGTATTAATAAATTTCCAATATTTACAAAAACAAAAAACTAAATCTTATTTATTATAAACAGGTTTTACATCAGAATCTTTTTTCTTATTTTTTTTATATTTTACTTTTTGGAATAAGAAAATAAGAGGAGTTAAAGCAACTAATAAAATAGCATAGATTTTAAAACAATCCATATAAGCTAAAAGTGTTGATTGTTGGATTAATTGATTATAAACAACAACATTAGCCTTTGCGGCAGCTAGGCCATTTCCTGATAAAGAAGCAATGCCCGCTTGTATAGCTCCGAGTTTTTCTGTAAAGCCTGTATGAGAATATGTCAAATTTCTTATTAAATGTGTCTGATGAACCTGACTCATACGAGATACCATAGTTGAAACAGCGGATGTACCTATTGCACCACCTACACTTTTCGCAAGGTTAAATACACCAGTAGCATTTGTCATCTGATTATTTTTTAAAGTAACAAAAGCTATCGTCATAAGAGGTATCATAACAATAGAAAAAGCAGCACCACATATGATATTAGGTAAAATAATATTACCCATTGCAATCTGTAAATTTAACGTACCAAATAAGATATTGGAAAAAGCCAAAATCAACAAACCTGCAGCTATAACCCATCTTTGATCAACACGATTTGCTAAATATGCACAAATAACAAGCCCTGCTAAAGACCCAAACCCTCTCGGACTTATTGCTAAACCACTTAAAGTTGCCGTATACCCCATAAGCTGTTGTAAAAACAAAGGCAATATTGCAAGTGTTGAATACAAAACTGCACCAATTACAAAGTGTAAAACAGTTCCTATAGCAAAGTTTTTATCTTTAAAAACCTTCAAATCAACTATGGGCTCTTTTATAATCAGCTCTCTAACAATAAAAGCTATAAAAGTTATGCCAACAACAGTTGCAGACCATCTTACCCAACTTGAACCAAACCAATCTGATTTTTGTCCATTATCTAAAATAATCTGCAAAACAAACAACCATACAGTTAAAAGGATAAATCCCATATAATCAACTGATTTAACTTTACCTTTTTTCGCATAGGGAGGATCAAAAATATACTTTTGTATCAACCATAAAGAAATAAAGCCAATTGGCACATTTATTAAAAATATCCAATGCCAAGAATATGTGTCAGTAATCCATCCGCCTAATGTCGGACCAATAATAGGAGCAAAAATTACGCCAAACCCAAACACTGACATAGCCACGCCACGTTCTTCAGGAGGAAATTCTTCCATCATAACCGCCTGAGATATCGGCATAATAGCTCCACCACCAACACCTTGAATTACACGTGCAATTATTAACATTGTCATACTTGTTGCACAACCGCATAAAGCAGAAGCAATGGTAAAAAGGAATGTTGATAAAAGAAGAAAATTTTTCCTTCCTAAAAGTGTTGAAAACCAAGCCGTAGAAGGAATGATTACACCATTTGCAACAAGATAACTTGTTAAAACCCATGTAGACTCATCTCTAGTTGCAGAAAAAGACCCTGCAATGTGAGGCAAAGCCACATTCGCAATAGAAGAATCTAGCACAACCATAAAGATTGTGAGCATAACAGCCCCAGCGCTATACCATGGATTTTTAGAAGAACTTACATTCTCATTTTCGGCTATGTTAGTAATTTCAGACATTTACTATTTTACCAATACTTTAGGAACAACGCTCATTCCCGGTTCTACATTATATTGAGGATCAATTTTTGTAGTAAATACGATTTTCACAGGAACTCTTTGTACTACTTTTACATAACTACCTACTGCGTTTTCTGGAGGAAACATACTAGTTTTTGCACCAGTGCTTGATTGAATAGAATCAACTTTACCCTCCAACTTTAATCCAGGATATGCATCTACTTTGATTTTAACTTTTTGACCTACTCTAATCTTATTAAGCTGAGTTTCTTTAAAGTTAGCAACAACCCATCTTTTATCAGGAACTATTGAAAATAATGGAGCACCTGCATTTATGAAAGCACCTGCTTCAGCAGAACGATTAGTAATTTTACCATCTTCAGGTGCATAAATTTTTGTGTAAGACAATTCTAACTTTGCTTGTGTCATAGCAGCTTCGAGCTTTTTCAACTCAGCATCTGCAACTTTATTTTTAGTAGATGAAAATACAGTCTGTTGAGCAGCTGCATATTTCGCTTTTGCCAACTCATATCTAGAATTTGCATTATCCATCTCTTGTTTAGACACTGCTCCTTTTTCAAAAAGATTTTTATATCTTTCATAATCCTTTTGAGCAAGATTCATATCAACTTGAGAAGATGCTTTATCTACAACTGCTGATTTTTGTTTATACAAAGCCATTTCATAAGCAGCTTTAGCTTGTTCATACTTAGTTTTATAATCTCTATCATCAATTGTTAGCAACAAGTCACCTTTTTTCACATGTTGGTTATCATCAATATAGAGTTTTTCAATAATACCAGTAACCTTAGGACTAATTCTTATTATATGCCCTTCTACAAAAGCATCATCGGTAGTTTCAAAAGATGAAAAATATAACCATCCCAAAATACATAAAACTAAAACAATCAAAGTTGGCACAAGAAATCTTTTTTTAACAACCTTTTTAGTTTTTCTTGTTTTAGTGCTTTTTTCTGTACTATCTGATTTAGAAGCCAAAATCTCTTCTTTATTATTCTCTTCCATTTTTACCTCTTACAAATTAAGTTTATATTCATCCTCAATATTTTTACGAACTTTTCTTAAAAGAGAGACTAATGTATAAATTTCATCATCAGTCATACCCTTATACTGAGCCTCATTCATCCTATCTTTTAAAGGTTTAGCAACTTCAACTTTTTTCCATCCGCTTTCAGTTAAAAAAACCTTTAAAATTCTTCTGTTGTTAGCGTCTTTCTCTCTTCTTATAAAGCCTTTTGTTTCTAAAACATCTATCATCCTCGTAATATTAGGACGATCTTTCCCCAATATATTAGCTATCTGGGTTTGATACAATCCGTCACTTAGAGACAGAACGAGTAATATTCCAAACTGTTCCCTAGTGATATCATCCTGACCATGAGTTTTTAATGTCTTTTGACTTGCTGCACGATAAGCAGATGATGTCAAAGCCATTTCTAAACCCAAATCAATATCTATATTTTTAATTCTTTTCAATGTTTTAACCCAAAATGTTAGTATGACAATTGTTAGTATACTAACATAACAATAAAAAAAAGACAACCAAAATATTACAAAGGCGACAATTATGGTTGACAAAAATTCAATAATAAAAACAGTTATTGTATCCGCTTTAATTATTAATTTAAATAATACTTTAGTTTTCGCAAATATAAAAGAACTTAAAAACGAAGAACTTCAAAAAAGAAGCGTAAGATTAACCTGTAATTCAGAATATACAAAGATTTGTGATTACAAACTAGCATCAATAAATATTAACTGGTGGGGGAATTTTTCTGACCCTTTATTAAAAGAATATATTTATAAAGCTATTGAAAAAAATCACAACCTAAAAAAAGCAGCGTTAAAAAGTGAAGAATACAGACAACTCGTTAAAAGCTCAATTGCAGATGAACTGCCAACCCTAAGGATTATCCCATCATTTTTAAGAATCAAAACAGCTGGGGGAAATGAGCTAGATGATATATTATTCACAACAAGAAGAACAAACATCTATAATATACCCTTATTTGCAACATATGAAGCAGATATATTCTTAAAAAAACATGACAAAACAAAATCAACAAAAGCTCAACAAGAAGCCACAGAATATGAAGAAAAAGCTGCATATATTGCTGTAGCTAGCGAAGTAGCCACTTTATACATCAACATAATAAAACTTGATAAATTAATAGAAACACAAACCAAAATAGAAAAAATTCGTAAAGACATTTATGAATTAACCAAAATAAGGAATAATGAAGGCCTTGCATCTATTTATGACGTAACAAACACAGATAAACTGCACACTATTGCACTAATTGAACTCAGTAACTTAAAAAGACAACGAGCACTATACCTAAATCAATTAGCAGTTTATATAGATAAAAATCCAAATAACTCCCAAACGCTAAAAAGAAACAACTTTGATAATTTCGAATACACAAATAAAATGCCTGAAGTTATTCAATCTGAGGTTGTGTTAATGCGTCCTGACATAATGAAAGCAGAAGCTGATTTAAAAAAAGCAAAAATTGACATTAGAATTGCACGAAAAGAATTTTTGCCCAACATCCCTATATTTGGTTCAGTCGGATATAACTCTTTAACACTAAAAGGGCTGTTTGACTGGGAAAATATTGTAGCTTTTGTCGGAGTTGCAATGATGCAAAAACTTTATACAGGAGGCAAACTAACTGCTAATTTAAGAACAAAAAAAATTCAATTCGAAGAGCTTTTTGAAGCGTACAAACAAGCAGATTTAACAGCATTACAAGAAATTAACGACTCAATGTGCATGATAAAATATGACACTCAAAAAGATAAAGAAAACCTAAAAAAACTAAAACTTGAAAAAAGCAATTTTCAACTAATAAAAGAAAAATACAAACAAGGAATCATTTCCTATTTGCAAATGATTCAATATGAAGAAAATATACTATCATTGCAAAACGAAAAAGATAATTCTAAAGCACAAAGACTCGTTGATTACATAACCTTATATAAAGCAACTGGTGCAAAATTATAACTGTTATCTTTTTATTATAAAAAGAGCCTCTTCACAAAGTAAATTTGTCAAAAACTTAGTCAAAGGATTTTTACTAATTTTGCCTCTTTTTATATACACAGATTTTTGAATTTCGATCTTTCTTTCCTTACAAAAATCAAAAAAGTCATTTACTGTTAAAAGGTGAATATTAGGTGTGTCATACCAAGCAAAAGGAAGCATCTTCGACTTTGGCATTCTGCCTTTAAAAAACAAATAAAATCTAACACGCCAATATCCAAAATTAGGAAAACTAACAACTACTTTTTTGCCAACTCTTAGCATTTCTTCTATAACGAAATCAGGCTTTTCTGTCGACTGCAATGTTTGATTCAAAAGAACATAATCATATTCATTTTCCTGAAATTCTTTTAAACCTTCATCAATATCACCTTGTACAATAGAAAGGCCTTTTTGAATACTTTTTATTACATTATTTTGATTAATTTCAATACCAGAACCTGTGCAATGTTTTTTTTCGATAAGCATTTTTAGCAAATCACCTTCGCCACAGCCAAGATCCAAAACTTTTGAATTCGGCTCAATATTCTCGGTAATTACAGAATAATTAAGATGTAATGAATCTTGAGAATTAGTCATCAGAACCTCCATTAGTTTTAGACAAAAAGCTTTTCACAATTTCTGTTTGAGTCTCAAACTCCAATAAAAATGCATCATGACCACAAGGTGATTCGATTTCACAAAAAGAAACATCTCTTCCTGCTTTAATCAATGCTTGCACAATCTCTTTAGACTGAAATGTAGGGAAAAGCCAATCTGAAGTAAATGACATTACTAAAAATCTAGAATTCGTTTTTTCAAAAGCATTTTTCAAAGAACCATGTTTTTTCGCCAAATCAAAATAGTCAACAGCCTTTGTAATATACAAATAACTATTTGCATCAAATCTATCAACAAAAACTTGTCCTTGATGCTCTAAGTAACTCTCAACCTGAAAATCTATATTAAAATCAAAATTAGGCGAATCTTTATCTTGGAATCGTCTGCCAAATTTGTTATGCATAGATTCTTCACAAAGATATGTAATATGACCTACCATCCTAGCAATTGCAAGACCCCTTTCTGGTTGCTTTTCTTTATCATAATAATCGCCATTATTAAAATCAGGGTCTGATAAAATAGCATTTCGCCCAACCGCATTAAATGCAATTCCTTGAGCTGTCAACCTACTTGTTGAAGCTATAATTATAGTCCCAACAACTATATCAGGATGAGCAATAGCCCACTCAAGAGCTTGCATCCCACCCATAGAACCACCTGCAACTATAAGTTTTTTTACACCTAAAAAATCAACCAATTTTTTTTGGACTTTAACGGCATCCTCAATTGTGATAACAGGAAAACTCAAACCATATGGTTTACCAGTTTCAGGATTTATTGAACAAGGACCAGTTGTTCCTGAACACCCACCTAGCATATTTGAAGAAATAACAAAATATTTATTTGTATCAAAAGCCTTGTTTGGCCCTACCATGTCATCCCACCAACCAGGTTTTTTATCTTCTGGAGTGTTATATCCAGCAGCATGAGCGTCTCCTGTTAGAGCATGCAAAAGCAAAATTGCGTTATCTTTTTTATCATTCAATTTCCCATAAGTTTCGTAAGCAACTCTTATCGGACCAAATTCAACGCCGGATTCCAAATGTATTTTTTCAGTTATATCAAAATACTTTGTTTCTACTATACCAACCGAATTTTTCAAATCTTTCACAAATAAAATCTCCAAATAATTTAGGACAATGATATCACAAAGTGTAATCAGTTTTCTTTTTTACATAAAAAAAGATTGCACTTTTTTACAACGATTTATTATACATTGGTCTATTTTATATTTCACAAAAGCAATTTACACTAACAATGAATAGTCCTTGATGAAGATTTCTGTAGAAGAAGTCTAAAGGAACAAAAATTTGAGAGGAGTAAAAAATGCTTACAGAAAGATACACTGATGGGACAAATCAAAGACACCAGATAGAATTTAGCAATATTAGCAAAGATCTTCTACCATGGGTCGAAGAGGTTGCAATAGAAAATAACTGCAAAATTGAAAGAAAAGAATGGAAAAGCAAATATAACAGTTACGTGATTTATGACTATGAGCCATTTTGCTCTGATGGTTTTGAAATAAATCTTGTAGTTTCCTCAATAAGCAGAGAACATCTTGATTTTTTAAAATACTTATATGACAACAAAGTAAACACAATCGAATACCTGAACAGTTGCGTCATAAATTAAAAACTATTTTAAAATATAGACATCCTCACGAAGCTGTATAGTAAATGGTGAATCAGCAGGAATTGTTATAGATTTTCCTTTATAAAAAATTGCTAAAACAGGTGATGTGACAAAATTAACAGCATAAACAACTGTACCTGTAATGAATGAAAACGGTGTAAGAATTATTTCTACGCCGCTTTCGTTTTTAGCAAGCTTACATGTAACTCTCCACATCTTTTTAAAAAAGGTAGTTCCAGGTTTCATTGCTTTAGGGATACTTCTAAGGTACATCCTTTTACCTTTTATGTTGTTTAAAAAGATTCTTTTTCCATTAGCAACGCTAACCTTTGCATCTACCTCATAGGTTTGACCATTATAGACCATTTGATCAACATTAATAACAATCAATCCACCATTACCTGTAAGATAAGGAGGATGAGAATTAGATACTCTTCCTTTGAAAATAGTACCTGCAGGGATTGTTATATATCTAGACGTTTCAGGATAAACACTTTTAAATGAGATTCTTGTTCCTTCAGGAGTACTGCTAGAAACTGTTTGAGCAATTCTAACCTTAAACTTTTTACCTTTTGGAACCACATAAGAATTTTTTATATTATTTTTGTAATAAGTATTTTTTGAACTATTTATAGGCTGCTTATTAACTGTTTTAACAGGAGTTTTAGTTGAATTTGAACTAGGTTTAGTGGTTGTTTTAGTATTAGTTGTTGTTTGCTTAACATTACTTTTGGTTGATTGAGCCTGAACATTAACAGGCTTTTTCGGAGCAATTTGTGGAGGTGCAGTTGATGGAGAAAATGCATCAACAGGACCATCTGTATATATTTCTAATGATGGCAATGTTGGTAATTCAGGCAAATCATCATCAGCTGCAAAGACTAAGCCTGAATTAACATAACAAAAAATTAAAAGTATAAGTATTGAAAAAATCTTTTTCATATTCATAATTCTAAAACAGCTATTCAATAAGTCCAGTTTTTAACAATAAAATCAAATATCAATTTTAGAAATAAAATTTTTACTTTTAAATAGCATTTTTATATACACTTTGCCAAATACGTAATTTTTTATTATCTCTTTTATTCTTTTATTCAAAGGTTTTATATAAGACAATCTTTTAAAAATATTCATAAAAGAATATGACCTTCGCCAAAGTTCTTTATGCATCTTTTCAACAGAATCTGCAGAAAGATTTAATGGTTTAATTACACAATTTTGACAATCATACAAAGAAAAATTATCTTCAATAATTCTGTTAGAATCTTTCATTAACTTGTAATACTGTGTACCAGGATATGGCGTATTAATAGTGAATCTCACATAGTCAATATGAGCCTCATTAATAAAGTTCAACGTCTTTTCAACCAAAAACTCATCGTCACCATCTAACCCCAAAACAAAGCTTCCAGTAACTTTTATATCATAATCATGAAGCTTTTTTATAGCATTTTTATAATTTTCAACTTTATTAAAACCTTTTTTTATTGAAGCTATTGAATCAGAACTAACCGACTCAAAGCCAATAAGAACACCTTCACAACCTGATTTTTTAAGAGCTAAAAGCAATTCGTCATTTTTGGAAATTGATATAGTCATTGGAGCAAACCAATTTTTTTTCAACGGTTTGAGTTTTTCACACAAACTCATTAAATAATTTTCATCCTTAGCTAAATTAGGATCAACAAATTCGATATAATCATCTCTTATTTGTTTTATTTCTTCAATTACATCATCTACAGGTCTTTGATGATATCCACAAGCAACATAAGGCTGAACACAAAACTCACAAACATTAGAGCAGCCAAAAGTAGCTTGCACCATATTAAGCTCAGTACCAAGAAAATGCTTGTTTTCATATATGTCCCTTTTAGGACAAACAAAATTCTCGAAAGACATATTATCAGACTGATAGTATATTTTTTGCATACAACCATTTTGAAAGTCTCGAATCAAAGTAACAAGACTTTCATTTGCTAATCCTGAAATTACACTATCAAAATATTTATCACAAGACTCAGGACATAACGTAGGATGAACACCACCAACAAATACAGGAATACCTTTACTTCTGAAATACGCTGAATAAGCAATTGCTTTATTAATAGTAGGAGTCATAGAAGAAATGCCAATCAAATCTGCAGAAATTTTTTCTTTTTCTATTTTTTCAACTGTTTCATCATAAAATTCAACTTCTATATCAGGAAAATTTTTCTGTATGATTGCAACCAACACACCCATAGTTAAAGAATCTGGCATATATTTAAAAAAAACAGACCTGTTATTAAAAGAATAAGTATTTCCTTTAGGCATTATTAATACTATTTTCATACAGAAGCCTTTTTATTAAGTATTGTAAACAAAAAAAAATCATTCTTAAATTCAATTATATCAAGTATTTATCAAATATAAAAATTTTATCGCCCAATAAACCCTAAAGTTATAAAAACAACAACCGATATATAAACCATAGGGAATTTTTTATTCGGTTCTTGTAAAGGAGTATCAAATGACAAACAGCATCAACCTATATCTAAACGGATTAGGTAACAATCCATTTATTCCGCCAACTAGTGTAGAAGAAAAACAAGAATCAAATGACTACAATTTCATAAGCAAAACATATGATCCTATAATTGAAACCAATGACGAAGAAGGTATCGTTGACGAAGAATCACTAAAGAAAAATGAATCGGAAGCAGAAAAAGCCACACCTCTTCAAAACCTCGGCTCTGGATTAAAAACAATTACCAAAGGAACTTTTTCTGGGATATTTGGTATTGTGGGCGATACTGTTAAAGGAATATGGCAAAATACAGGAAGTGCGTTTTCAGGTCTTTGGAAATATACAGTAGGAGGACTTCAAGTCTTAAGTACCCCAATAGTTAGTCTAGCCAAAGGATTTGGAAGTTTTTATAACAACACAGTAACAGGTCTAAAACAAATATTTCACGGCCAAATTTTCAAAGGAATTGGATCAATATTTAAAGGCGTTGCAGGAACAGTTGTTGAACCATTAAAATGGGCTTGGAGTGGTGTCAAAAAAATGGCCCAAGGTGTTGGCAAAGTTGTTAAAAGTGTAGGCAAAGCCGTAGTTTCTGCAGGGAAAGCCGTTGTAAATGGAATAAAAAAAGTTGGACAAGCTATAGGCAAAGGCATCAAAAAGATTTTTAGTGGATGGTAATCTAATTTGCATATCTTTTATAAAGAACACAAATGAAATATTTTTACCTAGCAAAAAATATTTTGTTTGTGTTTTACTTTTATTATGTCTTTATTGATTAACACAATAAATCCGACATGCTCTGGGATAAAAAGCAATTTTAGAATAGATAAAGGAAAAAGTGAGAGTCCTAAAAAGCATGTGACGCAAAACAACATTGCTGCTTTTAATTTGTTTCAAATGAACCAAGCAATGCTGAATAAGCTGCATATTTCTTTCAAAGGTTATTATGGTGACCAACAGCCACTAAAAAAACTTTTTTATAACGTAACTGGAAGAAATGATGTATATGAAGACAATTGGACAAAAGAACATCTTTATCAAGTCGGAACAAAAAAATGGGTAAATGCTCACCCAGCAGAACTCTTAAAAAGGACCCCAGAACAAGTCTTACAATGTCTTTGCACACTGACAAAACCTGATTGTCAGTATCCTGGTATACCTCCATATATCCCTTCACCAAATTTTGGTGACAAATGGGGAAGAAGAGCGAATTATATTGAAATCAACCCAAGAATTTTAGCAAAATATGACGGTGATAAAGTAACAGAAGGCTTATTTGGTGTTATGAAAATACTTCCTGCGATACCAACTTCACCTAATTCTTTTGCGAATTGTATAATTTTATCACAGCTTTATCCAACAATATATGGAGATGGATACAAATCTGCAGATTCATTATATTGTGCAGACTTACATACTGGCATAAGTAAAACACTAACCAGTGATGGATTGTATGGAAAAATGGGCGCAGATGAACAAGTTAAAGCATTTAATGATATGGCACATATGCTTGGATTTAAAACAGGATTTAGAATGCCATTATCAGCGAATCAACTAAAAGTACAAGGAAGAGATTTTAATTGGTATGACCATGAAAAAGCATTTATAGATGCTTGTGTTTGGGGTATTGAATTAGGATTTGATTCAATTTATTTTGATAGTGCAAAACACATAACAGATTACAATGGATATTGTGGATGTGGTGCACTTCCTAACAAAAACCAAATGGCATACATATTGTATGAAATTCGACAAAAAACGCATCGTCCAGACATTGCCTTTGTTGGTGAAAAATGCGATGACAGATGGGAATACAAAGAAATGGGATTCACAGCTGGCACAGATTGGGGGAAAGCCGATGATTTCGGAAGTGTTCGTTGGGAATCAGAAAAACAAAGATGCTCTTCTGAATATGCAGCAGGTCCTGAAGTATCTAATGACAATGACTATGGAGGAGCAAGTTTTGAAACAAGATTAAATAGAATAAATTCTTGTTTATATGGTTTTAATAATATTGGAGAAAAACTACCATCTTATATGCAATTACACGATATTATGCCACTTTCTCCATATGTTAATACACATGAATTAATGATGCATACAAAAGAAATGAATGGTTCTGATGCTTGGACAGAATGCGAAAGACACTGGGATGGTATATTTAACACATCATGGGCAGCAAATGACTACAGAAATAATGTGTATCATATATTCGAAAACGTAATTAGAACTTTTGGCTAAGTTCAATTCAAATTTTTATATTCTGGATGAGAAAAAACTCTCATACGAGTAGGAGGCCAAAATAAAAATACAGCTTTGCCAATAAATCTTTCTTTCGGCAAAAAACCCCAAAAGCGAGAATCTTGAGAATTACCTCTGTTATCACCCATCATAAAATATTGACCTTCTGGTATTCGCATTGGGCCACAAAACATATCAACAGAACAAGGAATATAATCATCCTCACTCATAATGTAAGGTTCTTCAATAGGTTTATCATTAATGTAAACTTTGAATATACCATCAGAGAATTCTTTCACTTCCAATTTATCACCAGGCACACCAATAACACGTTTTATATAAGCCACATCTTTACAGAAAAAACCTGTCAATCTTTCAAAAACAGACAAAACATCAGTTTTTATATCCTCTTCTGGAGGATAAAACACCATTATATCTCCTCTTTTTGGAGCAGAATAAAAGCGAGAAAATCTTTCAACAAATATTCTATCACCTTCTATTAAAGTTGGTCGCATAGATGCAGATGGAATCCATCTTATTTCACCAATAAAGAATCTAATAATTACAACCATAACAACAACAAAAACTATTGTTTCTATTGTTTCTTTTGTTCCTGCTATTATTTTTTCTTTTATTTTTTCATCCATCAAAACTCTATCCTGTATATAAATGACATAAATCTACAATTGCTTTTTTATATTGATTATCCTCAAGACATTGTATATTTTCAATAGCCAAGTTTATATAATAATCTTTTAAATCAATTGATTTCTTTATAGCTTCTGTATTTTTTATATCTTTTAAAACTTTTTTAGGATTTTTTATTTCAGTTATATTTTTTTCCATAGAGTAATAAATAAGCGGTGCACTATAATCACCATTTGAAAGATCTTCATGTAACTTCTCTTCATCATAATAATTTTTTAAATCATTATCAATTTGAAAAGCAATGCCAAAATTTATTGAAAAACTTCTTATCTTTTCTAAATCTACAATATTTGAATTCCTATATAAATAGGTAGAAACTAGACCTGTTTCAAATAATCTAGAAGTTTTATTTTTCGACTTTTCAACATATTGTTTTATTGACAATATTTTAAACCTATTAAAATATTGTTCTAGCTCACCATTTACAATCTTTGTTATTGCTGATGAATGTAATTTTCTAATTTCTACATCATCAATATCACTAAGAATATCCAAAACAACAGATAGTAAATAATCACCTGCTAGAACTGCTAATTTACTGTCATAATCAAAATTCAAAGTGTTTCGACCACGTCTTAACAATGAACAATCAATAATATCATCATGGATTAAAGTTGCATTATGAATCACTTCATTTGAAAATGCCAATTTATAATAAAAATCATCCTTATCGCAACCTAAAGCCCTCATTAACAGAAAGATTAATAAAGATCTAATTCTTTTACCTTTATGAGAAAAAAACTCTTTCAAAATAGGTTTTATTTGATTTTCTTTAGTTTCAGAAGCAAACAGGAATTTTGAAAAATATCCATCTAATACAGCAAAATCTTCTGAAACAATTTCTGTAATTATTTTATATTTTTTTATAAACTCTAAATCAGTCAAAATATTCTCCTTTTGGATATTATAACCGAAAGGAGATTTTAATAAATAATACAAATAAGCAGTCTAATTAACTAGGCCATGTAACCCCTGACTCTTTGTGCAAGTTCAGATTTGGTTATTTGCCCATCGCCATTTCTGTCTAAACCTCTATTTGCAGAATAATAGCTGTTACTTTCATACATAGAGGCAAGTACTTCTTTATTCGCTCTTGCTGGTAAAAATATCAAAGCATATAAAGAACCCGCGCCTATTTTGTCACTCGCCCCAAATCCAGCAGCTTTTTTCATTTTAGATAAGTATTTTTCAACATAAACAAGCTGTTCTTCAGCTGACATGCGTTTTAATGCTTGCGTTGTTGTGCCTAAACTTTTAGCCGTGCTTGGAATAAACTGAATCAAACCAGTCGCTCCACTTGAATCATTGACTGCACTTGGTCTTAAGCCTGATTCAGAATACATAATCGCCAACAAATCATTTGGATCACAATTTAACCTTTTCGCTATTGCTACAGCTTTATTATAAAAAGCTTCAGATAAGTGTGGCGCTTTTTTCTGCCATTTATTTTTTAGTTCTTTTGCATCATATGAAAAATAAGAGGTATCTTCGTCAGAATATGGTGTTTGTGTATTAAAATTAAGCATAGATAAATCAATTGTCATAGGTTTATAATTTGCTAATACACCTAAAATTCCATTCCATGCTTGTTGTTGCAAATTAGCTGCAAACATATCTCCAAAGTTAGTAGGTAAAGAATAATTTCCAAATGAATAATTAGGAGTAAATCCGCCTAAGTTAAAAGATAAATTTGCTGGTTTTATAGGTTGATAAAAAATAGAACCATATAAACCTGAAGAATCAAAGGATGAAAAGCCAGAAGAAAGCGAGCCGCCCATTGGAGACATGGCTTTTGTTAAATAGTCCAAATTCAAGTTAATTGAATTTACGTCTGACATAATTTTCCCTTTGATATCCTATATATAAATAAAAACATTTTCAAAGAGAAAATTGCCTAAATTCAAAACTTATTTCAAATTCTTATTAAAACGTTTGTTAAAATCTTTATATATATCAGATATTACCTGAAAAACTTTTCTTGATGGAGGTATTAGCTCTTCTTTATCAGAAGGATCAACCCAAACTATATGTTCATATTTATTAATTTTAACGGGTGAAGGCGCAGGCAAGTCCATCACTTCAAAAAACTTTTCTTCTAATTTATCACGTCTCATAAACATATCTATTTTCACATGCTTGGGACTTACATCGGCTGGTGACAACACAATTTTCAAATTATTATGCTTAGCATAATTACCAATTGTTGATTTTAACCCTGTTAAATACTCATAAGTATCTTTGGACATTTTTTTATTATCTAAAGAAGAAGAGATTCTAACATATTTGTTATAATATCTTGGATTTGCTGCTTTTCTATCAACAAAAGAATAAAACAAGCCTTTTAAAGAAGTAACCATAATACAAAACCTTCATATTCTATGACGCAACAATTATAGAACAAAAAGGTTCATTTAAAATGACTAATTAAATGAACCTTTTTATTTTGACATATAAAAACTCAACTAAATGTTGTTTAAAGCATACATTATTATAAACTAGCTAATTTATCAGCCAATGGCGTTTTTAATATGCCATTTAAAGATTTGTCTATTTCTTTAAGCTTTTTAGAAATCACTTCCATTTCATCAGTCCAAACGAAATTATCTAAAACGTATTTTTCGCCTTGTGCAAAGTCTTTAGACAATTGGACTCGAACAATTTCAGCCAACATTTTTTGTGCTGTAGGAACCATTTTTTCCATATCTATTTCTAAAACACCCTCAGAATTTAGCCAAATAGCTTTATTTTCTAAGAAATATTTTGATTGCATTACAGTTCTAACTCTATGAGCCTGTGACAAATTAGGTTTTGCTTTCAAGAAATTATCAGCTGCATATGTTACAATAATCTGCTTTTTCTCTTCTTGTGTGTACATTCCTAGCTCAACCAACACATCTAATAAAGCTAAAGAACCCATATCAGCCTTATTTTCTTCAATAATATTTTTATATTTACCAAGAGCCTCTGTGCCCGACTTTGGTCCAAGCGAATGAACATTTTCATGACCAATCGTAAACCAATGATCAGCCTCTTGGTTATAATATTTATGAAATTCCTTAGCTAGTGTTGCATCTAATCTTTTTTGTCTTTTCACTTTAGCTTCAGGACTTGTACTTATCCTAATTTGACGGTGATAAACATTTCTGCGTCCACCACCTATTTTTAAAGAAGGTTTATCGTTATTTGGCAAATTTTGAGCAAGTGTTATACCGCCTCTATATGTACCTTCATCACCTCTTAACGTAACAATATCTACGTCAACCATTGTTTGTTTTTCGTCATCATCATGACCAATATTTTGCTCATATTCATCCTTATATGGCATATGTTGAGCTAATACAGGCATATATTTTTTTATCTCAAGAAGTTTAGCTGTACCTTCCTTATTGACAATACCGACTCTTATACCAATTGAGTCTTTTGAAATTGGCTCTATTTCATTTTCATCTAAAAGTTTTTTCAATTCTTCATTTTCAACAACAGTCCCTGTCATCTCATCAGCATATTGTTCACGAGAAATTGTAAATTCTAACGGAGTATCTTGCAATTCCGCCCATTTTTTATCAGCATAAGCATCATTTTTTGGATTATTTTCACACAAAGCAATAGCCTGGAGCTTCAAATATTTATTAAAATCTTCATTAGTAGAAACTTCTGCTGCTGCTTCTAATTCATCTGCTATATAATCAAACTCTTCTTTAAAATATTCTGTATAATCAACAGCTTTGAGTTTATCTTTATCTCGAATAACCATTGAACGCTGATTAAGAATATTTTTCACCTCTTCTTTTTCACCGTTTTTCAACATTTTCAACAAAATAGTATGAAACTCTTCTTTTGTTAAGTCAACAGGATAAAAACCTTTTCCTGGTAATTCATTTTCGTCTTTTGCTAAAAATATTTTATTTGCTTCTGAGTCAACAGCATTCATTCCAATTTGAGCAGTAAAAAGGGTCAATGTCATTTTTGCATCTTCATTACCTTTTTCAACCTCTTCTTCTAAGAATTTTTTAAACTCCAAATTTTTAGGATTGTCTTGTTTCATAAAAACTTGATTGATTTTATTAGCAGCTTTTACAAGGTGAATCAAAGCCTTTTTATCACCTTCAGCCAAAGAGGCGTATTCTTTGCTGTCCTCTTTCAACATTTCTTTTGGTATTAAACAATCTTTAGATGTTCTTTTTACTAGCTCTTCGTGAGACAAACCTAATTCAAACATATAATTTAAACTCCATGTTTTGTAATTTATAGAGCCAATTTAACACATATTTATAGCTATGTAATATCCTATATGTACTATTTTCGAATTAAAAAGCCATATCTAATATTTTTATATTCAAAAAACTCGCTTTTTATAATACCTAATTCTGTATATGGAATTTGTAAATTATCCAAAAGTAATTTTTGTTCAATAGCTTCTTTTTCTCCTTGATTTATAATTAGCATTTGACCATCTGAACTTAAAATAGAATAGGCATATTTTAAAAGTGTCTCTGGCATGAAAAATTTTTCAGGCAAACCCCAACATTTCAAAGGAGATTTTAGAACAAAAGGTAAAAACCAAGTTATGTAATCATAACAACCTTTTATATTCAATAAATTACCTGCAACATATTCAGTATTTTTCAAATTTTTTGTATAAAATTTTGCAGCTTCATACCTTGAATAAAAATTGCTATATAACCTGTATGCATCTAATTCAACACCTTTTAATAAAAAATCTTTATAATTAGACTTCAAAAAAGAATATTCTGCATTTGCATAATACCAATTTTTGGAGCCTATATCTAAAGCACACACAAATTCTTTTTTTATTACAGAAAAATATCGACTTAAAATATCCAATACATATAAATTTTCAAGATAGGTTTGATATAAAACAGACTCATTTCTCTCAACAAAATTTTTTCTTGAAAATCTTGTATTCTCTCTAATATAAAAATCAATATTATTTTTTAAATCTTCGAACATAATATCTTACTTAAACACAATAATCATAACAGCACCAACAACCATAATAAAAGAACCTAAAAGCTTTTTTATAATATTAGTTTCCTTGAATATTTTATATCCTAAAACAATACTTAAAATTGATGATAGTTGAAACAATGAAAGAGCATAAGCAACATTCATATTTGCAAAGACAAAATTAGTTGTATACTGCATTATTCCCGTACAAATTGGGATTGCAAAGAAATCCCCGACAAATTTTGAATTAAAAGCAGTGATTTGTTTAAACAGACTGATTCTTTTTATAAAAATCAACAAACAAGAAAAAATCAAACCAAACGTACACCAAATGATAAAAGTAATTTTTATATCTGATAATAAAATCAACTTTTTCAAATATATAGCCTCTGCTGCACAAAATATCAAAGCTAAAAATCTATATTGAATATCTTTTCTTTTAAACACACTCCAATTTATTTTTTCTTTTTCTGTATCTAAAACAAAATAGCTCCCTATAATTATCAACAACATACCCCAAATCCCATACAAATTAGGCATTTCTTTCAAAAGCAACATTCCAAATAGCAAGCCAACAACGGCTTTATATGAATTTATAGGGCCAAGAACAGATAAATCGCCAGATTCTAATGCTTTTATTAAAAAACCATTACCCAACGAACCTAAAACCCCGATTAATAAAGAACACTTCAAAAATTCAAAGCTATAAGGAAGTTTATCAGATGTAAATAATAAGGGAATACAAGCTAAACTCATCAAAAAGTAAGTTACAAAATTTATAAAATAAGGATTACAGCCTTTGTTTGTAAGTTTTTTTTGAAATACATTAGCAAACGAATTAGAAAATATTCTAACTAATACGGCAATAGATACTAAAAATATGCTTAAAATAGTTAAATTCTCCTTTTTCTGTTAATAATTATACAAATATCAATTTTTGAAGTAAAATCTTCTTATGAAGAAATTTATATCTACACTTTTGGTTCTTATTTCATTAAGTAATTATGCATTTGCTATTCCTGTGGACACAACAGGTTGGGCTTGTAGTCCAGAACATTTAACTGTTGAAGCGTCAGAAATAGATTTAAAAAGTGACTTAAAAAATGACTTTAAAGTTTATCAAACAACCATAATAAACAACACTCAAAAAGTTGTAGATGTATCAATACCAATGAATAAAAGCTTCAAAGAAAATGTTGATAAACTACTAAAATCAGGCTTAAGTTTTAAAGAATTAATGACCGTTCCTAAACAAATTGCAGTAGACAGTTACAATGAAGATGTAGGAACAGGCAATATTGCAAAAGCACACAAAGGTCTTATTTATATTCTAGCATCAGCTGGTGCTGTTATAGCAGGAGCTAGTTTACTAGGTGTATACCCTCAACAAAAAACTGAAGAATATTTTTCAAAAAGAAAAGTAAAAAAAGAATACTCTAAAATGAATAAAAGCATAATAGACTCTTTAACATTATCACCTCTTGAAGAGAGAAGTGTTTACATTTTTATGCCAATTGAAAATGAATCTTGTATAATAAATTCATCAATTAGAGAAGATGAACAAGAGCTCCACACAGATTATCACCAGTTATAAGTTCTTATATAAAATTTATCATTACCGTTTTGTAGCTCAACAGCACAACCGAAAATTTCTGATAAATTTTCAGCTGTCATTATTTCATCTTTTGTACCCTTTTTATAAATTGTATTTTGATAAATAAGAGCTACATTCGTTATTTCAGGGAAAATTTCCTCAACATTATGTGTAACCAAAATTATTGAAGACTTTCTAGATAATTTTCTAAGAACCCTTAAAAAGCCCATTTGTGATTTGATATCCAATCCTGTTGTTGGCTCGTCTAAAACAAAAGCTTCTGGTTTATGTACTAGTGCTCTTCCAATAATGCAACGCCTTTGTTCCCCAGTGCTCATTTGCTTAAATTCTTTGTTTTTTAGCTTAGTTATCTCTAAAAAGTCCATTATATTATTAGCTCTGAGATACTGTCTATCAGAAAAAGACTGATGAGAAAAAGTACCGAAAGAACTGTAATAACCGCTTAAAACTATGTCGAAACCAGAGGCATTACCACAGTAATTTAACAAGTTATTTTGTATGTCGTTAGTGATTATACCAAGGTGATTTTTCAATTCAAAAATATCCCAACGATCCTTGCCAAAAATTTCTTTTTTAAAATCATATTTTGCATTTGGATATAAATCATTTGAAAAAAGTTTCATTAATGTTGATTTACCGCTTCCATTGGCACCTAATATTGCCCAATGTTCACCTTTTTTGATTTCAAGATTTATATTTTCCAAAACTGTTGTCATTCCATAATTGACAAAAATGTTTTTAAAATCAATTATATTCTCGTTTTTACACATAGCTTCAACCATAGTTTTTATTTACAAAATTAGTATATAAAAAAATAAAAATAAAATCAGACAATGTTTTTTTACTTTTTCAATGAACTATGGTATCTATTTTGTTGAGGGATTTATGAGAAACAGAAAAATAACAGGAATACTAAATGGAGCAATTGCAGCTGCAAGTTATGGAACAAACCCATTATTTGCACTACCTTTGTTCGACGCAGGAATTGGGGTTAATTCTGTTTTATTTTACAGGTACGCATTTGCAGTAATTATTTATGGTCTTTGGCTGAAATTTGTGAAAAAAATCTCCTTTAATCTCACAATGAAAGAATTTATACCTTTATTCTTTTTAGGAATATTTTTTTCATTATCATCATTAACTTTGTTTGAAGCATTTAAACATATTGAAGCAGGCATTGCTTGCACGATTTTATTCATATATCCAATTGTTGTTGCAATTATAATGGCAATTTTTTTCAAGGAAAAAATAACAAAAACAACAATCGTCTCAATTATACTAACTTCTATTGGCATAACTCTTTTATATAAAGGAAAAACAGAATCATTAAATCTGTTTGGTGTTTTTGTTGTATTATTATCAGCTCTTTTATACGCATTATACATTGTAGGTGTTAAAAACATTAAAGCTATAAAACCTGTAAATCGAGAAAAAATGAGCTTTTATGTAATGTTATTTGGATTATTTGTATACATTATAAATTTAAAATTCTGTACACAGCTTCAAATGCCACACAGCCCATTTTTATGGTTATGTCTTATAGGCCTTGCTATTTTACCAACAATAATATCCTTAGAAACAATAAACATTGCTATAAAACTGATTGGTTCAACAACAACAGCAATTTTAGGAGCGCTAGAACCATTAACAGCTATTGTTATAGGTGTAATGATATTTAATGAAACACTTACGGCAAGAATTATTACAGGTATAATATTAATTCTTTCTGGAGTAACTTTAGTAGTTTCAAAAAAAACTAAAAAAGCTACTCCATAGAAAAATAATTAATTTAATTTGTTATAAAAATCATCTGACACTTCATCCAACCATTCAGTTGTCGCACCATCTACTGGAACAGCAATTGCAATATGACTAAACCAGCTATCCTTTGTCGCGCCATGCCAGTGTTTTACCTCTGCTGGAATATTGACAACATCTCCGGCTTTTAGTTTTTGAGCTGGCTTGCCCCACTCTTGATAATAACCATTTCCTGATGTAACAAGTAAAATCTGTCCACCTTTATGGTGAATATGCCAATTATTTCTGCAACCTGGTTCAAATGTCACATTAGCTGTATTCACGCCATCTTGAGTCAGCGGTTTCAAATAGCTTTGTCCCACAAAATATTTTGCATAAGCATCATTTTTATCACCTAAACCAAATTCACCACCCTTATTAACAGCACTAGTCATTTTTAAAATTCCATTTATTTGTAAATCAGTCAAACCTATATGTTTTCCTATTTGAATATGGCTATCTAACTGTGGTTCAACGCCAACAATAGTAGATAATGCAGCAATTGTTGCAATCTCTCTTTCCTGATAAGACAAAACACCACGTCCAAAAATATCAGCAAACAAATGTTCTTTTAAAAACGAATCTATGGCTGGTGTAAATTCAAATATTTGTCCCTTAACAGGGGCGCCTGTAAGCTTAATTTGAACATCATTACCATACTTATTCTTATCTATTTGTGAATCTAATGGTTTACCTTTTTCACCCTCAACTAAATTTTTGTTCTCATTAACAACTCTCATAAAAGTAGCTATTGCATTTAAACTTCTAGGGAATCCACAATAAGCGTACAGCTGCACAAGGATTTCTTTAATTTCATTTACCGTCAAATCTTGTTTCAATCCTAGATTTAAAGATTTTTCAAGATTTACTAAATCACCATTTGCCGTATAAGATGAAATCATCACTATACTTTGTTGTTTTGGTGTTAAAACTTCTTTAGCCATAGTTTTACCTCCTATTATAAACATAATTAAAACCAATAAAATTAAGATCTTTTTCATATATTCTAACCTCACACACAAACTAACTCTTTACTTTTTACAAAATCTAAAACGGCTTTTGCATACTCATTATGCATGTTATAAAAAATATGACCAGCATCATTCAAAATTACAATTTCATTATCTTTTGCACTCGCCATACAATTGCTAATCTCATTTGCAAATTTAAAAGAATCACCACCAGCACAAGAATCTTTTTCTCCAATCAAAATCATTCCACTTATTTTTATCTTTGAAAGAGAAGTAGTTTCTCCATCATTACTTATAAAAGGACAATTCTTATAAATTTTGTTGTCATACCAATTTTTTATCATTGTATTTGCTGACATAGGAGAAAAGCCACCAAACAAAAATGGTAAAATATTATCACCTTTACCCTTTTCGACCCAAGATTTTGCCAATTCAAATTGATCAGGTGTTGTCATTGTTGAAATCATATTAGCAAAATCTACAGGACCTGAAAGAATAAAATGTTTTATCAAATCGCAATTATTATTTGACAAATAATGAATTATTCTATTTGAACCTAATGAATGTCCTCCTAAAATTATATTTTTATAGCCTAATACTTTTGCATACTTTACGTAAGCGTCAATATCTTCATCAATCACATCAAAATCATCTATTGCGACACCTTTTAGTTCTTGAGTTTTAGTTAATGAATTTGAATAATGCAAAACAGAAAAAGCATCCATTGCTTGTCCCACAATATAAGAAACTCCATTTTCAGAAAGCAACTCACCAGTTGTTTGTAACAACTGATTGTTAAAAATATTGGAACATATACCACTCATCAAAATTAAAATAGTATCAGAATTCTGAGCTTCGTACATTATAGTTCTTAAAACTAGTCCGCGTTTTGTCTGTACATTTATTATCTTCATTATTTTTTACCTATTATGCAGAAATTTGATTTTCTTTTAATAAAATCTCACAATTACATTTGACAACAGCACCATCTTGTATAATTTCACCTATTGAATCAGCAAGAATGATACCGGATTTTGGATTTTTAACAGATACAATTTCGCCAACGACATCTGCATCCACACTAGAATATTCAAAAGCTAAATCAGTCTGCGCCATTACACAATTTACTAATTTTAAATTCTTACAGTAGCAAAATGGCTGAGTACCGACAATTTTACAGTTTATCAATGTAAGATTTTCAGAAAACCAACCTAAATATTCACCCTTTATTATTGAGTTTTCAACAATTACATTTTTACTATGCCAAAATGCATCTTTAGTATCTAAGTTTGAATTGATAATATGCAAATTTTTTGTATATTGGAAAGAATATTTTCCTTGCATATTTAAATTATCAATTTGCACATTTTTAGACTCAAAAAGAAAATAAACAGAGTCAACTGTTGAATTGTTAATTTTCAAGTCCTTACATCTCCAGCCAAACTCTGAAGAAACAATTTTAGTTTTATCAACTTGAATGTTCTTACATTCCCTAAGACATTTAACGCCCTCAATTACGCAATTTTCTATTTTACCATCATTAGAATACCAAAGAGGTGCTCTTGTTAATTCATCCATTGAACAACCTTTTAAAATGAATTTTTTTGCATGCCATAACGGATAACGCAAAGAAAATTTGCAATCAAGAACTCTTATATTTCTACATTCTTTTAAAACAGATTCTCCATCTAAAGAACCTGCAAAAATACAATTTACAACATCAGTTTTGTTCAAATTATACAAAGCTCTTTCTTGATCAAATCGTTTCCCGCTTATTTGCTTATATAAGTTTTTCATAAAAAAATCTCCTTATAAAAAAACAAGAAATAATTAATGCCTAGGGAATCTATCATAGAGAGGATTTATCAAATTTTTTATTACACAAGCTGTATTTAAAAATAAAAATTTTTAAATATTTATAGACAATATCTTTCTTGATAAATTCATTATTTATCACAACTAAATAAATAGCAAATACCTATAATGAATCACACAAAATACCTCAAAGGCATAATTTAATTATCTAATTTTCGCAAATCAACGAACAGCAGAATTTCAGACATAAAAAAAGACCTTTTTAGGTCTCTTATATTTATTGGTGGGTCTGTAAAAACTACCTGTGCAAGTTCATTTTGCATAAGCTGTTTATAACTAGTTTCTTCTAAGGAGTTTCCGCAATACAACAAATGCTCACCTAGTTGCCACAAGTCACCCTTCTTTACACGTATAGGTATATCAACAACGCTTTCCAGAAACTGAGTATCGGAATCCTTGTTCTCGTTATTTTTGACAGTTTCCAAGCCTTCAGGGTTAATAATCAGGTCAAGTTCTGGGATATCAAAACCAGTAATAGTTGCATCAAAACCAATCTCTGGTTCTAGGTTCATAAGGAATCCTAATTCTATTTTTAGAATTTCCTTATCCCAGCCCGCTTCTTCTGCCAGTCTGTTATCGGCAATTACATACGCACGAATTTGTTCTTTTGTCATATGGTTCAAACATATTGTTGGAATCATAGACAGATCTAATTCGATCGCAGCCAGGACCCTACCGTGTCCAGCGATAATAACATCATCTGTATCAATCAATACAGGATTGTTGAATCCTAGTTTATCTATACTCTTTGCAATTTTTTGAATTTGTTTCTTGCTGTGAGTACGAGAATTTTGTAAATTCAACTTTAGTTCTTTTGGATTTTTATAGAGAATCGCTAACTCGTTTTTGAAATCGTTCATTTGATTTCTCCTAAATTTTCTACGGTATGAAAAATGCATCCATATAAAAATTAGGAAAATGTTTCTCGCGTTTAAAAAATCAACACCACGACTAGCACCTTAAATCCTCAAGATCCAGTCTATACTTGAAAAAAGTTTTTCATTTTTTGCTATTTTTTTCACAACAAAAAAATTTTTTTAGAAAAAAAGCTAAAAAATTTTTGTATCTTTTCTATCAAAAAAAAATTAAAACATTGTATTAAAATAAAAACAAACAACAGTTTATTTTAAAAAGAAATTATACAAACTAAACTTTTTAAAGTACGATTTAATCAGCAAAAAAACCGTACAATTTTATAAATACAAAACTTATTTTGAAGAAGCAAAATGGATATTCTTGATAAATTAGCAAAATCAAAATTCAGAAGTAGATTTAAGCTACACCCAAAAGAACTTGAATATATCAAGACCAAAGGTCTTGATAAAATATACTCGCACGCCTGTGATTTTATAAGATACAGGATTGCCCCAGCTGAAATTCCAAATGATGGAAAACAAACTCCGATGCGTGGTCATCCAGTATTTATTGCACAACACGCAACAGCAACCTGTTGCAGAGGTTGTATTGAAAAATGGCACCACTATCCAAAAGGTATTGAGTTAACACAAGCTCAACAAGAACACCTTGTCTCTGTGATTATGGAATGGATAAAACTACAGATTGATCAATAATTTAGTAAATTACATCCGCTAGTTCTAAAAATCTGCATAGAAAAATATTATTGTATTAGGCTTTTGAATTGCAATTCCTGAAGTATAGCGTTCTTTATCTTCTTTTTTGTGTAAAAGACATACATAATCTTGAGACTTTAATTCATTTATATATAACTCTACGCCTGATTTGTATAAGTTTTCATTTGTCGTGAAAGATACACAACTTTTTTTATACTTGTTTAATACATCATTAATATATTTTTCATTGCTATCGAACTTTAGATAATTTGTATTTTTGCCATCAAATGCATCTTCGATTTGAAAATAATAATTCGATATATCCTCAGGTAGTTTATCAGGGAAATGCCTCATATCATAAAAGCCCGATTTCTTTTTTAGCGCATTGATTTCTGTATCATACTGCGAAATGCTAGGTACTTTGGGACCAATGGGAAAAGGAGATAAAAAGTCTGATTTCAACACAAAGAAAAATATTTCAATAAATAATAAGTGAAAAAGGCTAAAGACGATAAGAAGACATGTCGCAATATTTTTAGTTGTTAGTTTCCAGCTGTATTTTTTAGAGATTTTTTGTAATAGCAAAAACAATGCTAGCGGTATGACAATAATAACAACCAAAGCAATGCCAAAAACTTTTATAAAATCTATTCCCTGAATCAATAACAATATTGAAACAAGTGCAGAGATAATTGTAGTAATATTTAAAAATGTATATTTCATA
>CALUPF010000028.1 GCA_944322545.1 Candidatus Gastranaerophilales bacterium
AATAACCTACTTTCTATTTACTAACACGTAAAAATAATAACTTCTACACTACCTATGTTTATATAAACAAAAACAGAATTAGAAAATTGCTTTTTATGTGTATGAAATATTAAAAAATGTTAACAAGGTTGTGTTAAGGTTTGGTTTTTGCGGTTACTGCATTAGTGAGCTGTCGTTTGTTTTTATTATTTTTCTGGTGCCAAATAGAAACACAGACTATTTTTTATCAAATAGTCTGTGTTAAAAAATGTTGTTATGTAGTTATTTTAGACTTTTACTTAAGCATTTTTTTCAGGTTTTTTGATTCCTTCAGAAATCATATTTCCTAAGCCGATTGCTCCACTTAAAAGAGCTGCCGTTAAAGCGTAAGTTCCGAATGCTTTTGTGTAATTTTTTGCCAATTTAGAAACTTGTTGAGGATTCAAATAATTTTTTGCAATTTTTATACCCTTAACAGAAGCAGCTGCTTCTTCAACTAACATAGGTATATATGTAGCAAGAGCTATTTTTCCTGCGTTGTTTTTAACAAAATCTTTTGTTTTTTCCCAAGCTGATTTTGGATGATCTGCAGATTCGGGTTTGACTTTGTGGAAAAGACTTGCAATGAATAAGCCAATTCCAAGAACAGGAACACCTGCATATGTCAACACTCTTGCTTTTTGTAAGAATTTAAAAAACTTAGATGAATTATGATTCAAGGCGTGGCCCATTTCATGGAATACTCCTGAATATGCACCTTTTTCACCTATGTAGATTTTGTTGTTTGGGCTTGAAAATGCTGCATTTCCGCCCCAAGCAAAAACTTGAGCAACTTTATTTGCCATTTTTTCTCCAAATGGCTCTTTTTTAGAGAGTTTTGCCAATTCTTCAGCAACTTCAGCTGCATTTTCTTTATTTACATATTTTATTTTTACGCCTTTTGAAGCAAGGCCTGTTTTTTCAAGTGCATCAGAAGCATATCTTTTTATGTTTTCCAATGTGTCAACTTCTGGCATTAATGCTTGCATTGTTGATGCTGCTTTTTCGAGTTTTTGTGGTGTTACTTTGCTGAAAGAATCATAAAAAACGTAAGCAGATGGGGCAGTTGCTATTGCTGCTCCGAGCATTCCTGACATAACTCTGTTCTTTTTTGAGGGTTGCCAACTTTGTTGTTGAACACTTTGTACTTCCATTTTCACTTCCTATAAATTAACTTACACATCTTCATAAAAACATGTAAATAAAAAAAATTGCTACTAAATTTTTATTTAGCAAAGATAATATTAATATAGCTTAATAAGAAGCAATGAATTTTAAAAGATAAAGGGACGATGAATTATGACAGAAAACAAAAGAGTGATACTTTGTATCATGGATGGCTGGGGATTGAATAACGATTGTTCTAAAAATGCTGTATGTTCAGCTAAAACCCCAAATTTTGACAGTTTAAAACAAAATGAAAAATACACAACTATTAATGCTTCAGGTGAATATGTAGGTTTGCCTGATGGTCAAATGGGTAACTCTGAGGTAGGTCACTTAAATTTGGGTGCAGGTAGAGTTGTATATCAAGATTTGACAAGAATCAACAAAGCAATAAGAGAAGGTTCATTCTTTGAAAATAAAGCTTTAAATGAAGCAATTGAACACGTTAAAAAGAATGATTCTGCTTTACATCTATATGGTCTTGTTTCAACTGGTGGTGTACACAGTTCATTTAATCACGTTAAAGCATTGGTTAAATTGGCTGCTGAAAAAGGCTTGAAAAAAGTTTATGTACACGCATTTTTGGATGGAAGAGATACACCTCCAAAAAGTGCTGTTAATTTCCTAGCAGAGTTAGAAGAAGAGCTTAAAAAATATGGTCTTCCTCAAATTGCTACAATTTCTGGCAGATATTGGGCAATGGATAGAGATAATCGTTGGGAAAGAGTTGAAAAAGCTTATAATGCGCTTTTATTTGGAGAAGGTGAAAAAGCTAAAAATTCTGCAGAAGCAATCAATGCGTCTTATGCAAAAGATGTAACTGATGAATTCGTTGAACCTACAATCACAAACGATGATCCAGATTCAAGAATCAAAGATAATGATTCAATCATTTTCTTCAATTACAGACCTGACAGAGCTAGAGAAATCACAAGAGCTATGACTTTCGAAGATTTTGATGGTTTTGCAAGAAAAGCTAGAAGAAACAATTTGTTCTATGTTTGTTTCACTCAATATGATGAAACATTCCCTTTAACAATTGCGTTCCCACCTGAAAAACTTACAAATATTTTAGGTGATGTTTTAGACGAAAACGGAATCAAACAATTCAGAACTGCTGAAACTGAAAAATATGCTCACATTACATTTTTCTTCAATGGTGGTGAAGAAAAATCAGGCAAATTAGAAACTCGTGCATTAGTAGCATCTCCAAAGGTTGCAACTTATGATATGCAGCCTGAAATGAGTGCAAACGAAGTTTGTGAAAATGTATTGAAGGCTTTAAAAGATCCACAATACGGTTTCATTTTGGTTAACTTCGCTAACCCAGATATGGTTGGTCATACAGGCGTTTTTGAAGCTGCGGTGAAAGCTTGTGAAACAGTAGATGCTTGTGTTGGCAAAATTGCTCAAGCTGCGAAAGAAAATGGTGTGATTATGCTTCTTACAGCTGATCATGGTAATGCAGAAAAAATGGAAGATGAAAAAACGCACGCTCCATTTACTGCGCATACAACAAACCCTGTTCCATTTATGTTAATTAATGGAAACAATGCTTATGAGCTTAAAGAAACAGGAGCATTGTGTGATGTTGCTCCAACAATTCTTGAGCTTTTAGGTATTAAAAAACCTGCTGAAATGACAGGTGAATCTTTGATAAAATAACTTTATTAATAATTGTAAAGTTTACAATAAAAAGTGTCAAAATATTTTATTTTGGCACTTTTACTCTCACACAAGGTGCAAAACACCGTTTTAAAGACAAAAGGAGAAAGAAATGACAATTAACAGAGTTGCTGCACAGCAAATTATCAAAAAAGTACCTACAAAATTAAGAGATGCTGCAAGAGCAGAAAGAAAAGTAATCATAAATGAATCTAAAAAAGATCCTATTGGAACTTCTATAAAAGCTGCACATGGTCAATTTGATTTTGTTAACAATGAAAAATTAAAAAATATGTTAGCTGACTTGAATAAAAAATTATCAGCAGATAAATTTGTAAGTCCTAGACAACCTATTACTAGAACATCTACTCCTGAAGTAGAAGTTGTAAAAGCTAGTTCAATATTAGGATAGTTATATATAAATATTTGTAAAAAAAACTGTTAAAAGCGTCAAAAAATTTTTTTTTGACGCTTTTTGTCTATGATTAATCAGTTATTATTTCTGCAAAAAGGAGGTCTTGAATGTTTGGCGTTTGTAAATCTTCAATTTTTATTCCATCGGCTCAAGAGGTTGATAGAGCAGCAAAAGTCGCTATAGAAAATATTTCAAAGCAATTAGAAAAAATGCCACCCATGAAAAAAGCGGCTAGTGCTCTTGATAATTTTCCTTGGATTTATAATAATCTTGCTGATTTTAAGCCTCATATTTTGGGTCAAACTAATACCCCAAAAGCAATCTTGAAAGAAATGGTTTCTAATTTTGCTGCAAATACATACAAAAATGTTGGTTAAATACAAATTTGACAATAAAGTATATACTTTTTAAGATAAGTCTATGAATAATTTAGACTTATCTTTTTCGTGTAAAGAAAAAATTAGAAAAACGGAGTTTGCAGGACTTAGCTTAGGTGGAGATTCATCTGTTCCGTTTGTTAATGAAAACGGTAATGAAACAAAGCCATTGATAGCTTTAGAATTTTTATATTCTTCAAAAGATTTGATTGATAATCTTCAAAAAGAAAATAAAGCTGATATTATCTCTATCAAATTTGATATCTTAGAAGACGAGTTAGAAAACAAACTCGAAGAAATAAAAAAGTTTTTAACGGAACAAAAGGAGTTAATCTCAAAGAAACCTTTGATTTTAAGGGGCGCAAATAATAACGAGATTGATAAAAAGCTAATTCCTGTTTTGTGTGAATTTGCTCCAAATGAGTCAATAATAGCTTTTGCTGATGAAATGACTTATGAAGGGATTGTTCCTTTTGTATTGAAACATAATCATATACTTGTTTTAAGAACGCCTATTGATATAAATTTGGCTAAAGAACTTAATATATTGACGACGGATAAGGGCTTGAGTCCTGAAAGAATTTTAATTGACCCTGATATGGGAGGCCTTGGATACGGTTTGGATTATGGATATAGCATAATCGAAAGAATCAGACAGGCTGCTTTTGAAGGGGACAAAATGCTTAATATGCCTATCATTGCTTTTATCGGTGAAGAATCTTACAGAGCGAAAGAGGCTAAATCTGATACGTTTTCTGAAAACTGGGGTAAGTTTGATGAAAGAAGCGTTATGTGGGAGATTTCAGGGGCTTGTGCAATGATTAGTGCCGGTGCAAATATCGTTGTGCTTTGGAATCCGAAAAGCGTTGAAGTTTTGAAGGGAATGTTTTAATGGAGCTTACTGGATTACAAATTTTTAAATACCTACCTGCTGCAAAAAAAGCAGAAGGGACAAATTGCAAAAAATGTGGTTGTCCTACTTGTATGGCGTTTGCTTTGAAACTTGCTAAAAAACAGGTGGATATTGAAAAATGTCCTAATGTTCCTGATGAGTTAAAAGAAATATTTAGCGAAGCTTCAAAAGTTCAACAACATGAAATTAATCTTGGCTTTGGCGTAAAAGTTGGTGGTGAAACTGTTATGTTTCGTCATGATAAAACCTTTGTTAATAAAACAGCAATCGCTATTGAGCTAGATTGTTCAGATAAGGATTTTGATAAAAAAATAGAAAAAATTAAAAACTATGAAATTGAAAGAATTGGCGAAAAATTCAAGATAGACGTTGTTTATTTGACAGGTGTTCCTTCTGATTCACAACAAAAAAAACTTGAGGAATTAAAAGACAAATTAATTCCTGTTTTAAAAAGTGATGATGAAAGAATTCTTTTAGGCAAAGATTTAGAAGATTTAGAAAAATTGTCTTTAAAAACTGACTTAAAAGAGAAGATTTTAGAGCTTGAATATAAAAATAGTTCTATTTCTTCAATGATGGAACAATTGACTTATTTAAGACGAGCTGCAATCTTGAAGCGTCATGAGCCATTGACTTGGCCTGTTATGGTTAAATTGTCAAAAGATTCTGATGTTTTTAAAACTTGTGCGGCTGCATCTTTTTTGATTTGCAGATATGCTAATATAATTGTTTTGCCTGAGTTTAATGAGGCTTTGTTATCAACCTTGTTTACTTTAAGACAAAATATTTATACAAACCCTCAAAAGCCTTTGCAGGTAGAAGCTAAAGTATACGAATTTAATGAACCAGATAAAAATTCTCCTGTATTTTTGACAACGAATTTTGCTTTGACTTATTTTGCCGTGGCAGGCGAATTAGAGTCATTGCCTTTTGGGTCATATTTGGTTGTGACACCTGCTGATGGTATGAGTGTTTTGACAGCTTGGTCTGCTGACAAATTTACGTCTGATATGGTAGCTAAGTCTGTTAAAAACTTTGATCTTATAAATAAGGTCGATACTAGAGAGATAATTATCCCAGGGCTTTTATCTCATATGCAGGAAGAGTTGCAAGAAGCTATGCCTGAATGGAAAATAGTTGTTGGCACAATTGAAGCGTGTCAAATTCCTGAATTTATAAAAAACAGAGATTAATTTTTTGTTAGTTGTTTTCTGTTAGTTTTCTATATGCTTGTGAGTTTATTTCACCACCAATAAGCATAATTAATGATGTGTAATACAACCAAACCATAAGCATTACAAACGCCCCAATTGAACCATACACTCTGTTATAGGTGTGTAAGTTGTTGATGTATATAGAAAAACACCAAGAACCAAACATCCAGCAAAATGAGAAAAACAAAGAACCAGGCAATGCTGCTTTGCTTTTGATTCTGTCAGAACCTTCTGCAGCAGGTAAAAGGTAATAGTTTAGATAAGCCATCACATATAAAGCGATGAAAGAAACAAACCATCTGCTTATTAATAACACATTTATAAAAAGATCTGAAAGATGAACGAAATTCAACACAACCTGAAGAATTATTTTGCCAAAGATAATCAGGTTAATTGTAATGAACATAACAAAAATATTCACAAAAACCATAAGAATTGAAATAGCTCTTGTTGTAATAAGATTTCTGTGTTCATCAATTCCTAAGGCTCTATTCAAACCTTTTATGATTACAAAAATTGCGTTTGAGGATAAAAACACAGTAACTACAAAACCGAATACAGCAACAATCCCACCGTGTTGGAAAATCATTACTTCATTCAATACTTCCTTTATCAAATTAACAGAATCAGTTGGTGCAACTGTTTCTAAAAAATGAATTATAGGCATAAAAAGTGACTTTTTTCCTAAAAGAGTAAAAAATGACATCATAAAAAGCATAAAAGGGAAAATTCCGATAGCAAACCAGAACCCCATTTCAGCTGCCATTCCTAAAAAATCATCAATTATAATTCTGTTAATAAGATTACAGAAATACTTTTTTATCCCATCTATCATAAGTGTTTTTTTATCTCTTCAATCATTTTGTCACAAGCTATATTAAGAGGCTTGTGTATTGTGCATCCAGCTGCAAATGTGTGACCGCCGCCATTAAAAGCCGAAGCTATTTCACTGACATCAACTGTTTTGCTTCTCAAACTAGCTTTTGTTGTGTTTTCGTCAACCTCTTTCAACACAAAAGAAATTTCTGTTGTGTTAATTCTTCTCAACGCTTCAACTATACCTTCTGTATGGTCATTTTGCGCATTAAACTTTTCGAGATCTTTGTTTGTAATGCAAACATAAGCAACTTTGTTGTCCTCAATGAATTTTGCATTAAGAAGACAATTCGCCTGCAAAAGAACCATTGGTTTGGGTTTAGACTCATAGCAATAACGAGATATCTCAGCAGGATTTGCTCCATATTCAATCATTTTTGACGCTTTTTTAAGAGTTGTTGCTTTTGTATTTTCGAATCTAAATCCGCCTGTGTCAGTTAAAATAGCTGTGTATAGTGCTTTTGCAGTTTCTGAATCTATTTTTAAATTCAAATCTTCTAAAACGTCGAAAAGCACTTCACCTGCTGATGAAGCATCACCTTTGACGAAATTGACGTCGCCATAGTCGTTGTTCGTTTTATGGTGGTCTATGTTCATTTTTACTTTAGCTTTCTCATAAACACTAAGACCATCTACCATTCTGTCTTTTGCTGCTATATCAACTGCAATCGCGAGGTCATATACAACATTTTTATCTAAATCTTTTGATGAAACCATTTCATTAATTGAAGGCAAAAAGTGATATATTTCAGGAATAATGCCTGAAACAACCATTATTGAATCCTTGTTGAAATTGGTTTTTATAGCTTGATGAAGAGCACTCATTGTTCCTAACGTATCCCCATCAGGGTTAACGTGAGAAAAAATGATTATACTTCCAGCCTTTTGTATCGTATCTTTAAATGATTCATAGCCCATATAGTTATTATAATATAAAATTAAAATTTGTTAGTTATTTAAGAAAAAGGTGATTATGGAAGCTATTTTACACGGATTTTTGACAGTGTTAAACCTTTGTTTGATTGTAGGTTGTTGCGTTGTATTCACAAATGCAGTAGAACACTTAGGTAAATTGTATAACCTGAATGAAGGTGCAGTAGGTAGTATATTGGCTGCTGTTGGAACAGCATTGCCAGAAACAATTGTTCCATTAGTTGCAATTTTAGGCGCATATCTTGCTCATACTGATGTTGCAGTTGGAAAAGAAATAGGTATTGGCGCAATTTTAGGTGCACCATTTTTGCTTTCAACTTTAGCTATGTTTGTGACAGGTGTCGCTGTTTTGATTTTTTGGAAGATGAATAAAAGAGAACATAAAATGAACGCAAATTATGTCGTTATGTTCAGAGATTTGAAATTCTTCTTTTTCAGCTACACATTAGCTATTGTTGCTGGGTTTATACCTGTTCCTGTTATAAAATATGCTTGTGCAATAGGCTTGTTTATATATTACGGCGTTTATGTTTTTAGAACGCTAAATTGCTCACATTCACAATGTGGTGAAGCTAGCGAAGTGGACGAGCTTTTGTTTGAAAGAATTTTCAAAAAATATAATAAACCACTAGTTTGGCTGCAAGTGATTGTCTCAATAGGTGCTTTAATTTATTTTGCGCATATGTTCGTAGGACAAATTCAGTTCTTTGCTAAATTATTTAACTTAAATCCACTTGTATTGAGCTTGATTCTCGCTCCAATTGCTACTGAATTACCTGAAAAATTCAACAGTGTGCTATGGGTAAGTCAAAGTAAAGACACTCTTGCATTGGGAAATATCACAGGAGCTATGGTATTTCAAAGCTGTATTCCAACCGCAATAGGAATCCTTTTAACACCTTGGGTGTTTGGTATGGAATCTATCATCAACATTGTTCTTGTTTATTTATCAACAATGATTTTATTCATAAATCTTTATCGAGATAAAGCGTTCAGTCCACATATTTTGATTACTTGCGGATTGTTTTATCTGATTTATATAGGCTATGTGTTTATGGCTATAATAAAATAATTGTTTAAAAATTTTAGTTTTTTTAACAGTCCAAAATGGAAACTTACTTTTGGACTGTTTTTAAATGAAAAATTTATGGCTTACATTCTGTTTTTATATTAGAATTTAGGCATAAGGAATTAAAATGAAAAGGAATGATTAGTATGTCAGAAACTCAACATAAACCTCTTACAGGGGCACAAATCAGAGAAGCATTTTTAAAATTCTTCGCTGAAAAACATCAATCTACAATAGTAAAAAGTTCATCTTTGGTGCCGGATAATCCGACAGTTCTTTTAACAACCGCTGGTATGTTGCAATTTGTACCATACTTTTTAGGCTATGAAGAATGTCCATATGACCCTAAAAGAATTACAACTTGTCAAAAATGTGCTCGTGCAGGCGGAAAAGATTCTGACATCGAAAACGTAGGAAGAACTCCAAGACACCATACATTTTTCGAAATGTTAGGTAACTTCTCATTTGGTGATTATTACAAAAAAGAAGTTATTCCTTGGGCTTGGGACTTTGTTACTAACTATCTTCACTTAGATCCAAACAGACTTTACATCACAATATACAAAGATGATGATGAAGCTTTTGATATTTGGCATAACGATGTAGGAATCCCTGCTGAAAAAATCTTTAGAAAAGGCAAAAAAGACAACTTCTGGGGCCCTGTGTCAGATGTTGGGTCTTGTGGTCCTTGTTCTGAAATTCATTACGACTTAGGTGAAGAGTTGAAGTGTTGTGATGATTGTTCAGTTGCAACTTGTGAATGTGACAGATGGGTTGAAATTTGGAACTTGGTATTCACAGAATTGTTCAAAGACAAAGAAGGTAACTACACTCCACTTGAAAAGAAAAATGTTGATACAGGTATGGGTCTTGAAAGAATTGCAATGGTTGTTCAAGGCAAAACATCAACTTTTGAAACAGATTTGCTAACTCCAATTTTGGACAAAGTCTGTGAAATGACAGGTAAAAAATATAAACAAGATAATAAAACAGATATTTCTTTAAGAATCATCACTGACCACGCAAGATGTGTGTCATTTATGATTTCTGATGGAATAGTTCCAGGTAACGAAGGCAGAAATTACGTATTGCGTATGATTATGAGAAGAGCATTAAGACACGGTAAAATGCTTGGTCTTGAATTGCCATTTTTGTATAACATCGTTGATACAGTAGTTGATAACTATAAATCTGCTTATCCTGAACTGGAAGAAAATCGCGCAAAAATCAAAGACGTAATCAAAAAAGAAGAAGAGAAATTCAAACAAACTCTTGATAGAGGTCAAAAACTTCTTGATGATTTACTATCTGACGGTTCAAAAGAAATTTCTGGCGAAGATGCTTTCAAACTCTATGACACTTATGGATTCCCACTAGAGTTGACTATTGAAATAGCACAGGAAAAGGGCGTTAAGGTTGATGAAGAAGGCTTTAAAGCTGCAATGAAAGAACAAAAAGAACGTGCAAAAGCAGCTGCTCAAAAAATCATTCTTACTGATGACCTAATCTATATTGATATCGAAAAAGAAAAAGGTGAAACAAATTTCATAGGCTACGAAGAGTCTTGTGCAGAAGCGAAAGTTGTAGCATTAGTAAAAGATGCACAAAAAATTGATTCAGCTGATGAAGGTGAAACTGTTGATATAATCCTTGATAAAACTCCATTTTACGCAGAATGTGGTGGTCAGGTCGGTGACACAGGGGTTATCGAAGGTAAAAACTTCAAAGCTGAGGTTTTGAATACATTCAAAGTTGATAATCTTTATGCTCATAGAGTTGAAATCAAAGAAGGTAGCGTAAAACCTGAGGATGAAGTTTGTGCTCAAATTGATGTTGAAAGAAGAAAACAAACAACTGCTCATCACAGTGCAACTCACCTTTTACAAGCTGCATTGATAAAAGTTTTAGGAAATGGTGTAAAACAAGCTGGTTCTCAAGTTGAGCCGGACAAAGCTCGTTTCGACTTCTCTTTTGACAGAGCTATGACAGCTTCAGAAATTGAACAGGTAGAAGAAATCCTAAACAACTGGATTTCTAAAGGATATGTTCAACATACTGATGTTATGGACGCAGAAGAAGCTAAAAAATGCGGAGCTATGGCATTGTTTGGTGAAAAATACGGCGACACTGTTAGAGTTGTTGGCATCAAAGATGAAAACGGAAACTTCATATCAAGAGAGCTATGCGGCGGTACTCACGTTGATACAACAGCACAAATCAGACTTGCTAAGGTTGTTCAAGAGTCAGCTATTTCAGCAGGTTCAAGACGTATTGAAGTCGTTGTTTCAGATGCAGCTTATAAATTCTTGAATGAAAGAGCTAAAGAAGCTGAAAAATTAGCTCATTTGTTCAAATCTCAAGTTTCAGAAATCGGTGAACGTGTTGATAAGTTGATAGAAACAAACAAAACACTTACAAAACGTACTGTTGAGCTTCAAAAAGAGATTGCCAACGCTAAATTCTCAACATTCTTGAGCAAAACTCAAGAAATAAATGGCGGTAAGTTGTTTATTTCTAAAATCGAAGAATTTGAGCCACCAATGGTTAAAGAGTTGGTTGAAAAACTTTCAGATAAATTAGGCGATAGTGTAATCGTTGTTGCGTCAATTAAAAAAGACGGTGGCGTATTCATTATGGTTAAAGCTTCTGACAGCTTCGTTCAAAAAGGCGTTAATGCAGGCAAAATTGTTGGAGAAATTGCAGCTGCAACAAAAGGAAAAGGCGGCGGACGTCCAAACTTTGCACAAGGCGCGGGAACAGATGCTTCTAACATAGAAAATGTGTTATCGTTAGTTGAAAAAGACTTGAAGATGATATAACAAACTCATTAAATTTTTGTAAAATATTTGATACAAATGCATAATTAGCTGGCAAAAATTCGGCTTTTTATGCATTTGTACATTGTAACTTATGCGGAGAATTTGCATGGTCGACATGAATGTTACAACAGTTCCTGCTCAAAAGCCTGTTTATATAAAAACAGAGAAGGGTTGGACTACAAAAGAGCCAATTTTAACGAGCGTTGAACATCATAAAAAAAGCGCTCCTGAGATTGCTGGAGAAATAATTTCTGTTGGCGCAGCAGCTGCCGCAATTGCTTATACATCGGTTGCTATTATTAAAAAAATGCGTCCTGTTAATGTAAGGCAAACAGAAAAAGTCAAAAAACTTTTTGAGGAGTTTCGAAAAGATCTTATCAACATGGAGCAAAATATATTGAAAGTAAACAATTATGCTGCTCAAAATTACTGTGATTTAATTGCTAATTTAGAACAAAATCATAAATCTTTGGAATCTGTTAAGGAAATGCTTAAAGAAAAAGGTTTGTCTATGTCGGATAAGAAATTGTTGAAATTAAAACAAGATTTAGAAAAAGCCACCAAAGAAAAAAATACCGATTTTGCAACAAAAGATATGCAAGAGTTTTATGATGTTGTAATTTCTGCGCTACAACAACAACTAAAGCAGTGTAGTGCTTTGAAATGGCGATATTACAATCAAATTGATGAGTTGTTTATGCTTGATAAGGTTTCAAAATTTAGATTACACTCTGAGACTATGCAAGAGTTTGAACGTATTTATAAAGAGCATAAATCTAAGATTTTGAAAGCTGCCAAAAAGGAAAGAAAAAGACTAGCCAGTTTTAAGGCTGAGGATCTTCGAAGCATTGCTGCAAAAGAAAAAGCAAACGAAAGACTTAGTCATAGAAACCTCGCACATTTAACGATTCTTTTAGAAAAACGTGGTCTAGACTGTACTGTTTTTTCTTAAAAAGGGAATTTCCCTTTAGGTCCAAAACCCTTTGGTAGTTTTGGCATTTTCATTTTACCTGATTTTATTTTGTCAGAAACCTGAGTGAAGCCTTTCATCATTTTTCTCATTTGTTCAAACTGAGTAATGAATTGGTTTATTTCTTGAAGCTCCATTCCACAGCCTTTTGCAATACGTTTTTTGCGACTTGTATTAATTATAGATGGATTGTCTCTTTCTTCAGGAGTCATACTTTGAATAAATGCTTCAATTCTTTTTAGCTGTTTTTCTCCCTCATGAGCAATCATTTGTCTGTCATCTTTTTTTAGTCCTGGGATAGGAAGCATTCCTAAAATTTGATCAATAGATCCTAAGTTTTTCATTGTTTTTTGCATATTTAAAAAGTCGTTGAAAGAGAACTCGGCTTTTCTCATTTTCTTTTCAAGTTCTTCTGCTTGTTTTGCATCAAAGTTTTCTTGAGCTTTTTCTACAAGTGAAACGATATCACCCATTCCTAAGATTCTTGTTGCCATACGATCAGGGTGGAAATCTTGTAATGCATCAAGTTTTTCTCCAACACCGGTTAGTTTTATTGGCTTTTGTGTGCAATAAACAACGCTTAATGCTGCACCACCTCTTGAATCACCGTCGAGTTTTGTTAAAACCAGACCTGTAATTTCGAGTTGTGCATTGAAGTTTTCAGCCACGTTCACAGCTTCTTGACCTGTCATTGCGTCGATTACAAGAAGTTTTTCTTGTGGTTGGATTGTTCGATCTAAAATTAGCAGCTCAGCCATCATTTCAGTGTCAATTTGCAAACGACCTGCTGTATCTAAAATTACAACATTATATCCGTTTTCTTTTGCGTATTGGATTGATTTTGTTGCAATATCTTGAACATCATTTGAGCCTTCAATTGTGAATACTTCTGTTTTTGTTTGTTCACCTAGGGTTTTTAACTGTGCAATAGCTGCCGGTCTGTAAACGTCGCAAGCAACAAGAAGTGGGTTTTTGCCTTCTTTTTTTAGCTTTATTGCGAGTTTTGCACTAGATGTAGTTTTACCAGAACCTTGAAGACCTAACATCATAATAACAGTAGGGTGACCTGAAAGGTTTAACGGCTCATTGTGACCACCAAGCAGTTTTACAAGTTCGTCATTTACTATTTTGATAAGTTGTTGAGCCGGGTCAACGCCTTGTGTGACATTTTCACCTTCAGCTCTTTCTCTGATTGAAGACACAAAAGCTTTTACAACTCTTAGGTTAACATCAGCTTCTAATAATGCACGTCTGATTTCACGAAGCGCATCTGACATATTCTCTTCTGTCAGTTTATCGTTGCCTGAAGTTTTTCTTATAATCTCTTGTAATTTATCTGATAATGAATCGAACATTCCTAGTCATCCCCTATTGTCATAGGGACATTATACCAAAAACAAAAAATTAGATTTAATGAGTGATAATTACTCCTTGAACTTCTTTAGATACACCTAAAGAGTTTGAAAGACTTTTCATTAGTTCAGCCGCTGTGTTTGCAGTATAAAATTTTCCTGTTGTCACAAGTGCAGTGCATTTGAGCTGATTGTTTGCTTCTTGGTCATAGATGTTAAAGGCTATAACGTCTATTGTTATATCTTGTCTTGTTTTTGTTAGTTCCATAACATAGTCGCAGGGGCTTTCATCACAGTTTTCCCCGCCATCTGATAAAAGAATAATTCTTTTTTTGCCTGTTACTCCAGCAAAATCAGAGTTTACAGCTTGTTTTAAAGAATAGGTAATTGGGGTCCAGCCTGTCGGTTTTATTGAGAAAAGTGCTGATTGAATCAAGGGTGCACTGTTTTTTGTCATAGGCACTATAAGAGAGCTTGCTTTGCAGGCTAGTCCTGGGACAAAGCCTCCTCCTTTATGTCCGTAAACTCTTAGACCTACACGTTTATTTTTAGGTATTTTAGGTAAAAGCTCTTGCATAGTATCTAAAACCATATTGATTTTTTGTGTTCCATGGAGTTTCTCTGTCATACTATTCGAGAAATCGACTATGAATAAAACAAACTCCTCTGCGTTGTTTTCGACGTATCCCTGCTTTGGTTTGCTTATTGCGTCTTGTTTATAAAGTGTACAGTTTACAAGTATGAAAAAAATGAGTAAAATAAATAGAAAATGTGTCTTTTTGTTAAATAGTTTTTGCATCTATAGGAGTCCTTATGGAATTTTTTGACGTAATCAATACAAGAAAAACTATCAGAAAATACAAACAAGAAATACCCCCACTATCGGATATAAAAAAAATTGTCGATGCTGGTAGGCTTGCCCCCTCAGCGACTAATAACCAAAATTGGAAGTTTATTGCTGTATATAATCCAGAGCTTAAACAAAAAATGACTGATGCAGTTGTTGATCGTTTCAAAGAAATACAATGTCTCGTAAAAGATGAAACTGACAATCAACGTTTAAACGGTTATCGTTATTATTCAATGTTTTTTAAAGATGCGCCTGTTGTTATTGTTGTAATTGAAAAAAGCAGAAAATCAACAATAATGTCTATTCTTGAGAAAAATGGAATTACAGGCAAAGAATTGAAAAAATATAATAATCGTTCGTCTATTTTGTCTATGGGTGCGGCGGTCGAAAATATGACTTTGGCTGCTCACGCTTTAGGCTATGGCTCTTGTTGGATGTGTGCTCCAATTATAGCTAAAGAAAAATTTAAAGAAATTTTTGAGCTGGGTGAGTCTGAAAGAGTTGTATCTCTTTTGGCTATTGGCTATCCTCAGGATTCTACTCCCCCTGCACCTCCTAAAAAGTCTATGGAAGAAGTCTTTGAAGTTAGATTATAGATTTTTAAGCTTTATAACAAGTCTTCGATTGTTCTCGTATTAAGTGTTTGGATGTGATAATATTTATCTGTAAATATTTATTTTGACAATCGGGGATTTTGTTGATGGAAGATAAAAAAACGCTAATTTTGATAGACGGACATGCGCTCGCTTTTAGAAGCTATTTTGCTTTGGAACGAACAGGCATGAAAACTTCTGACAAAGAACCTACATGGGCTGTGTTTGGCTTTTTCAAAGCTATTTTCGATCTTTTGAAAAACCCTAAAATTAACCCTGATTGTATATGTGTTGCTTTTGACGTGGGTCATCAAACTTTTCGTGTTGAAAAATATGAGGAATATAAGGCGAATCGTGAGTCTATGCCCGATAATATGAGAAGTCAAATGGGGCTCATTATGGACGGGCTCAAGGCTTTTAATATTCCTATTTATACAAAAGAAGGTTTTGAAGCGGACGATGTCATAGGGACTATTGCGAAAAAGGCTTCTGCTTTAGGTCATAGAACTATTATTCTTACTGGTGATCAAGATGCTTTTCAGCTAATTGATAGAGAAGGAACGATTAGTGTTTTGATTCCCTCAAAGGGAGAGTTGATAGATTACGACTGGGCAAGAGTTTATAACAAACTGGGAGTTTATCCTGATCAAGTTATAGACTATAAAGCATTAAGAGGTGACACATCAGACAACATCCCTGGAATCAGAGGCATTGGGGAAAAAACTGCAGTTAAACTGCTAGACAGGTTCCAAACTTTGGATAACGTTTTAGCCCACGTTGATGAAGTTGATGGAAAATCGCTTAAAGAAAAGCTCAAAAACGGTGTTGATATGGCAAAATTGAGCTATTTTTTGGCAACAATCAAATGTGATGTTGATATAGATTTTGATTTTGAAAAAACAAAACTTGATATGCCTGATGTTGATGAAGTTTCTGCGTTTTTAAAACGTGTTCAGTTTTTTAGCTTTTTGAAAAATCTTCCAGAAATTCTTCAACCTTTTACAGTGTGTTCAATGTCCTCAAAAGAGCTTTTAAGAGTTGATTCTGCTGAACAAAAAAAACAAGAATTGTTAGATAGAAAACTAATTGATTTTGTTAGCTTAAAAGATGGCACAAAAGTTGAGAATAAACAGGAAGAAACTGAAACTAAAGCGGAACCTCAGCCTGCAATGGGACAGCTAGGGCTTTTTGCTCAAATGGATTCAGCTGCTTCTAAAAATGTTTGTAAAATACATAATGAAGCGAGTTGTATTACAAATGAAGAAGATTTTGAAGAATTACTTTCAGAATTGAAAAAACAGTCTTTGATTGCTATTGATACAGAAACAACATCAGTGAACGCATTAGAAGCTGATTTAGTTGGAATTTCAATTGCTTATAATCCTGAAATCAAAGCAGAAAATAATAGGGTCGTTTTATCCAATAAAGAAGGACAGACAAAATCTTTTTATATTCCTGTTTTTCACAAAGTTGGTGAACAACTCGATATGGACTATGTTTTAGAAAAATTAAAACCTGTTTTTGCAGATAAAAATATTTTTAAAACTTTCCAAAACTGTAAATATGAAATAAATGCACTTCGAAAATATGACATAACTTTTGAGGGCATAATATTTGACACAATGCTTGCTAGTTATGTGAACGATCCATCGAGAAAACATGGTCTAAAGGTTCAGTCTGCTGAAAATTTAGATTATTTTATGACAGAAATTGATGAGCTTATTGGCAAAGGAAAAAATCAGATAACGATGGATGATGTGAGCATTGAACAGGCTAGTGATTACGCTTGTGATGATGCTTTTGTGACTTTGGAGCTTACGAAATACTGGTGTGAAAAACTTGATGAAGAAGGACTCAAGCTTCTTTATGACGTAGAAGTCCCAACTGCTATTGTTTTAGCTCAAATGGAAGCAAATGGGGTTTGTTTAGACACAGATTATTTAAATGAGCTTTCTGTTGAGCTAGGGGACAATATAAAAGATATTGAGTCGAAGGTGTATGTATTAGCTGGTGAAGAGTTTAATCTTAATTCTCCATCTCAGGTTGGTGATATTTTATATAACAAATTGCAAATTCAACCTAAGGGCAAAAAAAGAGGAGCTAAAAAGCCATCGACTGATGCAAAGGTTTTAGAAGAGCTTGCAAATGATTATGAAATTGCAAAATATCTTTTAGAATTCAGACATTATTCAAAAATGAAATCGACTTATGTTGATTCATTGCCTGATTTGATTAGTCCAATCGATAGAAAATTGCATACAAGCTATAACCAAACTGCTACTGTAACAGGACGTTTGTCTTCTTCTAATCCTAATTTACAAAACATTCCTGTTAGAACAAAACTCGGAAATCGCATAAGAAAAGCTTTTATCCCTGAAGATAAAAACTCTCAGGTGTTTTTATCAGCAGATTATTCACAAATTGAGCTTAGGTTATTAGCTCATGTTTCAGGTGATGAGAATTTGATTAACGCGTTTTTATCAGGCGAAGATATACACGCAGAAACTGCTGCTAAGGTTTTTGATGTTCCAATAAATGAAGTGACAAAAGAGATGCGAAGCAGAGCTAAAGCTGTTAATTTTGGCATTGTATACGGTCAAACACGTTGGGGATTGGCTTCTTCTTTGGGAATTTCAAGTGATGAAGCTCAAATGTTCATTGATAAATATTTTAAAACCTATCCTAAGGTTAAAGAATATATGGACAATGCTGTTCAAGACGCATATCGATATGGTTATGCAAAAACGATGTATGGAAGAAAACGTTATTTGCTCGATGAATTGACAAGTTCAAATCATAATATAAAAGAGTTTGCACAACGTGCTGCTATCAACAGTCCTTTGCAAGGAGCTGCTGCTGATTTGATAAAAATGGCGATGGTAGAGTTAGATAAAAAATTGAAACAAAACAATTTAAAATCTACAATGATAATGCAGGTTCATGACGAATTGATTCTTCAAACGTATAAAGATGAGTTAGAAATTGCTAAAAAACTGTTGAAAGAATCGATGGAGTTAGGTCAGCCTTTGAAAGTACCTTTGGTTGTTGATTTTGAATGCGGTTCATCTTGGATGGAGGGTGAAGAATGAAAAAAATAGGTTTGTTGCTGATTTTAGGGCTTTTCGTTTTTGCTGCTTTGCCTTGTTTTTCCCAAGATGTTATGGAAAGTACTTATGCTCAAACTACGGCATCTTACACGAACTATAAAAGCTGTATAAGATTATATAAATTGCCTGCTCAAAAATTGTATTTTTTAGCGCTATCAAGTGTTAACGCAAACAAATTTGAGATTCTTGAGATGCAGTCAAGAAGCGGATATATTCTTTTTGAAGCAGATGACAAAGAGTTTTTGTTAGATGTAATGTCAAAAGATAAGAATTATACTTATATAAAACTAACGCCTGCTGATAACAATTATTATTTTTCACCAACAATTCCTCAAAAGATTTTTAACTATATAGATGTTAACTTTAACTTAGAAGTTAAAGAGCTGAAATTCTAGTTTTGTAAATTTTTTATAAAATTTTCTATAAAAACCGCAAAAAAACGCAAAAATATATATTCAGGAGATATTTACATATTGTGAAGTTTACATTATTATAAAGTTCCCCCTGAATGTTAATAGGGCTGGAATAGGGATTTATAGGAAAAGAAAACATTGGCTGATTTTAACGTAACTAACCCGACATTTGTGAATATAATGCCGAAGGTAAAGCTGACTCCTGTTAAGCAAAAAACAAAAAAGGAAGAATTACAGGAGATTATTCAATCGCCAAATGATCCATTGGCTAAGTATCCATTAAGAGCATTTGGCTATTCAAACGAAGTTGGTGCTGCTGTTTCTGCAATGCCTGGTTGGGGTAAAGTAGCAGAAGCTGCTTTGTGGGTGCCTGCTTTGATGTATTTAGGTGCAGATATTTATGATAAATACAAAAGAGGTAAAGACGGTAATTATTCAAAAGAGTCTGCAACAAAAGGTGTTGAACAAGCAGTATTTCAAGGTTTGGCAAGTGTAATATTGCCTACGGCGGCAGTTAAAATGGGCCAAGGTATTGCAAGTCAGTTCACAAAGCTTGATGGAACAAATCTTTCAGCTAGCGTGAAGGAAGAGCTTTTAGAAAAACTTGAAAAAGACTTTGCAAAAGCAAAATTTGTAAAAGGTGACAGAGTTGACAAAGATGGTGTATTCAAAACAGGTAAACAACTTGTAATTGAAAGAATTAACGATGACACTTTTGGCAACCAATTGCAAGCGACTAAAGACAAGCTCGCAAAAGAAAGCGGATTTAAAAAGATTATTAAATTCTTTGGCCATTCATCAGGATATGATGCTACTGTCAAAGCTGATAGTAAAGATGTTGCAAGATATCTTGAATCTAAAGCTGCAGAAATCTTTGATATGCAAACTTTGATAGAAACAGGCACTTTAGATGATATTAAAAATACTGGTAAAAAGAAATTTATTAATTCTTATCTAAAAGCTCAACAAAATGCAGAAAAAGGCTATTCTAATTTGTTGAAAACTCGACCAAACTTGATAATCGAGAAAATTCTTTCATCAGCTGATGAAAGGTTTGATACATTGAAAAGCTTAATCAGTGCTGATCATCCTACTATCGCTGATAAAATTAATCTGGTTTCATCAAATGACAAAGCAAAAGAGGCTGCTGCAAAATTATTGAAGAAACTTATGAAAAAAGAAGACAATAAAAAACTTATAGAAGATATTGCTAAAAAGTCTTTTATGTCTAATGAGATAATAAACAAATTTATCCAATCTAAAAAACTAAAAATGGGTCTTTTGAAAACAACCGGCGGGTTCATTGCACTAGGCTTGTTAGCTGTTCCTATCGACCATTTTGTACATGAATATATAATCAAGAAGTTTTTAGAACCAAGCTTGGAAGGTATGCATAACCTTCAGGCAAAACTTTCTTTTAAGAAAAAAGAAGATACTAAAAAAGCTTAATCAAAAGAAAAAGGATTGTTTTCAATAAGCAATTCTTTTTCTTTTTTAGAAAGATGTTTTATTCTATATTCTTCTTTCATTGCTTCTGATTTTGTTTCAAACTCTTTTGCATAAACCATTTTAAGAGGTTTATGAGCTCGTGTGTATTTTGCTGCAGTGCCAGCTTTGTGTTTTTCAAAACGTTTTTTCAGGTCGTCTGTATAACCACAATAAAGAGTGTTATCAACTGTCAAAATTATGTAGGTATAATACTTAGACATCAGCTGATGCAAGCTCCTGAATGGTATTTAGCAGAGTGATAATATTCACATATCCGTTTTCTGTGACAAGACGACCTCTATATTGAGAGGCACCTTTTATTCCTTTTATGTAATAGGGATAGAACTTTCTAACAAACTGGATTGCAACTTTTTCTCCACGTAGTCTGACTTCATCATCTAGATGGTCTTTCATCATTTCAATTTTTTGATAAATTGAAGGCTCAGGTAATATTTCACCTGTTTTAAAGTAGTGTTCTATTCGATGAATCAATTCAGGCTGACCCAAAACACCTCTTGCAATTGCAACACCGTCAGCGTTAGATTCTTCGAGTGCTTTTTTTGCACTAATAGGGTCAATTATGTCCCCGTTTACAAATAAAGGAACATTAATTTCTTTTTTTACCTCACTTATTTCGCTCCAGTTTGCTGTGCCAGAATACATTTGAGAGCGTGTTCTGCAATGGATTGTCATTGCATCAGCACCTGATTCTTCCATCAATTTTGCAAATTCCAAGAAGTTTTTTGTTTCAGCTGTATAGCCGAGTCTGAATTTTACAGTAACAGGAAGATTCACTGCATCTTTAACAGCTTTTACTATATCAGAAGCAAGTTGAGGTGTTCTCATCAATGCAGAGCCATCACCTCCGCAAACAACTTTTTTTACAGGACAGCCCATATTTATATCGATTATGTCGGCGCCGCCTTTTTGTTCAAGCATTTTAGCTGCTTTGGCCATCATTTGGGGTTTGTGACCTGATATTTGATAAGCTAGCGGTTGTTCATTTTCTCGATATGCTAGGATTTTTGAATGGTCAATATTTTGCATAAGAGATTCAGAGCTAATCATTTCAGTTGTTAAAAGACAGTTTTTTGAAAAGCGTCTGATTAATCCACGCAAAACAACATCAGTAATCCCTGCCATTGGAGCTAAAGCACAACAGCTGTTTATTTTTACGTTTCCTATTTTTATTGTTTTTTCTTGAGTATTATTATTTTTTTGTTTGAGGTTTTGGCTCATAGTTTTTCAATTCTATAACTCTTTTATGTGAGTATCTTGTGTAGTCATTTGTTTCGCCAACTTTTTGTGTCGCAGCGAGATATTTTTTATGATACATCAAAGCATTTGCATATTGTGCAAGATAATCATAATCGATTGCAATTGAATAGTTGGCAATAATCATTTGAGGGTTATATTGTAGAGCTTTTTTATAATCATTTATTGCAAGTGCATATTTTTTTTGTGCATCATAGACCATAGCTCTATAATAGTATGCGTTAGAGTCTTTTGGGTCTTGTGAGATAACTTTGTTTAAAATAGCAAGTGCCTGAGCATATTGTTTTTGATCGTAGCAGGCAATTGCTTTGTCCATTTGCTCTGTGTTTTCTTGTTCAATCACATAGTTCAAAAGTTCTTTTGCGTCTTTATGAGTTGGATTTAAAGCCAACGTCTTTTGGGCATATGTTTTTGCTTTTGTAAATTTTTCCATATTTGAATAAGCTAACGCTAGATAATAAGCTGTGTCAGCATTTTTAGGGTCTAGAGCAAAGGCTTTTTCGTAATATTGAGCAGCTTGTGCATTATTGTTCAATGCTTGATAGCAAGCTCCTATGCCTACTAATGATTCTGATGTTGCAGGCATGATTTTGTTGTATAGATTTATCGCATCTTGATATTTTTCTTGTCTGAAAAGCTCAGAAGCATCTGCATAAATTAGTGATGCAGTTTCAGAGTCTAGAGCTTGTAGTTGTTTTTTTATTAGTGAGTTTTCAGGGAACATTCCTTTTGCGTCAGTTAGAATTGTTCTTGCTTTGTCATAATTTCCTTGTTGCTTATAAGCTTGAGCAAGGTTTATGTATGTGTCTTGATTTTTTGGATCAAGAGTCAATGCTCTGTTATAGTACATAATTGCATCAGGCAATCTGTTTGCTTTATGCAATTCATAAGCATATCTGTATAACAAATCAGCATTAGTTGGGGCTTTTTGAACTTCTTGATAGATGTAGTTCAATTTTTCATCTGTTGTCATATTAGTTTCCATAACATCAAAAAGTTCATTTTTAACCTGTTGATTTGATGGATCTAAGTTTAAAGCAAGTTTGTAGTTTTGGATTGCTGCATCTTTGTTGCCAAGCTCTTTATAGCATTGTGCTTTATATAAATATGCAAGCATATAATTAGGATTGAATTCAATTATTGTGTCATAAGCTTCAATTGCTGTTTCATATTCTTTTTTAGCTTGGTACATTGTGCCCATATTTAGTCTTGTTGTAACGCTAGATGGGTTGATTTGTTCAGCTTTTTCGTACTCTTTTAATGCTTCATCAAAGTCACCTTTTTTTTGAAGAATAGCTCCTAAATTAGAATGAGCTTCAGCATCATTTGGATATTGCGCAACTTTTTGACGCCATATATTTTCAAGAGATATCAAGATGTCTTGGTTCTCTCCAGACTTTGATAAAGATGCTGTGTATTCCTCAGCAGCTTTGTCTAAAAGACCTAATCTTTCATAGACTCTTGCTAATTTTAAACGTGTTTCTGGGTCTTTTGAGTCAATGTTTATAGCTTGTTCAAGGTAAGAAGCTGCTTGGTCGTTCAGATTTAATATGTAATAAATCTCACCTAAAGAAACTAAAGATTGATATCTGTAAGTCGGGTCTGTTTGTGACTTATGAAATTCAACAGCTGCTGCAGCAAATTCACCTTGTGCACGAAGTGATTTTCCCACCATAAAATGACCTTTTGGAGTAACATCAGCGTTCATTGCATATAAAATATTGCTTAGGTTTTCTTCCATTGTGTTTAAATTGGTCAGGTATTGAGCATCTACAGGTGCACATTCATAATATTTCATATAAAAAATTGCAGAGCGTAAATCATTTGCCGCTTTGTTATAGTCAGTTGCTTTGTTGTTAAAATACATTGCTCTTGATATGTATGAGTTTACTAATTGAATTCTTGAAGATTTGTCTGTTGGATTTTCTCTTAATGCTTTTCTGAATTCAGTGATTGCGTTGGTGTATTGATGAGCTTTCAAAAATTCTACCCCTGCTGTGTAATAAGCTGAACCTGACGCAGAATAATTCGACACGTCAATCATATTCTCTTCAGCCATAGCAGCAGAACTGAAATTCATTAACATTAATAAAGCGATAGATGCCAATAATTTATTCTTCATAATTCACGCCCTTTGGTTTTTACAGGTTAGACAAATTAACTCTATAATTATATTCCAAACTTTACAATAAGAATATAATACAATTTCAATGACAATTTTTATTATACTCCTGTTTTTATATATGGGTAATTGAATTTTATAAGATTTTATACTATGTCCATTAACCGATTAATAGCATCGCTAAAAGCCGATATATCAAAGAAAAATCCTGTATCAACAGTTGCAACTTCTGTTGATAATTCTTTAAACAGGATTATCAAAGTTATAAAACATTACAACAATGACACTCATTGCTTTGAAGAGTTGAGTGTTACTATGATTCCTGAATCACGTCCGGTTTTGTTTAAAAGAATAAAAGGTCTCTCAGGTCAAGTTGAAAAAGTTCCTGTAACACTCAATTTGGCAGAGTCAAAGGATAATTACAGGACTTTTTATCACTTTTTAGAGCCTGACACAAACAAAGAAGTTGGATTTGTCGCAATTGCTGATTGGAACAAAGCAAAAGACTCTATTCCTTATAAAATGGGAATGTTTGATGAGGGGTTGATTAAAAACTATCCTCAATTAGGTGTTACAGGAGATAGGGTTTCAATAGACTATGTGAAAAATAACAATGAAAGACTTTATGCTGGAGTTGGAAATTTGGCTGACAGATTGGCCATAGAATATTGTTTGAAACACAACTTAAAACCAAATGTGACTTTGACTGCTTCAGAAAATGCTCATAGCGCACATTTTCAAAGAGGATATAGATTTGTTCCCGTTGCTAATTTTAATGGTGCGAGTTTTGATCCTAACAAAGTCGTAGCTTCCCGTATAAAATATAATGACGTTGGAAAAAGGGTTAATACAAGAAATTTGGGTAATTTGTATATGTATATGCCTCAAGATGTTGTAAAAAAGCACCTCGCTGAGATACAAAAAGGCTCTGTGTTACCGTAATGTAAAAATTTTTGAATATATCTATTGCATAGATTTTTTTTGCATGTATTATGAAATAGTCAGAAAAGTTACCCGACAATTTAATATACACCCGACTGATATTTTTCGGTCTTGATTTTGTTGTTAAATTGTCTTAAATATCAAAAACAAGTTTACAATTACACTAAGGAAAGGTAATACAGTGGAAGAAAAAGAAATTCAAGAAGTTGAAACAGTTGAAAACACAGAAGCTGTTGAAACAGTAGAAGCTCAAGAAACAATCGTTGAAGAAAAACCTGCTAAAGGTAGAAAAGCTTCTAGAGGCAAAGGAAAAAGAAAAATCGAAACAGTTGAAAACGCTCCTCAATCTGAATGGAAAGAAAGAGTAGTTCAAATAAGACGTGTAACAAAGGTAGTTAAGGGTGGTAAAAAATTAAGCTTCAGAGCTATCGTTATCGTTGGTAACGGAAAAGGCCAAGTTGGTGTTGGCTGTGCTAAAGCTTCAGAAGTTATCATCGCTATTCAAAAAGCTATCGCTGAAGGCAGAAAAAATCTTATTTCAGTACCTATTTTCAAAACAACTATTCCACATCCTATCGTTGGACGTTCAGGTGCTGGTTCAGTTATGTTAAGACCTGCTTCTCAAGGTACCGGTGTTATCGCTGGTGGTGCAGTTCGTGCAGTATTAGAACTTGCTGGTATTGAAAACATCTTGAGTAAATCTTTAGGTTCAAAATCTCCATTGAACGCTGCTAACGCAACTTTAGAAGCATTGAAAGAATTGAGAACTTTCGGTGATGTTGCTAAAAAACGCGGCTTGAGCCTTAAAGAAATGTTAAACTAGTTACACAATCAATAAAGGAAATAATAAAAATGGCTAAGGATAAATTAGAAAAAGTTTCGATTAAACTTACAAGAAGCTTAATCGGTTCTACAAAGGATCAAATCAAAGTTGTAAGAGCTCTTGGTTTGAAAAAAACAAACGATGTAGTTGAACACTACAACTCAGCTACTATTATGGGAATGGTAAACAAAGTTCCTCATTTAGTTGAAGTAATCAAGTAATTAATGAAAGGTTTATAAAATGGCAGATAAAATTACATTGGAAGATTTGAGACCTGCTGAAGGTTCTACACACAAATCAAAAAGAGTAGGCAGAGGCAGATCATCAGGACACGGTAAAACTTCTTGTCGTGGTCACAACGGTGAAGGACAACGTTCTGGAAACTCTCAAAAAAGAGGTTTCGAAGGTGGACAAATGCCTTCTTACAGACAAATGCCTAAATTAAAAGGTTTCACAAACTTTGCTGCATTGAACTATGCTGAAATCAACGTAAAAGACATCGAAAAATTAGGTGTTGCTGAAATTGATTTGACATACTTAATCGAAAACGGCAAAGCTCACCCATCTTCTGAAGCTTTAAGAGTTTTAGGAAACGGTGAAATCTCAAAAGCTGTTACAGTTAAAGCTAGACACTTCACAGCTTCTGCTAAAGAAAAAATTGAAAAAGCTGGCGGAAAAGCTGAATTAGTATAAAATTTATTAAACTACATGTGCTGATTTTCAGCGCATGTAGTTTTTGACTATCTTATACCGCCTGAGTTGCAAAGGTTCATAAAATAAAACATTTGACTGGCGGGAGAGAACATGGAGAGAAAAAAATAATGCAAAATGCAAGAATGAAACCACCATCAATGGACGATGTGGTATCTATGTTTCAGGCTTCGGGGTTGAAAGCCAAACTTATTTTTACTTTCGCTATGATTGCGATTTTCAGATTAGGTGTTGCTCTTCCTTTATTTGGAATCAACAACGATGTTTTTTCAAGAATTGCACAAGGCAACAATATCATCGGATTCATTGATTTGTTTTCTGGTGGTGCTTTAGCTAATGTGTCAATTCTTGCTTTAGGTATTGGACCTTACATCACAGCTTCAATTATTATGCAATTGTTGACTGTTATTGTTCCTCATCTTGAACAGCTTCAAAAAGAAGAAGGCGAAGCAGGAAGAAGAAAAATTTCACAATATACAAGATATTTCACTGTATTTATTTCATTCTTCCAAGCTAGTATTTTCCTTCTTTATTTATTACATCAAGCTCCTGCGGCAATTTTGCCAGGAGTAAACCATGTTATGTTTTTCATAGGTTCAGCTATAATTTTGACAGCTGGTTCTGTATTTGTAATGTGGTTAGCTGAATTGATGACAGAAAAAGGTATAGGCAACGGTGGTTCGTTGTTAATCTTTGTTGGTATTATTTCAAGAATACCTTATTACTGTGAAAAAACAGGTCAATTAGTTGCGAATGATTCTTCATTACAACTTGGTTTAATCGCATTGTTAGCTATTTTCTTCGCTACAATGGTATTAATTGTTGTTATGCAAGAAGCTGTAAGAAAAGTTCTTATCGTTAATCCAAAACGTCAGGTTGGTAACAAAATATATGGTGGCGTGAATACATATATCCCATTTAAAATGAATCCTGGTGGGGTTATGCCAATCATCTTCGCAATTGCGATTTTGTTATTCCCTACAACAGTTATTAGTTTGATCGGTCAAACTAATCTTCCTGCTGGAGCTTTAAAAGATGCCATAACTTGGTTATCAACAACTTTGAGCCCTTCAGGTTGGGTACATTATGTATTGTATTTCTTATTGATTGTTTTCTTAACTTTCTTTTATGCATCAATTATGCCTAATATGCAGCCAAAAGAAATTGCTAACAATCTTAAAAAATACGGTTCATCTATCCCTGGGGTAAAACCTGGTAAACCGACTGCTGAGCTTTTGGATAAAATTCTTTCAAGAATTACTTTGTTAGGTGCGTTGAGTTTAGGTGTGATCGCTTTGATTCCATCAGGCGCTTCTTACATAACAAATATTACAACCCTTCAAGGTATTGGTGCTACGTCTTTAATCATCATGGTTGGTGTTGCATTAGACTTTATCAACCAGATTAAAACACAGCTGCTTGCAAGAAATTATGAAAGTTTCTTGAAAGATAAGTAAGCAAAATTACTCATATAAAAAAGCCTCTGATTATTTCAGAGGTTTTTTTAATTTGTACTTGTTGTAAAAGCTTTTATTACGTATTCAATTCCTCGTGAAACCAAGTCACATCCGTGCCAGAAAATTGCAGCAAAAACCAACATAGGAGCTGCATATGCTCTGATTAGTCCAGGTTGTGTTTTCATGTCAGAAAAAAGAATGTTTAACTTGTCAAAAAATCCAGAGTCGCATCTGTCATTTTTGTATTGTTCAAGAATTCTTTCAAATTCGGAGTAATAAACTTTTGCTTCTGTTTCTCTTTTTTCGTATCTGTTTTTAACCCTGTCTTGGCGAGCTTTTTGTTCTTGTTCTTGTCTTTTTTCTGTTTCTGTTTTTACTCGTTCACTTGAGCTAGCAGACATATTTGCCGCTATTGTTTGATTATAAATTGTCCTAGCTGTTGGGTCAGAAAGAATTTCATAGGCTTCATTGACTTCTTTTAGTTTCTCTTGGCTTTCTAGTGAGTTGTTGTTTAAGTCAGGGTGCCATTTTTTTACAAGTCTTCTATATGCCAGTTTAATTTGTTCATCATTAGCTTGTGTTGGTATTTCTAATATGCGATAATAATTCTTTTGTGTCGTCATAGCTGAATTATATCATACAAAGTTATTATCTTGTTTGTTAATAAAAGTTTCCCTTTTTGTATGTAATCTCTTGTTTTAGAAAACAAAGCAAAAAAAATGCTTACAAAATCGTTGCAAGCATTAAATAAACACGAGGATATTAAGAGAGAGAGAGTATATGGATAAAAACTTATTAATCTTTTTTTAGTTTTGTAAGTTTAAAAACTTAAAGTCTTTATTATGGTTTTGTTTCTTCCTTTAAATTTTTGATTTCCCTTACTCTTATATAAAGTATTTTTAGAAACGAGAATTGCTTTTTTGCTTCTACACTTGTTAATATTTCTTAATATTTTTAAGGAAATGCTTGTCCCATAGGCTTTTTGTTCTAGTTTTATTTTTTTGTTTTTTGTATTTACAACATTCAGCTAGCAAAAAAAATTGATTTTGTGTTTTAGATGACATTGGTTAAAGAAGAGAAGGAGTATATATGAAAATTTTTGCAGTTAACCAGTCTAATTCTTTTGTGCAGTCAAGAAATAACAAACAAAATGTTCAATTCAAAGGGCTTTTGGAGTTTAAGTCTTCTTCTTCAGATTCATATTCTTATCATGGTTGTCAAAGCGGCAGTAGTATAGATGGCAATTATGAGGGCTATGACGATCGTGAAGATTATGTTTATCACCCATTTATTGATGAAACAGAAGAAGAAGTTGATAAAGCGCTAAGAGAGAATAATTATTCTAGTGATTACGCAAGCTATGGATATGGTGGTGGTCGAACTGTTTCTACTGACAGAGGTTCTACATTACCTATAAAAAAAGCAGAATGGGCAAAATATTCTAAAAATAAATATTCAGTAAGTAGCTCAGTAAGAAACTTTATTGAGATGACTCTAGACAGATTTGGTTTAAGTCAGCATAAAGTTAAATAGATTTTTATATCTAAAAATAAAAGAGCAATTTTTATAATTGCTCTTTTATTTATTGTTTTTTAAATAATAAAATAATAAAAACTTTAATAAAACTTAATATAAAATCCCAAAAAGCCTATAAAAAGGGAATGTTTAACAAGTGCAATTTTATTAAATATTTCGCTAGATTAAATAAACAAACAATAAGAAATTTTAAGAAAATAGCTTAAAGTTTAATAAAATCAATGAAAAAAGCTTGCTTGTGATTTTTGAGCATGTAAGATGAATATACAAGGGCGAATTATGCCCTTAATTGTAATCTTACTTAAAAGGTGAATAAAAATCATCTGATAAGCTTGAAAAGAAGGTAAAATGGCAAAAGACGTAATAGAATTTGAAGGCAAGATTTTAGAATCACTACCGAACGCAATGTTCAGAGTTGAACTCGAAAACGGACATGAAATTCTTGCTCACATCTCAGGAAAAATCAGAAAGAATTTCATCAAAATTCTTCCAGGCGATAAGGTAAAAGTCGAAATGACTCCATACGATTTAACAAGAGGAAGAATCACTTACAGATTAAAATAACAGCTACGGCTTTATTTATATACAAGTGTCCCGCCTCTCGGGACATACGCGGCAAAAATAAAAAACACTAGATAAGGAAAACAAAATGAAAGTAAGAGCATCAGTTAAGAAAATGTGCAAAGACTGCAAATTCATTAGAAGAAGAGGCAGAATCACAGTTATCTGTAAAAACCCAAAACACAAACAAAGACAAGGTTAATTCCTTGTTGGCACAATCGAAACTTAGTTGAGGTAGTGCCAGTAAATAAAATAGGTGCTGAGTAAGAATTTAAAATGGCGCCAGATACAAAAACAATCACTAAATTAAAATAAGGAGAAACAATGGCAAGATTGGCTGGGGTTGATTTACCCCGTAACAAAAGAATGATAATCGCATTAACCTATATCTATGGTATAGGACCAACTCGTTCTGCTAAAATTCTTGAAGCTTGCGGAATTTCACAAGACTTAAGAACAGACGATTTGACAGATGACGATATCAAAAAACTCAGAAATGAGCTTACAAACTATCACATTGAAGGTGACTTGAGAAGAGAAGAATCTCTTAACATCAAAAGACTTTCAGAAATCAACTCTTACAGAGGTATGAGACACAGAAGAAAACTTCCTGCAAGAGGACAAAGAACAAAAACTAACGCTAGAACTAGACGTGGTAAAAAAACTGGTCCAGTTTCTAAGAAGAAATAGCGGATTTTGACAGGCACGCCGTGTGAACGTAAGTGAACCCAGTGCCTATGCGTAGGCGGATGTTACTCCGCCGGAGCGTCAATAATCAAAGACTAGTACAAATAAGCAAAATAATAGTAATAATTTAAAGGAAATAAAAATGGCAAGACCAATAAAAACAAAAAAGAAAGAAAAAAAGAATGTATTGCAAGGTGTTGTTCACATTCAATCAACATTTAACAATACAATCGTAACTTCTTGCGACACACAGGGTAATGCTATCGCATGGGCTTCAGCAGGCGGATGCGGCTTCAAAGGTGCTAGAAAAGGTACTCCATTTGCAGCTCAATCAGCAGCAGCTCAAGTAGCTAAAAAATCTGTTGACCAAGGAATGAAAAAAGTAGAAGTCTATATCAAAGGACCTGGTTCAGGCCGTGAAACTGCTATCAGAGCTATTCAGGCTGCAGGTTTAGAAATCACTTTAATCAAGGACGTTACTCCTATTCCACACAATGGATGTCGTCCACCTAAGAAAAGACGTGTATAGTGATTTTCTTGCAGTTGGTTAAAATGCCGCTGTGAGAAGTCAAAGATAGTAACAAAAAAGAAAGACAAAGGAGTCAAAATTGGCTAAATATACAGGACCTACAAATAAATTATTCCGTAACTTCGGTGTAACGGATTTATCTAACAGAAAGTTGGTTTCTTCTTTGAGACAGACTGCTTCAGGTCAGCATGGTGCTGCAAGAAAAAAACTTTCTGACTATGCTATTCACTTAAATGAAAAGCAAAAAATCAGACTTACTTACTTAGTAAGTGAAAAACAATTCGCTAAATATTACAACAAAGCTGCTAGAACAAAAGGCGTTACTGGTACAGTTCTTTTACAATTATTAGAAAGAAGAGCTGACAACGTATTGTTCAGAGCTGGTTTTGCTACAACAAGAAGACAAGCTAGACAAATTGTTAACCATGGTCACGTTCTTGTTAACGGCAAAAAAGTTGATATTCCATCTTACCTAGTAAAACCAGGTGATGTTATAACTGTTAGAGCTAGAAGCTCAGAATTTGTTAAAACAGTTATGGAACCGTTAGATGTTGCTGCTCCACAATGGATGACAGTTGATGTTAACGAGCAAAAAATTACTTTTGATAGAATTCCTGAAAGAGAAGAACTCGATCCTGAATTCAAAGAACAACTCGTAATCGAGTACTATTCAAAATAGTAATTAATCCACATTAACCTGAAAATTCACGAATTAGGAGAAAAACAGATGGAATTAAAAATTAAATGTAATAACACAGTTACAAATTCAGACGGTTCACAATACGGTAAATTCGTAATCGAGCCGTTGGAAAGAGGATTCGGAAACACAATAGGAAACGCATTGAGACGTGTATTGTTATCTTCACTAGAAGGTTCAGCTGTTACAGCAGTAAGAATCGAAGGTATCACTCACGAATACACTGCAATTCCTGGTATCGTTGAAGACGTAATCGATATCATGTTAAACCTTAAAGGAATGGTTGTTAAAACTGATTCTAAAGAAGTTCAACAATTGAGATTAGATGTTGACAAACCAGGCCCTGTTTTGGCTTCTGATATCCAACTTCCTGCAGGTGTTAAAATTGTTAACCCTGACTGGTTGATTTGTACGGTAGCTGAAGGCGGTTCAATCCACGCTGATATTCTTGTTGAATCAGGAAAAGGATACATTGCTCACGATGTATTGAAAGATGGCAAAAACGGACTTCCTATCGATATGTTACCGATTGATGCTACATTTATGCCTATCAAACGTGTTAGCTACAACGTAGAAAACACTCGTGTTGGAGATGTTACAGACTTCGATAAATTGAACTTAGAAATCTGGTCAAACGGCTCTGTTGATGTAAGCAACGCTTTATCACAAGCTGCTAACATCTTAATCGAACACTTCATGCAAATCGCTGCTATCACAGGTACTCCTGTTATAACAGTTCCTCAGGCTGCTGTGGTTGAAGAAGAAGTTGTTGCTGATGTAGCTGCTCCTACAATTTCAATCGAAGATTTGGAATTGTCAGTTAGAGCTTACAACTGCTTGAAAAGAGCAAGCATCAACAACATGGCTGAATTATTGAAAAAATCAGAACATGATTTGTTGAACATCAAAAACTTCGGTAAAAAATCTTCAGATGAAGTAATCGAAAAATTACACCAATTTGGTTTAGACTTAATGCCTAACCCAGAAGGTGTAGATTTAGAAGAAGTGTAGAGGCTATTGGCTGAAACGCTTAATTAGATAACTAGTATAATTAATTAATAAGGACAAATAAAAATGAGACACCAGTCTAAAAAACACACATTAGGAAAAGCACAAGACCAAAGAAAGGCTTTGCTTCGTTCTTTAGCGACTGAACTTATTTTGCACGGTGAAATCAAAACAACTATGGCTAGAGCAAAAGCTTTAAAACCATATGCTGAAAACATCATCACTCTTGCAAAACAAGGAAGCCTTCATTCAAGAAGACAGGCTGCAAAATTCATTTTTGACAAAGAAACTGGCAAATTTATGAATTTTGAAACAGGTGAAGTTTTAGAAGACGTAGTAAAAGCTGATAAAGAAAAGAAAGCAATTGCTCAAACTGTTTTGAGAAAATTGTTTAGCGAAGTTGGCAAAAAATACGAAAACAGAAACGGCGGATACACTAGAATTTACAGAATGCCACCAAGACGCGGCGATGCTGCTGAAATGGCATTGATACAGTTAGTGTAAGATGCCTAAGTATTCAATAACAGTTGAATACATTGGAACAAATTATTCGGGCTCACAGGTTCAGCCTGATGAGGTGACAATTCAGTCTGAACTTAACAAAGCCCTTAGCACATTGAACAAATCAATAAAAAAAACAATATTCTCAGGCAGAACTGATGCCGGAGTTCACTCAAAAGGTCAGGTTGTTCATTTTGTGAGTGAGGAGCCGATTGTTGCTTCAAGGTTTCTCAATTCTATAAATGGAATCCTTCCTAAAGACATAAGCGTATCAAAGATTGAACAGGTTGATGATAGCTTTCATGCTCAGTTGAGTGCTAAATATCGCAGGTATCAGTATAAAATCGTCAACAGACGATGTAGAAGTGTCTGGGATTCTCATTCGCTTCTTATTCGAGAACCCTTAGATTTGAATCGAATGAATCTGGCTCTTTCTTATTTAATTGGAGAACATGATTTTACTTCTTTTAAATCAATGAAAACAGCCAATCCTGCAAAGGACTGTATTGTATATAAAGCTGAATGTACAAAACAGGGTGATGTCATCACTTTTGAGATTGTCGCAAACAGGTTTTTATATAATATGGTGCGAACAATTGTTGGAACTTTGCTCATGATTGAGAAAGACAAGCTTGAACCCGAAGCTATGAAACTCATTTTAGACGCAAAAGACAGAACAAAAGCAGGACCTACAATCAGCCCTGACGGACTTACGTTAGTTGAGGTTGGTTATGAAGATTATTCAAATACTGATAGTGTTGAATAATTTGATACAAACAAAAATAATAGCAACAAGAAATAAAGGAAAACTGAAAGATGAAAACATATTCAGCAAAACCTCTAGAAGTTGAAAGAAAATGGTATGTAATCGACGCTGAAGGACAAACTTTAGGTAGATTAGCTACTGTTTGTGCTAACTTGCTAAGAGGTAAAACAAAACCTGAATACACTCCAAACGTTGACACAGGTGACTTTGTTATCGTTATCAACGCTGAAAAAATTCAGGTTACTGGTAAAAAAGAAACTGACAAAATTTACTACCACCACACAATGTATCCAGGTGGATTGAAAGCAATTTCTTTCAAAGATTTGATGGCTAAAGATCCTACAAAAGCTATCGAAAAAGCTGTTAAAGGAATGCTTCCACACAATACATTAGGTGCACAACAGTTCACAAAACTGAAAGTTTACGCTGGTGCTGAGCATCCACATGAAGCTCAAAAACCGGTTGTATATGAAATGGAGGTTAAATAATGGCAGACGTAATTATGGCAACAGGCAGAAGAAAAACCTCTATTGCAGTTGTAAAACTAGTTAAAGGTAAAGGCAGAGTATTCATTAACGGAAAAACTCTTGCTGCTTACATCGGAAACAGACCAGCTTTGGAAATTCAAATCTTCAAACCATTAGCTTTGACAGAAAACTTAGAAAACTATGATGTTAAAGTTAAAGCAGTTGGCGGCGGAATTTCTTCTCAAGCAGGTGCTATCAGACACGGTATTTCAAGAGCTTTGTTAGAAGTTAACCCTGAATACAGAAGCGTGTTGAAAGCTGAAGGTCTTTTAACTAGAGATGCAAGAGTTAAAGAACGTAAAAAATACGGTAGAAAAAGAGCAAGAAAAAGATTCCAATTCTCAAAACGTTAGAGAGATGCGGCACGGCCGAAAGAATCTTTATCAAATATCAAAAAGCGAATCCTTGTGGGTTCGCTTTTTAATATTCGTTGCTATTTTATTTTATCTTCTGATTTTTTTCGAATAATCTTTGTCCTGTTTTTATGTATTTTATAGAGTCAGCTGCGATTAAAGAACTGATTGTCATAGAATAAAGAATGCCAACAGTAATTATTTTTTTTAATGGTTTTATGTTAAGTTTTGAAATAAACTTGATAAGCCAAAGTCCGACAATCGTGCCCAATATACCGTTTACGGCATTAATTCTCCCTGGTGCCAATATATCACCTAAAGAGAACCCTGTTTGGGGTCTTCCTTTCATTCTTGCTGCAACAGTGTCTTGTTTTAAATAGTGAACAAGATTTTCATTATTTTTCCAGTCTGGATTTTTGTTATTAAATTTTTCTGCAAGTCTTTTTTCAAACTTGTTTTTTGCAATTTCAGGGTTGCTAAAAAGTTGATATGCATAGTCTTTGGGTTTACTATTTAGATTGAACAATTGAGTTTGAGTGGAATTCATTTTCATTTCCTTTTTTTATCTTCTGATTTTTTTCAAATAATCTTTGCCCTGTTTTTATATATTTTATAGAATCGACTATACAAGTGCTTATGATAACAACAAATGCAAGACATAAGGCTTTGCTGCTTTTGGGGATTGTTTCTTTACCGGAGATGTCTTTTAAAAGTATTGACATAAAAAAGCCAATTCCTGTAAGACCAAACATTATTTTTAACCATTCAGGCAATTCTGTTGCAAAAGGATCTGACGGAATTTTGCCTTGTAGTCGTGCTTTAGGTGTATCTTGTTTTAGTCTGTGTACCAAGTATTCATCTTTTTCCCAGTCCGGATAATTTATATTGAAACTTTCTGCAAATATTTTTGCTCTTTGCGTGTTGGCTTTTTGTGGATTTTTTACAAACTCATATGTAGAGTCTTTTTTATAAGGTTCTTTATTTAATCCATTTATTGTGCTCAAGTATGTTGTATAAAAATCCATTTTATATACCTTTCATTGTTTGAGCTATATCTATAATTTTAGGGCAAAGGTTATTGTATAAATCTTCAATACCATTAATTGTGTTTTTATTTAAAAATTTTGTCATGCCACTCTTTATTCCCAACTTAACGAATTCAGCATGTAGCATTTCTTTTATTTTGGGGTCATTGGATAGTATTTCTACGTATTTTTTCATTTCTTGTTTATTGTTTACATCTATACAATTACCTATCACATTACTAGTAACTATAGAAAATATCGAATTTTTAATTAAATTTTCAAAATTATCAGATGATATTTTTCCACCATTTTCAATTAATGTTTTACCAAGTGCTGGAACTATTATTGATAAACCCTGTGCGGCATAAGTCATTGAATTGGAGTGGATAATATTTTGTGCTCCTTGTAAAAATATATTTAAATTTTGTGGCGAATTCTTATATATTGATAGTGCAAGTTTTTTAGCACTTTCGTTGTTCAATAGCTGAAGTATATTATCTACATTAATGAAATTTGATAAGGCTTGAAATATAATTGCTGCTCCAGCTTCTTTAGTTTTTTGATTGATATTCATTTGCCCTGTTTGATAGTCTTTTACAAATGCCCACCCCATAGATTCACATAACGTTGACGATATCAGCCCATTTACAGCTCTAAGTCCCGCAGAAATGTGTGGACACGCTGTGCCACCTGTTGTAGGAATAGCTGCTAAGTGACCTGCACTAACAGCCCAAGATGCTATCGTTTTTACAATGTGTCCACCAGCATTAGCTGCATTAAGCATGTGTGTAAGTCCATGAACGATTGCTGAATGAGGATCAGCATTTAATGTTTTTGTTAAATTGTAAAACATATGTGCTTCTAGTGCTATTAAAGGTCCGATATCTAAGCCAAGAGCACATAATTCTCCATATATAGCAGATATTCCCCCGCACAATAATGAATGAGAGTGAATATAAAAATTACATTCAATTTTTTGTTCTTTTGTTAGTTGATTAATTATTTTTGCTTTTTTAGAACTAAATGATACATTATAATTTGCATTAAAAATAGCGGGTGTATCTTTGTTATATTTTTTGTTTAAGTTTATAAATTTTTCTATTTCGTTGCTTGCTGTCTTTATGTCTTCTATACAAGAACATTCAGATTGAAAAAAGCTTATTTTTTCTTTTTGCGCATATTTTATCTTTTGTCTATCATAGTCCATTACAAGTTTAAGACATTCAATAGCGAATTGTTTTTGATTTGTGTCTTTGTATTTTTCACATAATTTTATATATTTTGCCCAGTATTCCGTATTTAAATTTTTTAAAAATTCTTTTTCTTTACTTATTTTACTTATTTCAACATTTACTCTTGCATTCTGAAACATATAATTTTTTTCTTGATCTGTTACTATTGTGTTTACAGTATAGCTGCTTGTTTTATTCTTTTTGCTATGAGTTATTGTATATTTATTTACGTAAGGATTGTAACTCGGTATTTGTATTCGCATTTTAATATTCTCGTATTTTAGTTACTTACTTCGATTAAAAAACAAACAGATTCTTTTTTGTTATATTGCCCTTCAAAAATTTACAAATTTAAGCATATTATTTTGATAAATTTCAATGATACCTGTTTTTTATATGTTATTTTTAAGAAAAATATATGCTGCTCTTGCAACTGCTTTGTATTGCTTTTATTTTAAAAATATAAGATAATAATAACCATGAGAAGAGAATTGACTTTAGCATTAGCTTTATCTTTAGCGTTGGGCGTTGTTGCTCCAATGAGTGTATCTGCAAAGATGTCACCAGAATCTTATCAGTTGTTTCAGACTGCAAATATTTTAGAAAAAGACAACAACTTAGGACAGGCTGCTGAGCAGATTAAAAAGGCGATTGAATTATCACCTGATGAAGCTATTTTATACATAAAATTAGGCGGTTTATATTCAGAAATGGGCGACTGGCAAAACGCTTTAGTTGCTTATAAAAAAGCTGTACGCTTAAAACCTAACGACGCAGTTGTTTATATCAGTATGGGTAATATTTTGCAACAGCAGCATGAATATGAAAACGCATTTCAGGCTTATAATCAGGCTTTGACTATATTTCCTGAGTATAAGTACAATTATTTGAACCTTGCTAATGTGAAGTTTTTGCAAGGCGATAATCAAGAAGCTATTAAATATTTCAAGACTTTCCTCGGATATTATCCTGATAACGTTGAGGCAAGAGAAAATCTCGCTTCTATCTATTTAAAGCTAGACAAATATCAAGATGCTGCTGATGAGTATGCAACTTTATACACTAAAAATCCGACAGGTTTTAATGAATATCCTAACTATGGTTTGGCTTTGTTGCGTTCAGGTGATTATACAAATGCTGTTGAGATGTTCAAAAAAGCTGTCAGATTAGATCCAAACGATTATGCTTCTCATGGAAATATGGCGTTAGCTTATGTCAGATTGGATAAAAATGATTTGGCATTGATTGAGTTCAGAAATGCTTTTCAAATCAAACCTGATTTAGATGCGTTGAAGTTTGATTATGCAAATTTGCTTGCTGATATGGGCAAGACTCAAGATGCAATCAACATGTATAAAGAATACATTGCTTACAAGCCTAAAGATCCTATGGCTTATTACAATTTAGGTTTGATTTATCAAAAAAATGCTCAATATCAAGATGCTATCTCTTCTTATGTGAAATCATTAGAGCTTAAGCCTGACAATGATGAAGTTAAAAGAGAGTTAGCTAGAAGCTATCATTTCAATAAAAATTATAATGAAGCAATTAAGCTTTATGATGAGCTTTTAGTTCAAGATAAAAATGATTATAACTTATTGTTTAACAAGGCAATAGCGTTGCATGCAGTAGGCAGCTATGAAAGTGCAATTTCTATATACAAGAATCTTTATTCTCAAAGAAATGAGCCCAAGGTTAAAGAATATTTAGGCAAAGCTTATTTGAATCAGGGCGATTATTTCATGAAAACCGGTGCGCAAAAAAAAGCTGTTAATTGCTATGAGCAAGCTGCAGCATTGAATGCAAATGATGCTGACGCATATAAAGCTATGGCTAAAGCTTATGATTCAATTGGCGCAAAATCAAAAGCTATTGAAAAATTTGAAAGAGCAATTGAAATCAATCCTGATGACGCTGATACAAATGTTGAATATGCAAAAACTTTAGCTAAGTATGAAAAGAATCAAGAAGCTCAAGATGTATTTAGCAAAGCAATTGCTCTAGATTCAAACAATGCTGAGGCTCATATTGGTTTGGCTGATTCATTGATGTCAGACAAGGCATATGATAAAGCTATTTTAGAGTATCAAAAAGCGATAGCTTTAGATGACAAAGATGAAGCTGCATTGATTAAGTTAGGTAATGCTTATAAAGCTAAAGCTGACGTTAAAAAAGCTTTGGAACAGTATGAAAAAGTTGTATTTTTAAATGTTAAAAATACTGATGCTATGTATAATTCTGGCTTGTGTTATGCAGAATTAGATGATTATGCAAAAGCTAAAGATTGTTTCAACAAAGTAATTGCAGTAGATCCTAATTATGCATATGCTTATTATGCTTTAGCTATGGCTTATGAAACTGAGAATAATGTTGAAAAGGCTATTTTGAATTATGAAAAATTTGTTTCTATTTCAACAGATAATGATATGAATTCTCAGGTTAAAAAGCAGATAGAATATTTAAAATCTAAGAAATAAGATGAAAATTTATTCAAAATATTTTGTTGTGCTGTTTTTATGCTTTACTGCTATATTTATGAGCGGTTGGCGTTTTCATCTTAAAAAAAACAGACCTTTGTTATTGTTCAATAGTCGTCCTATTACTGCTCAGACGATTAATTACACAACAAGATATTTTAGAGTGGGGCAAAAAATTCATTTTATTATGATTGTGCCACTGGGCTTTAAAGATGATCATATTCGAGTTCAGCTTGTAAAAAAAGAAGAAAAAACACAGCATTGGGGCTATAAAGTCTATTGGGCACAGGATTATCAGGTTCAAAAAGGCGATAATTCTTTTATTTCATATATAGTAGTTCCTGAAAAGGGATATTATTTTTTACAGATTTTTGAGTTTAACGATTTTGACTGGCCGTTAGTCAGAAACGATTTTTGGGTGAGAGAATGATAAAAAATCTGTATTTATATTTAAGATTTTATTTTTTGAAATTATTTACATCAAAATATCGAATAAAAGGCAAATGCAATTGTTGTGGGGCTTGTTGTCGTAATATTGTTTTTATGATTGAGGATAATTATGTCACTAACGAAGAGCAGTTTGAAAAGTTAAAAGAGTTTGATAAAAAATATTATCATTTTGAAATTTCAGGAAAAAGTTCAAGAAAAGAAAAAAATGGTCAACAGGTTTTATTGTTCAGATGCAAGTCTTTAGATGAGAATAATCGTTGTCGAGATTATTTTTTTCGCTCAATTTATTGTCGTGAGTATCCCAAAGTAACTGATAAAATAAAATTAGGCGGTTGTGAGACTTTTGATACTTGTGGGTATGAAATAGAAATTGATAAAAAATTTAAGGAATATTTAGAATAAAATTATTAAAAAAGCTTCATAAATTCTGATTTTTGGTAAATTTTTTGTATCGATTTGTTTTACATGTTTTGTGAAGTAGTCTCAAATTTTATTGAAATCTGGTACAATAAAATTTGCCGAAAGTGAAAGGTCAAACTTTCTTGATTATTGATAACAAAAAAATAATTTCAGGAATAAAATTTGTTGGTGAAAAAATAAATTCACCTGAACAAAGACTGATTCAAGGTGCGACAGCATTGATGACGCAGCCTTTTATTGACCTTCACAATAAAGAGCAAGATGAAGATACCAGGATGATGTCAGTAGCGAGGACTCTTGCCAAAATTATTGCTGGTACGACAGTTGGTGTTTTAGTTCGACATTACAGCATTAAGATGATAAATGCACTGTCTCAATACAGAAAAGTTTCAGTAGCTGGAAATGGCATAAGACTTGTTGCTGTCAATAAGTTAAAAAGTTTCTTTTTACCAGGATTCAAAACTGTTTCACATGCATTGTCAGAGAAGGCTGCTGAACAGGAAATGAATTTGTATAGAAAAGGTATGGGTACGTTAATCGGTACTGTTGCCGGTTTGTTCACTAATTTCATGATTGATGCGCCTTTAACTAAGCATTTAACAGGTGTTTTTTATAAAAAGATTAAACCAGATGACCCTAATGCGAAAAATGGTGTTAAGTCATCTAATGGTCAAAATCATACTGATTTGAATAAAACTCCTTCACTTCTTTTGAAATTGCAAAAGGAGGTGAATAAATGAGCGTTGCTAATACATTTATGAAGTTCAAAGATTCATTGTTCAAAGCCTACGCTGGTGATGGTGGAAAAATGCTTGTCCATATGGGCGCATTGGGATGGGTCTTTAGTTCTGCTGCCCAATTAGGTGCTATTTTAACTGATAAAAAAATTGATAAGAAGAAAAAGAAATTTCTTCTTCCTCAAGAAGCTTCAGATGCAGCAGTAAACGTTGTAATGTATTATTCATTATGTGATTTAATTAAACGTGGTTCTGATATGGCTGTTGAACGAGGCTATATTATTCCTGGTGATATAGTCGATCGTATTTTATCTTTAAAACCTTCTAAGCTAGCAGCTGTTGACAGATCAAATTGGAGATCTCTTTTTTCAAAAGAAGAACTTAAATCTTTGTCTAAGACTTTTTCTAATTATACAAAAATGAGTATGTTTGAAAATGCCAATGGGCTTGATAAAAGAAACATTAGAAATGTTATGGCTTTAGTTCAAGAAGATTTTAAAAGCTTTAAAAATGGAATGGGCGTTTTTGCTGCTATATTTGCTTCTGTTTTGGCGTGTAATTTAGTTACTCCTTATGTTAGAAATAAGCTTGCTAATGTTGTTCAAAAAGAACTTAACAAAAAAGAAGAAAGAGCTGTCAGAAAAGAACAAATTGTTCAAAATATAACTACACAGTTGCCTTTGCCTAATTCTATGAGGGTGTTTAATAATTATAATAAATATTCAAATATCAAAATCTAATTGAAACTAACCTTATTTTTTTATAAACTTAAAAAAAGTAAAGGAGAGAGTTTATGCTGTTTTTTAGTGTTATTTACAATTTATTGCTTATTTTATTGAGCATTTTGCTTTTGCCTGTGATTTTAATAGCTTTGGTTTTAGTGCCAAAGTTTAGAGCTGGCATTTGGCAAAAGCTCGGTTTTTATAATATTAAATTAGATGAAAATAAAGAAACAATATTCTTCCATGCAGTTTCAGTCGGTGAAGTGAATGCGATAGAAGCGCTTGTGAAAAAAACTAGAGAAACATTCCCTCAAGCAAATATTGTGCTTTCAACCACGACAAAAACAGGACAAGAAATTGCAAACAAGAAACTTTCAAAGGTTGTAGATCAAATTACATATTTTCCTTTTGATTACTTCTTTAGTGTGAATGCGTTTTTAAATGCTGTTAAGCCTGATAAAATTATCATTGCTGAAACTGAAATCTGGCCTGATTTTGTATATCTTTCCAAAAGAAGAAACATTCCTGTATACATTGTGAACGGTAGGTTATCTCCTCATTCTTATAAAGGATATAAAAAATTCTCGTTTTTCTTTAAACCTATTTTGAGCTTGTATGAAGGGATTTTTATGCAATCTGAAGGTGATGTTGAACGAATTTTAGATGTTGGTGCTCCAAAAGAAAAAACAAAATTTATGGGGAATTTGAAATTTGATATTGCTCCTGTTTTGAATAATCAGGAGATTTCAGATTTGGCGAATGGTTTAAAACTAAATGGAGAAAAAATGATTGCAGCGGCTAGCACTCATAAAGGCGAAGATGAGATTGTTTTAGCGTCTTATAGTGAAATAAAAAAAGACTATCCAAACCTAAAGCTTTTAATTGCACCAAGACATCCTGAAAGATATGATGCTGTAGAGGCTTTGTTAAAAGAAAGTGGCTTTTCATACGGTAGAAGAAGTAAAAATGACACGTTCGAGAATAATGATATCATTATGCTTGATACTATGGGTGAGTTGATGAAGATGTTTTCAATCTGTCATTTTGCTTTTATTGGCGGCAGTTTTTCAACAACCGGTGGTCATAACCCTCTTGAGGCAAATATTTGGGGGAAACCTGTGCTTTCTGGAGATTGCGTTTTCAATTTCAAAGATATTTATGCATATTTGACAAACACCAAAGCAGCAAAACTCTCTTCTTCACAAAATGAGCTTACTGAAGATATGAAAAAACTTTTGACAGATGCAAACTATTACAATGAGGCTTGTATTGATTCTAGAAAAATATTCGATGAGAACAAAGGTGCTGTTGATTTTGTTATAAATGAGTTGAAATAAATATTTTATAAAGGCAATAAAAAAGACCTCTTTTAAGAGGTCTTTTTTTATATTACCTTTACTTATTAGTCGTAAACGTAGTTGATTAAAGCAGCTTCTCTAGCTTTTTTTACAGCTCTAGCTAACATTCTTTGGTGTTCAGCACAAGTTCCTGTGATTCTTCTAGGAAGGATTTTTCCTGCTTCTGTTAAATATCTTCTGATTTTTTGTGCATCTTTGTAATCAATAACTTCAACTTTATCTGCACAGAAGTTGCAGCTTTTTCTTTTGTTTTTGTCGATTTGTGGTCTTGCCATTGTTTTTTCCTTTTCTATTTTAATCTGTAATTTGGCGTTTGCGCCCGAACTAACCTAAGTGAGAAATTTTGAATTAAAACGGAATTTCATCTTCCCCAATTAAGTCGTCCGAGAAATCGGTTTGTCCGAATTGGACAATAGAATCAGGTGATTTTGCTTGAGAAGCTGATGAAGCTCCTGTGTTTGCCATTTTTTCAATAGCAAAAGCATCAATTTCAACGATTCTTTTTTCTGAGCCGTCTTCACTTTTGACGGTGTTATTTTGAAGTCTGCCTTCTACAACAACTCTATCTGCTTTGTTGATTGTTTCAGCGACTGTATCTGCTAAATTTCCTTTAGCAACAATTCTAACCAATGTTTCTTCATTGTCGGAAATGTTCAAAGCAAATGCGGAAATAGGCACGTTGTTAGACGTAAAACGTTTTTCCGGTGCTCTGTAAACTGTTCCTGTTACAACTGCTTTTGCTAAGCTCATTTTCCGCTCCTGACACTTTCTTAACTATGCGTTAACTTTAGAATCTTCCATAAACATGATTCTTAAGATGTTGTCATTCAATCTTAATTGTCTTTTGAATTCAACAACTTTGTCAGGTGCTAATTCCATTCTTTGAGCTACAAAGTGTCCGTCTCTGAAATTTTGGATGTCGTGAGCTAATTTTTTTCTACCCATTTTGTCAGTAGCAAAAACATTGCCACCCAAAGATTTAACTGTTTCTTCGATTTTAGCAATTATTTTATCAGCTTCTTCAGCATCCATATTTGGTTTAATAATTGTGAGTAATTCGTATTTTCTCAATTTTCTGCTCCTTATTTGGTTTTTCACGTGTAAAGCTAAATTATCATAAACAAAAAATGATTACAAATTTTTTCCTCTGAAATCTTACAGATACGTAATATTCTACGCTTTTTTTAATCAAGCTCATCAGGTGAAGCGATTCGACCTAAAACTGCGCTTGCCGCCGCAATAGCTGGAGAAGAAAGATACACTTCGCTATCAACGTGTCCCATTCTTCCGACAAAGTTTCTGTTTGTTGTTGAAATTGCTTTTTCTCCTTCGGCAAGAATCCCTGCGTATCCACCAAGGCACGGACCACAAGTTGGAGTTGATACGGCTCCTTCTGCTTCAATGATTGTTTGAATGTAGCCTAATTTCATTGCTTCTAAGTAGATGTCTTGAGTTCCTGGGAATACTATCAATCTCACATCAGGGTGAACTTTTCTTCCTTTGAGGATTTCTGCTGTGACTTTTAGGTCAGCGAGTCTTCCGTTTGTGCAGCTTCCAATGATTGATTGGTCAATTTTTATGTTCCCTACTTTTGAAATAGGTTTTGTGTTTTCTGGAAGATGAGGGAATGCAACGGTCGGCTCAATTTCAGAAACATCATAGACAAGAACTTTTTCATATTCTGCATCTGGATCACTTGTGTAAAAAACAGGTTCTCTAAGGCTTCTGTTTTTGAGATATTCTTTTGTCACTTCATCTGGAACGATTATTCCATTTTTTGCACCTGCTTCAATAGCCATATTGCAAATGGTTAATCTTCCATCCATGTCCATATCTTTTATTGCGCTTCCGCCTATTTCAAGCGTTTTATACAATGCTCCGTCAACGCCTATGTCTCCAATTAAGTGTAAAATTAGATCTTTTGCGCTAACCCATTTGTTGAGCTTTCCATTGAATTCAACTTTTATTGTCGAAGGAACTTTGAACCAAGTTTCTCCTGACGCCATTGCGCACGCTAGGTCAGTAGAACCTACACCAGTTGAAAAAGCTCCTAATGCACCATAGGTACAGGTGTGGGAGTCAGCTCCAATAATTAAATCACCTGCTGTTACAATACCTTTTTCAGGTAATAGTGCATGTTCTATCCCCATTCTGCCTACTTCAAAGTAGTTTTTAAGATTCTGTTCTTTTGAAAACTCTCTAACCATTTTGGCTTGTTGTGCTGATTTTATATCTTTGTTAGGAACAAAATGGTCTGGAACGAAAACAACTCTTTGATTATCAAAAACTTTTTCAACGCCGATTTTTTTGAATTCTTTTATTGCAACAGGGCCTGTTATGTCGTTAGCTAAAGTAATATCAACTTTTGCTGTGATTAAGTCTCCTGCTTTTACTGATTCTAGGTTAGCGTGTGCTGCGAAAATCTTTTCTGTTATTGTCATCGGGCGTGTCATAGTATTTCTCCAACTTGTTATAGACATAAGCAATTTTATTATAAATGTTACGATGTGTAAATTGTTAATGAAAAAGTCTAAACACGAAAAGGTAATGTGTCGATAAGAAAAATATCTTTATAAGGAATGAAAGGTGTGCGCGTATGAGCTTTAGAGATTTAAAAATTGGTGATGGAAAAAAATATGATTTATCAGAGGTTTCATCTGAAGGTATTTCTAAAGAAGAAAGAGCTGCTTTAGAAAAGAAAAATAACAAATTGATTGATATTTTTAAGGCATTCGACATGGATGGTGATGGTGGTCTGAATAAGCTTGAACTAGCTATGGCAATGGACGCTTTTTCTGCATTAGATACAGATGGCGGAAAAGATGGAAAATTGTCGAAAAAAGAACTTGAAAAAGGTGCTGAGTTCTTTAATGAAGCATTTAAAGAGCTAGGTGTAAATGTGGAAGGTAAAGACTTAAAAGCATTTATTAAATCCGTGTTTAAAGCTACAAAAGGTGATAAAAAGGAATCCACAGAGTCAATTATTCACGAGTATGATACTCAACTAGCTCAACAAGAAGCGCTTGCAAAATTAGAAAAAGAACAAGCCGAAGCAAAAGCTAAGGCAGAGGCAGAAGCTAAAGCTAAAGCAGAGGCTGAGGCAAAAGCTAAGGCGGAAGCAGAGGCTGAAAAACAAAGATTAGCGACTCCAACAAATTACACTGTGCAACCTGGCGAAAAACTGGAAGACTTATTGAAACGTTCTTTAGAAGCTCAAGGTAAAGAAGTTAATGAGGAAAGTCTGGCTGAAGCTAAAGCTGAGTTTATAAAAAATAACCCTAATGCACTACATGGTAAAAAAGGTAAAGAATATCTTTATATGGGTGATGTAGTGAAAATCGCTGGAGCCCTTGAAGATAAGGGAAATGCTGATGAGATAAAAGCTGATTATCGTGCTAGCTTGGCTGAAAAACGTGAAACAGAGACACCTGTAAGACAAAATACGGGTGGTTCTCAAGGATCTGTCGCTGATGAAGCGGCTAAAGCTGCTGGATATAGCAAAACTAACAATGCTGCATACTATAAAGATGCTGCGGGTAACCACTATAAATATGAAAATGGCAAGTTTGTTCTTCAAAAAGGTCTTGTATATGTTGGTGCGGATGGCACAACCAGAACTGAAGATAAGGTCGCAGCAAATACTAACAGCAGTATCCTAAGAGATAAAAACGGTCGAATAAAATCGATGAAATTAGTGACAGATGACAATAAAGTTTATGCAAATAAAGATCACGTTGCGAAAAATTTAGGATTACGAAAAACTGCTCATGGCAACACTTATTATGATGCAAAAACAAAGACACATTATGCTTGGAATGCTAATGACAAAACATTTACTCCTTTAAATGGTGTTAAGTCAGTAGCTGCAAATGGAATGCAATTTGACAATAAAGGCAATAGTATATCTCCTAAAGGATATAGAATGATGACAGATGGTTCTGTGAAAAAAACTTTGCCTAATAACAGAAGCGTACAGTATTGGTTCTATCCAAATGGACGAATCAAGGAAGTAAGTATAGATATGAAAGATGGAATGAATCCTGCGGAATATTACTATAAGGATGATAAAGATAACTCCTTTAGATATCTTAAAAGACATAGAAATACGGTTGATAAAGAATTAGGTTTTAATTACAATGAACCAAAGTTGATATAATCACAAAAGACCTGATTTACAAATCAGGTCTTTTTTCATCTGTTTATTTTATTCATTTTCCTATCAATTGTGATATGATGAATGCATAAGAGGTTGTTGATAGGAGTGTTTTATGTCTGTTGATGATACTTTGGTTATGATTTTAGCCGGCGGAGAAGGAAAAAGACTTTATCCCTTAACTCGTGATAGAGCTAAGCCTGCAGTCCCTTTTGGGGGAAGATACCGTATCATTGATTTTGTTATTAACAATTTTATCAACTCCGGTTTTTACAGATTAAAGATTTTGACTCAATATAAGTCGGATTCATTGAATAAGCATATTTTGCGCACATGGCCTTTGTCTCCGATAATCAATCAGTACGTTGATTTGGTTCCTGCTCAAATGAGAATTGACGGTCACTGGTATAAAGGTACTGCAGATGCTGTTTTTCAAAATATTCACCATATTTTGGGTGAAGACAGTTCTTATGTAGCTGTTTTTGGCGGTGATCATATTTATAAAATGAATGTGGCATCAATGAGAGATTTCCACAAAGAACATGATGCAGATTTGACAATTTCTGCTATTCCTATTCCTATTGAAGAAGCCGGTGAATATGGGATTATGGAAGTGGATGAAAATTGGCATTTAACAAACTTTATAGAAAAGCCTAAATTCAGACCTAAACATATCCCAGGTGATGAGACAAAATGTCTTGCTTCAATGGGAAATTATATATTCAAACGTAATAAATTGATAGAAGAATTGAGAATCGATGCTGATAATCAGACTTCAAACCACGATTTTGGAAAAAACGTCATTCCTAAAATGCTTGAGCAAGGTGATAAAATTTATGTTTATGATTTTGCGCAAAACGAATTTCCAGGAATGGAAGAATCAGAAAGAGGATACTGGCGTGATGTAGGTACTATGGATGCATATTGGCAGGCTAATATGGATTTGTTAGCCTATGATCCTGAATTCAACTTATACACAAAAGAGTGGCCTGTAAGAACTTTCAATTACAACTATCCTCCCGCTAAATTTATATGGGAAGAAATTGAAAGACGTGGTATGGCGACAAACTCTCTTGTTTCAGAAGGCTGTGTAATTTCTGGCGGTACGTTATCAAGATGTATTTTATCGCCCAAAGTTAGAATTAACAGTTTTTCGAGTGTTGTAGATTCAATAATTATGGAAAATGTTAATGTCGGAAGACATTCACATATTCAAAAAGCTATTATAGACAAGAATGTTGATATACCGGCTTATACCAAAATAGGATTTGACAAAGAAGAAGATCTGGCACGTGGCTTCTTTGTTTCAGAAGGTGGAGTGACAGTTGTGCCAAAAGGAGCAAAACTTTGAAACAGAACGTTAGATATTACTTGATTGCGGGAATAGTATTAGTAATTACATTGGTAACTATTACAAGCTGTATGGCAATACTTCCAAAGGCAAACATGAAGCCTTCTGATTATGACAAAGGCGTCACTTATGAACAAGCTGCTCAAGAAGATAAACCAATGCTTGCAGTTTTTTACGTTGACTGGTGTACTTATTGTAAAAAGTTCATGCCTAAAATGGACAAAGTAAGAAATATAAATAAAGATGATTTCAACTTTGTTTTAATAAACGTAGAAAATCCTCAAAATGAAGCAATAGTTAAAGAATACAGAATTTCTGCGTATCCTTCAGTTTATATCATTGATCCTAAATATGATAATAGAGTACACATCGACAATCCATTTTTAGATTCTACTCAAGATTTAAATAAAGAAGTTGTTAGATATTCAAAATTTAGAAAATTGATAAAAAAAGGTGATTCATGCAAATAACTAAAAAATCGGCAATGACATTAGTAGAAGTTCTTATGGTTTTAGTTATCATCGGAACTGTTTCTGTGTTGACTGTCCCTTCTATTAAGAAATATTCGCAGCGCACAGAAAATGCTAAGATGGCATTAAAGGGTTATAATACTTTGGTAGGTGCATTAGATCTTGCCATTGCTAATGAAGAACAAGATATTGATGAGTGGAATCGAACAGATGTTGCCAGTTTTATGTTGAGAGATTATCTAAGAAAATATATTAGTAAAGCAGAAGATTGTTCAGATAGTTATAATTCATCGAATAATTGTTTTAAAGGTATACGCTCATACGGTAGCAGTACTGTTTCCAAGCCATCTGTAAGATCTATCATTACGCCAGATGGTATATCTATATCTGCATCTGGAAATGCTTCAGGAATATTAAAAATGCGTAGTTTTGTTATAGATGTAAATGGGCCAAATGAACCCAATATGGAGGGGGTTGATATGTTCATTTTCGATTTTGGTAAATATAATGCTAACTGTAATGCACTGGATTCTAATGGCCAATGGAAGTTTTGTCCAGGGTCAGATAAAACGAGACGGCTTGTTGATGATGGTTGGAATATAAAATACTGGTAAATTTGAAAGGCTTTGTTTCATATGATGTTTAATAAAAAAAGTGCAATGACATATATTGAATTGGTAATGGTTATCGCTGTAATTGGTACTGTTGCTGCAGTTGCTTTGCCTACGTTAAAAAGACATTCTCAAAAAACAGAATTTGCTGCCTTGGCTAAAAAGGCATATATGGACATTGAAGACGCAATGGATAATGCTACTTTAACAGAAGGTCCTATGAGTAATTGGGATTTTAGTAGTAATACAACCTTTTGTTCAAAATATTTAGCACCTAATTTAACATTGGCTAAAAACAATTGTGCTGCAAACAATTCGGTTTCAACAAGAAGCTTGATGACAATGACAGTGGCTGAATGTAATGGTTCTTTGTGTCATGTCCATGTAGATGTAAATGGTCAGCAAGCTCCAAACCTGGTTGGAAAAGATAATTTTGAGTTTCAGGTGAATAGAGTTGATAATGGGGGGCTTAACAAAGCAGAGACTGTTCAGCCGGCTTCTCATGGTGGCGCTGATTTGTTAAGAAGAAATGGTTGGAAATATACAGATAAGCTATGGCGCTGTGTATGGACTAGCGGTAACACAAATAAATGTGGCTTGTAACCCTTTAAATCTACTCCTGTTGTACTATTTTAAACAACTTGCCATTTTGTATAATTGTTAATATAATAACAATTGTTATCATAATAACAATTGTACGCTATGGAGAGGATGTTTATAATGAATAAAAAGTTAGTCATAGGGATAATTATCGCAATAATTATCGTCCCTATCGTGTTTAATAAAGCTGCAAGTATAATAGGTGCAAAAATTATGGCAGAAAGACAAAAAATGCCAACACCTGTTGATGTTGCAGTTGCTGAGGAAAGCGTAATTTACCCAAGAACGGAATCTGTTGGTCGTATAGAGGCTAAATATTCCGTTGATGTAGTAGCGAGAATCAATGGTTGGTTGCAAAAAAGATACTTCCAAGAAGGTGCTTTTGTAAAAAAAGGTCAAACACTGTTTTTGATTCAGCCAAATGAATACGCTATTGCCGTTCAACAGGCTCAAGCCGCTGTAAGACAAGCTCAAGCTGCTTTAATAAATTCCGAAAAAGAATTAAAACGTGCCCAAGAGCTTGTTAAAAACGATTTCGTAAGTAAATCTTATTACGACCAAGCTTTGGCTACTCGTGATCAAAATAAAGCAACATTAGATGTGAATAAAGCTAATCTTGCTGCTGCTCAATTAAATTTGAGTTATACAAGAATCACATCACCTGTTGATGGTAAAGTTGGTAAAATTCTTATCACAGAAGGAAACCTTGTGAATGCGCAATCAGGACCTTTGACAAAAATTGTTTCAACAAGTCCAATTTATGCATATTTCAATATCAAAAGTGAGGAATATGTACAGTATATGAAAAAATACGCAGGTCCAAAACACAAAGACCTTTCTGAAACTGATGTTAAAATAACACTTTCAGACGGCTCTGAATACAAGGAAAAAGGTAAGTTGGAGTTTGTTAACAACGAGGTTGATCCAACAGCCGGTACAATTGCTTTAAGAGCTACTTTTGAGAACAAAGATAATTTGTTAGTACCAGGCGACTTCGTTAACGTAGTAGCTATTGCTAAAAAGCCAGTAAAGGTTGTAGTTGTTCCACAAATTGCGGTTTCTGACAGTTCTAATGGTACTTACGTTTGGACTATTAATGAGCAAAGTCAGGCTAAACAAAAATACGTGAAAATTGCTACAAAACAGCAAGGTGACAAATGGATTGTGCTAGATGGTCTACAACCGGGAGAAAGAGTTATCACAAAAGGTTTCCAACGACTTAGAGATGGGGCTGCTGTTGTAGTTGATGAAAAAGCTACAGAAAAAGCAGAACAAAAAGGTTAAGTTAGCCGAATAAAAGGTAAAGAGTAATCAATGAATAACAATCAAAATAATCAGGATAAACAAAATAATAAAGATTTGTATTTCTTTATACGAAAACCGAGATTTGCTATTGTAATATCTATTTTTATTACATTAGTCGGAGCTATTGCAATGTTAGGTTTGAAACTGGAAAAGTATCCTAACATTACACCACCTCAGATTACAGTTAGTGCTTCATATCCTGGGGCGAGTGCTGACGTAGTGGAATCATCTGTTGCGTCCATTCTTGAATCTCAGATAAACGGTGTTGAAGATATGTTGTATATGATTTCAACAAGTTCTGATGAATCATATCAATTACAAATCTATTTCAAAGTAGGTTCTGACAGAAACATTGACTTAGTAAATGTTCAAAACAGGATTCAACAAATTCAACCAAAGCTTCCTGAAGATGTTAAAAGACTTGGTGTAACAGCTAAACAAAGAGTTTCTGGTGCAGGGGTTGCAATTTTGAATTTGGCTTCTACTGATGGTAGATATTCACAATTGGATGTTACTAACTATGCTTCTATTTTTATCAAAGATGAAATTGCTCGTTTGCCTGGTGTTGGTGAGGTTGGTGTATATGGTGCCGGCGATTATTCGATGAGAATATGGCTTGATACTGAAAAAATGGCAAACTTAAATGTTTCTGTGTCAGAGGTTCAAAATGCAATAAACACTCAAAACGTTCAGGTTTCAGCAGGTGCGTTAGGTCAAGAGCCTGGTCCTGATAAACAAAAATTTCAAATTACATTAAGAACAAAAGGCAGACTTCTTGAACCTTCTGAGTTCGAAGATATCATAGTACGTTCGAATCAAGATGGTTCTAGTATAAAAATCAAAGATATTGCTAGAGTTGAATTAGGTTCTGAAACTTATTCAAGAAACGGTAAAGTTGATGGAAAACCTGCTGCTTTGATGCAAATTGTACAAATCCCTGGTGCTAACGCTATTGATATCGTTAATGAAGTTAAAGCAAAAATGGCAGAGGTTTCAAAAACAATTCCTGATGGTATGGAATTGTCTATGGTTCACGATGACACATTGTTCATTAGAGAATCAATGAAAGAGGTTGTTAAAACAATTATTGAAACTTCAATTATCGTTGTTGCAATCATTTTCGTATTCTTAGGAGACCCAAGGGCAACTTTGGTTCCATTGATTGCAATTCCTGTGTCTTTGATTGGTACTTTTGCGGCTTTGCCTATGTTTGATATGTCAATCAACTTGCTGACTTTGTTTGCGATGGTATTAGCCGTTGCGACCGTAGTCGATGACGCGATTGTTGTAATTGAAAACGTAAAAAGGCACTTAGAAGAAGGAAAATCTCCAGTAGAAGCTACACAGATTACAATGCAGGAAATCGGTGGAGCTTTGGTTTCAATGGCGTTAGTTTTGATGGCTGTATTTGTGCCTGTTAGCTTTATGCCAGGATTGTCAGGTTTGATGTATAAACAGTTTGCTGTATGTATTGCTGTGTCAATTGCTTTGTCAGCTGTTTGTGCGTTAACCCTATCACCAGCTTTGTGTTCTATTATTTTAAGACATGAAGACCCTAATAGAAAGCCTTCAAACAAAGCATCTGCTGCTATTAAATGGTTGTTTATGGAATTTAATGTTTATTTCCAAAAATTGACCGATATTTATATGCATTACGTAAAAAAACTTGTGTATAACAAAAAACTTACTCTTGCTATTTATGGCGGTATAGTTGTGTTAATGCTTGTTTTGTTCAAGGTAATACCGACAGGGTTTATTCCTGATGAAGACCAAGCTGTATTAATGGCTCAAATTAACTTGCCTGCTGGTGCTTCTATTGCAAGAACAACAGAAGTTACAGAAAGAATGGATAAAATTCTTCAAAAAACAGAAGGAGTTGAGGGAAGAATCGTTTTTGTTGGTATGGGACCTTCAAACCAAGCGTTTATGGTAATCAGACTTGATGAATGGAGTAAACGTGAGTTTAATATCTTCCAAAAATTGATCAGAATGATTCAAGGCAAAGAAACAGATTTGTCTGTTACCGCAATTCAAGGCAGAGTTAGAAAAGAATTTAGTCAAATAAAAGATGCACAAATTGGTGTGTTCTCTCCACCTGCTATTTCAGGTATGAGTATGTTAGGTGGTTTCGAGTTCCAAATGTTGTCTAAGGGTGAATATACTCCACAAGAGCTCGAACAATATGCAAATAAGTTGATTCTTGCTGCTAATCAGCATAAATCATTGTCTAACGTTTATACTCAATATCAGGCAAATATGCTTCAGTATATTGTGAACATTGACTATCAAAAAGCTTTAGCGCAAGGTATAAATCTTTCAGAATTATACAGTACATTGTCTTCAACCTTAGGTACTTATTATGTAAACGACTTCAACAAATTAGGTCGTGTATTTAGGGTTCAATTGCAAGCTGAACAAAAATTCAGAAGAAGTGCAAATGACTTAACTGGTATTTATGTTAAAAACAGTGCTGGTGTAATGGTTCCTATTACAACTGTTGTCTCTTTAGAACAATCAGTAGGTGCAGGTTCAATTACAAGATACAACCAATATAGAAATGTTCAATTCTCTGGTAACGCTGCAGCAGGCAAAAGCTCAGGCGAAGCAATGAAAGCGATGGAAGAAGTTGCAAATGAAGTGCTTCCAAAAGATATGGGCTTTGAATGGTCTGGTACATCAAAACAAGAGTTGGAATCAGGCGGACAAACTACGATGATTATTGGTTTAGCATTGACGTTTGTTTATTTGTTCCTTGTTGCGTTGTATGAAAGCTGGTCAATTCCGTTTGCCGTACTGTTGATTTGTCCATTGGCTGCTGCTGGTGCACTTTTGTTCCAACTTATGATGGGTCAGGCCTTTGACCTTTATTCTCAGGTTGGTATGATTATGCTTATCGGTTTGGCTGCTAAACAGGCAATTTTGATTGTAGAATTTGCGAAGGTGCTTCATGAGGACAATGGATTGTCTATTGAAGATGCTGCAGTTGAGGCTGCTCATATAAGGTTCAGGGCGATTATGATGACGGTTGTAGCTTTCGTAGTTGGTATGTTACCGTTGATTTTGGCTCATGGTGCAGGTGCATCTTCAAGAATTTCAGTTGGTTCTACTGTATTTGGCGGTATGATGGCAGCTGGTACAATTGGTACTGTTATGACGCCTGCTTTTTATGTTATCATTCAGCACTTTGTTGATTTTGTTTTGAAAAAAAATCAACAACAAAAAGTTGAAAATGACGAAAACTAAAGGAATAATGTTTATTAATCAAGGATTTGATGGAAGAAATGAATAAGAATTTAAAAACATTAATAATATCTTTTATAGTTATAGGTCTAATGAGTTCTACAACTCCAGAGGCATTTTGTTTGAGTTTAGATTTGTTTAAAAAGAAAGATTCAAACAAGGTCGAAAAACAACAAAAAACTGTTGAGAAAAAGGTTGTTAATGAGCAAAAAGAGCAAAAAAGCTTTTTCAAAATATCAAAAGCAAAAAACGATGAAAAACAAAACATCAAAAAAGAAGAGCCTGTAAAAAAAGAAGAAGTGAAAAAACAAAAGTCTTCTGAAGAGAAAAAACTTGAAGAAAAAAATGTTAAAGATTCTAAAAAGCTCGAGAAGCCAGAAAAAGCTCAAAAGCCTAAAAAGGTTAAAAAAGCTAAAAAAGAGAAGTACGATGATACTTTAGTTACAGCAAAGACTGACAAAAATAAACCATCAGTTAGAATCATTGTAAAAGGTAATAAAAAGGCTGATAGCAAAAATCAGCAAGATAAAAAAACTAAAAAGAAGAAATCTTCTAAAAAGGGACAACCGGAAATAAAAGAAATCCAAATGCAACAGCCACCAGAAACTTTGCAAGAAGAAGCTTTTGCGCCGGCTAATGCAGTAGAAGGTTCAGTTTCTGCAACTCGTATTATTTCTGTTGATGATTGTGTAAAAATTGCTTTAGAAAACAATCCTACAATTCTTTCACAATTAATCAGTAAAGATATCTATAAAAACCAAATTGCACAAGCTTGGTCTAACTATTTCCCAACGATATCAGCTCAAGCTAGTTATTCAAGAAACGATATGATGGTAACTAACTTTAAATTCCCTATGCAAAAATATAATTTGTGGAATATGCCTAGTTTGAGTTTCAATCAGTTGATTTATGACTTTGGTAAAACAGGTGCTCAAGCTGGTGTTGCGAAAAAGACCTATGAAGCTGCTCGTGAGACTTTGCAATCTAGCATAAACGAGGTTGTTTATCAGGTTAAAAGTGCTTATTTCAACCAATTGTATTTACAACAGCAGGTTGAAGTTTATGAAGAATCAGTGTTGCAATATCAAATCCACTTAGAACAAGCAAAAGCGTATTATGCAATTGGAGGTAAAGCAAAAATTGATGTTTCAACAGCTGAGTATAACTTGGATAACACAAAATTGACTTTAGTTCAGGCTAAAAATGCTGTAGAAAGCGGATTTGCTCAACTTACAAATGCAATGGGTGTTCCTGAATTTGCAAAGTTTGACATCCAAGACAGATTGGACAAAAGAAAATATAACATAACTTTTGACGAATCTTTGAAAATAGCTACACAACAAAACCCAGCACTTCTTGCTGCTAAAAAGAAAATGGAAGGATCAAAACTGCTAGTTAAGTCTTCAAAAGTTGCTTTTTTACCTGATATCACTGGCTTTGGCTCTTATTCAAGAGGTGGTGGTGAACCTTCAAAAGACTATGGATATCAAATTGGTGCTGGTATTTCATACACAAATTTGAACTTATTATTACTAAAACAACAGGTTGATCAAGCTACTTTGACTTACAAAAAAGATCAGGCTGATTATGAAACACAACGTCAAAAAGTTTATCTTGATGTAAAACAAGCATACATACAGCTTAAAAACGCACAGGAATCTATACCGGTTGCGCGTGCATCAAAAAATGTTGCTAAAGAACGTTATGATTTAGCTGCAGGCAGATACAAAGCCGGCTTAGGTGATGCAATTGAGCTAAAAGACGCTCAAACTGAATATATGAATGCAAAGTTGCAATATTACAATACATTGATGCAATATCATATTTCAGCTGCTAACTTAGAAAGAGTTATTGGCGCACCATTGACTGCGACTGAGGTTAATCTTTAATTCTTGGCAATGGTTTTTATTTTAATTCAAGATTCATATTCTCATCAGTGATAGGGTTTTTGAACGTTACTCTAGCTGATGGGTGATGATTGTGTAGCGCCATTGTTTTAAATTCAATATAGCTGCCAACAGGAATTTCAGCTGGTAGTGTCGCTTGTTTGTCGAATCTTTTGGCTTCTTGGGTTGCTCCGACATTACCTGCTGCGTTGCTTACTATTACAAATGGAACAGCGATTACAGCTCCTATTAACGACAATGTTAATGTAGGTAACGCTAATGCAGCTCCAGCTGCTAGTGTTTCAGCTGAAGCTCTCACTCCTAGTCTTTTTACAGAAAGATAAGCTACTTTATCAGATGCATTGTCCCATATGCTCACGTTTTCAATTGTCACAGGTTCATTATATATGTTTTTTATTGTATATTCGTACCCTGTGTATTTTTTTGAGAGTCTGCTATGTAGGTGTCTTGATTTTCTTTCTATTTTTATATAGTCGTTTTCTTCTGTTTTTGTCATAGAAAACGCTGGATATGTAATATTAAATAACATCATAAATAAAATGATTAATGATGCTGTCTTTTTCATATGTATTCCCCCATTTTTACTGATTCGTTTCTTCAGTGCGTGTGAGTTCCGCCATTATTTGTTGCAGTTTCAAAAATTTGTTTTTATACATTTGTTGAACTTCAGGCGGTTGTCCTGATGATAATATTTGATTATATATGAATGCAAGGATATCTGCAATTTTGGGAAGGTTTAAAAGAATTCGGTTTTTTAATCCTATGTCAAAAGCTTGTTCCGCGCAGAACAGTGCTTGTTCAAATTTTCCTGTGTTTAACATAAGTTCACTATAAAATGTTTTGAAAATCATAACTAAGTAATCTGATGCGTTTTCATCGTTTTCCATTGACACCATTGCATTATTTAAAATGTTTAATGCTAGTTCAACATTACCTTCTAAAAGTGATATTTGGGCTGTTAGATACCAGCTTAGGTAGGTTATATTTTTAATGCCCTTGTCTGATGATGAGTCTGTAATACTCAAATAGATTTGTTTGGCTTTTTTGAAGTTTCTGAGATTTTGGTAAGCATAGCCAATCATCAATTCACAAAACAGTTCCATTTGGTGGAATCTTAGGCTTGATGCTTGAATTTTTGCGTTATAGATATAGTTACCTAAATTGTTCCAATCTTGATATTTCAAAGATACAAGCGCTTGTAAAAGAGGGAAAAGGATTTGTGAATATTTATCATTAAGCCCTTGTTGGATTAGCTCTTTCATTGGTGCAATTATATCTTTTCCGTGGATAAATTCATCTAAAAGCCACAAGAATTTAAAGCAGGTGTAGTTTTGTGGTGCTTTGGAAATTATATTTTGAAGATATTCTTGAGTGTCAGGTTTTAGCTGTATGATTCTAGAAATGCTTGTGAAAAACAGTGCGTCTAAAATTGCATCATCAAATTGTTTTTTTGAAAAACCTTCAGGTAGTATTGATTCATCGATTGTTGAAATATCAATGTCTTTAAATAGTTCATCAGACAATTCAATACATTCATTAAGTCTGCCTAAGTTATAGTAGATTTCGATTGTAACCATATTCACAAGAAAATAGTTCAAGTTAAAATTCTTGTCTTTTGGATTAAATGAGCTTCTTTTGGTTCTAGAAATTATTTTTCCGATGTATTCTAAAGCGTTGTGATAGTTACCGCTAATTAGACAACTTTGTACAAGTTTGTTTGCAACTTCTTTTATTTTTTGATCATCGTTTTGTTGTTCAAGATTATCCAAAAGCATTTGAAGGAAATTCATAATTCTGTCAGGATAATATTTGTATAACAGTGAGGCGAGTTCTGAGTAAACATCCATTTTGACCTGCTCAACTGTTGTATCTGTTTGAGGGTCGATTACGTTACTGACTAATGAAAGGAATTTATTTGTATTATTCAAATATGCGCTAAAATCGCCTAATTGACTAGAAATCATTGCTAGCGAGTGATATTGCGCAAAGGCCTCTTTTTTTAAAGTTGATAACTCTAAAAGCTCTGCTTTTGTGGCGTTTGGAATATCCGTTTTTATGTAGATTTTTTCTAAAATGTTTATGATTATGTCGTATAGTTTGTCGCTTTCAATTGAATTAATGAAGTTTGATCTGTATAAATTGAAGTTGTTTATGACAAAGACATTGTTTTCTGCTTGTTTTATAAGGCTTAATTGCTCAAGATATTTAAGCAGTTTGAGTGCGTCATTTATTTCTAAAAGCTCAAGGACTTGTAGTGAGATTTTTTCTCCAATAAGAAGCATTGATCCGAATAGTTCATAAGCATTTTGTTTATTTTTTAGGTGTAATATTCGTTTTTGTACGAGCTCATTTATGTCTTTTGGGATTACGAGCATTCTGTCTTGGGATATTTTATATTTTCCGTCTTTTAGTTCAAGGATTTCGTCATCTGTCAGGTATTTAAGTGCCTGTTCGAAATAGAAATCTGAGCCTTTGGTGTTTTCTAAAACTTTTTCGAAGAAGAAAGAGTTTTGTATGTTTTTCAGTTTAGACGAATTTTGAGCAACTATGTTTTTGTTTGAATCAGGTTTTAGTTGAATTTCAAAGTAGTTGTTCGAGGTCATAAGCTTGTGGATTTTTCTGTGGAATGCAAATTTCTCATCACAAGAAACTAAAAAGCTTACGTTTGAAAGATATTTGTTGTCGATTAGATATTTTATTATTTCAATAGAACCGTCATCTGCATTTTCAAAATCTTCTATGACAAAAAGTGTTTTATAAGGAATAGTTCTGATAAAACTAGCAAATGTGTCAAAGTATGTGAATCTTAAATCTTCAGGATGCGTGTGTCCGTCGGTATGCATTAGATATAAATCTTGGATGCATTTTTCTTGAGAAAGAGCTTCTACGATTTCTGGGTTAAGTAGAAAATCTGTTTCTGTTACATTTCTGTAATTGGCTATTATCTGTTTGAAAAGCCCATATGGTGTGTTTTTACTTTTTGTTGAACATGCAAATCTGATAATGTTTGTTTCAGGAAAAGCTTGTTCGAGTTGTTGATTTGACGTTAGTGAAAGTTTTGCGCTTCTTTCATTGCCACATACTGTAATAATAGGATTTTCAAGCTGTTGTGCATAAATTTCTGATAAAGTGTCCAAAAGATTTGAACTTTTAGCTTTTAAAAATGAGCAATGTAAGCTTGAGAAATTTATCAATTCTTCAGGAGATTCTTCTTCAGGTTCAAAATCTACGTTTTTAGGTAATTTTATGAGGTTAGGATCTTCTTGTTCTTCTTCTTTTTCGAGTTTTACAAGTTTTTGAAGTACAAGTTCAAAGAACATAACCATTTTGTTTTTGATTAAAATTGCACTTAATGACAAATAAGGATAATCTAGTTTTGTTTCTTGGTATATGTATGAATCTACAACGACTTCTACATTATTGAAAAGATGAGATCTACCACTTGATGAATATACGACATTTATGTTTAGTCCTGCTTTGTATTCAGATGGTTTTGCGTAGACATCTCGTTTTTGAATTGCCATTTGTGCTTTTATTGCAACACCTTTTGCTTCAAACAGTTTTTGGTTAATTTCTGTCACTGATTGAGCTACGTATATAGAAAAATCAATCGCTGATTTACAAGATTCATTAAAGCTTTCATCTTTGCAAAATCTTATTATGAAAGTGTCATCTATGAATTGAACACGAAGTTTTTTATTTCGTGCAAGTCTTTTTATCATTTCATATAAATTGCGTTTGAATTTTTCTGTAATTTTATCGCTGTTGAAGGCTGTTTTTATGTCTTCAAAGTTTGTTATTTCGATTGTCAAAACAGCAAATTCTTCAATGACTGACTCTCTTAGTCCTATGCTTGCGTTTATATCCATTGAGCATTTGGGGCATTTTTCATTAGCGGTTGAGTTTAGTCTTCCGCATTTATAACACTTGTTTAAAAGCACAGTACCGCATTTTTCACAAGTTGTGTTTTTTGTCATATTCCCACATACGTGACATTGAAGCCTCAACACCTTTTTGCATTCAGGACATATCAAATCTTTTTCGCTTATTTGAGCTTTACATCTGGGGCAATTCATCAAAAAAATTCCATATGGTGAGCATAACTCGATTTTAATTATAACCTCATAAAAGTAAATTTAACTCATCTTTATTATGTAAAATGTACGCAATCTTAACATTTTATTGTTAAAAATTGGCATGATTCAATTTTTTAAATATAATGTCATGTGATTGATATTGACTAGAAAGAAACCAGAGGTTAATTAATGATAAATTCAGTAGTGTTGGTGGGAAGAGCGGGACAAGATCCTGAAATGAAATATTTTGAGTCAGGGAAAGTTAAAACTACTTTTTCAGTGGCTGTAAGCAGATGGGACTCAAAAACAAAAGCAGAAGTAACTGACTGGTTTAACGTAGAATTGTGGGATAAGCTTGCTGAAATAGCTGGTGAATATGTGAAAAAAGGCAAACTTGTTGCTATTGATGGAAAGTTGGCTTCAAGCAAATGGAATGATGCTTCTGGAGCTCAAAAAGAAAGATTTTATGTGAGAGCAACTAATTTGAGATTGCTTTCAGCAGGACGTGCGGATAATCAATAATGTTTATTTCAAATAATATCGGTATTGTTGCGGATGATTTAACTGGTGCTGATGACACCTCATTGCAGTTTCACTTAAGAGGTGCTAACACTCAGATTTTGCTCGATTATAGTGTTTTGCCTGAAAATAGAAATAATACTCAAGTTTGGGCAATTCCTACTGAAACGAGAAACATTGATGCACCTACTGCTTATGAAAAAGTTAAACAGGCTACGAAAGTTCTGGCTGAAGATTTGAATGTTGAATATTTCTACAAAAAAATGGATTCAACATTACGCGGGCATGTTGCAGTAGAAGCGCTAGCTATGCTAGAGGCTTTGGACTGGGATGCTGCAGTTATTATTCCTGCATTTCCACAAGAAGGCAGAACAACAATTGGTGGGTATCATCTTTTAAAAGGGATTCCGATAGAAAGAACTGAACTCGCTAGAGATCCTCGTTTTCCTATTTACGAATCGCATATTCCGACAATTTTGAAAAACGAATTGAACAACGAACAAGATGAGTTGGTTGGTTTAATTGAGCTGAGAACCGTTATAAAAGGCGCGGGTCCTATTCTTAAAAGAATGAATGAGATGATTGAACAAGGCGTCAAATTGATCGTAGTAGATGCAATGTCTGTGACTGATATTGAGCAGGTTGTTTTGGCTATGGAAAAAAGCAATCACAAGATTCTTCCTTGTGGTTCAGCCGGATGTGCACAGGTTTTAGGTAACATTTGGCTTCCTGAGTCAGAAAATCATAATATTGAAAAAACAATTCCAGAAATGCCTAAACTCATTGTCTCAGGTAGTGCAACTCAATTGACAGCTTCGCAATTGCAAAAATTAGATGATGACGAAGATATCGACAATACTTATTTTATTGCTTTGAAAATGGAAGATATCTTAGAAGGTGTAACAGATGAAATTGTGACAAGAGTTTCTGAAAACCTTGTAAAAGACAATGTTGTAGTTGTGCATACGTCTGATTTGATGGTTGATTCTAAGATAATTTCTCAACTTTTATTCGATAATGAAATGTCTAAAAATCAGTTTATTTCAAAAATTGGTGACTATCTTGCTACATTGACTAAAAGAGTTTTGTTCAACCGAGATGCAATTTTGATTTCGGTTGGTGGTGAAACGTCTTTTAAATGTTGTAAGGCTATTAACAGCAACAGCTTGCAAATAGTCGATGCAATATGTCCTGCGATTCCACTTTGTTTGGATATGAAGGCACAATGGATAGTTACTAAGTCAGGAAATCTTGGCAACTCTAACACTATCATTGATATTTTAAAATATTTTGAACACCATGAATAAAAAAATAGCAATAACATTAGGTGATTTTAACGGTATTGGTCCTGAAATTACGGTAAAAGCTTTGAATAAATTGCAGCTTAAAAAAGATGAAGTTGTAATTATCGGATCAAAAAAGCTTTTAAATGGGCTTAATACTGATTACGAAGTTGTTGAAATTCCTTTTGATGAAAACTGGCTTGAGATAGGACAAGAAACCAAACAGGCTGGAGAATTTTCATATAACTGTTTGATAAAAGCTTGTGAAATGGCTAAAAATCGAGAAATTACTGCTATTGTAACAGCACCTGTGTCTAAAAATGCTTTGCATCTTGCGGGTCATGACTTTTCAGGTCAAACAGAAGTGTTGGAGAATAATCTTGCTAATCCTTTGAAAAATGAGAAGGCTGAAATGCTTTTTGTTGCTAAGGATTTTAGAGTTTTGCTTTTGACAAGACATCTCGCATTGAAAGACGTGAAAATTACAAAAGAGATTTTAATAGAAAAAATAAACAGGATAAATTCTGTTTTAAAAAATAAGTTTTTTATAGAAAAACCTAAAATTGCATTGTGTTCATTGAACCCTCATGCAGGGGAAAATGGAATTTTGGGTGATGATGAGATAAAAGAATTCGAACCGGCATTAGAGGTTTTAAAACACGATGGAATTGATGTAACTAAGCCAATGGCCTCTGATACGTTGTTTGTGAAAGCTGCTAAGCCTTATCTTACAAATCAAAAACAGCCTTTTGATGTATATTGTGCTTGTTATCACGATCAAGGACTCATCCCTGTAAAAGTTTTGGCTATGGATGAGACAGTTAATATGACAGTAGGCTTGTCTATTATAAGAACATCTCCTGCTCATGGAACTGCTTATGATATTGCAGGTAAAAATATTGCCTCAGACTCTAGTATGGTCGAGGCAATAAAACAAGCTTTTTATGTTAACTGATAGTTTTTATTTCTTTTTTATTTGAGACATTTGTTGATCAAGAACTTTATTAGCTTCGTCATAAGCTGAGAAATAAGGGTTTTGTTTCAAGACTTTTTTTGCATGTTTTAATGTTTTCATCGCTGATTTTGGGTCTTTGAATTCTTGTAGTTGGATTTCTGCAATTGCAAGTGAGTCTGTCATAATATCTTGAATTGTAAAATCTGATGCTTTGAGTATAAAGTAATCAAATTTTTTCTTTTCTGCATTTGTTGCTGTATCAGGAATACCTGCACATTTCATTACCGTTTCGTCAGCTTCTTTTGGTGTCATTGATAATATGCATTTATTGAACATTTTTTTTCTATAAAATTTCAAAATCTTTTCGTTTTCAATGATTCTTACTTTTTGGATTTTTACTGCTTCTTCGTATTTTTTTTGCTCTGATATGTTCATTAGGTAATACTGACAAGATGGTGCGATAACCATTTTACATACATTAGGAAAATCTTTTGTAAGGTCTTTAAAATAGAAGTTTTTCCAAACAGCTGTGACTGCAACTAATATAACGAATATCGCTGCGTAGATTATTGCTTTTTTCTTTGTCATAATTCTATCCTTTTATTTTTTTATAGTGACTATATTACATATTTATACTAACAGGGAATAAAAAACACAAGCTTTTCTATTATGATTCAGTTGGTTAAATATTAGAAAGGAAATTTTTATGACAAAAATTCTTGAGTTTTATAAGTGTAATATCTGTGGAAACTTTGTTGAGGTTGTGTTCCCTGGAGCTGGTGAGTTAGTTTGTTGCGGACAGCCTATGGAAAAAATGGAAGAAAAAAACACCTCAGAAGAAATGTCTGAAGAAAAACATGTTCCTATCGTCACAAAAACACAAGACGGGGTAGAAATTAAAGTAGGGTCTGCTCCACATCCTATGGAAGATAGTCATTATGTTATGTTTATTGAGGCTAATTCTGCAGATAAAAAATATGTTAAAAGAAAATATTTGCTCCCACATGAAGAACCTGTGCTAAAATTAAAATGTGACTGTAAAGAAGTTGTCGCAAGAGAGTTATGTAATATCCATGGAGTGTGGATATCAGAAAAACAGGAGTGAAAAAGATGATTAGTGAAAAAATGAATCAAGCTTTTAATAAGCAAATTAAAGACGAAATGTATTCTTCAAACTTATACCTATCAATGGTTGCTTACTTTGAAGAAGTTGGTCTTAAAGGTTTTGCAAACTGGATGAGAATTCAAGTTCAAGAAGAAAATGCTCATGCAATGGGTCTTTTTGATTATTTAATCGAACGTGACGGACGTGTTATTGTAGAAGCAATTGACAAACCTGAATTTGAATGGGATTCTCCATTAGCTTGTTTCGAAGCTGTTTATAAACATGAACAGTTGGTTACTTCTTTAATCAACAATTTAATTGATGTTGCAGAACAAGAAAAAGACAGAGCAGCTATATCATTTTTACAATGGTATATCAAAGAACAAGTTGAAGAAGAAGCTAGTTGTTCTGAAATTTGCGCAAAATTGAAATTAATCGGTGATGATAAACATGCTTTATTGTTGATAGACCAAGAATTGGGTGCAAGAACTTTTGTTGCTCCAGTAATCGGTTAAAATTAAATTTTGTAAAATTTGATTTGTTTATTGTAAATCCACAACTTTCATAAGAGTTGTGGATTTATGCATATAACCGGTTTCCACAATTTCTCAATACAACAAAAAACAAGCACCCAAAAAAGTTTTAAAGGAGCTTCATCTCCTGTTGAAAAATCTGCTGCAAGCGTTGAGTTGCCCAAAGTAGGTGTTGATACAATGAAAGCTTATAGTGGAATTTCAACAAAAGATGAGTTTGTTTCAAAAGAGAAATTGTTTGATTATTTAAAACAAAGCGGTGTTGAACGAGAGGATATGTTTGAGTTAATTGCTCAATCTCTTGCTGATAAAAATGGAAAAATTAGTCAATCAGCGTTTGATTTTTTGCAAAGTTTTCAAGAAAAAAGATATTCAATTTTACAAACAATGAAAATTTTTGATTCTTCCAAGGTTGATGGTGAAATAGATTATAATGCTTTAAAAGTTGCAGACAAATTGATAGAAAAGACTAATTCCACTTTTTATGGCAAAAAGATAGCTGTGTCTGCAATTTTAGATAAGTCAAAAAATCAAGACGGAACTTTTAATCAGGATGTTTTAGATTTGATTTCAGCGAATTCTGATGTATTAAAAAAGTTTTTTGTAATAAGACAGGACAACTTTTTTAATACATTGAAAAACAATTCTAAAGAGTTTTCGAAACAAAATCTTGATTATGCAAAACAACGTACATCAGAAAATGTCGATATTTTAAAGATTTTAAATGAAATCGCTCAAGCAAAAGATAATGATGGGAATTTCTCTTTAGCGGTGAGAAAATTAAAAGACGAAGTTAACTCTAATTTTGACGAGTGGACAAAAAATCTTGTGTTGTCTATTGCTACATCTTTTTCTGAAACTGAAAAAGATAAACGAGATGTTTTTATAGAAACGGCTAAAAGTTATAAAAACAACAAGGATTTCAATAAAGTTCTTTCTTTTGTCAAACAGATGAAATCTGATGAAAATGACAAATCTTCACTAGATTATGATAAAAAATCTTTTGATTTTGTCTATGATATGCTCAAAAGCTCCTATTTTGATTCAGAGGCACTTTTAATCTCCTTAAAAAATATAGGTGTTCCTTATGATAAGTTGTCTGATAAAGAAATTGCGGCTTTAAAAAAATTGCTTATGAGTGTTGAAAAAAATGATATTGAAGTTTTTTTAGATGCAGCAAAATGGAAAGTTGGTGACCAAAAAGGGCAATTTAGCTTTGAAAATCTTGAAAAATATTTAGACATTTATTCTAAAAATAAAATGATTATTGATAAATCATACATAGCTCATCTTGCTGAATGTTTCTCTCTTGAGCAAGATGATAGAGCACTTAGTTTGTTTAATAAGCTTCATAATTTGCGTTGGACAAAAAAAATTGGTTCATATGAGATAAATGAAATGCTTGATAAACAAACATTGAATCTTGTTTTAGGGCTATTATGTAAAGAAAAACAAGGGAAAGCGACAAGACCTTGTTTACCTGATGTTTTAGAAAAACTTGAAAAACTCTTATCAATGGAGCTTCCAATGTCTTCTAAAGATGCGTTTGAAAGCTTTCTTTTAATTCAGGACTTTGATGCAATAAATAAACTCGAAAAAGTTAATTTTGCTGAATTAGGAATAAAAACAGGACAGATTTCTACTGGGGTTTTTAAAAGTGCTGATGAAAAACAACTTTTGAAATTTAAAGAATACTTAAAAACATACCTAAAAGACAAAGATCCCAAAAGTGTTGATATTAATCTCAATAGCAATATTTCAACTGTTGTTGAGCTTACAACTGGCAATTCTTTTAACAAAACAATTTTGTTTTACGATATTGCAAAAGGTGAGCCAACCGCTGAGATGAATTCGTCAAACTGGAATAACCGTGTTACAAAATATCAAAAGGATTTTCAAAAAAATACAATTTCAAAACAACGTTTTTCTGTTGAAAAAGATGGGCCTTTGGAAATGTATAAGTATAATAATCTAGAATTTCAAGAGTTTGTGAAATATGACAAAAATGTAAATATTATTTTCACAGAAACAATGGAAAAATCCCCTGTTAATAATGTGTTTAACGTGAAAAAGGTATATGCTGACGGAAAAGTAGAAGATATTTGTAAAGCAACTAAAACCCCAAATGGTAATGATTTAATAGAAAAACATATGACATCATTTGATGGTACAAAAACAGATTATCGTTATGAAGATGACGTCAATGGTAATAGAATAATTGATTATAAAATTACAGATAAAAATGGTAAAGTTTTGATGAATCGTTCAATAACTTTTGAGGTCGTTGATGATAATCATTTTATCTCTTCTATTAACAACAAAAAATTCGATATTCAAATCAAGGGCAATGAGCTTGTCGTGAAAAATCTTCAAAATGACAAAATTGCAGTAATCGATTTAATTAATTTCACAAAATCTTCTCAAGAAAAAATTCTACCGCTTTTAAAACAATTGCCAGGTGATGAGTTGTTTGCAATGAAGGAATTGAATCTTTCATCTTTCGCTATGGATGACAGGGCCCAAAATGCTGCGTATTCTCCTGATTTGAATTCGATTATGTTCAAAGAGAAGTATCTCGATTTAGGTGTTGCATTGCATGAATGGGGACATGCAAAAGACGAACTTATGTTCAAAGAAATAAATGAATCAATCTTTGAAGATCCTGTTTTATTAGATATTTACAACGAAGAGAAAAAAGCTTTTCGTGAGAATTTTAGCGATGCACAACTAGAACATGTTGGCTATTTTGCTGCTGACTATCATTATTTAGGCAGAAAGCGCGCAATAAAAGAAGGTATTGCTGAAACAAACACTATTTTAAATACCTGTCCCAAAAATGAAGTCCAAGCTGTTCGTTCACAATACTGGCAGCAATATTTTCCAAGAACAATTGCTTATCTTTCAAACTTGCTTAATTAAAAATTAATCAGGCATTTTTATATGATTCATTTTTTTGAATAAGTTTTCAATTGGCTCGATGTATTTATCACCATTCATTTTTCCTGAAAAAATTTCAGCGTTGAATTCTAAAAAAGAGCTTCGTGCCAGTTGAGGAAGAATGATATTTTGTTTTTCTGTTTCAAAAATTTTAGGATTTCGTCTTCTTGCTTTGATACCTTGATATAGTGATTGTTCCTTGAAATCAAACATGTGTCCGTATTCATGGAATAAGTAGTCATATTCGTTATATGATGTGCAGCTAAAAGGATCTGTTACTTTTGTTTTGCTGTTTTTCAATTGTTTTAATATGTTATTAGTTATTTCTTCCTTTTTTCCAATTTCTGCAAAAACTTCAAGTTTTCTTCTAAGAGCTGAAAATAGGGACGTTTTTTGTGCAAACGACAAACTGTTAGGATTTGTTTTATATTTGATTATCATTTCAGTTAATTTATCATCACGTTTTGAACTAAGCGGTGTAAAAAGTAAATCGCTAGGTGTTGCATCTATTGTTCTATTTATTATTTTGTCTATATCTTTGTATACAGATTTATTGAATCTCACAGTGTCACTTGCAAATATGTATTGAGCTCCTGTGATTTTATTAGGGCATTTGTATTCTTTAGGAAAATCAACGAGTTCAATTCTTTTTGCCATATATGTGTGGCCTTTGAAAGCGTTGCTTAGTTTTGTGAGTCCTTTATTTATCCAGTTAGCTGTGTCTAGGTTATCTATGTTGAAATAGTCAATTTTAAAGTTTTGTTTTGCAAAATTTGCAGCTTGTTCTAGGTTTTCAGACTCCTGAAAAACTATGTTTGGGTTTAGTTTTAGTTTTTCACCTTGTTTTACGACATAAGATAGACCGTGGGCTCCTAAGCCTAAGCCGCTTACTAGTCCATTGATTACTGACCAAACAGGCTCTTGTATGCCAGAACAGATTTGCATTATTTGGCTTGTAGCTGAAGTATAAATTGCTGTGTTTCCAATCTTGCTAAGATTTTTTTCACTAAAAATCCTGCCTTTGAAATTTATATTTTCTTTAGGATTCGTTTTTGTATTTTTCTTTTTATAATAAGGCTTGGCTAGTGTTATTGTATTATTTATTTTCAAAACTTTTCTCTCACTTTTTTAGATTTGCTTTAACTTAAAAAAGTGAAAATAAAATTTTTTGCTACATTGGTTTTGACTAGCCTATATCTTGTTTAAGCTCTTTAGATCCTAGGATTTTTAGATGTCTGTCTTCGCCATCACCTATGCTGGTTGAAGAAAGATTATGTTGATCAACAAGTTCGTGTTGCAATTTTCTAATGTGTTGAGATTGTGGTGACAATTCAACAGATTCTCCGCTTTCAAGAACTTTTTGAATCGCTTCTTTTGCTTCATCTAGAGCTTCTTCTGTTTCATCATGGAAAACGATTCTGTTGTCATCTTTTAGTCCTAAAGCTTCTTTCAAAACTTTTTGCACTTGTGATGTCGAATTAGATCTTACATAATAAATAGGCAATCTATATTCATTCGCAATGCTTAGGATTTTGTTTCCACTTTTTGCAAAGTTTTTGTGAGCAATTATTATATCTGCATCGTCAATGTTTTTTGTTAGCTCTGCATTAAGATTTAATCTTTCGATTGATTTGTCCATAATTGAGCGTGACACTGCGTAGATGTAGATTTTTTTATATCCTTTAACTTCATTTACGTATTTTTCTCTTGAAAAGCTGAAGTTGAGAGCATTATTGGCTGATGTGATTTTATTATCTAATTCGTTGATTTTTTGAACTAGATTTGGTTCAGCAGGTTGAGACATGTCAACTTTTCTTATCACAGGTTTAATTGGCCAGCCTCTTAATATGCAATCAACAGCTTCTGATGTATTTGGATATACAGCCAAAGTGTTTCTGTCTATGATTTCTATAACGATATCAAAGGTTGGCTGTTTTTCTCTTTCTAAGACTGTTTTTTGACAAGCTCTTCTTTTTGCTTCGTCATCACCTAATGTTACTGATTGGATTCCTCCGACTAAGTCAGATAACACAGGGTTTTTAATTAGGTTTTCTAGTGAATTACCATGAGCTGTTGCGATAAGCATAACACCACGTTCAGCAATTGTTCTTGCTGCTTGAGCTTCAGCTTCTGTACCTATTTCATCTACTACAATGACTTCAGGTGTGTGGTTTTCAACAGCTTCGATCATTATGTCTTTTTGGAATTCAGGTTGAGTAACCTGCATACGTCTAGCGTGACCGATAGCAGGGTGTGGAGTGTCTCCGTCACCTGCAATTTCGTTAGAGGTGTCAACAACTACGACTCTTTTATGCAATTCATCTGCAACGAGTCTTGAAATTTCTCTTAATTTTGTTGTTTTACCTACGCCCGGACGTCCTAAAAACAAAATACTTTTATTTTGTGTGACAAAATCCTTGATACAAGCAATGGTTCCTGTTACAACTCTCCCTATCCTACAAGTCAGACCTACAATTTTGCCTTGTCTGTTTCTTATTGCACTAATTCTGTGCAAGGTGCCAGGTATTCCTGAACGATTGTCTTTTGTAAACTCCTGAACTCTGTCAGTAATATATTTTATGTCCTCATCGACGACATTATCTTCCCCTAGATAATCGATGCTACCGTCTGCGTGTCTGATTTCAGGCTGACGGCCTAAATCTAGAACCAACTCTATTACATCGTCTAATGTTTCATGGCTTAAACACTTAGTGATTTTCGGTGGTAGAATTTCAATTAACCTATTCAGGTCACTGTGAAATTGTACGTTATTCATATATCTTGATGCCCTTTCAATCGGCTGATACTTAGTGTGTTAAATCTCCTTCGTTTTTTCTTTTCAATGTTCGTTTCATCAATCTTAATTACATTTACATTATAACATTTTTTTTAGTTGAGGGCATTATCTATTCGTACTACCTGCGTAGTAAATTTACATATCTTTATAAAAACAAACAAGTTGTTATAAAAAGGTTGTTTTTTATCTTTTTATTTAGCCTTATAACTAGTCTTGTTGTATGATACAGATTTTTGTTTAGTGATGTAGAATCTTTTAGGTTTACAATCAGGAAGGATTTATTATGTTGAGTTTTGTTACTTTGTCCAATTTTTTCTTGGGTGTAGGTGTTTTAGCTATTGTATGCTTTTTATTGAAAATAACAATTTCTTACTTTATGAATAAAAAAAATGTTTCCTCTAATGTTGAAGAACAAAAAATAAATTTTTTATCAGCTGAATCTATATTTTCATTTTTTATTGGTTTTGGTTTTATAGGTTTTGCTTTTAAGGCTGTTTTTTATATGCCTGTTTGGATGTGCTTTTTTGCAGGAATAATGTTTGGTCTTTTGTTTTCTTGTTTGTATGCATTTGTTTTGATGAATTTATCAAAACTTGCACAGAGCAAATCTGAATCAGCTGAACAAAATACACAAGAATAGACTTTTATGATGATGGAAAAAGTTTTTTAAGATCTTCTTGAGGAATTTCTTCATCATCAATTGAGCTGTCTTGAAAGACGTTGTACATTTCATAGTTAGTGTTTATTGCGTCCAGTCCACCAAGACGAGCTTTAGCAGTCACTTCACCGGGGTTGATTTTTGCTGCATTTTTGTAGTGGTATTTTGCTTTTTTTACATCATCTAACTTTTCATAGCAGATGCCTAGTTTTAGGTTTGTTTTATAGTCATATCTGTATCCGTGTGAATAGGCAAAGTGATAAAAATCTATTGCTTGTGTGTATTCGCCTTCTGCGAAAAAAGTTTCTCCTAGGTAGTAGTTAACTTTAGGATTTAGTTCATTTACATTTAACGCAATCATAAGATTGTTTTTTGCATCTCTAGTTCTACCTTGAATTAGAGCTATTCTTGCTCTTCCTATGAATGCGTTTTGGTTAGACATATCTAGTCTGTTAGCTTGGTAATAGTAATATTTTGCTGCATTTAGATATCTGTCCGCGTTAGATTTGTCTTTTAGGCCTTCATAATAGTTAAGGATCTTATCTCCCTTAACACAATATGCATTCGCATCTGAAACAGCTGGTGTTTCTCTTGAAAAAGCCTTATTGCAAGGGATTTGGCTTATGGATGCTAGAGTCAGGATTAAAAAAATAATTAGTATTTTTTTCATAAAAAAATTAATCTTAATAATTCACAACATTATTATTATAACACCTTTAAAATGTGATATAAATAATATTGATAGCAAATTGGAGCAATGAGCTAAGGTGTTAGAGGAAGTTTTTTGTTTTTACATTTTGTTTTTTGCAATAATTGTTTCGGCAATTGGAATCATTTTAGCTCCTAGAATGTTTTTGGCTATGATTTCATTTTTCCTTCTAATATGTATGACAAGTCTTTTATATTTGACTCTTAATGCTTCTTATATAGCTTTGTTTCAATTTATTTTATGTGGAGTTGTGCTAGGTGTCTATATTTTTCTTCTACTCAAAAAAATCGGAAGATTAAATTTAAAACTCAAGTTAGTTCCAGTTTTGAAAATTATTTCAGGTGCATTTTTTACAGTTGCCTTTGGGGTGTTATGTTGTTTGTTTATGAATGAGGAATTTGAGAATTCTCTTTATTCTATTTTTAATTACATTACAGAAAAATCGTCCGATATTGTTGATTTTGCGGGGCATGTATTTCCTTTGCATTTAGTTATTTTGTTAGTTTTAATCAGTGCAATTGTAATAAGAGTTTATTTGATTAACAGAAGCGAGGATGTTTAATTATGGATGATTTTTTGAGTTTTATTTTAAACATCGGATTGTTTCATTATTTGGTTTTAGCAATGATTCTGTTTTTGATTGGTCTTTGTGGGGTTTTGATATCAAGGAATCTTGTGAGAATCATAATGTCGCTTTTCATTATGACAGTTTCTGTTGTGATAAATTTTCTGTCTTTTGGGTGTTATTGTGACAGTTCGCTAGAAGATGCAAATATGATGGGGATTTTTATTTTATTGATAGCAGTTGTGCAAACGATAGTTGCGCTTGTTATCCTTTATAAAATCTATCAGGCAAATGAATATTTGGATTCTGAAAAAATCAAAGATAAGGAGAACTAATGGAGTTTTTTATAGAAAATATAAATCTGCTTTTGTTTTTGCCTATTATAATGTGTGCAATAATAGGTTTTAACGGGCTTTTGGCAAACAAGTTAGATAAGACGACAATTTTTTGCATTAGTTCTGTATCTTCTTTGATTTGTTTAGTTTTTGCAGCTGTTGCGTTTGTTTATTGTATGTTTAACGGACAAGCAGTTGCTACTGATTTCCCTTGGTTGGCTTTAGAAAATATGAAATTTTATTTAGGCACTTATCTTGATAAAATTTCTGTTTCATTTTTATTAGCTGCTTCGTTTTTATGCTTTTTAGTTCAAGGGATTACATATTGGAAGCTAAAAGAACATAACGACTTTAACAGGCTTTTGTCTTATTTGAATCTTTTTATGCTTGGGTTGAACGGAGTTTTTATAAGTTCTAATATTTTTCAATCTTACGTATTTTGTGAAATTATTGGCGTTGGGGCTTATCTTTTGATAAACTTTGATTTTTCAAACAGGAATGAATCTAAAGCTGCAATAAAATCTTTTATTTTTAATAGAATCGGAGATTTGACACTATTGTTTTGTGTATTGACGATTCTATATTATGCGGTTGTTTATAATCAGCTTTCAGATGCAAGTAGTCTTGCTTATTCAAATATGAATAATGTTTCTGCTTGTATTAATTCATTGATGAGTGAGCCCTTATTTGTGTTTTTCTGCTCATTGTTGATATTTGTTGTTGTTATGAAGTTTATGCAGGCTTTTGTATATCTTACGTTCGAACCTAAAGAGAATACATCTTTGTCTAGAGTCATTTTATTTCAAAATGCGATGATAACTCTAGTTGGTGTATATCTTTTTATAAGACTCAATCCGTTTTTTGTGGATTTGGGCATAGGTTGGGTTTGGACACTTTTAGTGTTAGCTTTGATGTTCGTTACATTAGGTGTGTTAAACCAGCTGTTTATGCCTTTTTGTAAAATGATGGGCTGGATAGAAAAGTATGTTATTGAAGGTTTAATAAGCCTTGCTGAACTTTTGTTCAGAGCTGTTTCTTATGTGTGCACTAAATTTCAGGCAGGTAATTTTCAGGCTTATCTGATTTACTCTTTGGTCGGGTTAGTTTTGATACTTGCATTTGTTTTGATATTTTATGTGCTTTTAATCAAAGTTTAGTTTTTAGGAGTGATTTATGAGCTTTTTATCTTTAATATGGTTAATATTTTTACCGCTTGTGATTGCAGGTGTGATTATGCTTCCTGTTTTTCCTAACCATCAGGTGAGGGTTAGACGATTTGCTAAGTGGTTTGCAGGATTCCATTTTGCATATGCACTTTTGTTTTTAGCATTTTTTGACACAAGTTTATATGGTATGTCGTTTGAAAAAGAGCTTACATTTTTTGGAATGTCTTGGCTTAAAAGTCTTGGCATAAGCGCAAAATTTGCTGTTGATGGTATTTCGCTTTTGATGGTGGTTTTAACAACTTTTGTTGTTTTAATTACCTTGTTTATGAGCAAAATTCATATACGTTCGAAACATAAGCTGTATTATGCAATGGTGTTTTTACTAGAGTGTGCAATTTTGGGGATTTTCTGTTCAAAAGACATGTTTATGTTTTTTGTTTTTTGGGAGTTGTCTTTGATTCCTGTTTATTTTCTTGTATCTCAATGGGGAAACTCAGAAGCAAGACGTGCTGCAATGAAGTTCACATTAGCATCGTTTGTTTGTAATATGTTTTTATTTTTTGGAATGTTGATATTGTACTATTACAATTTTGCTGTAAGCAATGTTTTGACAGCGAATATTGAGTCTTTGAATATGGATGAAAAAATTTATCCTTTGTGGTTTCAAGTGACTGTCTTTGTGAATTTCTTGATAGGTTTTGTTATAAGAGTTCCTTTTGCTGGCTTTCATAACTGGTATCCTGACATTCAAAATAAAGCTGCAGCGCCTGTGAATATCTTGCTTTCAGGCATGTTGTTAAATACAGGAGTGTATGGAATAATTCGTTTTAATATGCAGGTGTTCCCTGAAATATTCAAGCTTTTTGCTCCTGTGTTAATGATTTGGAGCGTTGTGAATATAGTTTATTGTGGTGCATTGTCAATTGTGCAGCCTGAAGTCAAAAAGATGGTGGCCTATGCAAATGTTGCAACTATGGGATTTGTTATGATGGGTTTAGCCAGTTTGAATTCAACTGGATTTAACGGTGCTGTGTTTATGGCGTTGGCTGCAACGATTGTTTATTGTGCTTTGTTTGTTGTGATTTCTTGTGTCCAATTTAGGACTAAAACAACATATATTACTGCTTTAGGCGGATTAGGACAGGTGATGCCAAAATGTATGTATTTGTCTTTGATTGTATGTTTTGCTTCTGTTGGGGTTCCTTTTTTAGTTATGTTTGCTCCAAAAATGATGGTGATAACAGGAGCTTTGTTCTCAAATCTTGAACAGCAGTTAATGGTTAAACTTGTTGCTTTTATAGGGCTTTTAGCTATTGCTGTTTCAGCCGGGTATATAATGTATTTCTTTTATAAAGTTTTTTGTTCAGTATTGCTCGAGCAGTGGAAAAAGCTTAAAGATTTGAGTCCTCAAGAGGCGAGTGTGCTTTCAGCATTGTGTCTTGTAATAATATATCTTGGTGTTTGTCCGATGAGTATTGTGCAAATTTACCAATCTGTTTCGAGTATAATTTTAGATGTGTTGCAGGTGTAAAATAAAAACGGAGATTTGTCTGGATGTCTGAATTAGTTAGTGCATATTTACCTGAGTTAATAATTATAGTTTTTATTTTATTCAATCTGCTTGCGTCATTGTTTTTCAATACATATTTATACAAACTTTCTAAGTGGGTAACTTTGCTAGGCATTGTATTTGCTTTAGCGTCCACTTTTTATTTGCAAATAGAGCCAGAAGCCTATGCTTTTGATGGTTCTTTTTTGTCTAATATATACACTGTATTTTTCAAAATTCTTATTTTGATAAGCGGCTTTTTCCTGACACTTTTGTCAAGGAATATGATCAGGGAAAAAAGAGATAGGGCCTTTGAATATTTCAGTGTGTTTTTGTCAGGAATTTTGTTTGCAATGTGTGCAGTGAGTGCGACCGATTTTGTCGGTTTGTTTGTTTCTTTAGAAGCTTTGGGCTTAAGCTGTTATATGTTGCTTTCTTTTACCAAAAGTCCTGATGCAAAACAGCTTACATTTGGATATTTGGTTCAAGGTGCAGTTGTTTCTAGTTTGTTTTTAGCTGGGCTGTCAGTTTTATATGGAATGTGTGCTCACGTTGATTATCAGCAAATAGGGCTTTATTTCTCACAAAATCAACCTCAGATTTTGTTGACGTTTTGTTTGGTGTTAATGACTTGTACAATTTTGTTTAAGCTAGGCCTTGTTCCTTTTTCTAGTTGGTTGCCTGACACATTTCAGGGCGCATCTTATCCGATAGCTGCTTATATGTCTTGTGTGCCTGTGTTAGCTTGTTTTGGTGTGTTATCAAGAATGTTGATGATTTTGTTGAATTACACCTTCACTATGAAAATCGTTTTTGCTTGTATTGCTGTAATTACTATACTTTTAGGTTCATTATCAGCAATCAGACAGGAGAGTTTGAAACGCTTGATGGCATATTCTATGAGCGTTCATTCAGGAATAATGCTTTTAGGTTTGTGCGTTTTTTCTGTATATAGTGTATCAGGAGTTTTGTTTTATCTTTTTTGTTATATCTTCTCAAACATTGGTGCTTGGTCTGCGATTATTTTGCTTTATGATTCAGGAAAGCTCGAAAACCTCAATGATTTGAAAGGGTTGATTTATCATAGACCATATTATGTAATTGCGTTCACTGTTGTTTTGATATCGTTAGCAGGTATTGCTCCAACATGTGGGTTTGTATCAAAACTTTATATGGCATCAGCTGTCGCACGTTCAGGGTTTGTGTTTTTGCCGTATTTAATAATTTCTTTATTAGCATTTGTCATTATGATTTATGCTTATTGGAGAATAATCAGAGCAATGTTCAGACGTATAGAAACGAACATTTCGATTGATAATAATGTAATTTCATCGAAATTTATTTTATATGCGTGTGCATTTGCAACTGTCGGAATATGTTTGTTCTCTGACAAAATAATACAGCTATGTCAGCTTGTGGCTTATTATATGTAATTATTACCCAACAGGAATATTGATATCGTTTCTGTTTGGTTTTATTGAATCTTGATATTTATAAAAGAACCAACGTTCAGGTCTTATTTCTTTAGATTCCCATTGCGTCCCAACTGTATATGATTCTTTATCTTTTCTTTTAATGCCGCCGCTAGGAATTACTTCTATTTTTTTAGTTAAAAAAATCTCAGGCATGATTTTTGAAACTTCTCTTATTTTTGCAGCACATCTGTCAGCAAAGTCTTCAAGTGTTTCACTTACTGGATAATGTACCATCTCTAGTTCAACTACTCCTTCGCTGATTCTGTCGACTAAAACTTGATTGTATTTTTTAAATTCTTCAATAATTGGTCTTGGTAAGGTTTGGAATTTTTCTTGATCTTGTAATATATCCTCTCTTGCTTTTAATCCATCCCAAAAACCGACAAGCAGCATTTGGCCAGGGCAGCCAGCATTTCTGTCTACAGAATCACCAAGTGTTTGTGTTGTATCATCAAGTGGTTGTATATATATAAGTAAATTATCAAGTTCGCCTTTTAGACGACTTTCAATAGCTCCAGGATAATGGCTAGTATCTATTACATCGCTGTTTTCCTTTTTGCCTTTATATATAAAATGAGCAGAAAAAGAAGGCTTTGCTTGGGTATTATTTCTTTTATTTACGTTATGGTTTATGTTGTAATTTCTAATTGCTGAAATTTTCATGTTTAACCGAAAATCCTTTCTAATAAGCCTCTTTTGGGTGAAAAATCTTTTTTTCCACCGTATTCATAATTCAATTTATTTAAAATGTTTTTTAAAGATAATCCTTCTTCAAAATCTTTTATAAATTTGGCTTTTTGTTCATTATGACCATATGGAAAATAGTTGATTTGTAAAACAGGTGCCTTTGTTTTTAAAAACCACAAAGCTTTATTGATGTATTCACCTTCTTTTGTTCCAACGATGCTCCCCTCTAGCATTTTTCTTGCTGAGTCAACCAAATTAGGATGAAATTCATCAGCAGGGTCATTTTTTGCCATCCTATGGAGCATTTTTGTCGCTCCAGAATATGTAAGTTCTGTGTGAACTGTAATTTGTCTTGGCTCTTTTTTAGGATTAACTTTTACATTAAATATGAACATTTTTTCATATTTTTTATCAAGCTTTTGCATGATAGATGAAATGGTCTCAAATATATCCTCTCCATTTTTGTATATTTTTTTGATTTCTTCTGCTGATGGAGTATATTTGACTTTTCCAAAGCTTTTTATTGAGTTTTTGTTTTTGTTGATAGATGCATTTCTAGGTTGATTTGCAGGATAAAATGGCTTTATATTCATACTTACTCCTGTTTTTAAACTAATTTACCACCTTTGTAGTACAAAGTGAATAATAATTTCGTTTTTTGATTTATATTTTGTTACATATATAATAGTTCTATGGCAAAATTGAAATCAAAATGGGTCTGTCAAAATTGCGGCTATGAAACAGCCAAGTATTTAGGGAAATGTCCTGATTGTGGTCAGTGGAATACATTGGTTGAAGAGGTCTTTGATTCTTCATCTGAGTCATTGGCTGTTAAAAAAGCTGTGATGAATGATATTAAACCTTGCTTGATAAATGAAATAGAAATTGATAACACGATTCGTTTTTCAACAGGGATAGAAGAATTTGACAGAGTTTTAGGTGGTGGTCTTGTTCAAGGCTCAATTGTTTTGATTGCTGGTGATCCGGGTATTGGTAAATCAACAATTTTGCTTCAAACAGGAAAATCAATTTGTCAAAATGGAAGAAAAGCTTTATATGTGAGCGCAGAAGAATCTGCTTCACAGGTGAAATTGCGTTCGAAAAGACTTGGCGTTCAGTCTGATTCTTTATATGTGTATTCTCAAACAAATTTTGAAGCGATAAAACGTCAAATTGATGAAATAAAACCTGAAGTGTTAATTATAGACAGTATTCAGGCTGTTTATTCTGAAACTATTACAAGCTCTCCAGGTAGTGTTTCTCAAATTAGAGAATGTACAAATATTCTTATGGATATTGCCAAAAATAAGAATATAACAGTAGTTGTCGTAGGACATGTGACAAAAGAAGGCAATATCGCAGGTCCTAAGGTTCTAGAACATATGGTAGATACTGTTATCTATTTTGAAGGAGACAGATATAAATCATATCGAATGTTAAGATGCATGAAAAATCGTTTTGGAACAACAAATGAGGTTGGTGTGTTCAACATGTGTGACGATGGTTTGCATGAAATCTCTAATCCTAGTGAGTTGTTTTTGCACGAACGCACTAAAAATGTGACACCTGGCAGTGTTGTAATCGCTACAAATGAAGGAACAAGACCTTTGTTGATTGAAATCCAAGCTCTTGTTGGTACAACACCATATCCTTCACCAAGACGTGTTTCAAATGGGATAGACTATAACAGGCTATTGCAGATTCTTGCTGTGTTAGAAAAAAGAGTAGGATTGAATTTAAGTAAGCAAGATGTTTACGTAAATGTAATAGGTGGATTAGAAATTGACGAGCCTGCTGCTGATTTAGGTGTTGCTTTGGCTGTGACTACTTGTGCAAGAGATGTTGTTGTTTCACCTGACACTGTAATAGTTGGTGAAATTGGGCTTTCGGGTGAAATTCGTGCTGTTAATAATTTGGATAAAAGAATTAAAGAGGCTGAAAAATTAGGCTTCAAAAAGATTATTATTCCAAAGTCATCTAATTTGAAAAAAGAAGATTTTAAAAATATTCAAATTGTTGAAGTTGAAAAATTAATTGATTCAATTTCTGCGTGTGTGTATAAAGAAGATTCAAAATAAATTTCATACATATACACGATTCCCAATATTACTTTATAAGTAGAATATTAATATACCATCACACATTCATGACTTTTAGGGGAAATCGTTGGATATTAGATGAGTGAAGATTTAGAGTACAATTCTTATAGCAAAATCAAAAGACTGTCAGATGAAGAGCTGACTGCTTTGTGGCATTCCTACCTCGAGGATAAAACTAATAAAGCTTTGAGGGATAAACTCATCGTCCAATATATTTATTTAACTAGATATGTAATCGGTCGTATTAAAATGAATCTTCCTCAAACGTTTTCTATTGAAGATATTACAAGTTATGGTGTTGAAGGGTTAATAGATGCGATAGAAAAATATACCCCAGATAAAGGTGCTAGATTTGAAACCTATGCACTGATGCGTATCAGAGGAACGATTATTGATAAAATTCGTTCACAAGACTGGGTTCCAAGAAGCACAAGAAAAAAAATCAAAGAGATTAAACAATGTGCTGAACAATTGAAACAAAACCTAGGCAGAGCTGCGACTACAACTGAAATTGCAAATGCAATGAATATGGAAAAAGAAAAGGTTGAAAGTCTTTTGGCAGATGAAATGCAGGTTGGCTCAATTTATGACAAAAAAGGGTCTTCAGATGAAAGTGTCGAAATTATAGATACAATTCAAGATGAAAACTCTAAAAATCCTTTGGAACAATTAGTTGATAAGGATGTGAAAAAAGAATTACAAAAAGCATTAAAACGTTTGCCTGAAAGAGAAAGAATGATAATGGTTCTTTATTACCATGAAAACATGACGTTAAAAGAAATTGGTGAAACTATTAATGTTTCTGAATCTAGAGTATGTCAGTTGCACGCACAGGCAATTATGAAGCTTAAAAATATTTTAAGTTCTAACAGAACAGATAGACTTAAAAAGAGTATTGTTTAAAACATAGTTGTAAAAAACAAGCAAGCTAAATAAAGCTTGCTTGTTTTTTAGATTTACACTTTTTGTTAGTAATTCATTGTCCCTTCTTGAAGCACTCTAGCTGCGCAGTCTAAACCAGTGTCACCTTCTACGCAAGTGCCCCAGTTTGTTTTACCTCTGCCTTCTGGGATTACTCCGTTGCCATCAGGATAAACTCTAAATAAATAAACATCTTGACCTAGCGTGTTTGGTTTTTTTTCTGCTCCATTTACATCAACAAAAAACATATAATGACTGTTTGGCTGAATGTCAAAAGCCCAGCTCATTCCATCAGCGGTTAAAAAAGCTGTCGCTGGTGAGCCATAACCTTTGTTTGTTAAACCTGTGTATTTTGCTCCGTTGAGTTGGTAAAATTCACCGGTTCCCAAGCATCCGGTTGCGTTTATGCAATCTTTAGTTATGTTCATGTGTTCTTTCAATATGTTAAAAACTGTGATTGTGTCAGCATCTGTCATTCCCCATCTTTTTATTGGTCCGTTTTCTTGTTCTGCAAGCATAAATGTGTTAGACAAAGTTGAGTAAGCTTTTTTGACGCCTGCAACCATTTCTCGCTGGTCAGCATTTTTCCTAAGCCCAGGGATTGTCATAGCTGCAATTACTCCAATCACTGTTAAAGTTATTAAAACTTCAGCAAGTGTGAACCCTTTTTTGTTCATGATTGCTCCTTTAATAATTTATTTTTCCTTCATTAAGAACTCTTGCTGCGCAATCTCGTCCCGCACCGTTTCTTGTGCAATCGCCATTTCCAGATGCGTTGTTTCCTGCAGGAACCAATCCATCATCTCCCAAAACAAAGAAAAAGACATCGTCGCCCAACCTGTTTGGTGGGTTGTTGCCATTTACATCGACAGCAAATAGTATTGTGTTAGCATTTTTTCTTGTTACATTGAAGCTTTCGCTATGAACATCGAATGTAACATTCATACCATCAGCCAACTTAAAGGATATGGTTGGGCTTCCATAACCATTTGCTGTGAAATTAGTTGCTGTACCGTTATTCAGAGCTTTGGTTGGTGTCCAGCAGCCTGATGCTCCTAAACATTCCTTTACTATGCTTAAATAGGGTTTGATTCTATTGTAGTTGGCTGTTGCTGCTTCGTCAGTATAAGTCCATTTGTCGAAAGGTTCATCGATTTTAGCAAGTTCTACTGCTTCACTTAATACTGCATAAGCTTTTTTGCAACCCTGAGCATTAGCGTTTTTGTGTGCAGATATATTTAGTGCAGGCAAGGTCAATGCTGCAATTACACCTATTACAGTCAGGGAAACAAGAACCTCTGTCATTGTAAATGCTTTAATCTTTTTTTTCATCATATTTTCATAATGCCCTTTTTGTTAATTTTTACACATGTTTAAAAATTAATGGCTCCTTCTTGAAGTACTTTAGCTGTGCAGCTTAGACCTCTTCCTGAACCAGTTTTGCAGTCTTTTGTGTTGTAAGAGCCAGCAGGAAGAAGGATTCCGTTTTTTGTTATGTTAAAAAGAAATATATCATATCCGAATGTGTTTGGTTTTTGTGGTCCGTTAACGTCATAGAAAAATGATGCATAGACTGTATCTGCTGGGTCTTGATTGTAGCTTGATATACCACAAGGACCTTTAACATTTCCTGTGCAGGTATAAAACATAATTCGTGAGCCATCCGCCATTTTCATATAACGTGCATTTGCTGCGGTCCAACTGCCTGCTGTTCCACTTTGTTCATAATATCTGCTTTCTTCAAAGCAGTTTGTTGTTTTGCAGTCTTGCATAATGTTAAGATGTGATTTTATTTCGTCTAAAAAAGTGTCTGGTTCGTTCCAGTTCCATCTTCTGATTGGACCAATTTCTTGCTGTGTTAGTTCTACGGCTTGGTATAGACCAGCATAAGCCTTTTTACATCCAGCCGCAAGTTCTCTCATTTGAGCATTTTTTCTCAGTCCTGGGATAGTCATTGCGGCAATAACGCCAATTATTGTCAATGTTATAAGAACTTCTGCTAAAGTAAATGCTTTTTCTTTTTTCATACTCAAACACCCTTGAATTAGTAATATATAAAAGTTAATCATATTTTTTGTCGTTTATCAATGATTCAAAAGTTGTATTAATGTTAATAAATGATTTGGTGCTTGAAAAAATAGTGATTTTAAGGTAATATATTTCTTGAATTGTGAATTAATTCACGATATTGGTCTAGATATTGTTTATTAAAAGGAGAGTTAAATGAGCCAACAGACTCAAGCCGGAATTGACTACTCCAAGGTGGATGAGATAATTTCTGCCTGCGGAGCTGAAAAGTCACATTTAATTGCAATTTTGCAAAAAGTACAAGAAGAATTTCGTTATTTGCCATTAGATATAATGACATATATCGGCACAAAAATCGAAGGGCTTTCACCAGCAACTGTCTATGGTGTAGCTACTTTTTATGCACAGTTTAGTTTACAGCCAAAAGGTAAGTATGAAATAAAAGTTTGTGATGGTACAGCATGTCACGTTAGAGGTTCTATGCCTGTATTAAATGCAATAAAACAAACTTTGAATCTTGAAAATGGCCAGTATACAACAGAAAATGGACTTTTCTCACTGGAAACAGTTAGTTGTTTAGGTGCTTGTGGTTTGGCTCCTGTTGTTGTCGTAAATGGTAAGGTTTATCCTCAAATGACTGCGGATGCAATCAAAATCGTTATCGAAACAATAATGAATGAAGAGAGTGAGGGTAAATAAATGACTACAACATTGATAGACATAAAAAAAGAACAACAAAAAGTCAAAGAACAAATAAAAGCACAAGGTCTTAGAGTTCTCGTTTGTGCCGGTACTGGTTGTGTTGCTAACGGTTCTTTGAAAGTTATTGAAAGATTTAAAGAGTTAGGTGCAGATGTTCGTCCTATGACTCATCAAGATAAAGTTACAATTGTTCCTACAGGTTGTCATGGCTTTTGTGAACAAGGCGTTTTGGTCGTTATTCCTGATTTGGATATTACATATGTCAAAGTAAAATTGGAAGACGTTGAAGAAATCGTAGAAAGTCATATAAAAAATGGAAAACCTGTTGAAAGACTTTTGTACGTTGATCCAAAAACACAAGAACATGTATTCAAAAACGAAGAAATTAATTTCTATGCAAAACAAACAAGAACAACTCTTGCTAATTGTGGAGAGATTGATGCTGAATCTTTAGACGAGGCTCTTGCAACTGGTGCTTATGAAGCTTTGCACAAAGTTTTAGAACAAGGCAATCCTGATGCTGTTATAGATGAAATTGTAAAATCAGGTCTAAGAGGTCGTGGAGGCGGTGGCTTCCCGACAGGTATGAAATGGAAATTCACAGCAGCAAACCGAGGTGGAAAAAGCTATGTAGTTTGTAACGGGGATGAAGGTGACCCTGGTGCATTCATGGACAGAAGTGTTATGGAAGGCGACCCTCATAAACTTCTTGAAGGTATGGCTATTGCCGGTTATGCAATTGGTGCTGATGAAGCTTATATTTACGTTAGAGCTGAATATCCTTTGGCTATTCATCGTTTAAGAGTAGCTATTAAACAGGCTGAAGAAAGAGGCTATCTCGGTAAAAATATTATGGGGTCAGATTTCAATTTTGAAATCCATATCAAAGAAGGTGCTGGCGCATTTGTTTGTGGTGAAGAAACAGCTCTTATTGCTTCTATTGAAGGTGAAAGAGGTATGCCTAGACCAAAACCGCCTTTCCCTGCAAATAAAGGTTTGTTTGGCAGACCAACTTTGATTAATAACGTAGAAACTTTAGCTAACGTTTCTACAATCATTTTAAAAGGTGCTGATTGGTTCAGCTCTATGGGTACAGAAAAATCAAAAGGTACAAAAACTTTTGCTTTAACAGGTGAGGTTAATAACACAGGTTTGATTGAAGTTCCTATGGGCACAACACTAAGAGAAATTGTATTTGATATAGGCGGTGGTATCAGAGGCGGCAAAAAATTTAAAGCTGTTCAAATTGGTGGCCCATCAGGTGGTTGTTTGACTGAAGAACACTTGGATTTACCTATGGATTACGACAACTTGATTGCGGCAGGTGCGATGGTAGGTTCAGGCGGGCTTGTTGTTATGAATGAAGACACTTGTATTGTTGAAGTTGCAAGATTCTTCATGAATTTCACACAAAATGAGTCTTGCGGAAAATGTGTTCCTTGTCGTGAGGGTACTAAGAACATGTTGAAAATTCTTGAAAGAATTGTTAAGGGCAAAGGTGAAATGAAAGACCTTGAAACACTAGAAGAATTGGCTACTGCCGTAAAAGATGGTTCTTTATGTGGTTTGGGTAAGACAGCTCCTAACCCAGTTCTTTCAACATTAAAATATTTCAAAGACGAATATATCGCTCACATCAAAGACAAGAGATGTCCTGCTGGTGTTTGTGAAGCTATGAAAGTTATCACAATTGATGAAGAGCTTTGCAAAGGCTGTACTAAATGTGCAAGAAATTGTCCTGTTGGTGCAATTGAGGGAACTGTTCGCAACCCTCACCACATTGATCAATCAAAATGTATCAAATGTGGTGCTTGTCTGAACTCTTGTCCATTCAAAGCGATTAAACAAAACTAAAAAGTTTTTGGGAGCTTGTTGCTCCAAAGACTTAATATAGTTCAATCTGTATTATTGTAACTGCAAATACTACGTAATACAGACAAGTCAGAAGAAAAAAGGAATAAAAATAATGAGCGATAAAAAAACATTAACAGTAAATGGAAAGGTAGTTGAGTTCACTGATGAACCAAACCTTCTTGAAGTTATAAGAAAAGCTGGATTCCATGTTCCAACTTTTTGTTACCGTCCTGATTTGACTCAGTATGGTGCTTGCAGAATGTGTGTTGTAGAAGTTGAGTATCCAAACGGAAGAAAATTAATCAATTCTTCTTGTACAATGCCTCCAGAAGCTGATATCAAAGTTAAAACAAATACTGAAAAAACAAGAAGAATCAGAAAAACTGTTTTAGAACTTCTTCTTGCAAATCACGACAGAGAATGTACAACTTGTGAAAAATCAGGAAAATGCGAATTACAACAATATGCTGAAGAGTATGGAATTAAAGACGTTTCTAAATACGTTCAGCTTAAAAAAGAAAGATATCTTCCAATTGATGATTCAAACCCTTCATTGGTTCGTGATCCTAACAAATGTATTTTGTGTGGTGCTTGTGTAAGAGCTTGTGCAGAATTTCAAGGTCACGCTGTTTTAGGCTTTGCAAACAGAGGCTCAAAAACAGTTGTTCAACCATTGGCAGGTAAGCCATTATCTAGCGTTGATTGCGTATTCTGTGGTCAATGTCAGGCAGTTTGTCCTACTGGCGCTTTGACAATTAAAAATGAAGTGAATCCTGTTTGGGATTTAATTACAAATCCTGAGAAAAAAGTTCTTGCTCAAATTGCTCCGTCTGTTCGTGTTGCATTGGGTGAAGAATTTGGTCTAGAACCTGGGGCTAATACTATTGGTCTTATCAATGCAGCTTTAAAAGAAATTGGTTTCGATTTGGTATTTGATACTAATTTCTCAGCTGACCTTACAATTATGGAAGAGGCTCATGAGTTTGTTGAAAGAGTTAGCAAAGGTGAAAATTTACCGTTATTCACTTCTTGTTGTCCTGCTTGGGTTAGATATTTAGAAACTCAGCATCCTGAAATGTTGAATCATTTATCTAGCTGTAAATCTCCACAGGGTATGTTGTCTTCCGTATTGAGAGAGCTTGTTCCTCAATATTTTGAAGGCTTTACTAAAGAAAATATCAATATTGTTTCTATAATGCCTTGTACAGCTAAAAAAGTAGAGGCTAAGCGCGCTCAATTGAGAAAAGATAATAAATTTGATACAGATATTGTATTAACAACTCAAGAGTTGGCTAAGATGATTAAAAGTGCAGGTATTGATTTTTCAACACTAGAACCCGTAGAAGGTGATAGTCCTTTTGCTCAATATACTGGCGCTGGTACAATCTTTGGCGCATCTGGTGGTGTTGCTGAGGCGGCTGTAAGAACAGCTTATGAGTTTGTTACAGGTGAGCCTTTATCAGACCTTGATATCAAAGCTATGAGAGGCGTTGATAAAAATCACAGATGCAAAGATGTTGAAATTGACATCAAAGGTACAATAGTTAAAGTAAGAGTTGTATCTACTTTGAAAGAAGCTGAAAAATCATTGCAGGAAATTAAAAATGGCACTGCTGATTTCCATATGCTAGAAGTTATGGCTTGTCCTGGTGGTTGTATTAACGGTGGCGGTCAGCCAAGAAGCTGTGATGATTCAAAAATCAAAGAAAAAAGAGCTCAAGGTCTTTATAAAGAAGATGCTGAACTCAAGTTCAGACGCTCAAATGATAATCCAGATATTAAAAAATTGTATAAAGAATATCTTGAAAATCCGGGATCACATAAGGCTCATGAGCTTTTACACACAACTTATCAAGACAAATTTAAAGGATCTTATAAAGATTTAGTGAAAAAATAAATTGATAATTGTCAAATAAAAAAGAGGGTTAGAAATAACCCTCTTTTTTATTCTATGTCGTAAACCTCGTCGCAGTTTTTTAGTTCACTATATTTTATTGCTTTTGGGGTTTTGTTTTCGATATACTTTGCTGGCTCGTTATTTTTAAATAACATAGCTTTGAGTGCAGATGGGATTGTATCTTTACCTATTTCTACATCTTCCATAAAATAGTCTAGAGACTTATCAGGATTTAGACCCACAAGCTTTTTACATGATGTTCTCGCATCGTTGACCTCAGACATAAGAATTGTGCTTCCGTCAGGATTGACTGAGATAATGTCTTTTGTTATTGCTTTTTGTATAGCTATTTCTTGATGTTCGATTGTTTCAGTGCCTTTAAGAATGTCTATTTTAATTGTTCCGTCTGTATATACTTGAGAAATCCTTTTAATTTCACCGTAATCATTTTTTTCAAAAAGTGTTGAAATTTTAAGTGAAGGATAAACAATTGCACTGCCATTTTTTGTTTTTACAAGCTCTGTAGGTGATTCTGCTGCTTTTTCCATATTTTGTATCATTTCATTTAATGTGGAATTAATATAATTTTTTGCTTCTTTTGCTTTTGTGTGCATTTGAGAAATAACTAAAGGGATCTCTTTTTCTTCTTTTTCTACCGGTCCGAAGTAAAGAGGTGGTATTTCTTTCAATGCTTTTTGTGCCAGTCTGGCTGAATGAAAAGCAATGGCTCCCAGTCCTGTCAGTACTGCTGTAATCCCCAGACCTATGTATAGTTTTTTGTTGGACTTTTTGTTTTTTGACACAGGGGGAGTAACTTGGGAGTTTTCTTGGCTTTTAACATAAGCTTCAACGGCACGAGTTGTTCTGTTTTGTTTGTCTAAAACTTGCAAAGTCCCTTTGAAGGATTGGGCAATAGAGTGTATTTTCATATAAAAAGGGTCCTTTTTTTATAAATATAAATATATTCTAAAGTGAATGATTGGTTATTACAATGAATTGTGTTAAGTTTTGTAAAGTATCATGATGTAGGCTATGATTCAATCATGGCATGTCTTTTCATGGTTTTTTGTTTAAAAAGGCAATTTTTAAAAACAGAAATTTTTTATATATATACAGGAACGAGGAATCAAAAAAGACGAAAAAAGTCTTTATCGTTTTAGGGAATTACGAGATTTAAGGAATTATTAGGGGATACAAAAATGGGATACGGAATTAATTTATCAGCAGGAACATTAAATCCTTGGTCATATTCACTATTTCCAGGAGTAGCTGGTTCAAACGTTATTTATCCAAGTGATTCTGCTTCAGTTTGGAATGATGCAAATCTCCTAAGATTCGACAGCGATGCTAACAGATTGTTGAATGGTTCAACAGCATTATGTCAGCAAATGATTCCTATGATGGATGCTTGGTACGCAAGAGTTGCTGAAGCTTTCCAAAAAATTATGATGAGCATTCAAAGTGGTAACACTAATATCAATATTACAGGTCCAAATCCAAATACAAATATTGATCCTACAACTGGTAAATTAAAAGAAAGTCAAATCATTCGTGAATTGACAAAAATGGGATCTGGTGCTTCAACAAAAGATAGAATGGGCGTTGAAGTTACATTCAAAGATAAAGATGGCAATACTCATAAAACAACATTATTAAGACGTTTGATTTCTTTGACAAAAGAATATCAAGAACATCCTGATAATTGTCAATTAAGCGAAGAAAATTACAATAAGATTTGGGATATAGCTGGAAAATACGCTAAAACAGGTGAACTTTCTACTGAAGACTACAAAACTTTATTAGAAATTGCTAAAAATCCTGGAAAATCAACTTCAGTTGATGGTGAAGATCCTGTTGATGAAACAGAAGAAAAACCAGAAACTCCATTCACTGATGAAAGAAATGCAAAAACTGAGGGTGAATCAGGTGCCGTATTCCAACAAGGCGTTGATGCAGCAGTTGACGGTTACAAAAACGGTTTAATCGGCTGGGGTACAGATTATGACCAATTAAATGCAGGTCAAGCTGCATTGAACTCAGACAACGTGATTGAAGTTTGGGACAAATATTACAAAACAGTTGGTGTAAACCACGGTGAAACATTAGTTGATTCTCTATACAACGACTTCGATGATTGGACAGATGGTGTCTTCACAACAGGTGGTGCATCAAGATTCACAGCAATCGCTGATGCATTAATTGAAAGAGCTAACTCTTTGATTGAAAAATATGGTGATAAATCAGGACTAAAAGCTGAAGATGTTCAAAAATTCAAAAATGACTTTGATTCAATCAATGATGATAATTATGACAGCAAAAAACAATTCATTAGTGATACATTCAAAAACTTCGTAAATAAAATCAAACAAGCTGAAGCTAAATTGGTTCAATCAGAAAAACAACAAGCTAAATCATAAAAAATAATAATAATAATTTATTCCTCGGTTTATAATAGGTATGGTAGGTTTTTTAAGGACACACAGGATGTGTCCTTTTTATTTTGTTTAAATTTAACAAAATCAGACATAAAAAGAAGCCGCCCGACTTACACATCGACCGGCAAAGTTTTCATCATGGAGAAAAGGAGTGGAAGAGAAAGTATAAAGAGAATTGGCTACATTAATACAATTCCCTTTTTGTGATTTACAAAACATATAAAAAGTATATATTAATATAAGTTTACAAATTTTTTACTAACTCTTCAATCTTAAAATGTGGTATGATTTATGGCGTGAATATCTTTTGAGAGAAGCTAAATTATATACATCGGAGAGTTGAATTATGGGTCAAACAATTGCAGAAAAGATAATTTCAAAACACGCAGGTCAAGATGTTAAAGCTGGAGAATTGTGTATTGCAAAAGTTGATGTTGCTTCAGTTCAAGATGGTACTGGGCCTTTGATGGTTCAAGAGTTTAAAAAGTTGGGTAAATCAAAACCTGCTAATCCTCAAAGATGTATTTTGTTTATTGACCATGCATCTCCTAGTCCTAGAAAAGAGCTTTCTAATACTCATATGGTTTTGCGTGAATTTGCTAAAGAAACAGGCGCTATTTTATCTGAAACAGGTTGTGGTGTTTGCCATCAAAGATTGGTTGAGTCTTTTGTAAACCCTGGAGAAATACTTGTTGGTGCTGATTCTCACACTTGTACTTCTGGTGCATTAGGTGCTTTTTCAACAGGCATGGGCTCAACTGATGTTGCAGTTGCAATGGCAATGGGCAAAACTTGGCTAAAAGTTCCTCAAACATTCAAAATTGTAGTAAATGGTGAGTTTCAAAAAGGTGTTTATGCAAAAGATTTGATTTTGCATTTAATTGGAATGATTGGAGCTGATGGTGCTACATATAAAGCATTGGAATTTCACGGTTCTACAATAGAAAATATGACGATGGCTGACAGATTCACACTTGCTAATATGGCAGTTGAAGCTGGAGCAAAAGCCGGCTTGTTTATGACCGATGAAAAAACAAAAGCTTATTTAAAACAACAAGGTCGTGAAGATAAATTTGTTGAAATCAAGCCTGATTCTGATGCAGTATATGAAAGGGTTATAGAAATTGATGCTTCTAAAATTGAGCCGACTGTTTCATGTCCTCACACTGTTGATAATACAAAACTTGCAAAAGATTTGAAGGATGTAAAAGTTAATCAGGTGTTTATTGGTACTTGTACTAACGGAAGAATTGAAGATCTTAGAATTGCTGCTGAAATTCTTAAAGATAAACAGGTTAATCCTGATGTAAGACTAATTGTTGTTCCTGCGTCAAAAACTGTTTATAAACAGGCAATTGAAGAAGGATTGATATCTGTTTTAGTTGATGCTGGAGCTCAAATCCTAGGTCCAGGTTGTGGACCTTGTGTAGGTGTTCATGCTGGAATTTTAGGCGATGGTGAGGTTTGTCTTGCTACTCAAAACAGAAATTTCCAAGGTAGAATGGGCAATACAAAAGGCTTTATCTATTTATGCTCACCAGCGACAGCTGCATATAGTGCAATAAATGGATATATAAGTAATCCTTCGGAGCTTTATTAATAAAAAAGATATTGGTATGAAAACTGTTTTTGTCAGTTTCAACTTATTGGTTTTTATTTTTTATGCAGTTTACTGTAGCGATTGCGCTTGTTTTAATGTAAATTATTGCAGCAATAATAGATATTAGAGATTTAAATCCTGTTATGCACTGTATTGCAAGCAATCCACAACCGGTATAAAACATAATATTTTTTGCGTTTTCATGTACAATACTCATTATTTTTGTATTAAAGCAATTTTTTAAATATTGTATCAAAAGGAATACTTCATAAGTAAAATAACTAAAAGCTCCAAAATACAGACATACAAGCCTAATTTGTTTTAATATGGCTGCTTCCACCTTGAATGTTTTCAGTAAAAAAACAAACAAGCAGGTTGTTATTACTGCAGAAATAATGGTTAAAATTTGCATAGCCTGTGCACAGCCTTTATTCTGATTAAGCAGTTTTACAGCCGTAGATATATTTTTTTTCTCTTCTTCTTGGTCTGTATTAATTTTGTTTTTGATTTTATTATAAAAAATATCTATGTTTGACTCTTTCAATGCTTTGTTTTTTGTTTCCGAATCTATTTCTCCATTAACAACCAATTCTTGAAGTTTTTCTTCATATCTTTTGTTAATATGATATTCGATAGTTTCTAATATATTGTCTTTTGATATGTTTTCTTTTATAATTGCTTGCCTTGCTATTTCATAAGCAATAAATGTCAGATCTTGCAAAATGCTGTCGTAGTATTTTTGTGGAATGTTTGCTTTTATTAAATCAATTGATTTGTGAAAAGTCCATTCAGCAATAAGTTGTGCTATAAATCGAATTTGATCTTCAGTAAAGTCATATTCTTCGTTTTGACATAATTCTTCTATTACCTGTTTTGTAAATTCATAAATTTTATTTGATACGAAATCTTTTTGTTCTTCAGAAAATTCTTCAGGTATTAAATCATAAGATTGCACTTTCAATGATGCTACAAATTGTATCCAATTAAACTCGCTTGCTGACATATAAAACCTTCCGTAAATGCAAGATGATTCTATAAGAAAACTGTTATTCTTGCAATATGTATTAATTGTCTCACACAAAATGTTGCATTTTATTTATTTTTTTGATTCTTTACCTAATTTCATGTTTCCTGCAATTATAGCGGCAAGAAGAATTATTGCTCCAAAACATAGCTTTTTGTTTTTTACTGCTTTTTTTATTATGTTTCCAAAGTCAGGCAAGCGTTTTTTTTGTCTTTCAAAAAAAAGATTTTTTGCATTTTGGTAAAATATTTTTTCAATAATCTTTTCTCCTTCTTCAGGGAATGCATTTTTTATTGCATTTTTTACGTCAATCACGACTTTATTATACGCTTCAATTGGTTTTAGACCTTTTTCGCCTTCTTTTCCGAATCTTGCAATAGGCGCATCTGTTCCGAATAGAAGTCTTTCTGTCATATCGCCTTTTTTTGTGTTTTTCAATCTTCTAATTGCTTCAATGATGTCAGGTTTTTCTGTTGTATCACAGTTTACCCAAGATATATCGGCAAAAAGCGTAGCTTTATTATTTTCTATAGAGTCTACTAAAATATCGACAGCTGCTTTTGTGTCTTTTCCTTCATTGCCTCCAAGATGTCCAAGAATAATAGGAACTTTAGGTGTTCTTTGTGCGAGTTTGTATATTTGTTCAGGTCTTGAATATTCACATCGTGGGGCTTTTACTCCATTTATATAAAATGTTTCAAAAGTTTTGTCTGAGTGAAACAGACAAGGTAGTTTGTATTTTTCTGCGAGTTTCATATATGCATTATATGATGCGTCATCAGCAGGCAATTCCATTCTTTTGGGGTGAAATTTTAAACCTACGAAAGAATTTGGATTTTCTTTCAGCAGTTGTTCGATTTTTGAGGCATCGCCTTTTGTTACATTAGGCTGACAAACAGCAAGTGGTGCTAGCACAGGGTTGTTTTTTGCTATTTCAAGAAGCACTTTATTTCCTTGTAATTCATCTAACAAACCATTTGGCTCAATGCAGCTGAGGTTTGAGACAATCATTTTTTCTATTACATCACCATTAGCGAGCGGTTGTTTGTAAAACACGTCAAGATCATTTGCATTATATGTGTTTTCGTACCACTTACCCAAATGAGTATGTGAATCTATTATGCGACCTTTGAAATTTGTTGTATTTCTTTTGGTTGCGTTGTTAATCCCTGTGACTTTCATCGTATAGATCTCCTATATAGGAATCTTGCTGTGCACGACGTTCAATTATCTTGTCTCCATATTGAGAACCTTTGATAATTTCTTCGGATGCCCATTTACACACTTTTGCGGGGTATTTCTCTCCAGCTTTGACACATAAGTCCCCGATAACACTATACTGCATTGCGATTTTTAATTCAAGTTGTGAACGTTTCTTATTATTTTCCTTAACAAAATTTACATCATTCTCTGAAATGTTGAGGTAGTCTTGCTCTCCTAGGTAATGATATTTTTCTTTTTCTATTATGCTGTCAATAATATCTTGGGTGTGATTTTGTCTTTTTTGCAAGCCGCATTCTCTTATTAATTTTGCGCTGTTTATGTTAATTAGGCTGTTAAAACAGTCGGATGCTGCAGAAAATTTATTTTGTTTCAACAAAGTCATTGCAAGTTTTTCTGTGACTTTATATTTTTCATCATCTGATGCGTTTTTGTTGTTCAATATGTCTAGCATTTTTGAATAGAAATATTCTGCTGCTTTATAGTCTTGTATTTTTTCATTTGCTTTTGCTTGTGTTTTAAATTCTTCAATTTCTTCGTTGCTGTCGTGGAGTTTTCTGTTTTCTCGATATTTTATATCTTTTGCAATGCAGTTAAATACAGCAAAGCAGCTTCCCCACATAGACATAACACTAGGTTTTCCACTTCCTTCGCAATCACATTTTGGGAAAATTACTTTATTGTCTTTGTTTTTTCTGAAAAACAGTTTTTTGCTGATGTCTACATATTCTCCTTGTAGTTTGATTTTTTTATCTTCTATTTCTTGTTTTGAAAATATGTCTTCGACTTTGTATAATTTGTCTTTTGGTGCTGCTTCAGGAGATTGTTTTAAAAGAAGAGTTTCTTCTTTAGTTGCTAAAATGTCGTCAATATCTTGTCCTACGAATTTGACGATGTTTTCTATTTCATCATTTGCAGGAAATTCATTAAACGGATATTCAACAGTTTCTGTGTCAGTGTAGCTGTATCCTATAATTTTGTTTTTGTCTTTTTCATCTCTTATTGGTGTGAAATTATAAACGCCTCTTGCTCCATCTGTGATGCAGGTATCATATGCTGCAAACATATAATCTTGTGCGCCATCAGCTTCTTTTACTGTAACGACATTCGCATCAGAAAGTGATAAAAGGTTAAAATCATACCAGTTGTTTCTTTTTATTTCAGAAGCCATTTCATCTACGACACCGTTTGTATCTTCTCCTGTTGCAATAAAATGATATAGCTCAGGTTTCAGACCTCTTTGTCCGGCCATCCATTTTAAGGTGTCGTCATGAGGATGTCCTGCTGGGATGTAGACTTTTGCGCCTTTAGCTTTTAGTTTATTGATTTCATTTATTACACCCCAAGAATATTCTATGCCCTGTTTTAAAGGGTCCATGTAGTTTATGTATTCTCTATATCTGTCAGGGTTATCATAAATAGTTTTTAAAAAGTCTAAAATATCTTTTTTGTTTGTTTTTACTGTTTGGTAAGTAAGTTTTAGATCTTTGTTTGTGACAGATTTTATTTGATCATGTAGATTTAAAAGAGGCACTGTCGCTAAAGCTGGAACTGCAACATAATCATCTTTTTTTAATGTTGTACTGTCATTGAGTAGTTTCAATTCGTGTTCTAAACTTTTTAGCTGTTTTACGTTTCTGTCATTTTTGTTGACTTCAACGTCGTGCATTTCTATATCCATTTCTTTTTCAACAGCTTTAGCAAAATGGGCAACGTTTGATGCGTGATTGCTGCCATCCACAATGTGGACAGGATAGCCCATAAACGAAACCCTTTTTAAGGGTGAGAATTTGTTGTATGAGGATATTTTTATGCCTTTAAAACTTAAGATATTTGTACTATCAGGCAGTTTATTTGCATAAGATTTAGTTTCTATTGGGTTTGATTTATTGTCTTTTTTGAATGATGCTAATTTTTTATTTGAATATAAGCTTACAGCCGAGATGCTTTTAATCAATACTCTTCTCCTGTTGTAACTAACTTAGCTAACGTATGAAAAAAATATTTTTTGCTAGTTTTGATGCAGATTTCTTAATAATTATACAACTTTTTTAGATATAAAGAATTTATTAAAATATTTCGATTTTTATTGACACATAAAAAAAATAAAAATATGCTAAAAACACTAGATAAAAAAGGACAACTATAATGTGTCGTATAGGTGCTATCAAATCAAAAAAATATTTACACCCTGTTAAAGCGTTAGAGCTGATGCGTTCACAACAAAAAGGACATGATAATTCTGGGTTTGCTTTTGTAATGCAGGATTTAGGCGGGGTTTTTGAAAATTACAAAGAATTGCCAATTTTGTCTATGGCTTGCACAAACGAAGGTATGCATATAGCTGAAGATATCTTGCATTCAATCGGCTTTGTTCGTGTAATGCAGTGGGCGCCAGATGTTCATAATGATATTGAAGGCTTGAATATTGAGCCAATGCCTAATTATGTTTTTGAGGTGTTTAATTATCCTCATTCTTATAAGTATGCACCTAAAGAAGATAAAGAAGCTTTGTTATTAGATACAAGATTGAAGCTAAGAAAAGCTTTAGAAGCAGCTGATGAGGGATATGTTTATTCTTTTTGGCCTGATTTGCTGACATTAAAAGAAATCGGGGATCCTAGAGATATTGGAACATATTTCGGTTTGTGGGACGAAAAAGAAGACTTTTGTGCAAAAATTATCACTGCACAATGCAGACAAAACACAAACTATGACATTGTACGTTATGCAGCACATCCGTTTTTCTTGCAGGGCTACACAGCTTTGTGTAACGGTGAAAATACTTTTTATGAGAAAAATAAACTTTTTCAAAAAAAGCTTCATAAAGGCTATATCGGATTTGAAAGTGATTCACAGTGCTTTTTGTACACGCTTCATTATGTCAACAAAATTTTAAAATGGCCTTTGAAGTATTTTAAACATGTAATCACTCCACTTCCTTACGATGAGATTATGTCTAGAAAGGATGCTGAAATTCTTTTAAGAATAAAAGCTTCGCTTTCTCATCTTGAGGTTAACGGGCCTAATTCAATGATTGCTGTTACACCAGATGGCACAATGTTCACTACTTGTGACTCAAAAAAATTAAGACCGGTTGTGGTTGGAAAAACTGATGATACAGTGATTATTACATCAGAAGTTACAGGCATAAACGAGATTATGCCTAATAGAAATATCTCAGAAGATATTTATCCAAATGAGCGAGAAATGGTTGTTGTAGACAACGACCTCAATGTTGAAAGGTGGCAACAATAGATACACGTGTAATAAAAACGAATGACGTTTCAAAAAATGATTTGAAATGGCAGATAGAATATGACCCTCAAAGATGTACTTTGTGTGGGAAATGTTGTGCAGCTTGTACTTTTAATGCGATAAAATTCAGCGTTGAAAGAAGAAGAAAAGTTAAAAGTGAAGGTTCATTGCCTAATCCAAAAGTTACTTGGGAAACTGAGCCGGTTGTTAAACAGGTCATTACAAAAAATAAAAATTGTGTTGGCTGTGGAATGTGCCAAAAGGTTTGTCCGAATGAGGCAATAAAACCTGTTTATAACGAACATAACAGAATGAATGTTATATACAGAGCTGAAAACGCAGAATCACCTAAAAGAGGCGGCCGTTCGAATTTGCATACAGAAGGCAGAACCCTAGATAAAATTAAAATCGGAAGAATTTCTCAAATGACAGACCCTTCTTTGGATGCAATGCGTCATACTTTCGATATTTTAGCTCCGTTTGGAAGAGTTTTGCCGCCTGAAAAATTGCCTTTTGTTGTAGGTGAAGACGGTGAATTACATATGAACAGTTCTACACCTAATACAAGATGGATTTATCCGATAATCATTGGTGATATGTCAATTGGTGCTTTATCTACAAGAATGTGGGAAGCAGTTGCAATGGCAGTTGCCTATTTAAATGAAGTTGTTGGCTTGCCTGTTAGAATGTGCTCAGGTGAGGGCGGAATGCCATTGAAACTTTTGAAATCAAGATATTTAAAATACATGATTTTGCAAATTGCTTCAGGACATTTCGGCTGGGACAGAATTATCAACGCAATGCCTGAAATGACAGAAGATCCGGCAGGGGTTTTGATTAAAATAGGACAAGGTGCAAAACCTGGTGATGGTGGTCTTTTGCTTGCTAAAAAAGTTGTAAGACACATCCAAGAAATCAGAGGTGTTCCAAAATCTGATTTGCTTTCACCTCCTAACCATCAGGGACTTTATTCTATTGAAGAAAGCGTTCAAAAGATGTTTTTATCTATGAATTCAGCTTTCAAATTCAGAGTTCCTGTTGCAATTAAAGTGGCTGCTTCAGTCACAAGTGTAAGTGTTTATAATAACCTGTTAAGAGATCCTTACAACATCGTTGGCGGATTTTTCTTAGACGGTATCGCTGGTGGTACAGGTGCTGCTCATGAGGTTTCATTAGACCATACGGGTCATCCGATTGTATCAAGATTGAGAGATTGCTATTTAGCCGCAGTTCACCAAGGTAAGCAAGGACAAATTCCTCTTTGGGCTGCCGGTGGTATTGGTATGAATGGCACACTTGCGTCTGATGCTTTCAAAATGATTTGCTTAGGTGCTAATGGAGTGTTTACTGGTAAGTTGATTTTACAAATTGCCGGTTGTGTAGGAAACGATTATGGTCGCTGTAACGCTTGTAATACAGGGCTTTGTCCTGTTGGTATTACAACGCAAAACAAAACACTTGTCGACAGGTTAGATGTTGATAAGGTCGCACAAAACATTGTTAATTACTTCCTTGCAACTCATACAGAGCTTAAAAAATTATTGGCTCCAATTGGTAACAGTTCATTGCCTGTCGGTAGGTCTGATGCTCTTGTTACAGTGGATAAAAATGTTGCAACAAGATTAGATATTCAACACGTTTGTTAACGTGAATTTATAACAAGGGAAAATATGAAAAAATTTAAAATAAACAGTTTAGAAAATAATAAAAGACTTTCATCACAAGAGTTGTTGCAGTTAATTTATGAAAAAATGAAAGAGGGTTACACTTCTTTTGAAATAACTGCATCCGGTCAGCATAACATTGGTGGCCCATTGTGGAGTGAAGATGGAACTCCTTTATGTTTTGAGGTTACAAACCCAGGTCAACGTGTTGGATCAATGGGTATGCCAAACACAAAAATTGTAATTGAGGGTTCTGCTCCTGCTGATGTGGGTTGGTTGAACTCTGGCGCTGAAATTATTTTAAAAGGCGATGGCGGGGATACAACTGCTCATTGTGCAGCAAGTGGTAAAGTTTATGTTGCAGGGCGTGTTGGTACTCGTTCTGGTGCGTTGATGAAACATGACCCTAAGTTTCCTGCTCCTGAATTTTGGGTTTTAAAAAATACAGGTTCATTTTCTTTTGAGTTTATGGGCGGTGGAACTGCTGTAGTTTGTGGCGTAGACTGTGAAGATTTTGACTCAGTTTTAGGATCACGTTCTTGTGTCGGTATGGTAGGTGGCACAATCTATGTCAGAGGAAATGTAAAGGATCTTTCTGAAGATGTTTATATCATAGACATTGATGACTCTGATGTTGCATTTTTGAAAAACGGATTGCAAGAATTTCTTTCAAAAGTTGAACGTTTGGATTTGCTTGAAAAATTGACAGATTTTTCTCAATGGAAAAAAATTGTTGCTAAAACATATGAAGAAAGAAAGTCTAACCATCTTATTCCAATGAAAGATTTTAGAATAAATAATTGGGAAAAAGAAAATAAAGGCGGCATTTTTTCTGATGTTTATGAAGATGATTTTCAGGTTTATTCAATCGTTAATAAAGGTGATCACAGACTTCGTTATCCAAGTTGGGATAATTATGTTCAGTCTGCTCCTTGTGAAAATCATTGTCCGATAGGCATTCCTACTCAAAAAAGAATTAATCTTATCAAAAATGATAAAATTAAAGAAGCTTTAGACTTGATGTTAGATTACACTCCATTTCCTGCTTGTGTTTGTGGAAATTTGTGTCCAAACTTGTGTATGGAAGAGTGCAGCAGAAAATATGTTGATGAGCCAATCAAGTTTGATGCTTTAGGTATGATGAGCAGAGATGTCAAAATGGGACCTTTCGCTACAACCAAGGATAAGTCAGTGGCTGTAATCGGTGGTGGTGTTGCTGGTCTTTCTGCTGCGTGGATGTTGAAAAAAGACGGATACAAAGTTACTTTGTTTGACGATGACAAAGAAATCGGCGGAAAATTAAGACAAGTTATCCCATATGAAAGACTCTCAAAAGAGTGTTTGGATGCTGAAATCGAGAGAGTTAAAAACTGTGGTGTAACTTTTAATTTGAATACTAAGCTCACAAAAGATTTATTTGATGAGGTATGTGAAAAATTTGATGCTGTGATTATAGCCTGTGGTGCGCATAATCCTGTTGTTATACCTTTTGAAGGACATGAAAAACTTATCAAAGGTTTAGACTTTTTGAAGGCTGTTAAAAACAATGAAAACCCAAAAATTGGAGAAAAAGTTGTTGTAATTGGCGCAGGAAATGCTGCAATGGACGTGATTATTGAAGCATATAATTTAGGCGCTAAAGATGTCACAGCTATTGATATTCAAAAACCGGCAGCTTTTGACAAAGAAATTAACAATGTAAAAGCTAAGGGTGCAAAGATTTTATACCCTTGTTTTACTGAAAAAGTCACTGATAAGGGCGTTTTGTTGAAAGATGGAACGTTATTAGAAGCTGACAGTGTGATTATTTCTATCGGAGATCGTCCGAAGTTGGATTTTGTTCCTGAAAGCTGGCTTGATGAAAGAAAAATGCTCAAGTTAAATGAGTATAGACAAACACTTAATGAAAAAGTTTTTGCAGCAGGTGATGTCATAAAACAAGGTTTATTCACTAATGCAATTGCTGATGGTAATAAAGCTGCTAAAAATGTTGAAAATCTTTTAGAAGGAAGAAGCTTAGATACATTTGAAAAAGCTCCTCAATTGCCTCGTGACAAGGTGAAAACTGAATATTACCAAGGACTTTCTGCTATGAAGGTTCAAGAAATTGAGCCTTGGGATGAGAAAGAAAGATGTATGTCTTGTGGGTTATGTCGTGATTGTGAATTTTGTTTGCAGGCATGTCCTGAGCAAGCAATCAGCAAGTTCACAGATATAAACGGAAATACTGTTTATACCTCAAATGAAGAGCGTTGCATAGGTTGTGGAATATGTGCCGGAGTTTGTCCTTGTGGAATTTGGACAATGAAAGATAATTTCGAAAATATCGACGACCTTGCAAGTATTTAAAAAGTTATTTTACATTTTATGTAATTGTATAAACTTTTCTGTAATACAATGCAGAACCTAAGATAACTAAAACTAGGTTCGGTATCCAAGCTGCCCAAAATGGTGAGATAGACATTGTTTCACCAAGTGACAGTGAAAGTGCACGTAAAAGATAATATAAGAAAATAATTAAAATACTAAACAAAAATCCTCTATTATACCTTACCCTAGGAGGTGTTATTGCTAAAGGCACACCTAATAGAACCAATACAACTGTTGTGAATGGGAATGCAAATTTGTTGTGGAGCTCTATTTTGAATAGTGAATGCATTTTAGGATCGTGTTGCTTTTTCGCGTTGTTTTCTACATATTTCCAAAGAGCAATTACGTTGTATTGTGTTGCTTCCTCTTCTGTTAGTGCACCTTTTACATCCATACCAAAGTCCACAACTGATTTTCCAAACCAAGTTGTGTTCAATACTTTTTGGTCTTTGTCCATTGTATATACAGCACCTCTGTTGAATTGCCATCCTTCAGGGCTAGTTTTGCCAGTTTGTGATTGGATTACCTGAATTGTTTTAGGGTTTGAAAAATCAACAACAGAAACGTTTTTAAGTGTGTTGTCTTCACATCTTTGAACGAAGAAAAGTCGTTTCATTTCTTTGCGTCCGTCTTCATGTTCTTTGACTTCTTTGAAGGTGAAATTTTGTTTTCCATTAGGGATATTTTTTTGTCCTAATGCCCATATAGCTAAAGTCTTAGATTGAGAATTTGTTATTGGAACAACTGTTTCATTAACGATGAACGTGAATAGTGACATACAAATCGAAAAAATGAATATCGGTTTTGCAATTCTGTTTAGCCCTATACCACAAGCTCTCATAACAGTAATTTCTGAAGAAAGACTTAGTCTGTTAAGTGTCATTACTGTTGAAAATAAAACGCTCATAGGAATTGCCATAACAATAACTTGAGGAAGGTTTAAAACAACAATCATCAAAGCGATGTTGAATGGGATTCCATATAGTGTAATTTGCTTGATTAATGTGATAAACGTATCAGAGGCAAAAATAATTGATGTAAAAATGATAATCCCCATAATGAAGATTTCAAGTACTTGTCTCATTATGTATTTGTCTAAGATAGATGTCTTATCTTTGATATCGTCGATTTTTTCCAGAAGTTCCATTTTTATTCGCTTTAGTTGTTATGTTCAATTTCATCTTGTTTGATGAATTTACATTGTTCTTCGAGTTTTCTATCTTCCATATTTTGCATTAAATCATTGATGGATTTGATTTTACCTAGAGCAAAGCCTGTTTCTGCTAATAAAACACAGTCATTGCAGATTCTTATTCCATCATATACAACAGAACCTGCTAAAGGCTTTTCTCCACCGCAGCATTGACACTCAAACATGTCAAATTCCGAATCAGGGTTTTCTTCGATGTCGTCTAGCTTCATTTGCATAACGACAGCTTGCATATCTTCAATGATTTTTAATTCTTCTTGTTTATCCATAGCTAATATTATAGCGTAAAAAACTATTTAATCTAGTATTGTGTTTTGTTTGCTTTATTCTTTCTGATTTTTAGATTCATATCTTGACTGTTAAAAAGAAATTTTATATTATTGTGTTGGAATTACAACATGTTGGAGTTACAACATAAATTTATGAGTGATTTTGAAAAAGATTTTTTTGATTGTTATGCAAGGTCTTTGCCTTATCTCATTGAAAAGACGTCAGTTTATATAAGGCTGAAAGGGGCTTTGTTGTTGAACGAGCTAGGCGCTGATATCACACTAGAGCAGTTTATTACTTTAGATGCGATTTCAGGATGTAATGATTTGAGTCAAAGAGATTTGGCTAAAATCCTTTTAAAAGACCGTTCAAATATTACTAGAATTTTGAATATTCTTGAAAAAAAAGAGCTTATATACAGAAAACTTTCAAAAAAAGGCAACAGAATGGTAAAAGTTGCCGGATTGACGAAAAAGGGTGAAGCTGTTGTTGATAAATATGCAGAGAAAATGAAAACTGATTTGAATGATTTTCTTATGCAATTTAATCAAGATAGCTTAAAAACTATGGAAAAGATGTTAGAAGAAATTTCTTCTAAAATTAGTGAAAATGCAAATATTCAAATTTAGGTTATGGAAAATACACAAACTAAACAGATAAATCCTTGGCTTACAACTATTGCTGTAATGAGCGCAACATTTATATTCGTTTTAGATGGAACTATTGCGAATGTTGCGTTACCTCAAATGGCAGGGAGTTTCTCTTCTAGCAATGATGAAGCGACGTGGATTTTGACAAGTTATTTGATTGCGAGCGGGATAGTTGTTCCATCTGTTGACTGGTTTTCAAAGTTTTTTGGCAGAAAGCAGTTTTTTATTGCTTGTATTTTGCTTTTTACGATAGCTTCTTTACTTTGTGGAATGTCAACATCGTTAGATATGATGATCTTATCAAGGATTTTGCAAGGCTTGGGTGGAGGGGCTTTGTTACCTGTTTCTCAGGCTATTTTGCTTGAGGCGTTTCCAGTTGAAAAAAGAGCTTTAGCTATGTCAATATTTGGTTTTGGGGTTGTTGTAGCTCCTGTTATCGGGCCAATTTTAGGTGGTTGGCTTACTGACAACTGGTCTTGGAATTGGATATTTTTCATAAATATTCCGTTTGGGATTTTTGCTGCTATAACTTCGAAATTGTGGATTTTTGACCCTCCTTATGCTCAAAAGCAGGCTGATGCAAAGATAGATTATGTCGGATTTTTCTTTTTAACTTTGTGGTTAGTAACTTTTCAGGTGTTTTTAGACAAAGGTAATAATGCTGATTGGTTTGGCTCAGAATGGATATGTTGGACTTTTGGGGTCTCAATGGTTGCAATGGTTTTGTTTATTTATTCTCAGCTGGTAAAAAAAGATTCTATTATTGATTTATCTGTTTTTAAAGACAGAAGTTTTGTGATTGGTACATTGATTTTGCTCATTGTAAATATGGTTTTGTATGCTTCAACAACGATAATGCCGTTATTTTTACAAAATTTGATGGGATATAATGCATTTTGGAGCGGGTATTCTTTGATGCCAAGAGGTTTTGGTAGTGTGTTTGCTATTTTTTTATATAGCGTAACGAACAAGATATTTGATTTTAGAATACTCACTTTCATTGGTATTTTAGGATTGGGAATTTCGGGATTGATGTTTGGATTTTTAAATCTCGAGTTTTCAATGATAAATATTATTATTCCAAACGTGATTTTTGGTTTTTCAATAGGTATGACTATAACTGTTTTAACGACTGTTTCTATGTCCACTATTTCAAATGCTGCTATGACAAATGCTAGTGGGGTTCAAAATCTTTTGAAGAATCTTGCTGCTGCAATTGGTACGTCGTTGGTTGCTACTATGGTGTCTAGATATTCTCAAGCTTTTCAGACTCATCTTGTAGGCTTTTTAGATCCCAATAATCCTGCTTATGCTGAAAAATTGGCAGCTATGACGTCATATCTTTGTCAGTTTGATGTTTATGCAGTTGCTTATCAAAAGGCACAAGGTCTTTTGTATAATCAACTTTTGCAACAGTCAACATTGTGTGCTTACATGGAAACTTTTAGAGTTTGGGGGATTGTTGCATTTTTATGTCTGCCTTTATTGCTTTTGTACAGAAGAAAAAAGGCTTAAAATTTATTTGATTTGAAAACTATATAGTATTTTGTTTCACCATAGTAGATTACAATCAGATACATATCACCTTCGATGTTTTCTGTGATTATGTAGGACTGTGGTGGAGGTGATTTTTTAGAAGAGTTTCTAAAAATAGTGTAAAAACCATCTCTTACGTTTTTACAGAATTTTTGCCATTTTGTGTATTTGGGTTTTGGCAAGTTGTTATGATAAAAATCTACAGGAACGAGTTCTTTTTTCACAACAGGGATTATATAAGCAACTTTTCCTGCTTCTTTGAATAAAACATAATCTCTGCCTTTTATTACTCGTGGAGTTAGGATGTAATATCCAGCTGGAATTGTTTGGTTTTTAAAATACACATCACTGCTCAATCTGAACAATGGAAAAGGTGACCAAGCATATTTTTGATAGTCTTCATTTTGATATGGGTCTATGTTGTGCACTAGTTCAAAGTCTGGTACTTGTGCACTTTCATAAAGTTTTGCATAATCAGTGTCTGCCAAAGCCGGCATGATTGCTGTGATAAATAAAAATAAGAAAAATAGAGTTTTTAAAATTATTTTATTCATAAGTAATATAATAATGTTAATTTTGAAAAAATCAATTTTTTAAATAGCAAATTTTCTAATTGACGTGTTTTTAGGTTCCATGTATAGTAGGTGATATGATGAACTTGAATATTTTAAATTTGAATAATTGTTGGTGGCGCCTGTAATATAAGTACAGGCTTGAATTTTTTGCAATTAATCAAAATTTATGATTTTAACCTGTACTTTTTTATTGAAGTCGCAGTTAAAGTTATGAGGATTAATTCAAATGTCAGTAAATTTAATAAACACACTAACACAACCACTTAAATCAGCAGCAAAGTTCGTCGCATATCAAGAGCAGTCATCAGGTCTTTCCACATCTAGATGTATAATGGACACTGCTACTTGTCTTGGTCCTAAAGCAATTTGTTCAAGAAGCAAAGAGGACCTGTTTGAAAATTCTGCTTTAGAAATTTCTGAAAATGCACTTGTATATTATGGTCCGGCTTTGGTTGGTGAAAAAATAGCAAGAAAAGTTTTCTCGAAAAATCTTTCAGACGAAGCTAAATCTCTTGTTTCAACACAAGCAAAGGAGCTTTTGGAATCTAAAAATCCTTTAAATAAAAAAGTTATTCCTGTAAAAGCAGCGATTGCATTGACAGCACTTTTGATTCCTTTTACAGAATTCACTTTGAACTATTTTAAAAATTTAGCCACGTTGAAGGTGTTCAAAAAAGCTGATTTTAACAATATTGCTAGTTTGGAACATAAAAAAGAAGATAAAACAATCCAAGACAAGGTTCAAAAAAGCGCATATAAAAATATAATGAAAGCCGTTGGGGCATTTTTGACAGCATTGTCAGTCGCTGGGTTAGTTTATAAAAAGGGTGAAAGCTCAAAATTTTTGATGAGTTTATCAGAAGCGATATTAGCCCCTGGGTCTAAGTTTTTCAAAAACAATCAAAAACTTAAAAATTTGCTTAATAAATATGCTTCAATTGATTTTGCAAAAGGAGAAAATGGCAGTTTGGTCTTGAGTAAAGGGCACCTTACCTCTTGTGTTGTGATTGGTGGTGCAGGATATTTTGGTGCTTCAAAAGATCGAGGAAAACAAAATTTCCTTGAAACGCTATTTAGATTTCCTTTAGTCGGTTTTTATATAATCACAGGTTCTGAGCTTTTTGAGAAGGGATTTAAAAAAGTTCTTAGAAAACTAAATATGTGTAAAGAAACAATATCTAAAGATTTGAGCGTTCCTTCATTTGATGAAATATCTAAGCTTGCTCAAAAAATGGCGCAAAAAAACGGATCAAATGTGAAAGATGAGTTTAAAAAACTTGCTAAACAAAAGGTTCTTATCTTTGGTGTTCCATTTGTTTTTAGTATAGGTTTTATGGGCTTTTTTGTTGCAGCTACTTCTAATTTATTCACGAAATACAGATTTAACCAAGATAAAAAAAGAAATGAGATGTCAGAAAAATATGTAAATCAAAAAAATGAGTCCCCTGCATTTAAAGCCTTTTTAAAATAGTTTTATAAACTAACAAAAAAAAATTTTTTTAGTTTTTGAAATTAATACGAGAGGTGAATAATGAATATAAGTTTTAAAGGTTTTGAAAACACAGGAATAGGGCTTGAAATTAATCCTAAAGAAAAAATTGTAAAAAAAGCTGGTGCTGAAATTGTTGTTCCTCCTTATAAGCACCTTACCTTAAATGCAAAATTAAATAACATAGGTGAAAAGGATTTAGACAATTTTCGTAGGATTTTAGAAAAATTTCCAAACGCTAGTGAAAAGGACTCTGTAAATTTTAGTTATGATGAATATTACAGTAATTTTGAGAAGAAAACAAAAAAGGAATTTTGGTTGAATGATAAGCCTCTTATTTTAAATGATCATAATTTAGAGGTGTTTTCAAAGCTTGCAAAGTTATTTACGAGATTGTCAAAAGTGAAAGACAATGAATTAAAACAAGACAAAAATTATATAAGCAGCTTGGATTGTCGTTATAATTTTTCTTATTTTAACAGATATCCAGATTCACAAGAGTTTGAATATTATGCTAAGGGGTTTCATAATCCTTCTGAGATAAGAGAAAATGCTGCTTTTATGAGTGATGAATTTCAAAAAATGATGACAGACTATTTTAATTAAAAGTTTGTGTTATTATAGGTTGGAGAGTTAAATGGAGATTACCCATGAGAATTCTGGCATCCTTTTTTACGGCTATTATTTTAGCCTTGTTTGTTATTAGTTCTAGTGTTTATGCTAATGAATCTTCAAAAAATTTGAAAAAGTCACACTTTTATCCTGCGTTTCATTTGGCATCAAATGGCAATTCAATGAAAGAGCCAAGCGGATTTGTGTATTTTCAAGGTCAATATCATTTGTTTTTTGAGGACTCAATAGATAATAATGATCCCAAAAAAATGCAATGGGGTCATTCGGTTAGCCCTGATATGTTGAATTGGCGTTATTTGAATGCTGCATTAAAACCTTCAACTGAATATGACAAAGATGGGATTAATTCAGGAAGTGCTATTGTCGATCAAGATATGTTGTATCTTTTATACACAGGTCGTGAGGTTAAAAAAGTTAATGAAAAAACTGAAATTCACGAGACACAAAATCTTGCAATGAGCAAAGATGGCAAGAATTTTGGCAAATCTGCTAATAATCCTGTTATAAAAATGGCTCCTCATTATTCATATCTTGATTTTTCATCTAGTACGTTTTCGGATCCGTTTGTATGGAAACAGTCTGACAGATATTATGCGCTAGTCGGTTCTCAATATGAAAAAACAAAAGACGGTGCTGTATTGTTATTTAAAAGCAAAGATTTGAGAAACTGGGTTTTCATAAATGTCACAGCAGTAGGCAGAAATGGAGAAATGGGACAGGTTTGGGAATCACCGAATTTTGTTCATATCGGACAAGACGATGTTTTGATGATTTCTCCTAAGGGGATAAAGCCCCAAGGTAAAGCTTTTTTAAATAAGAACCAATCAGGATGGTTTGTTGGTAAATTAGACTATGACACTGGTAAATTTAAACAAAAAGGTGCTTTCGGGCTTTTTGATAAAGGCTTTGATTTTTATGCACCAAGTGTTATAAAAACTCCTGACAATCGTGTTGTAATGATAGGTATGTTAGGGATGGAAGGTTCTTCTTTGCCTGAAAAATCTGAAGGTTGGACAGGCATGATGAGTATTCCTCGTGAAATGAAAATTGTGAATAATAGGGTTGTGACAACTCCTGTTAGTGAAATGAAGTCTTTAAGAGATTCTGGTGTAACTTATAAAAACCAAACATTAAATGGTGATAGAGATTTCTCTAATATAAAAGGTGATGTTTATGAACTAAATGTTGATGCTGATTTAACTAATGCAAAAACTTTTTCTATTCATCTTAGATCATCTGCATCACAAGAAACAGTTTTGAGTTATGATAAAGATACGAAAGTTTTGAAACTTAACCGTGATAAATCGGGTTTAGGTTTAAAAGGCGAAAGAGAAGCTCATCTTAGTCTTGAAAACAACAATTTGTTGAAGCTTAGAATTTTCGTTGATAAATCTTCAATAGAAATCTTTGCGAACGATGGACAGGTCGTTATGAGCTCAAGAATTTATCCTGATAAGTCTGCTCAAGGAATAAAGTTTGTTTCAAACGGTCAGGTTAAGTTAAACAATTTAGAGTTTTACAAATTAAAATCTATACACAATTAAATAAACAAGCCGGTGTAGCTCAGCTGGTAGAGCAGGTCATTCGTAATGATCAGGTCGCAGGTTCGAACCCCGTCACCGGCTTTGTTTATTGTAAATAGGTGAAATATGAAAAAAGTTTTATGTTTTGGAGATAGCAACACATACGGTTTTATTCCGACAACAGGTGGTCGTTATGATAAAAATACCCGTTGGTGTGGGGTTTTGCAAAATCTACTTTCTGACAAATTTCAAATTATCGAGGAAGGTTGCAATAACAGGACTGGTTTTTCTGATAATGCTGCTGGACTTGATCAAACTGGTTATAGAATTTTACCTTTGATTTTAGACAAATATTCAGAAATTGATGTTGTGATAATTGCTATTGGGGTAAATGATTTGCAGTTTTTTTATCAAGCAGATGCAAAAAAAATAGAAGCTGGAATGGAAAATCTTGTTGATATAGTTAAGCAAAAATTTGCTGATGCAAAAATTGTTATCGTTGCACCGTCTGTGATTACGAAAGACATTTTAACTAGCGGTTTTAGCGCAATGTTTGATGGAAAATCGATTGAAAAATCGAAAATGATTGCTGAAATATACGAAAAAGTGGCTAAATCTAATGATGCATTTTTTGTTGATTTAAACAAAGTAGCGAAGGTCAGCAAAACAGATGGGCTTCATTATGAGCCTCAGGAGCATTTGAAAATAGCTGAAACTATGGCAAAGATTCTTGTTGAAAGGTTCTGCTGACCTTGTCTTTGTATTAGTTGTTTTCATATTTTTCGACTAATTTTTTTAGGTCGTTTTTTTGTTGAAGTCCGGCTTTTTGTTCCATGAGCTTTCCGTTTTTGAAAATGAGTATTGCTGGTATTCCGCTTATAAAATATTCAGCAGCTTTTGCTCTGTTTTCGTCAACGTTTAGCTTTGCAACAATAGCTTTTCCATCTAGTTCGTTTGCAAGCTCATCGATGATTGGACCTTGTGTTCTGCAATGTCCGCACCATGGTGCAAAAAAGTCGACAATGACTGGATGTTTTGTATTGTTTAATTGAATATCAAAATTTTCGTCTGTTAATTCAACTACTTTAGACATGATTTCTCCTTTTTAGTTTTTGCATATTTTGTAGCTTTCGTTGAAAAGTTCTTGTTCTATTTTTTCTATTGGTAATTTTTTGAAGCATAAAAACCAGTCGTAGCATTTAACGTTGTCCATGTTTTGGAGTCTTTCAATTGCTTCTTGTTTTGTTGAAGGGACTGGAATAATCACTTCATCTCCTGCTTCCCAGTTACAAGGGGTTGAAACGTTGAATTTGTCTGTTGTTTGTAATGCTATAAGGACTCTTTTTATTTCTTCCAGGTTCCTGCCTGTTGTTTGTGGGTAGTATAAAATAGCTCTGATTTTACTTTCAGGGTCAATAATAAAAACGGCTCTTACTGCTTTTGTTTCATCTACATCAGGTTGAATCATACCGTATTTTTTTGCAACGTTGCCTTTTAAATCATCTATGATAGGAAAATCTACGTCCACTTGTGACATTCCGTTGTAATCAATTTTTTCTTTTATGTTATTAATCCAAGCCAGATGTGAGGTTACGCTATCAACTGACAGACCTAATAGTTTTGTATTTAGTTCGTTGAATTCCTCTTGCATTGATTCAAAGGTCATAAATTCAGTTGTGCAAACAGGCGTAAAATCAGCGGGATGTGAGAAAAATATTACCCAGCTGTCTTTGTAGTCTTGTGGAAAATGTATCATTCCTTTTGTGCTTTTTGCCCAAAATGATGGGGCTTTTTCACCTAGTAGCGGAATAGAACTTTTTTTTCTGCGTGAGTTGATAACACCGAAAATAACTGCCATTATTGCAGCAGGCAATAAGAGTTTTTTTATCATAAAAAATTCCTTTCTCTCACTCATTTTTGTATATGGAATTTTTATATATCCAAATCTGTTTTTCATTGCTCCTATAACGATTTAGGTTGCTATATTTTTTTATAATTAAAATAATATTATTGACAAAAAGTTAGTCTGGGCTTACATTGTTAAAAAAGGAGGTTACTTTGTTCGTAAATTCACTATCTTTCAATCCTGTAAATTATAAATCTAAAAAATGCAAGGCGAGTTCTCAATCGGTTTCTTTTTGTTCGACTACTGTTCCAACGAAAGATCAGTTTAATGATTTGAGGGTGTTTTTTCATCATATTTATGAATATAAAAAGGGGTTAAGGAGTCTTGTTTTGACGACAGAAAAAGCATCTAACAGGGAGATTATTGAGCAAAGGTTAATAAAAGAAAAAATTCCATATGTCATAAAAGATGTGAATGGAAAAAATATAAATGTGTTTTTCGGAAATAAAGATTGTATTAAAGTTGTATCTTCTTTTGGGGAGAAAAGTCTTGATAAATTAACACCTGAGCAGGACTTTATGCTAGGAATAATGCTAGGTTATGACAAGATTTTGCAATGTCGCAGATATTTTGTCATGCGAGAAAAATATCAAACGAGAAATAATTTTAGTAATTAAAATGTATTAATAAAAAAATAATACTACCCGTTATTTATAATCTGTATTATTATAATAAGAGGTTCTTATTTATATGTAATCAGTTGAGGTTAAAGTGGATAAAAATTTAGTTGTTGGTGCAGGTTTTAGCGGTGCAGTTATAGCAAATCTTATTGCTGAAAAATTAGGCGAGAAAGTTCTAGTTATTGATAAAAAAGAACACATTGCTGGGAATAGCTATGATTATACTGATGAAAACGGTATAAAAATTCACAAGTATGGCTCTCATATTTTTCATACTAACAGTGAAAAAGTGTGGTCTTATTTTAAAAAGTTTGGTGATTTGAATACATATATGCACAGAGTTATTGCTGTGATAGACGGTATAGAAACGACAATTCCCTTTAACTTGAATACATTATATGATGTGTTTCCAGAAACTTTGGCAAAAAGGTTAGAAGAAAAATTATTAAAATCTTTTGAATATAACAAAAAAGTACCAATTTTAGAGTTTCAAAAGCAAGCTGATGCTGATTTGAAATTTTTAGCGCAGTATGTATATGAAAAAGTATTTTTGCATTATACAAACAAGCAGTGGGGAACATCACCTGAGGATGTTGATGGTGCTGTAACAGCTAGAGTTCCTGTTTATATAAGCTGTGATGACAGATATTTCCAAGATAAATATCAAGGGATTCCAACTTGTGGTTATACAAGAGTTGTTGAGAAAATGTTAAAACATCCTAATATCGAGGTTAAATTAAACACAGATTATAAAGTTGTTAAGGGTGATTTCAAAAGGATTTTTTACACCGGTTCAATTGATGAATTCTTTGATTATAAATTTGGAATGTTGCCATATAGAAGTGTGAATTTCAAATTAGAGTTACATAATCATCCTTATTATCAGTCTAATGCTGTTGTGAATTATCCTTGTAATTACGATTTCACAAGAATTCATGAGTACAAGTATTACTTAAATGATATTTCAGAAAAAACTGTTATTGCTAAGGAATATTCTGAAGCATTTGAATTGGGCAAAAATGAAAGATATTACCCAATTCCAAAAGATGAAAACATTGAGTTGTATAACAAGTATTTAGAAGAAGCTAAAAAACTTGAGAATGTTTATTTCTTAGGCAGATTAGGTGATTATAAATATTACAATATGGATCAGGCTATTGGTCGTGCTATTGAACTTTTTGAGGAGGTTTGTCAATGATATTAATCACAGGTGGTGCAGGTTACATTGGTAGTCATACTGTTTTAAATTTTTTGAAAGATAACTATGATGTTTTGGTTTTTGATAACCTCGAAACTGGGCACATTGAAACTATCGAAGAATTGAAAAAAGCCGGTAATGTTACCTTTGAAAAAGGTGATTTGAGAAACATCGAGGATATTGACAGAGTTTTTGAAAAGTATCATATAGAGACAGTTATTCATTTTGCTGCATTTGCTTTAGTTGGTGAAAGTGTTGTAGAACCTGCTAAGTATTACAGAAATAATACTGTCGGCACACTGAATCTTTTAGACACTATGGTAAAACATAACGTTAAAAGTATTATCTTTTCTTCTACTTGTGCAACTTATGGAGAGCCTCAATATACACCAATTGATGAGAAACATCCTCAAAACCCAATCAATCCATATGGTGCATCAAAGCTTATGGTAGAAAGAATTATGAGTGATTATGATGCTGCTTATGGCTTGAAGTCTGTTAAGTTGAGATATTTCAACGTTGCAGGTTGCGATACACAAGGAAGAGTTGGAGAATGGCATGAGCCTGAGACTCATTTGATTCCAAATATTTTAAAATCTGTTTTTGGTGAAGGTAAGACTTTCAAAATTTTTGGTGATGATTACCAAACACCAGATGGAACATGTATAAGAGATTATGTTAACGTTGAAGATTTAGCTCAAGCTCACAAACTTGCTTATTTATGGTTGAAAAAAGAAAATCGCTCTGAGGTCTTTAATCTAGGAACAGAAAATGGTAACAGTGTAAAAGAAGTTTTTGATGCTTGTGAAAAAGTTTTAAATCAGAAAATCAATGTTGAAGTTGCTCCAAGAAGACCTGGAGATCCTGCAACTTTATATGCAAATGCTAATAAGGCTAAGTCTGAATTGCATTGGAATCCTGAAAGAACTCTTGAACATAGCATTGATACAGCTTATAAGTTTGAGCAAAAATTGCAAAAGTTGAAATAATATATGATGGTTGATGAAATCAAAAATAAAATAGAAAAACCTGAAATAAAAAGTGTTGTAGTTGCGTGCAATACATTTTTAAGGCCGGAATTTTTGAAAAAATGTCTTGATGGTGTTTCTAAATTAAGAATTCCTGAAGGTATTGATATAAAAGTTTTGGTTGTTGATAACGATAAAGATGCTTCAGCTTTAGCTGTTGTTGATAGTGTTAAAACTGATTTTCCTTTTGAAATTTTTTATTTCGTTGAAGAAAAAAGAGGGCTATCTAATGCTAGAAACAGGCTTTTAAAAGAAGCTATAAATCTTGGAGCTACTCATATAGCTGTTTTAGATGACGATGATATTCCTGATGAAAATTGGGTTTTTGAATTAATTGATTTATATAAAACACAAGATAATGCTTACATTATTTCAGGGCCTGAGTTTTGTTGTTTTGATGGAGAATTCCCTTCCTTTTTAACTAATAATAATATCTTTATTAAAAAGACTACAAAGCAAAAAGGTGAAATAAGAAAAGTTTGCTCTACTCATAATGCGTTTTTTCCTGTTGATATAATGACTAAAAATGGAATATGGTTTAATCCTGATTTTGTTTTTATGGGTGGTGAAGATGGCGATTTCTTTTTTAGAGCAAGCGAAGTAGGTTATACAATTGTTGCAAATCCGGATGCGATTGTAAGGGAGATTAATGACAAAAACAGAGTTAATTTAAAATGGATTTTGCACAGATCTTTTTATAACGGTTATTCAGGTTCTTATTTAAAATATAGAGAATCTGGTAATGTTTTTAAAAGATTGTTTTATATTTTTAAGGTGTTGATGGTTGTTGTTTTAGATATGTTCTTTGTTCCATTTTCTATTATTGGTGGTTTGACATTCTTTTTTAATATTTTAGGTTTAACCAGTAAAAATTTAGGCAAATTATTGGGAGCTGTTAACTTAAAACCCTTAAATTATTATAAAAACCTTAATGGAGGAATAAAATAGATGATAAAAGTATCAGTTGTTGTTCCTATATACAATGTTGAGAAATATCTTTCACAGTGTATTGAAAGTATTCTTTCTCAAACATTGAAAGATATTGAGGTGATTTGTGTTAATGATGGTTCAAAAGATTCGTCTTTGAGTATATTAAAAGATTTTTCTAGTAAGGACGATAGGGTCATGGTTATAGACAAAGAAAATTCCGGCTATGGCGATACTATGAACATTGGACTTTCTGCTGCAACAGGGGAATATATTTCGATAGTTGAATCTGACGATTTTATTGATAAAAATATGCTAGAAGATTTATATAATATTGCAAAAGATAATGATTGTGATGTTGTAAAAAGTGATTGGTATAAATACTGGACAAAAAACAATTTGTCTTTAAAATCTGGTAAAATATCACCAGATTTATCCAATAAGGTTATTTCTGCATTTGAACATCCTGAAATTCTTGGCATTCAGCCTTCAATATGGAGCGGGATATATAAAAGAAGTTTTCTTGTTGATAATAATATAAAATTTTTGACTACACCTGGTGCATCTTATCAGGATACGTCTTTTAATTTTAAAGTTTTTGCGCTTGCAAAAAGGGTGCTTTTGACAAGTAAAGCATATTTGTATTACAGACAAGATAATCCTGCGTCTTCCATTAATGACAAAACAAAAACAGGAATAATATTCAAAGAGTATGATGAGATAAATAGATTTATTAATGAAACAAAAGGTTTAGAGCCTTTATTTCCTCAAAAGTTTACCAATGAATTTAAAGCGTATCAATGGACCTTGAAGCGTATAGATTTACCTTTGAGAGCGGGTTTTATTGATGATTTGTCTGAAAGATATAAGAATTATTCACAGTTATACGATTTTTCAAAGATGGATTTGAAAAAGTCTATAAAGGATAAAATTTTATTGCTTATTAATGATGCTGGTAAATTTTCTAAGCAATTTGAGAAGGAAATGAAAAAAGAAAGATGGAGTCAAATAAGAAGAAATCTTATTTCTGTGAAAATCAATAAATCAAGGATAAGTGTAAAACTTTTAGGTTTACAGCTTATTAATATTGGATAAATAAAGTTTTCTGATTTTTGTTATACAATTTTTATTTTTCTCATAATGTTTTTCGACTTGAAAAAATAAACATACTTAATAATTGTTTATATTGCAAGGTTTTATACTATGTTTGGGATATGATGTAAACATACGTTTTTGTTAAAATGTATGTTAGTATGCACAGGGGAGTTTGCTAAAAGTGACGAATCTTATAAACGTTATAGTAGGAGCAGGTTTTTCAGGCGCAGTCTTGGCTTCTCTTATAGCTAACAATACTGATGAAAAGGTCATTGTTCTTGACAGAAGAGATGTTGTAGGTGGTAATTGTCATGATTATTTAGATGATAATTCGATCACTGTCCATAAATATGGTCCTCATATTTTTCACACCAATGATAAAAAAGTGTGGGATTATTTGTCAAAATTTACGAAATGGCATCTGTTTTATTTGAAATCGAATGTGATAATTGAGGGTAATTGTGTAACATTACCATTTAATTTAACAACGATAAGAGATTTGTTTTCTCAGCAGATGGCTGATAAGTTTGAACAAAAGCTTATTTCAAAGTATGGCTATGGTAAAAAAATTCCAATTCTAGATTTGAAAAACAATAGTGATGAAGATTTGAAATTTATTGCTGATTTTGTATATGAAAATGTTTTTAAAAATTACACTATGAAACAATGGGGACTAAGACCAGAAGAAATAGATCCTTCGGTGACAGCAAGAGTCCCTGTTTATATTTCTTATGATAACAGATATTTTCAAGACAAGTATCAGGGTATTCCTCAAAAAGGTTATACTTCATTAATTAAAAATATGCTTGATCACAAAAATATCGAAGTTTTGTTAAACACAGATTATAAGGATTTTAATGTAAAAGCTGATAGAGTTTTTTACACAGGTGCGATAGATGAGTTTTTTGATTACAAATTTGGTGAACTGCCGTATCGTAGCCTTGCTTTTGATGTTCAAGTTTTAGACAAAGAATATTTCCAAAAAACAGCAATCACAAATTATCCAAATGATTATGATTTTACAAGAATAACTGAGCATAAATATTTCTTGGATGAAAAATCAAATAAAACTGTGATATCGATAGAGTATCCTCAAAAATTTGTTCTTGGTGAAAATGAAAGATATTATCCAATTCAAAATGACGAGAATCAAAAACTTTATAACAGATATTTAGAGGAAAGTAAAAAGCTCGATAATGTGTATTTCTTAGGTAGATTAGGAGATTACAAGTATTACAACATGGATTTGACTGTTGCAAGAGCGATAGAAATGTTCGAAACCGTTTTTAATAAGACAGAAAATTTAAGTGGAGATAATAATGCCTAAAGTTTCAATAGTGATGCCGGCTTATAACGTTGAGAGATATTTTCGTCAATGTATAGAAAGTGTTATAAATCAAACTCTAGAAGATATTGAGATTATACCTGTTGATGATGGTTCTCCTGATAATTGTGGAAAAATCATGGACGAATATGCCGCAAAAGATTCTAGAATTAAGCCAATTCATCAGGAAAACGGCGGCTATGGAAAAGCAGTTAATGCTGGAATTGAGGCTGCAACCGGTGAGTATGTGGGAATTGTTGAAACAGATGATTGGATTGAACCTCAGATGTATGAAAAATTGTATAATCAGGCCAAAAAACTTGATGCTGATATGTGCAAGTGTGATTTTTCATATTACTATGGAAATGACAGATTTAAACCTTGTCATAATATGATGACAGTTGCAAAAGAGGATGAATTATTTACTATAAAAGACTGTCCAGAGCTTTTTTTATACCATGTTAGTATTTGGTCTGCAATTTATAAAAGGGATTATTTAAACAGAAACAATATAAGAGTTATTGAGACTAAAAGTGCCTCTTATCAAGATATGCCTTTTATGGTTGAGGTGTTGGCAAAAGGCGCTAAAATAACGTTGGTTCATGACGCTCTTTTAAATTATAGAACAGAAGAAGGTATGAATTCTTCTACTATAAGAACTGATGGAAGATTAAAAATTATGCCTCAGATGTGTCAATTAGCAAGAGATATTTTTAAAGAAAACGATTGCTGGGAAAATGTAAAAGATGTTGCTTATAGGCAGTTTTATAACTGTTCTGTAAATATGTTTTTTCAAACAGATAAAGAATATACAAAAGCTCATTTTGATGAATTGTGCAAGCTTTTTGATGAGTTTGATGAATCTTTGAGTAAGAAAAATTATTTCAAAAAGAAAGATTTAAAGGTTTTAAGACTCATAAAAAACAATGACTATGAAGAAATGATGAAACTTTATGAATTGAGAAAAATGAAAAAATTCAGAAAGAAGATTATTTCTATCAAGTGGAACGAGAATGAAAAATCAATAAAGCTATTTGGGAAGGTTTTATATAAAATTTCTAAATAAATATGAGATATAAATTTGAATTATATGAAAGGATTGATACTTTAATGCAAACAACAAAGATTTTAGTTTCATACCATAAAAAGGCAGAACTTTTAAATGATGATATTTTCATACCTATACATGTTGGCAGAAGCATTGCGGCTAATACACAAGACAAACAATGGCTATGTGAGAATATGATAGGTGATGATACAGGAGATAATATTTCTATTCAAAATAAAAAATATGGAGAATTAACTGCACAATATTTTGCATGGAAAAATCCAGATAAAATTGGCAATCCTGAATATGTTGGATTTATGCATTATAGAAGACATATGAATTTTTACCCAGAAAAGGTTTTAGATGAGAGTATCTATGGATTAGTTGAACGTTCATATATTGGCAAAGAATACAAGGAAGAGTTTGGTTTAGATGGGAATACTATATCAAATCTTGTAAAAGAATATGATATTGTTGTTGCAAAACAATGGAATGTTAAAAATGATGGTGGAAAAAATAATTACGATTTATATGCACAAAAGAATAAAATATTAGATATAAAAAACTATGATTTAGCTTTAAATATATTACTAAAAAAATACCCTGAATTTCAAAAGGCTGTAAGTGACTACAATAACAATCCTATGGGGTATTATACAAATATATTTATAATGAAGAAAGAGTTATTTAATAAGTATTCTGCATGGTTATTTTCTATACTTTTTGAATGTGATAAAGAGACTAAAATTGAATTTGATAGGGAGTTAGGACATATTTCTGAAAGATTATTTGGTATTTATTTGACATATTTAAAAATGACTTCTTCAAATCTAAAAGTTAAAGAATTGCAAAGAACTTTTGTTAGAAGTACAGAAATAGCTAATCATATTCCAATAGCTTTTTCATCTGATAATAATTATGTAGAGCATTTAGGCTGTACAATAGCTTCAATACTTAAAAACAAAAAACCGAATGATTATTTGCATTTTTACATATTAAATGATGGGTTAACACGAAAAAGTAAAAAGAAAATTTATAAATTACAAAAAATAGAAAAATGTGAAATTACATTTGTTCCAGTATCAAACAATGATTTTAAAGATTGTCCTTTAACAAAGGTCTGTCCTCATATATCTATTGCAACATATTATAGATTTATATTAGCAGATTTATTTTCATATTTAGATAAATTACTTTATTTAGACTGTGACATTACAGTTAAAGGTTCTTTATTCCCTTTGTATAATACAGATATCCAAGATTACTACTTTGCTGGGGTAAAAGATGTTTTATATGATGATAGCGCAGAACGTCTTAATGTTAATAAATATTGCAATGCAGGTGTAATGCTCATAAACTTAAAACGTTGGAGAGATGAAAATATACAAGAAAAATTGTTTGATTATGCTCATAAAAATAAAGATCATATTGTATGGCAAGATCAAGATGTTCTTAATGTAGTTTTACAAGATGGTATAAAGTACGTTGAGCCTATTTGGAATGCACAAGTTGGTGAATATGATTGTTGTTATGAATCAGGTTTTAATCAAATAGGGCAAAATGCTATTATTGTTCATCATATAGGCGTTTTAAAACCTTGGAAAAAGAAAAGCCAATCTCCATATAAAAATTTGTATATAGACAATTTAAAATATACAAAATGGAAATATAAGATTCCTTTTTATATATTGCAATCTATTGATTTTAAAATAAGTAAATTGAGAAAAAAATTAATAACTATAAGGTGGAATAAAAAAGAGAAAAAGATTTCTTTATTCGGGAAGACTATTTTATCGTTGGGAAGACAAAAGAAAAGCACTTCTACGTTTAATAATCAAAACTTTTTAGATTTTGTTACTAATTATAATCTCGATTTAATAAGAAATTCTGGTTTATGGGATGTTTCTTGGTATTTGAAAGAGTATAACTATCGTGAGGATAAATTTTTAGCTTTGAGAAATTGGGCCTATGAAAGATGGGAAAGAGGTGAGTCTCCATCTAAGTATTTTAATGTTCCATATTATCAAAATACATATGATATAAAAGATGAAAATCCTTTGTTGCATTATTTAACCAAAGGTAGATATTGGTGTTTTTATCCAAATGATAATAATGCTTTTAGTGATGAGATTGATGAAAATAAAATCAAAGAATATGTTGAATATTCAAAAACAAGAAAAGCTAATTCTGTCATGTATACTTGTATAACCAATAATTATGATGATTTAAATGCAATAAGAGCATATAAGTATTTTGATTGGGATTGGGATTATGTCTGTTATACAGATAATCAAGAGCACATTGAAAAAGGTCAAATTGGCATTTGGAAGATTCGTCCATTAGCATTTACTGAATCTGATAATACAAGAATTAATAGATGGCATAAAACACATCCACATTTGTTATTTCCTGAATATCATGAAAGTTTTTATGTTGATGCGAATATAAATATATTAACATCTAAAATATTCGATATTGTTAAACAAGAAAGTAAAACTTTAATGTTACCAGAACATTTTAATGTTAATTGCTCGTACCTAGAAGCTAAAGTGATGTTAGAGAAAAATTTACATGACACAGATAAAATTAAAGATATGGTCTATGAGATGAGGAAAAATCATTTTCCTGCTAATTATGGATTAACAGAAAATAATGTAATTTATAGAAAACATAACGATCCACAAATTATTGCAATAATGGAGGATTGGTGGAATTATATCGAAAATTATTCAAAAAGAGATCAGCTGTCTTTCGAATATGTTTTGTTTAAACATGGCATAAAAGTTTCTGATGTGTCTTTTGAAAATATAAGAATAGATATAAAGAATTTTTATGTATATGACCATAAAAAAAGGAGATGTAATTGAATATATTGATTACAGGAGGTGCAGGGTTCATTGGCTCAACCCTTGCAGATAAATTGATAAAAGAAAATAACAAAGTAATAGTAATTGATAATTTTAACGATTACTATTCACCAGAGCTAAAAGAAAAAAATGTTTTTCATAATTTGACTAATCCAAATTATAGCTTATATCGCAATGATATTTGTGATAAAGATGCTGTTGAGAAAATATTTGAAGAAAACAAAATTGATTGCGTAGTCCATATTGCAGCAAGTGCTGGAGTTAGAGCTTCAATAAGCAACCCTGAATTGTTTGTTCAATCTAATATTGCAGGTACGATAAATATTCTAGAAGCGATGAGAAAAAATAATGTAAAAAAAATGTTTTTTGCTTCTTCTAGCTCTGTTTATGGTAATTGCAAGGCTGAAAAATTTTCTGAGGATTTGAAAGTTACAGAACCTATTTCACCATATGCAGCAACAAAATCTGCCTGTGAGCAGTTTTTATACACATATTCAAAATTGTATGATATTCAATCAATTTGCTTGAGATTTTTTACTGTATTTGGTCCAAGACAAAGACCAGATTTAGCAATAAGAAAATTTATTGAATTGATTGAACAAGACAAACCTATTCCTGTCTATGGCGATGGAACAACTATGAGGGATTATACCTATATTGATGATATTGTCTCAGGTATTATGTCAGCAATAAAATATGACAAAACTTCATATGAGATTATTAACCTAGGTGGTGGCTCTCCTGTAACATTGAATGAAATGATTGAGACTATTGAAAAAGTTCTAGGCAAAAATGCGAAGATTGATAGATTACCAATGCAACCAGGGGATGTGGATAAAACTGTCTCTGATATTACAAAGGCAAAAAGCCTTTTAGGTTATGAGCCTAAAACTACGTTTGAAGAAGGAATCAGAAAATTTATAGAATGGAGAAAAGATGGAAAATAAACAGCCTAATATAAAAATATTGGTTTGTTATCATAAAAAAGATAGACTGTTCAAAAATGATGTTTTAGTTCCTATTCATTGTGGAAGAGCTTTGGCTTGTGAAGCTTCTAAAGACGGGAAAATGAGTGAGAAAGATTACCGATGGATGTTAGATAACATGATTGGTGATGATACTGGCGATAATATTTCTAAGCTTAATCGAGAAGTTAATGAAATGTCAGCAATATATTGGGCTTGGAAAAACTATGAAAAATTGGGAAATCCTGATTATATTGGGTTAATGCATTACAGACGTCTTTTTGATTTTTCTAATGATATTAAAACTTTGAGTTATTCAACATTAAATAAATTGGGTTTGAACTTAAAAAGTTTACGTAAAGTGTTTTCAAAATATGATTTTGTTTGTAGAGAGGGATTTGAGATATCAGATTCTTCTATTCATACTTTCGAACCATACCAAATTTCTGTCAATTTAAGTGAGTCTTATCATCCAGTTTTGTTTAAACAATATGAAAAATTTAAAAAGGAACAAATTTTTTATTGCAACAGTATGTTCATTATGAATAAAGATGATTTCTTTTCTTATTGTGAAGAAGTTATGCCTGTGATGTTTGATTTTTTGAATAAACCCGAATTAGAGGTTAACAATAACTTTTTGAATAAAGCAAAAGAATATTTGTCTGAAGAAAATTTTAATATATTAAAGCAAAAGGCTGACTTAAATGGTAACTGGTATCCACGAATGACGGCTTATATGATGGAGTATATTTCAAGTTTCTATTTTAATGAATTGAAAGAACGATATAAAAATAAAGCATTAAGCGGAAAAATTTATAACACGGAAATGCAGACTAAATATACTTTTTTAGAACATATTTTTTCTGTAAAAAATTCACTGGATAGAAAACATAAGATTATTTCGATATTAGGGATAAAGGTTAGTTTTAAAAGATTTTCTTGTAAATAATAAAGAAAGGACTAAAAAATGGAAACAATATCTAAAATTAACAAAGTTGAAGATTATTATGATTATGCTTGTCTTGCTCCTATTATAGATAAAATTTCAGATGTTTCAATGATGGCTGATTATGAAAGAGCTTTTTTAAATAGTTTAATTAGACAATATAAACCTAAAAAACTATTAGAACTTGGTGTTGCCAAAGGCGGATCTTCTGTTGTAATGCTCAATGCAATAAAGGATATTGAAGATGCTAAATTATATTCTATTGATTATTTAGATTATCTTTATTGTGACAATTCAAAAAAAGTCGGCTATGCTGTTAAAGAAAGAGTTCCTGAGTTAGTTAATCGCTGGGAGCTTAAAACTAATGGTTTGCCTTGCGATTTTATGGATGAAATTGGTGGAGATATTGATTTTGTTTTAATAGATACAATGCATATAAATCCTGGGGAAATCTTAGACTTTTTAATGGTTTTGCCATACTTAAAAGAAAATGCTGTTGTTGTTTTTCATGATACAGCTTTGCATGTTATTTCTAGTGAACCGTGCCAGTTTAAAATTGCTAACACAAATAACTTGCTGATGAGTGCAATAAAAGGTAAAAAGATTCTTCCTGAGTTTTTTGATTCTCATATATTTCCTAATATTGGTGCGGTTGAATTAAATAAAAGCACAAGAGAAAACATTTGGGATATTTTTAATATTATTAAACAACCATGGGTGTATGCTATAAACCAAGAAGAAGTAGGTAAAATTGTTAATTGCTTTGAAAAACAGTATGGAACAAAACTTACAAATATTTTTGTTAAAGCTGCTAATTTTTATAATTCGGATTTAGATAGTGCAACTAAGATTTTGAACTCTGTGGATGTAAAAAAAATAATTAAAAAAGTTCGATTTGCTCTCATAAAGTATTTTCTATTTTATAAGTTTGGAGTAGGTAAACAAAGAAAATATTATAAAAAACTATACAAAGAAACTAAAATCAAATATGAACAAATTAAACATAATTAATTAAGTGATAATCCAATATAAGCTTATATGAGGAGAGTGCAAATGAATATTAAAAGATTGTTAGAGAGTATATTTTCTGTAAAAAATGAATATTCAAAAACTAAAAGATATAAGGTTGTTACAATTTTAGGTATTAAAATTAAACGTTGTGCAAATGTTTGTAATTTAGATATTAAAAAACACGTTCCTATTGATAAATATGTTGAAAAAGAAAATATTACTCTATACAAAAATTATTACGAAAGATATTGGATGGATTTTTCAGAAGAAACACTACCAGAGAATCTTGTTGAGAAATATTCAGCATTAACGAAAGGCTTGGATATAGATAGTGTTGATTTAATTGATAGAATCATTTATAGATGGAATGTGATAAAAGAACATTTATATGATGAATGTATTGATTTATTTACTGAAAAAGAGAAAAAAGAAATTCTAACACAATATGATAATTTTGATTCTAAGATTTATCAACTTGAGCCAAATAAATGGAAACACGGTAAATATATATTGCCAGTCAATTGTTCTGGTGACGTTTTTTATTTTAAACATCGTTTGGATTTGTTATCAAACAATAGTATAGAACGATTGAAAAACTCAGCAATTATAGATGCAGGGGCTTTTGTTGGTGATTCTGCTTGTATTTTTTCTGAATTTGTTGAAGATGGTACTATTTATTCTTTTGAACCAGTCCAAGAAAACTATGAAATGCTTATTTCAACAATTAAAATGAATGATTTGAAGAAAGTAGTACCAATAAAAAAAGCACTAGGTGATAAAATAGAAAAATTAGATATAAATGTTCATGACAGTGGTTCAACTATATTACAAACAAATAGAGAAGGAATGACTATTCAACAAATTCAATCTACTACACTTGATAAATTTGTTGAAGAAAACAACTTAACTGTTGGTTTGATAAAAACAGATGTTGAAGGATTTGAACCTCAATTATTAGAAGGTGCAAAAAACACTATAAAAACACAGAGGCCTGTTTTGTTAATTTCTATATATCATAATATGCATGATTTATTTGAAATAAAACCAATGATAGAAAGTTGGAATTTAGGTTATTCTTTTAAAATTGTAAAATGTAACAGTTATAAATTTTTACAAGAAACAATGTTAATTGCAGAGCCCGTCTAATGTAAGTATGTTTAACTGTATAATAAAGGAGAGTAAATGGCTAAAATATACATAGGTTTTACAGTGGATGATGGATATGTAAAATATCTTGCGGTGACTATTGCTTCTATTTTATGCAATGCAAATAAAAGAGATGAATTAAATTTTTATGTATTAAATGATGGAAGCATATCAGTCGAGAATAAAAGTAAAATCAATGATTTAAAAAAAATAAAAGATTTTAATATTGAGTGGATAACAGTTGATACGAAATTGTTTGAGAATCAAGGAACTAATTTGCGAGAAGATATAACGATTGCTACAAATTATAGATTCTCATTAGCTTCTTTATTGCCTGATATAGATAAATTGATTTTTTTAGATGCTGATTTAATATTGAACGCAGATATTGCAAATTTGTGGTCAATAGATGTTGAAAATTATTATATGGCTTGTTCACCTGTTTTTGAAGGTGTTCTTGATGCTTATCAACAAAAGTTAGATATTCCTCTTAATTATAGATATTGCAATACAGGTGTAATGTTATGTAATTTGAAAAAATGGAGAGAAGACAATATTGAACCATTCTTTTTTACTAATGCGAAAAAATATCGAGATGTTTGTGAGTTTTTAGACCAAGATATATTAAACACTGTTTTGTATTCAAAAATTTTATATTTAGATTACAAATTTAATTTTATACCAGATGAAGAACTTTGGTATCCAGAAATATATTCAAAAAATTTAGATAAAATTCCTAAAAATCCAGAGATTATACACTGGGCTGGTCCTCGTAAGCCTTGGAACAATATGTCTGTGAAATATTTTGAAACCTATAGAAAATATGCAAAACGTACGAAATATTTTAAGTCTGTATATTGTAATCTAGACAAACAGCAAAAAAAAATATTTTGGCAAAATATTTTTTCAGTAAAAAATGAGTTTTCTAATAATAAAAAGCGTAAAGTTATATCAATATTAGGCTTGAAACTGAAAATTAGAAGAAAAACAAAGCTTGAGAAAATTTTAGAAAGAAAATTTGATCCTAATTTTTCAATTGAAGATAGAAGGTATATTATTGAAAGACAATTTGAACAAGCTGTTGGGTATAAGCCAGATTTAGATAATCCAAAGACTTTTAATGAAAAAATTCAATGGTTGAAATTATATAATAATGATCCTATTTTATCAAAATGTGGTGATAAGTATTTAGTTAGAGAATTTATACAAGAAAATATTGGAGAAGAATATTTAATACCATTATTAGGGGTATGGGATAAACCTGATGATATTGATTTTGACAAGCTGCCTAATCAATTTGTTTTAAAAGTGAATTGGGGTAGTGGTCAAAATATTATTGTAACAGATAAGTCTAAATTAAATATTGAAGAAACCAAAGCTAAATTAAATAATTGGTTACGCCCTGAATCGAATCATTATTTTTATTCATTTGAACCTAGTTATAAAAATATAAATCCTAAAATTATTTGCGAAAAATATATAAAATCAGACAATGATAACTTGACTTGTTATAAAATTTTTAATTTTAATTCTAAGCCATATATGTTTCAAGTTGTTTTTGATGATAAAACAGATTATGAGACAATTAATTATTATGATTTGAATTGGAATAAACTAGACTTAAAACAAAATTTTCCAAATAATGATATAGTCTTGTCCAAACCTCAAAATTTTGATCTTATGTTAGAACTAGCTGAAAAACTTGCTAAAAATTTCCCGACTTTTGTTAGAACAGACTTCTTTGAGTTAGGAGACAAGATATATTTTAGTGAACTAACATTTTTTTCTGATAATGGAATGGCTAAATTTTCTCCTGAAGAATGGGATTACAAACTTGGCGAGATGTTAGATTTATCAGAAATTAAAACTAATAAGAAGTGATTATGTTATAATTTTCGTATTAATAAATTATTGGAGATTTACAAATGAAAGTATGCGTTGTAGGTACAGGTTATGTAGGATTGGTAGTAGGCACATGCCTGGCCGAAATGGGAAACGATGTAATTTGCGTTGATAAAGATTTAACAAAACTTGCTAAATTGGAACAAGGTATCATTCCAATTTATGAACCGGGGTTAGAAGAGCTAATCAAAGTTAATGTGTCAGAGGGAAGATTGACTTTCACTGACGATTTAAAAATGGCTGTTCAAAAATCTTTGGTTTGTTTTATCGCAGTAGGTACGCCACAAGGTGAAGATGGCTCAGCTGATTTGAAATATGTGTATGACGTAGCAGAATCAATTGGTAAATCTTTAAACGGATATAAAGTTATCATTGACAAATCAACAGTGCCTGTTGGCACAGCTGAAAAGGTTACTGAAATAATCAAAGCTCAAACTAACGAAGAGTTTGATGTTGTGTCTAACCCTGAATTTTTGAAACAAGGCGCTGCAGTAGATGACTTTTTGAAACCTGATAGAGTTGTTATCGGTTCAAACTCTCAACGTGCAACAGAAATTATGCAAGAGCTTTACGCTCCATTTTTAAGAACAGGAAATCCTGTGATTATCATGGATGTAAAATCTGCAGAAATGACAAAGTATGCAGCTAACTCATTTTTGGCAGTAAAAATTTCTTATGCGAATGAAATTGCAAACATCTGTGAAAAAGTAGGTGCTGATGCTGAAATGGTTAGAATAGGTATGTGCTCAGACAAAAGAATCGGTACACAATTCTTATTCCCAGGGTTAGGCTATGGCGGAAGCTGCTTCCCTAAAGATGTAAAAGCACTTTTGAAAACTGCAAAAGATTATGGATGTGATTATCAGCTTTTGGAATCTGCTGATAAGGTTAATAAACTCCAAAGACAAATCTTTATTGATAAAATCTTGAAACGTTTCGGAGAAAATCTTTCAGGTATGACTTTTGGGATTTGGGGATTAGCTTTCAAACCTAAAACAAATGATATGAGAGAAGCTCCTGCAATCACTATAATCAATGCTCTTTTAGAAAGAGGTGCAAATGTTCAGGCTTATGACCCTAAAGCTTTTGATTGTGCAGAAATGATTTTTGGCGATAAAATTACTTATGCAAAATCTTCATATGAAGCATTGAAAAATGCAGATTGTATGTTGTTGCTAACAGAATGGAACGAATTCAGACGTCCTGATTTCGACAGAATCAAAGAGCTTTTAAAAGAACCTGTGATTTTTGACGGACGTAATCAATATGACGGAAAAAGACTCACTGAAAGAGGCTTTGAATATTATTCAGTAGGCAAGAAAAATCCTGAATTACAAGCTGTGTAAATTTTTAGGGTTTTAGTTATATTCTAAAGGTATTTTGTAATGGAATATAAAACTAATGTAATGCGGATATTGGATAAGAAAAAGCTGAAATATAAAAGTTACAGCTATGTTGACACGGATGCGATAAGTGGTATAGAGGTTGCATCTGTACTGCATCAAAATCCTGATATGGTTTTTAAAACTCTTGTAACTGTTGGAAAATCTAAGCAGTATTATGTTTTTATGGTGCCTGTCGCAAAAGAACTTGATTTGAAAAAAGCGGCACATAGTGTTAATGAAAAGTCTGTTGAAATGATTCACTTAAAAGAGCTTCTGCCATTAACAGGATATGTCCATGGCGGGTGTTCTCCTATTGGGATGAAAAAGTCTTTTATTACTGTTATTGATGAGTCTGCTAAAAATTTCGAAACTGTTATTTTTAGTGCTGGTAAAATCGGTTATCAGGTCGAACTTGCTCCTAGTGATTTAGAAAAGATTATAAGACTTTCTTATTGTGACATAGTTTGTGACTAGTTTTGTATTTTTACTATGCAAATCGCTATTTTGTAATTATAATTGACCTAGTGAGATTATTAAGAGGGTCGTATGAATATAAACGAGAATTATTTAAATCTTGAACAAAGCTATTTGTTCTCAACTGTGGCAAAAAAAGTTTCTGAATTTAGCAATAATAATCCTGATAAAAAAATTATTAAATTAGGAATTGGTGATGTAACATTGCCATTATGCAAAGTGGTAGTTGATGCTTTGCATAAAGCTGTTGATGAAATGGGCGCTCAAGCTACTTTCAGAGGCTATGGTCCAGAACAAGGCTATGACTTTTTAAGAGAAGCCGTAAAAGGATACTATAAAAAACACAATGTAGAATTGAACCTAGATGAAATTTTTATTTCAGATGGTGCAAAAAGTGATTTAGGTAATATATTAGACTTATTTGCAAAAGATAATGTCGTTCTTGTTCCAGATCCTGTATATCCTGTATATGTTGACACTAACGTAATGGCAGGAAGAAAAGTCGTTTTTGCTGATGCAAATGGTGATAATGAATTTTTGCCTTTGCCTGATGAAAATGTTAAGGCTGATATTATTTATATCTGTTCACCAAACAACCCGACTGGTGCTGTATATAATAAAGAACAGCTTAAAAAATGGGTTGATTATGCGAAATCTATGAATGCTATCATTTTATTTGATGCAGCTTATGAGTGTTTCATTTCAGATGAAAATCTTCCAAAAAGCATTTATGAAATAGAAGGTGCAAAAGACTGTGCAATTGAATTTTGCTCATTGTCAAAAACTGCAGGTTTCACTGGTACAAGATGTGGTTATACAGTTGTTCCTGAAAACTTAGGCAAATTAAACAAATTCTGGCTAAGAAGACAAACAACAAAATTCAATGGTGTTCCATACATCGTTCAAAGAGGTGCTGAAGCTGTATTCTCGGAAGCTGGTCAAAAAGAAATAAAAGAAAACATTAACTATTACAAAGAAAATGCAAAATTGATTTCTGACACATTGACAAAATGTGGAATCTGGCATGTTGGCGGAAAACATTCTCCATACATTTGGCTAAAATGCCCTAACAATATGACATCTTGGGAGTTTTTCGATTTCTTGTTGGAAAAAATCCAAGTTGTTGGTACTCCTGGTTCAGGCTTTGGCAAAAATGGAGAAGGCTATTTCAGACTCACTTCTTTTGGCTCAAAAGAAAATACGGCTGAAGCAATGAAAAGATTTGAATCAATCTTTAATAAATAAAAAAAAACGGGGCTTTAAGCTCCGTTTTTTATTTGTTGTTTAAATATTCTAAAATGGCTGGCTTGAAGTTCTCGTTTTCAACATTTGCCATTTTATTTCTTACAAGATGATTCATTAGGTTTTTACACTCTTCTTCAGAGAGCTTTTTATCAATTGTAACAGTTAGACAATCCCAATCACTTTTTTTCGAAGGAATAAGAATTACTGTGACATCTTTTTGTATACTATTTTGTTGTATTTGATCGTGTAACACTGTGAATTTTTTGCCGTTTTTCAAAAAGCTTCTAAGGTAGTCTTTCACAACCCTTGTGTTGTTTTTGTCTTGTTTTTGATCAATGTTTACTATGTTTATGTCTGATGCAATGAGTTGTCTGTTATTGCTGCTTTCTTGAACTTTTTGAGCTTCTTCTATTTCTTTTTGTTTGAAGAAATTTGCAATAACCTGTTTTATTTTCGGGTTAGACATAAATTGTCTTGGGTTTTCAGAATTTACGTAAAATTGGGTTTTGTAAATAGGTTTTTCATTAAGGATGCCAACTTTGGCCATGAAAGATACTAACTCATTTATTGTTTCAAAAGGAATATTCCCATTTATCACCATTGCCATATTGTCAGCACCTCTTAATCCTTTGCTGTTAGGATGCAATGGGAATACGACGGCTGTTGTTTCGCCGTTTATTTTTTCATCTCCATTTACGTTTCTAAGCAGCTGAGGTCTGTTGAAGTTTTTATACCAGTCTAGACCATTGCGTGTTTGCATTGCACATCTGTAATCATAGAGTTTACGCGTATTTCCTGCGATGTCTGCGCATCCGCAGCAGGTTACTGAAAAATTGATGTCTTTTTCTGTTACGTGAGGAATACTTTGTTTCTGGTTTAACTTTTGAGCAGCTAGTGCTGCAGCTTGCTCAGGTGTAAGACCATTTTGGTTTTTGTTTTCTGTCCCCTTAAATGATGGTTTAATTTGTGAATTTTTAACAGTATTTGTAGAATTTGTTTTTGACAAATTATTGATGTTATTAATGCTAGAAAAGTTGTTTGTTATATGCATAATTTTTTCCTTGTTGTAAATATTTTAAGTAAGCTAAAAAATAAAATTGTCATAAAAACAGGGGTTATTAAATATTTTTTACAAGATTTTTGCAAAAAATAAGTTACAAAATTTTCGGTTATTTTCATTTAGAAAAAATCATGTATCTTGTTTAGCTTTTAATTGGCTGGGGCACTCTGCCGAGAATAACAACTAAATGTTGTTATTTGAGAGGGGATGAGAACTTGTTCGAATCCTTACGCAATAAAAAAAGCTCTCATTCGAGAGCTTTTAATTGGCTGGGGCGGAAGGATTCGAACCTCCGGAATGGCTGGACCAAAACCAGCTGCCTTACCACTTGGCGACGCCCCAACGACGTCTGTATATATATACTATAAGGCACATAAAAACATGTCAAGCAAAAAAATAACATATTTCTTCATATTTTAATTTATTTTAGCAATTTTATCGTTATATATGTTTTATATAATATGTATAATTGTTTCATGAGTTAACAAGAGGAGAAAAAATGGACACATCAGTAAATGCAATCAACTCTATTTCATCTTCAGCAGCAACAACAAATACTCAGGACAAAAATGCAGAAAAGATAAAAGAAATGGCGGCGAAGTACGATTTCGATTATTTTGATGTGGATAATGACGGCAAACTTTCAGGGACAGAAGTCACAAAATTGAAAATGATATTTAATTCTGTCGATTTTGACACAGATGATGATGATGCCATTGATGAATCGTCATTTAATTCGGCATTGTCTGATTATAAAGAATAAGGTTAAAAATTGGAATATTATGCAAAACAAAAAGGCTTCGATATTTTATCGAAGTCTTTTTATTTGAATAGTCCTAGTTGTTTTGCTTGGAATTGTTTTTTGTATATTTCATAGTCAAAGCAACCGATATCATTTATTGCGACAGGATTATTGGCTAGATTATGAATTCTACCTTGTCCGATTTTGCATTTTTTTATGTACTTACAAAAGCTACATACTTTCCATTTTTCATCAATTTTTTTATTTTTTTTCATAGGAAAATTTTACATCATAATCAAAAAATATGCTAAAATAACAAACGAATTATGAAAAAGGAGATTTATATGGGTTTGAATGTTGAATATGCCGTAAAGTATATGTTTAAAGACCAGCAGTGGAAGAAAAAATTTCTTATAGGTTGTTTTTTTATGATTGGTATGGTTATTTCAGAAATATTGAGTAATCTTGCTAATTTCTTTTCTGATATAAAGTACGAGCAACTTAAACCATACTTGCATTATTTACCGATATTTTTAATTGTTTTTTCTGCCTTGGTTTTGATATCTTTGCTATTGGGCGTTTTTTCATCTGGATATTTTGCAAAAAATATAAATTTAAGGATTTTTAAGCCAGAGTCAGATCTTTTAGAATGGAATAATTGGAAAGATATTTTTCTTGTTGGGTTAAAAGTTAGTATTGCCATTTTTCTTTATAGTATTACTTTTTGTCTAATTGTTTGTATTCCAATGTTTATACTTACTGTTTTAACAACGCTTTGTATGACAACGAATCTTAGCAAGTTTGCAGTAATATTGGGTGTGTTGCTGTTTATATTATTCGTGCTTTTATTTATTATTGTGGCAGCTTTTTATATAGCGGCTGCTACTCTTGCTTTTTGCACAGATTTAAAATTTGCTTCATTTTTCAATTTTTCTTTGATTAAAAAATTTATTACAAAGAAGTTTTTTGACTATTTTATATATTTATTATTGCTTTTTGCAGTCTCAACTCTTGTGAATATTGTTAATTCGATATTAATGATTACAATAGTTGGAATTTTATTAATGCCATTTACTCTTTTTTATAAATTCTTGGTACAAAATGAATTGGCAGCACAGTTTGTAAGAAATACACTAGATTTGCCTGTAAATCAGGAATAGTAAAAATATAAATTCTTTAAAATAAAAAGCGGAGGTTGTTTTCCTCCGCTTTTATTTGGTTAATCTCTGTTTTTATATTCTTTCAGCATTTCATCAGAGTCTTCGTAGATATCTTTGCCTGTTGGATATATAGCTCTTGCTCTAACTTCAGTACCCCAATGGTTTTTATACTCATCCATTGTTTTAGAATTAGCATATTGCAGTTTTGGGACACTTTCATTTTCAAATATTTTTACCATTTCTTTTTCATAGATTTTAGCTTCTCTTTTATTATCTGTCATCATTGCTAATTGTGCTAGTTCAATGTAATCATTGAGTTTTGTTGTGTCATATGCGTTTTTATTTTCAAGTTTAAGTTTTACTGATGCTTTTAACACATCAAGTGGCATGTATTTTTGACCATTAATTCTATATTCTGTGTCTTTTTCTTCGCCATAAGACTTATAAATGCTCACTTGATTAAATGGATTAACTTTTTTTACCCAGTCAATAGGAAGTAGCCCTGTTTCATCTTTCCAGGCTTTAGCAATATCTTTGGGAGATTCACCTTTATCTGGAATATAGTTTTTTTCATTGTGTGTGTGGTAATCAGCAGCATTAAAAACTAATCTTTTTTGCCAAGTGCCATTGAATGATTGTGCTTTTTTGTTGTTGTAAGCATAGTTAGCTGCCGAAATTGTGTTGATTTTCATTAATAACCTCTCTTCTTTTAATTTTTACACAACGACCGAGAGGTATAAAAATCAACATAAAAATTTTTTGCTATTTAAGAAGTATATAATTTACAAATATTAACGAAATAAAAAAATAGGGCTTAGTATATAACTAAAACCCTATTTTTTTATTTTTAAGCAAAAGCTTATTTTGCTTCAGTTTCAAGTTTCAATGTTTGTGTTGTGATATCACAAACAGAGCTTGGTCCCCAGTATTGGATTGAGCCAGGGAATACATATTCATCGTTCATAGCCCAGTTTTCTCTGTTAGCTTCAAGTTTTTTGAATACAGGACCATCTAATCTAACAAGAGCTTTTTGAATAACTGGTTTCATATGGCCATGACGTCTTTCCATGTTCATCATCATTGTAAGAGGAACACCGCCAGCAATCCATTCAGTAGAAGGAGCTGTTAAGTTTCTTACTGATGAAAGATATCCAGTCAAGCCAGATTGAATTAATGCATAAGCGTTAAAACCTAAAGCATAGCAATAATTTGCGTCAAAGTTTGATGGGAATGCGCATCTTCCTTCATATCCGAAGAAGTGACATTGATCAGAGAATTTACCAGCAAATTCGCCTTGAGCTTTCATTTCATCTAATTTAACTTTAATCATTTCGATAAGAAGTTTTTCTGTTTCAATTTTAGAAACTTGAACGTTACCGTGTGGATCTCTATCCATAAGCAATTGAGCTTTGATTAAAACAGGAAGAGATTCGAACACTTTAGCGTTAGCTGGTTCTAATCTGCTTTCGATGAAATTGAATTTGTCAGCAGGAACTGTCAATTTGTTGTAAGCTGCGTCTTGTTCTAGTGTTGACATTATGTCATTTAAGTTTGCAATCATTGTTTTCATTTCAGGAATGAATTCAATAAGTCCTTCTGGGATCAATGCAACACCAAAGTTTTTGCCAGCATTAGCACGTCTTGCAATGATATCTGCCATATAATCAACGATTTGTTTCAATGACATTTTCTTTTCTTCAACTTCTTCAGAAATCAAAGTGATGTTAGGTTGAGTTTGCAATGCAACTTCTAGTGCAACGTGAGTAGCACTACGTCCCATAACTTTAACAAAGTGCCAATATTTTTTAGCTGAGTTAACGTCTCTTTGGATGTTTCCAACTAATTCTGCATATGTTTTTGTAGCTGTATCAAAACCGAAAGAAATTTCGATTTGTTCATTTTTTAAGTCACCGTCGATAGTTTTTGGACAACCGATAACTTGGATACCTGCATTTTTAGCAACGAACCATTCAGCTAGCATAGCAGCGTTAGTGTTAGAATCGTCACCACCGATGATAACGATACCTGTGATGTTTAATTTTTGGCAGTTAGCAAGTGCTTTTTCAAATTGTTCTTCAGTTTCAAGTTTTGTTCTGCCTGAACCGATGATGTCAAAACCACCAGTGTTTCTGTATGAATCGATTAATTCATCAGTGAATTCGATGTAATCGCCATCAATGATACCTGATGGGCCACCTAAAAATCCGTATAATTTGCTGTTTGAATTAGCTTGTTTTAACGCGTCATAAAGACCTGCTACAACGTTGTGCCCGCCAGGAGCTTGTCCACCTGAAAGGATAACACCAACATTTTTAGCTTCGCGTGTTTTTTCTTCACCTGATTTGAAAGTTACTGTGCATTTTCCATATGTGTTTTCAAACAATTTTTTGATTTGTTCTTGGTCTTTTACACATTCTGTTTTGTCACCTTCGATAACTTCTATTTTTTTGATACCTGCTGCTAGTGTTGAAGGCAATACAGGTTTGAAGTTTAATCTTTCTTTTTGTAACGGTGAAAGTTCTGTCATAATTTTAAACCCTCATGTTTTTCTACCATTTTCACAAGTAAATTTTAGCATGAATATATTTAAATTATGATTTTCAATTTCCTTTATTTGTTATTTGGCTAAGTTTTCTATTTATTTGATTTTTTATGCTAAAATTATGTCTATGACAAACACTGCTGAACAAAACAATTTAAGAATAAGAGAGCTTCAAGAACAAAGAGAATTGGAACTGTTGAGTCCTTATGCTGCAAAAAGCGTTAATACAAAAGGACGTGCTAGACAAGAGGAACCTTGTCCTTTAAGAACAGAATATCAAAGAGATAGAGATAGAATTATCCATTCAAAAGCTTTTAGAAGACTTAAACATAAAACTCAAGTCTTTTTTTCGCCAACAGATGACCACTTTAGAACTCGTATGACACACACTTTAGAGGTTTCTCAAATTGCGAGAACCATTGCGAGGTCTTTAAATCTTAATGAGGATTTGGCTGAAGCTATTTCATTAGGCCACGATTTAGGTCATACTCCTTTTGGACATAGTGGCGAAGATGTTTTAAACGAGATTATGGATTATGGGTTTAAACATGCACAACACAGCGTGCGTGTAGCTACTGTGATTGAGGATTTGAACCTGACACAAGAAACCCTAGATGGTATATTGAACCATTCAGGCTCGTTGAGAAAAGAAAGTCCTGCTTACACTTTAGAGGGTAAAATTGTTAAATTGTCTGACAAAATTGCATACATTAACCATGATATCGATGATGCAATTAGAGCAAGGATAATTAAAGAAGAAGATTTGCCACAGGATTGTATTAGTTATTTTTCTTTAGATAGAAGCGAACGTATCACAAAAATGGTTTTGGATATTGTTCAAAACAGCTATGGTAAGGACAAAATTTGTATGTCTGAAGAAGCTTTTTATCACATAGACAAGCTTCGTACTTGGATGTTTAAAAATGTTTATACAAATGAAGTTGCGAAAAAAGAAGAAAGCAAGGTTAAAGGCATAATTTATGGCTTGTTTAACCATTATGAAGCACTTTTAAAACAGCGTTTTCCTAATCAAAACGAAGAAGAAATTAAACGAACTGTTTGTGATTATATTTCCGGTATGACTGACAGATATGCTATCCAAAAATACAAAGAAATTTATATTCCTCAATCTTTCCAAAACGGTTCGAATGACGAATTCTTATTCACTTTGGCTAAAATAAACAACCTTAGTGTCCAGTTGACTGTTTTATAAGTCAGTTATTGATTATAATTTTTCCTAGATTTGTGTCTAAAACAGCATTTAACCCGATAGGTATTGTTTGCTTGTCTTTTTCGTGACCGAATTTTATTCCGCTTATGACAGGAACTTTTAGGTTTTCAGAAAGTTCATTGAAAAAGTTTTTGAAATAGATTTCATTGTCTATACCTGAAAAATCGCCTAAAACAATTCCTGTTATATTATTTTTGAATTTTTCAATGTTCAATAGTTGAGTGAACATTTTATCTATTTTATACACGGGCTCATTTATGTCTTCGGTTATGAAAATAAATTTTTCGTTAGGGATAAAATCTAATCCGCAAAGTGATTGTATTGTGGATAAATTTCCACCCCATAAGATTCCTGAAGAAACTCCATTATAGAAAAGTTCAGGTTTATCAATAGAAATTTCTTTTGTTTCTTTTTCTAAAGAGTTGAAAAAGGAGTTTTTAGTATATTCTGAAATATCATTTCCAAAGTCAGAGTATGCCATAGCACCGCTGTATGTTATAAGACCAGTCTTTTTATAAATCATCAAAGATAACGCTGTGACATCAGAGTAGCCGACGAAAATTTTAGGATGTTTTTTTATGTTTTCATAATCAATTTTATCTAAGATTCTGATTGCACCATAGCCGCCTCTTGTCAGGACTATCGCATTTATTTCAGTGTCAGCAAAAAAGTCATTTAACGCTTTTGCTCTTTGTTCATCATTGCCTGAAAGATAGTCTTTTCTTTGTTGTGCAGTATGTGAGATTTTGACTTTGTATCCGTTTTGTTCGAAGATTTCTTTGGCTTTTTCGAGCTTTAAATAGTCTTTTATGTCACCACAAGCTGAAAGGAATCCAACTGTATCGCCTTTTTTGAGTCTTTCAGGTAATAATTTTTTCATATACTTTTATTTTCTTTTTATGCAGATTTCTCGTATAATTATAATACAGGATTTGAGCGGGAGCAAAATTTTGACTGAAAGATACTTACCTTTATATAGAAAATATCGTCCTCAAACCTTTAAAGATTTGATTGGACAGGAAAATATAGTAAAAGCTTTGAGCAATGCGATTAATTTGAATAAGATTTCTCATGCTTATTTGCTTTGTGGTCCAAGAGGTACAGGTAAAACAACGACAGCAAGGATTATTGCTAAGTCATTGAACTGTGCGAAAGGACCTACGCTAGAACCTTGCGGTGAGTGTCCTAGCTGTCTTGATATTGCTAATTCTACGCCGATTGATGTAATAGAAATCGATGCTGCGTCTAACAGAAAAGTTGAGGATGCAAGAAATATTCTAGAGAAAATCCAGTTTGTGCCTGTGAACGGGCGTTTTAAAATCTATATAATAGACGAAGTTCATATGCTTACGACTGAGGCTTTTAATACTCTTTTAAAAACTTTAGAAGAGCCGCCTGAAAATGTTATTTTCATTCTTGCGACAACTGAACCTCATAAGGTTTTGGATACTATCATTTCAAGATGTCAAAGATTCGATTTTAGAAGAATTACAACAGAAGATATTGTTGCAAGACTAAAATATATCTCTGAACAAGAAAAAATTAATATCTCAGAAGATGCACTATATACAATAGCAAGAAGCTCTCAAGGTGGTATGAGAGATTCTTTGGCGTTGTTAGATCAAATAAGTGTAGTTGACGTAGATAAAGAAATTTCTTCTCAAGACGTTAATGAAATGCTAGGGCGTTTGTCTTTTGATGTTTTATATAGCTTGAGCAATGCTGTTTTAAACGCTGAATCTCAAGAAGCTTTAGTTCTTTTAGACAAGATTTACAATAAAGGTAATGAGCCTTTTCAGATTGTTTCAAACCTCATTCAGTATTTTAGAAATATGCTGATTGTGAAAAATTGTTCAGATCGAAAAATTGCTATTGAGCTTACGCAACAAAGTGAAGCTAATATATTAAAACTACGTGAGCAGTCTGAAAATATTGAGCCCGAGCAGATTTTATATACAATTGAACGATTGTCTTTCTATTCAAAAGAGATTAAAGAAACGACAAACAGATATTTGTGGCTTGAATTGTGTATCATAGAACTAGCTTCAAATGTGAAATTTTCATCTTATTCCCAGTTGATAGATCGAATTGAAAAACTAGAGGGGGCTGTCTCTTCTGGCACACCAATTGCTTTAAGCGGTTTGCCAAAACCTGCTCCGGTTGTGAAGCCAATGTCAAAACCACAAATTGTTGAGCAAAAGCAAGAGCCACCTGTTATTTCGAATGAAACTCCAACTGTTTTAAAACAGGAAGAAAAGCCAGTTGTTGAAGTTGTTGAACAAAAAGAAGATGTTATTCAAGAACCTAAAGCACAAGCTGTTGAATCTGAGCCTGCAGTTGTTCAATCACAACCGACGCAAGGCGGTGATTTGATGACAGATTGGCAAGGTATTTTGCAAAATATTGAGAGTATTCCATCTAGAATGTTTTTCTATAACCTTTCAAGACCTGTTTCTTTGTCAGCTCAAGAGATTATTATAACTTTTGCTAAGGATATTTTTGTAAAACAAGCAAAAGAAGAAACTAAAAACAAACCTCTTAAAACTGCTGCATTGAAATACTATGGTGTTTCAGATATCAATATTCAAGTCAGACTAGCAGATCATAATGACTTGAAAGATACACCTAAGCCTTCTTTAGAGAAATTGGAAAAAAAGCCTGCGCCAATGCCTAAAAAAGAGTCTGAAGTCTCAGAGGAAGAAGAAAATGCTGAGTTTTTGAAAGAAACTTTAGATTCTGCTTCTCATAAAGAGAAAGACAAACAAAAGGAAATTGAGGCGCTGTCTGACCAATCGAAAATGGTTATGGAGCTTTTTAACGGAAAATATATAGACTAAAAAAATCCGATACTTAATAAAAGTATCGGATTTTTTATTGATAAATTATTTAATTATTCAGAAACTGTTTCTGATTCTTCTTCAGCTGCTTCTTCTAGAACAGCACCAGTTCTGATTGAATCTAATTTAGATTTTCCAAGATTTTTGTCTTTGAATTTTTTAACCTGTCTTGCCAATTTGTCAGCAACAAGGTCAATACTTGCGTACATAGTTTCAGCTGTTTCAGTAACGTGAACAGCACCTGTTGTCAATTTACAAGTAACTTCAGCTGTATGATTTTCAGCTACGCTTGGGTTTTTAATAACTGTCAAAACTACGTCGATTCCTTCAATTTGGTCGTAGTGGTTTGCTACTTTACCGATTTTTTCCTTGGCGTATGCTTTAATTGCGTCAGTGATCTCAATGTTTCTACCGTTTACATAAATGCGCATGTATTGCCTCCAATAATAATGATACTTTCTAAGTATAACTCAACTCTTGTCGAGTTGCAATCATTATGTGAGTTTTGTATAATCTCATTATTAAAAATTGTGGGGTTTACATTATGAAAAAATTACTAATAAAACTATCTCTTTTATCGGCTTTTGCATTTGCTTCAGCTCCATCTTACGCATATATGAATAATGGAGTTTGGATAAATGATATGAAAAGCCTTTTTGCTAGAAATCAGGCGATTATTATGGCTATTAATATTCGTACATTTAATGCAAATGATAAAGACAAAAATGATATTGTTGAAATCGAAAAGGGTGAAACACCTGGATATTTCACAAATGCAATAAATAGGCTTGATGAATTGCAAAAAATGAACATTAATACAGTTCATCTTCTTCCTATTACACCGGTTGGAAAGGTTAAAGCAACAGGAACTGCTGGTTCTTTATATGCAATTTCTAGCTTTACTCAATTGAATCCTCAATTGGATGATCCATCAAACAATTTGACTGTTTCTCAAGAAGCTAAAAAGTTTATTGATGAATGTCATAAAAGAAATATTCGTGTAATTGTTGATTTGCCTAGTTGTGGTTCTTATGACATGTATTTAGCAAGACCAAACCTATTTGCAAAAGGCAAAGATGGACAGCCTGTTGTTCCTGCAGATTGGACAGATGTTAGACTTTTCAAGGTTCAAAACGAAGATGGATCTTTGAATGATGAATTGTTTGTTGAATACAAAAAATATGTTGATATGATGCAAAAACTAGGAGTTGATGGCATTAGAGCTGATGTAGCTACCTCAAAACCTTTTGAGTTTTGGCAAAAACTTATTTCTTATGCAAAAGGAAAAGATAAGCAATTCTTGTTTTTAGCCGAAGCCTCTGAAAGCTGGAATGAGCCTGTTGCTGAAGGTGCTCCATTTACTCCATATTACAAACTTTTAGAAGCCGGTTTTGACGGATGGTATGGAAGTTTTATGAATTTTAAAGATTGGAAAACTTCAGATAAATTCGAAAAAGAAATCGGTTTAGTTGAGTCTGTAAAAAAAGAATTTGCTGCTAAAAACCAGCCCAAAAGCGTAATTGGTAGTTTTGCAACTCATGATGAGTTGTCCCCTATTATCACAGGTGGTATGCCATTTAGCGAGATGATAATTTGGCTTCAAGCTACATTGCCTATCAACTCTTATTTCGTTGATGGTTTCCAAACCGGTGATTCTTATCAGTATCAATATGCTAATCAAAAAGCTGATAAAACTTACACTGATGATGATTATTATTACGTTCATAAAGGTAAATTTGATATTTTTAATTATTCAAGAAAACCTGGTATGAAAAATGATGATTTAGTTCAGGATTTTACTCTTGCTAATAAATTTAAGTTGATGTCTACTGAAATTTTGAATAAAGGTCAAATTAAGTTTTTGAAAACATCAAATGAAAATGTTTTTGCTTATGAGCTTAAATATAATGCGTCATCAATACTTGTTATATTGAACAAAGATCTTGTATATCCAAGTAGCGTTGAAGTTCCTTTAAAAGGATTTGTTCCTGATAAATATATGGTGATTCCATTTAAAATAGATTCAGAACCTAAATTCAAAAAAGGTAAGGTTTCTATTGATTTGAAACCTGGTGAAATCTCTGTTATTTTGATGAGCAAACATTCAGATAGCTCTAATAAATAGAAGCAAAGTAATCAAAAATTCCTTTATTTTGAGCCCAGAGTTTTTCTTTGGGCTCTTTTTCAGGCAATTCTAGTGTTATTGTAGGGATGTTTCTTTCTATTCCACAGTATGTACCAAAGCTGCCAGGAGTTGGGTATCCTATATCTTGTTGGATTTCATAACCTGTTATTTCAGAGATTTTTTCAGCAATTTCTTTTGCCGGACCGTCATAGTTTACTATTTTATAGGGCTCGTGCAATGTCAAAATTACGTCAGGCTTGTATCTGTCTATTATATAGACAAGAAATTGGGTCTCTAGTTCACTAGCAGGTGAATCTCCACCAAAATATTCGTTGTTTTCAGATTTCTCCCAGTTTTTTGTAGGGAAGTTTCTGTTTAAATCAACATTATTGAAGTTAGTTCTTGTGTTTTTTTCTTTACCGTCAGGATTTAAGCAAGGAATGAATAAAAGCCTGTTTTTTGTTTCATTTCTTTCTGATAGGTATTTGTTGATAAGATATTCCCCATCAGGTTCGTCACCATGGAATACACCTATTATTAAAACAGTTTTTTCGTATTCCTGTGGTTTTCTTTCAAGCAGAAGAATTTCTTTTTTGTTTACGCTGTTAATTTTTAATAATATATCTGCAAAAATCATCTTTGTTCGGTTTTCTTCCATAATTCAGCTGTGTTATTTAGTTCTTTTTTAGTATCTGTTTTATCAAGCATAATTTGCTGTATAGTGCTACTTAGTAATGTGAGAATTTCTTTTTGATTATGTTTAAATTTCACTTGTTTTTGAAGGGTATCAAGTTGTTTTGCACTTAGATATCTGGCTTTTGAGATAGTGTCAGTGTTGTCTAAAACTGTGAAATAAGGGTCTTTCAGTGCTTCATTATTCACAGGAAGAATTGTTGTCAATTTAGCTAATTCGACCTGATTTTTTTTATTTGTTAAAAACAGCGCAAATTTTAGCGCCGCATCTTTGTTTTTTGCTCTTTTCGGGATAATTAAATTCATGATTGAAACGTCATATTTCCCTGTTTCTCCTACGAGCTGGTGTGATACATCAGTGTCTTTGTAAACTGAAGGCGCGTTTTCTTTTACAATATTCAAAAAGTTTGCACCTGATTGGATAAATGCAATTTGTCCAGACATATATTTTTCAAGTGCTTCCTGATGATTTTGAGTTATTGATTCCTTTGGTATCAAATCTTTTTGATAAAGCATTTTGTATTCATTGAAAATATCAATGCTTTTTTGTGAAACAAGTGTTTGTGGCGTGTTAATGTCATATTTGTTTAATATTTTTAGCAGAGTGTCATTTTCTGTGACAGTAGGCATTGTTGCAAATGCGCCTGTTTTGTCTTTAATTTTTTGAGCATTGGCATTTAATTCATCATATGTTGTTGGAATTTTTTTGATTCCTGCTTTTTTCAAGATATTCTTGTTGTAAAAAGTCAAAGAAGATGTAGCATAAAAAGGAACTGCATAACATTTTCCTTCTCTTGTAAGAGTTCGCATAATCTCTTTGTTATAAACATCAAGCTTTTTACAATCGATGTATTCTAATGCCTGTTTTTGGGCGAGTATGCTTGAAAAATCAGGTGTTAAATTAACCAAATCAGGTGGTGCCGAGCTCAAAATAGAAGCAAGAGTTCTTTTTTCACCCTCTGAATATGGAACATCAATCCATTTTATTTTTATATCTTGATTTTGTTTTTCAAATTCAGCAATTAATGGCTTCATGTAAGAGCCAAAGGTTCCCATTTGCAAAGACCAAAAAACAACTTCTTGTCTTTTAGGTTGTTTTTGAGTTTGGATTTTATTTAATTTTTCTGCAATTGTAAGATAAATTCCACTTACAACAATTAAGCAGATGCAGACTATTGCTATAATTTTTTTCAATTCGTTCATTTTATTATTATATAAAATAAACCCCTCAAATACAATTATAATGTGAAGAAAATTCCTATAACAATTGCTGCTGCAATCAAAATCATTGGATTTTTTCTAAGTCTTAATCCTGCGATGAAAAATAAAATCAAAAGAATAAATGCTTTTAAGGAAATAAAGTCAAAAAACTGATGAGTCTGTTTGAATTTTGTTAAATTAAAAACAGTTGTGTTCATGATTTTTAAGCCTGCATATGAAATTAAGGCTACTGCTGCAGGACGGAGTCCGTACATTATGTTTGATATTATTTTGTTTTCTGAATTTTTCTTTAAAAATTTTGAAAGCAGACAAATTATTATAAACGATGGAAGCATAAATGCTACAGTTGTTAATGCAGCACCTATTAATCCTCCGACTTTTAGACCGACAAACGTTGCCATATTGATCCCAATAGGACCTGGGGTCAAATTAGAAACTGCAATCATTTGGGTAATTTCTGAAACGTTAAACCATTTGTATTTGTCAACGAGATAATATAAAAATGGGATTACTGTATACCCGCCGCCAATAGCTACGGCTCCTATTTTCATATATTCAAATGCCAAAATAAAAATGCTATTCATCTGCTTTCTCCTTTTCATTTTTTTTAGGGAAAGCAAAATGTCTGAACAATCCTAAAATTCCAGCTGTAATAACGACAATGAATGGTGATATATGAAAAATAGACAAAACGATTGCATAGATAAAAATGAACGTTGTGAATTTGTCATATACTGAAAACTCCCATAGTTCTAAGACAGTTAGCACTATCAAAATACAAACAGCTATATCTAGCACGTGGAATATATTTTGCACAACGCTAAAATGTGTAATCGCTGATAAAAATGCAAAAATTGCAGCAATAGATAAAAATGCAGGCAAACAAACTCCAAAGACTGCAGAAAATGCGCCTAGGACTCCACGAGCTTTATATCCAGTGAGCATCGAAACATTTCCTGCGACAAGTCCTGGAAAACACTGACTCAATGCGTAATAGTCAGTCAATTCTTCCATTGTGCAGATGTTTTCTTTTTCTACCATTTCAGCTTTTAAAAAAGGTAAAATTGCATACCCGCCGCCAAATAAAACGAGTCCTATTTTAAAAAATATCCAAAATAATTTTAATAAGCTAATTTTTTTCATTGCTATTTCAATGCTGAGTCTATAATTTGTGCAACTTCTTTGGCTGATTCATGCTTAGATAAAATATCTTTGACTTTAGATAGGTCGGTTATCATAGCCGTTTTGTAGCTGTCATCTTCAATGATTTTTAATAGGTTATCAGCAATAACCTTTGGGTTTGAATCAGCTTGTAAAAGTTCAGGAACTATGTCTTTGTCCATAATTATATTAGGCAGACAAACTCTTTCAATGCATCTTACGATTCTATAAACGAAATATGCAATCCAAGGTCCTTTGTAGCTTATTATCATTGGTGTTGTGTATAAAGCAGCTTCTAAAGCGACAGTTCCTGATGCCAACATTAATGCATCAGACACGCTTAAAAGCGAATAATTATCATTTTTGATAACTTTAATATCAGTTTTTCCTAGGAATTTATTAAAAACCTCATCTTTTAAACTGTCAGCTTGAGCAATTACAAATTGTACATCCTCTCTTTTTTGAGAGATTAATTTAGCCGCTTGTAAAAATGTTTTCATCAGATTTTGCAGTTCAAAAACTCTGCTTCCCGGAAATATAGAGATAAGTTTTTTGTTTTTATCAAGTCCGTATTTTTCAAAAATTTCATCTTTGTCAGCTTTTGGTGGCATTTGAGAAATAAGCGGATGTCCTACAAACTGTGCGTCAATCCCTTCTTTTTCATACATTTCTTTTTCAAAAGGAAATATTGTCATAACTTTTGAAATGTTGTTTTTTACAGTTTTTATTCGCCATTTTCTAGATGCCCAAATTTGTGGAGGAATATAATAAAAAACTTTTATTCCTGCTTTTTTTAGGAATTTTGAAATATTAAGATTAAATCCACCATAGTCAATTAAAAGAACTAAATCAGGTTTGTAATCATTTTTCAAGTAATCAACAACTCTTTTGCCGAGTGTTAAATGATCAAAAAGAATTTTAGGAGTAAGACCCATAGCTGACATATGTGCTTTTGAATGGTCAGCAAAAAGTTTTATATTTAAAGCTTTAAGGTTTTCTCCGCCTATTGCTTCAATTTCTATATCATCACGAGAATTTAACAGGTTTTTGACAACTTCGGCAGCATGTCTGTCACCTGAGAGTTCACCTGTGATTATAAAAAGCTTTTTCTTTTGAGCCATATTTTATATCGCCATTACAATAATGCCTTTTTTATCGGCAAATTCAATAACCTTTTTCTGGTCAACTATAATTGTTTCGTTAGCCTCGATAGCAAGGATTTTTGCACCATATCTGTCCATAGTTTTTAATGTGTTTAATCCGATAGCAGGGATATCGAAACGTTTGTCTTGAGTTGGTTTGCTTACTTTTACGACAGTGATGCCTTTGCCGCCTAATTTACAACCTCTTTCGATACATTTGTCTGTACCTTCGATTGCTTCAACTGCCATAATCATTTTGTTTTTGATAACAACAGATTGACCTACGTCTAGTTTACCCATTTCTTTTGCTAACCAATAGCCATATTCAACATCTAGAACTTGTTCTTCATCAGGTTCATGTACGCCTAAAACACCTGGAGGGGCCATTAGGTTTTTAATGAAAATAGTTTGATCTAAAACTCTTATGCCCATTTGTTCTAATTGGTCAACTAAAATAAGCATAACAGCATCATCATTAAGACGTTGTGCTTCTTTCATAAGACGGATAGCTTCCATGTCAAGTTTAGGTCTTCTTAAAAGCAAACCTTTATGAACTTTTCCTATGAAAGTCAATTGTGTAATTTTTTCGTCAATGAGGGTTTGTTTAATTTTCATTACCTCACCAGGTCCAAAGTTATAAACTTTAGAACAGTATTTTTTTAGTCTGTTTCTATTATCTGATGATAAAGAAATAGCTACTACTTCAAAACCGTTTTTTTGTGCTGATTCAGCCATTGCAACAGGTAATTCACCGTCTCCTGCAATCAAGCACTGTCTGTTATCTAAAACAATAGACACAACATCTCTCCTGATATTTCTCTTTGTTCCTTAATAATACAATATCCAGTTATTTTTTCAAATATTTTAATATTTTGAATAAGAATATAGTATAATTAGCATATGGGATTAAGTGCATTAACAAAAAGTTATTTGAAGAATTTTTTGATTTATCTTGAGGTTGAGAAAAACTTTTCTAAACACACGATTCGGGCTTACAATTCAGATATTCTAGGTTTTTTAATATGGCTTGATGATACGAAAATTGAGGAAACGAACCACACAAAACTGAAAGACTATTTGGTTTTTATTCAAAAATTTAACTATTCGAAAACAACGCTTTCAAGAAAAATTGCTTCAATAAGAACTTTTTACAGATTTTTGTATAGAGAAAGAATAATTGAATCGAATCCTGCAAATAGTGTTCATGCACCAAAAAGAAACAAAAGTCTTCCTAAATTTCTCTCTAAAGAAGAGATTGAACAAATCTTGAATAATATAAAAATTGATACTCCTGCTGGTTTTAGAAATAGAACAATTCTTGAGCTTTTGTATGCTACAGGCATGCGTGTTTCAGAGCTGAGCAATTTGAATTTTGGGAACTTGAATCTAGATGAGAATGAAATTACCGTTTTGGGCAAAGGAAATAAAGAGCGTATAGTCCTAGTTTCATCTCGTGCAAAAGATTTTTTGAATAAATACATTAACACTGTAAGATATATGATAGTTGAAGATGGGTTAAAACCTGAGCAAAATGAAGATAGTCCAGTGTTCATAAATAAAACAGGATATCGTTTGCAAACCCAATCAATTCGCGCAGCGTTAAATGATATAGTAAAAAAAATAGAGCTGCCTAAAAAAGTTACGCCTCACGTTTTTCGCCACAGTTTTGCAACTAAATTGCTGGAAAACGGTGCAGACTTGAGAGTCGTACAAGAGCTTTTAGGTCACGCTTCTATTTCTAACACTCAAATTTATACACATGTATCGACAGAAAGACTAAAAGCGGTGTATGATAGTACACATCCAAGAGCCGGAAATTAATATCATAAAAGATGGGAGAGAAATTATGTATGACGTTATAACTATTGGTAGTGCAACAATTGATTCTTTTGTTGAATCTGATGCAGCGAATGTTGTGTCTGTGAGTACTAAAGAGCATAGCATCGATTTTATGTCATACCCATATGGAGCGAAGGTCGAAGTTGAAAGTTTTAAAACTGCTGTTGGTGGTGGTGGTTTGAATGCTGCTGCCAATTTTGCACATCTTGGAGCTAAAACGGCTGCTATTTTTAAAATTGGTGAGGATTTTCAAGGTAGAAACATATTGGATAAAGCTGAAGAAGCTGGTGTTGATACTTCTTTAGTTATCAAAAGTCAAACTGAAAATTCAGGATCTTCTGTTATTTTGTTAAGTTTTGAAGGAAACAGAACAGTTCTTGCCTATCGTGGTGCTAACGGAACAATTAAAGAAGATGAAATTAATTTTGAAGCTATAAAAAATGCAAAATGGCTTTACATTGCGCCATTAAATGGTCAATCAGGTGCGGTTTTAGATAAGTTGTCTCATTTTGCTGAGGAGCATAATACAAATGTTGCAATAAACCCAGGTAGTTCTAGCTTGAAAAAAGGTTTAAAATATTTTGAAAAAATATTATCAACAGCCGAAGTTGTAGTAATGAACAAAGAAGAGGCTTCATTAGTTACTAAAATTGAAGTAAGACCTGATACAAAAGCTGAGTCTTTCTCTTCTGAAACGATTCACCCTGATGTTAAAGCTATGTTAGATAAGCTAAAATCAATGGATGCAAAAGTTGTTATTATAACAGACGGTAAACACGGTGTTTACGCATATGATGGAAAACATTACTACAAATGCCCTGAATTTCCAGCTAAAGTTGTGAGCACACTAGGGGCTGGTGATGCATTATCTTCTACATTTGTTGCTGCATTAGAGTATACAAGTTGGGACATAGAAAAATCACTAATGTTAGCATCAGTGAATGCTGCTTCAATTGTTTCTCATTTTGGAGCACAAGAAGGATTTTTAACATTTGAAGAAATGGAAAAAAGACTAAAAGCTTCACCAACATTCAGAGTTGAAATGCTTTAAAAATTATGCATAACCATTAATTTTGTTACCTTGACCTTTGTCAGACTTAGAGTTTGAGCTGTCGGTAATCAAATCTATCACAAAGTTTGCATTGTCTTTCATTTTGTCAATGTCGTATTTGTGTGGTCTTTTTGTATATTCAACAGCCCAATCGTCAATTTTATTTATAACTTTTTTAACATGCTTAGGGCTTGGGCATTTTGCTGCCATAAGCATTTTGGGTTGTGCTTCTAAATCAGGGGCTTTAGATTGTTGATTTTCACTATTATTAGTATTGTTTTTTAATTTTTGTTGATAATACTGACTTTGAAAAGAATCTGTTAATGTTACATGAGACATAATTTCTTCACCTAAAGTAATCACACTTACTTATATAAAGTGAAATTCTTGTGAAAAATTGCCTTTTTATTAAAATTTTTAAAATCCGCCGTCTTTTTTATTATTTTGTATATTTCTGATAACGGTTTTTACGTTGCTTTCAGCAAAGAAGTTTTTAGGATTTATGAACATTTTAATTCTGTCTGCTTCAATTGATCGCATTTGTTCAGTTATGACAGAACGACCAATAAACACAATTTCATTTGGTTTGTTTGTTTCTTTGCTAGGATATACAGTAGCTTTAGGGCCTTTTGCATCATAGTCTTTGTATGTTACGTGGACGCTTCCTGATGCCTGGATTATATTTGAAGCTTTATAATATTCTTGACGATTAGACCAAACATTGATTCTTGTTCCATCCATATCAACATCAGAATGTGCTGAGCCTATTGCATAAGCAACTTCTTTTACTGCATCATAGATGAATTTATTTGCTGTAATAACGCTGTCTTTTTGTTTTAGTTTGCCGTTTCCTGTTAGTGTTATTTTTTGTAAGTCACCTTTTTTGTTTAATTCAGCAACAGCAGAATCAGAATATGTTTCTACATCTTTGTAATATATAATTACGCTTCCTTTTGCAGTCAAAACTTTTGTGTTTGTGTCATATTCTTGTTGGTCTGCAGTGATTATAACAGTAGGTTTTGGGTTTCCATTTTCTGTTACAGTAGTTTGAGTGTTTCCTTCTGCTTTTAATTTTTTATTCAAAAGTGACATTTTTAATATGTTAGATTTGATTTCACTAGTTTTAGCTTGTTGAACTTGAACTACATATGGTTGATCATACATAACAGCATCTGTTAGCTGTTTTGTTTTAGGGTCAATGAAAACTTCAGCTCTTGGTGCTGTTGCTTTTACATCATCCATTTTGACTCTTACATTGCCTTCGAATTTAGCTTTGTTTTCTTCCATTTTGAATGTTTGTTTATCAGATTCTATTGAAAGATCAGCTGCTATAGCGAAACCTATAGTGCTTAGACAAATTGCTGCAATTAATGTCAAAATCTTAAAATTTTTCATTAAAATTCCCCTTACTGTAAAGTTCAGTTTTTGAACGACCCTTAATTCTAACGTTAGTCATTTTATTTCCAAGAACAGCTTCATTGCTGAATGTTCTTATTTCTCCAGCTCGTTGGATTACAACATTTCCTTGGGCTATGATATCTTTGTCGTTACCTTGCCAAGTGAAACGATCAGCTTTTACGTTTGTGCCATCTTTATAAATAATAAAAGTGTCTTCATATAAAACCACTTTTTTTGTTGCTTCATCAAAAGTACCCTTAGTTGATTCCATGCTTAACACAACTTGATCTTTGTCGTAAAAATTGCCAATTATGTTATATAAAATTGCTACTTTATTTTGGTTGTCATAATATCCAGATTCAGCGTACAATTCCCAATATTTTTTGTCTTCTTTTGTCTCTGTAATTATTAGATTTTCAATATTAAGTTTTTGTTTTTCACCAGCATCACTTAACGCTTCTTTTTTGAAGTTTTTGGTAATTATGCCTGCTGCTATAAAAGCCCAGACACATCCAATTATAAATATTGCCAATATTGATATATATGCAATTTTACGCTTACTCATAGATGTAATTCTAGCATGAATGATAATAAGAGAGTGTAACAAAATATTTCAGTTCTAGAAAAAAACTTTTTTTAGTGACAATTTTTTTTGTTTATGGCGTTATAGATAAACAGACATATTTAAGGAATGGGAAATTGAATATAAGTTTTAAAGCCGTAACAAAGAAAACAAACATTAGTAACATTCAACCTTCAGAAACAAAACAGACAGACGTTATTAAAAAGCATAATTCTTTGGTTCGTTCACCTGAAGTTGATACAGTATCTTTTTCAAAAACTGCTGAGGTGAAGAAAAAAGATTCTGTTCAAAATGAGCTTATACAAAAAAAATTAAACTATGTAAAAGAAAATAAAATTTTAACTGATGAGGTTTTATACTATTTGCAACCTCAAAAAGGTAAGAATGGCGCTCCTGAATTTACCAAAATGCAGGCTGAGATTATCGATTCTGCAACAAAAAAAGTTAAGTTGTTTAAAAGTCTTGCAACTGAATTAGGTGTTGTGGCTGCAGATTATGGGGATGAAATCCACGAACATATGAAAAATGTTTTTGGTGGTAATGATGGATTTGGACAATATATCATTATGAGAAAAAAAGATCCGAAATCTATATATGATAAATTAGCTAAAGAATTTAAAAATCATTACATCAAAAATGGCGTGCATGATATTTTTGCGCAAAAGATGTTCCAAAAAAATTATAACCGTCTTGATGACAGTGAAAAAGAAATGGTTAAATTGTATATAAAGGAAGGCGAAGTTCCTTTAGACAAAAAAGATTATCAGGCTATTAATGATGCATTTAAGCCAGATACAAAAAATTATTTATCTAAAAAATATTTCAAAAAAGGTTTTGATGATTTATCTAGAGCTGAAAAAACTGAAATGAGAGCTATTTTAGCTAAGAAAAAACATTCCTCTTCGAAAATTGAGAAAGAAGAAGCTGCTAGTTGGATAAGAGATCTTATTGGGCTTAGACTTGTATTGCCAGAAGGCAATAGGGTCAACATGGGCAAAGTTGAAAGATATTTAGATAAAGCTTTGAAAAAAAATCAGCTTCATTTGACAAGAATAAGCAATTATCGTTCTAATTCAGTTCTTCCATATTTGAATCAAGATACAGCAAGACGTTGGAAAGATACAATTCCTGGTGTTGAATTAGTGACATCTAGTGTTAAAAAAATGAATGGATATACTACAACTCAAATGAACTTTGAGTATGATGTTCCAGGAAGGGAAGAGCCTGTACTTATTGAGTTTCAAATTCGTTCAAAGGAAATGAATTACATAAATGATGTAGAACACTACATATATGATGTTTTGGAAAACAAAGATATAACAAAGGGAATTCCAGAATTGAAACAGTTCTTTGAGGCTTCAGGTTTTGAAAAAGCCGTAAAAGAAGTTTTTGGTAAGCAAAATATTGATCCAAATTCACCAGAAGCGAAGCTTCCAACAAAAGAACAACGTTATATGGACTACGAACATGCGATGTTTGCATATATTCGTGACTCTGAAACTCCGACTTATAAATTTGGTAAGATGTTTAAGCCAATTCTTGCCGATTTTGGGTTGGGTGAATATGAAAGTGTTTTAAGTTTTGATGCTTTGAATGGAATGAATGAAAAAGCTCAAATCATTAAAGCAAAATATGGCAATAAATCAACTACTAAAAAATAATTAATATAAACAAATAAAGGGAAGGAATATGTTATTACAAGCAGTAAATCCACTGGCCACAAAAGTAATTAAAAAAACTAATAAAACAAGTAGCCACATTGTAAATGAAAATCTTACAAAAGCATTTAAAAACTTATTTGAGGAATTTAAAAAAGTTCCTGAAATAGGTAAGTTTAAAGAAATAAAAGTAAAAATTCATGAACCTCTAAAAGATTGTAGCATCAATGATTCTTTTCTTATTTTAAGACCATTAGCTGACAAAAATGATTTTAGAACAAGAGTTTTGTCTTATGGTGCAGTTTCTCCTTTAGATAGTTCAATTACTCGAGAAATCGGCTATATTAGCGGTAATAAAATTGCAATGGATTCAGCTTTAAAAGACAAAGCAAGAATTAGTGAATTTAAAAGCTTTTTAAAAGAGTCTGAAAAGTTTTTTGCATACGCTGAATAAATAGTTTTATTCAATCCAACCACCACCTATTAGGTGGTGGTCTTTTATGTCATAGAAAACTGCTGCCTGTCCTGATGTTATGGATGACACAGGCTCGTAAAAATTTATTGATGCTTTGTTTTCTTCAATTTCAATATGAGCTTTTTTCGCATCCATGTTATATCTTATTTTCACTAATGCATCGAATGATTTTTCATTAGTTTCGTATTGGAATTTTATATCTTTTATTTTTAAGGAATCTTTGAATAAATCTTGTTTTGTTCCAACATATACAATATTTTTTTCAGCATCTAGTTTAACTACGTATAAAGGTTGCTCGTATGCTATGCCTATTCCTTTTCTTTGGCCAATTGTATATTGATAAAAACCATCGTGAGTTCCTAATTTTTTTTCAGTGTTAATTAGGATAAAATCACCTTTTTTTATGCCGAATTTTTCTGTTATATATTTTTTTGTTGTCATTGGTTTTTCGATAAAACAAATATCCTGACTTTCTTTAGATGATTTAGATGGTAGATCATTTTCAATAGCAATTTGTCTTATCTCGTCTTTTGTATAGTCGGAAAGCGGGAATAGAATCTTATTTAAATGTTTTTGACCAAGTTCAAAAAGATAGTATTGTTGATCTTTTTTTGAGTCTTTTGCAGGATACAATTTTTTTGTTCCATTATCATCAACAATTTTTGCGTAGTGTCCTGATGAAACATAATCACAGTTTAATTCATCTATTGCATAATCAAAAAGTCGTCCCCATTTGATTGTTCTGTTGCATAAAATGCAAGGATTTGGGGTTTCACCTTTTTTATATGATTCTTCAAAATAGTCTATGACATCTTTTCTAAATTCTTTGCTTAAATCAAGAACGTAATGAGGGATATCAATTTTATCAGCAACAGCTTTTGCGTTTTGGACAATTTGTTCAAACTTTGCGTCATCTACCATTTTGCAAGTTATTGAAACAACGTCATAACCTTGTTGTTTCAGTAAAAAAGCTGTAACACTGCTATCTAGTCCTCCACTTAGGGCAACTGCGATTTTGATTTTGTTTTGTTTATTCAATGAAATACCCTTCGCCCTGTTGTGTCAGTGTATATTCTGTGACCTCGCTTGTACCAGTTAGATCTGGAACAATTCTTATAAGCCCTTGATTGATAGCTTCTTGGATATCACCATGATCAATAGGTTTTCCATTTAAACCAATATAAGGAATTAGTTTAGAATTTAGTTGTTTGATAGAAAATCTTTCAGCGTGTTCGACATTCATTATGTAAGATGCTGTGACGATGAGAAAATCGGTCTGACTCTGTGGGGTGTATGTGCTTACATAAGAACTAAAGCTGTCTGATATTTCTTGTTTTTCAACTACCTCTGTTTTAGGGTTTTGCATTGATTCTTCAAGAGCTTGCTCAAAATCAGCTTGCGGCATTTCAAAAGCTTCATTTTGTTGATCATTTTCGAAGCTTTGAGAAAATGCAGCTGTTGGCATTTGCATTTGATTTATGCTAGAGATGTTTTTTACATCAATAAAACCACTTCTTTCAGGCTTTTGTTGTTCTTCCTCATCTTGTGCAACTGGATTTTCTTCAGTGTTTTCTTGCTTTGGTGGAGCTACATAACTTCCTTTCACAACGCCATTAATCCAGTCAGATAATTTTTCTTCAAATGTAAATTTATCTGATGTTGAAAATTCAAACTCTAAATCACCTTTTTTTATTTTGAAATAGTATTCATGCATTAATTTTCTTCCTTATATCTCAAATCGAGGTGTCTTGCTGCATTTGTTTCATCTACCCTTTTAACAGGTGCGCAATGTGGTGCTGATAAAACATTTTCAGGTGATTCTTCTACCTCTTTTGCTATTTTTATCATTATGTCGATAAATTCATCCAGTCTTTGTTTTGTTTCTGATTCAGTTGGCTCAATCATCATAGCTTCAGAAACAATTAATGGAAAATAAACTGTTGGCGGATGATATTTAAAATCCATAAGTCTTTTAGCTATTTCAAGAGTATGAACGCCTTTTGATTTTTGTTTATCTCCTGATAATACAAACTCATGCATACATGTGTAATCATAAGGAAGTTCATAATATTTTTTGAGTTTCTCTTTCATATAATTAGCATTTAAAACCGCATCCATTGATGCTTCTTTCAGCGTATTTCCTCTCATCAAAATATAAGCATAAGCTTTTACCAAAACTCCAAAGTTTCCTTGGAATTCTTTTATTTTACCTATTGTGTTTTTTACATTGTATTTTCTGAAATACTTTTGTCCGTCAAAATCTATAACAGGTATTGGTAAAAAGTCTTTTAACTTTTCAACAACACCAACAGGGCCAGCTCCAGGACCGCCACCACCATGCGGTGTTGAGAATGTTTTGTGAAGGTTCAAGTGAACTATGTCAAAGCCCATAACTTTAGGAGTTGTAATGCCCATAATTGCATTGAGGTTTGCTCCATCATAGTATAACAACGCACCTTCTTCGTGAGCTAGTTTAGCAATTTCTGAAATATTCTCTTCAAACAAACCTAATGTATTAGGGTTTGTCATCATAATAGCTGCAATTTCGCCTTTATTATTTTCAAAAATTGTTTTTAGATCTTCAACGTCAACTTGCCCTTTTTCGTTGCTTTGTACCTTTACTATTTCAAATCCACACATGCCTGCTGACGCTGGGTTTGTGCCGTGAGCTGAATCGGGGATTATAACTTTTGTTCTTTTTAAATCGTTATTGACTTTAAAATAGTGTTTTACAATCATCATTCCACAAAGTTCACCATGAGCACCAGCTGAACCTTGAAGGGTCATTGCATCCATTCCTGTAACTTCTTTTAACGCTTCTTGTAGCTTATACATAAGCTCAAGAGCTCCTTGAGCATCTTCATCATCTTGCAAGGGGTGAAGGTTTGTGAATCCTTCTAGTGATGCAAGATATTCATTGACTTTAGGATTGTATTTCATCGTGCAAGAACCTAGTGGATAAAAACCTGATTCTACGCAGAAATTCTTGTCAGAAAGTTCTTTGAAATGTCTCATTGCTTCTAGTTCTGTAACTTCAGGCAATACAGGTTCATTTTTTCTAAGAAATTTTTCGTCAATATAATTTGTATCCAACTTTTCGTTAGTGATAGAAATGGCTGTCATTCCTTTTTGTGATTTTTCAAAAATTAGTTTTGTCATATTGTTAAAAGTCCCCAAATTAGCTATTATTATATTATATATTCAGGAGTCTAATGTCAAAATTATGTCAAAATTTATTAATAAAATTGTAAATTATATCTTACAAAGAAGAAAACAAAAATTGTCTGAAACTATGCAAAAAATGCAACCAAAGACTTACACAAATTCTTCTTCTAAGGTCCATATAAACGCAACTGAGACTTTAACTTTGACTGTTGAGACAGAAAAGATTTTGGAAAATTTAGATGACGAAGTAAAAAATATAGTAAAAGCTTGTTTGACAGATGCAAATGCACTTTTGAATTTTGTAAATGACCATGGAACACCAGTGTATAAAATACCTAATGCGAATAAAATCCTTGAAAAAATAAATGAAGAAGAGGGGTTTATTGTCCCTTTAAAAGGATTTAAAGCTCTTTATTTGAATTTTTGGACAGGTCTGTTGGCTGAGAAAAAATTGAAACTATCTTTTTCTAGTCCAGCTATGTTTGTTTTAAGAGATTTGGAAGTGAATATATACTACATGCTCCATCAGTTTCATAAATGGTATGGCTTTAAAAAAAATCTTCCAGGCTATGATGAAAAAGCACAAGAGCTTTTTAAGGATAATTTAGAGAATATGACTGATGCTTCTGTTAAAGAAATGACAATAGATGAAATTGTTGCATTGAAAGAAGCAATTGCTCGTGATGCACAGGCAGCTGAATTTGTTATTCAATTAGCGAAAGAGTCAACTGGTGCTAAAAAAGCGCTTGATAAAATGAAAAAAGATGGTGGAGCTAGCATTTGATTTCTCTCTCGATTAACTTTTGTTAAGCCTGAAATAATTACTCTTTGTAATCTATTCCTATAATTTCTTTTTAGGAGTATAATTGTTATGCTTAATGGAATCAATATCTTAATTATTATTCGAGTAACTAATTGATAAGGAGAGTGTGAATGAGTAAAACCAAGCAGAAGCGAATGGTTGCGTATTTGTTAACGTTATCACTATTTGGTGGCGTTGCATTTGCAGAAACTATTCCAGACACTCCTGCTACCTCTAATAGTAAGGGTGCTTACATCTATGTTAATGATTCTACGATTACGAGTGGAACTTTTGATGTCGGTACAGTGTCAGGTTGGTCGGGTACAAATCAGGGTGCTATTGTAAATTTTTATAGTGGTAAAGATCTTACTTTGAATTCAATAAATGGTGGCCAAATATATAGTGGAAACATTGCTGGGACTGATGCTGGTGGTGCTATATTTAATGGAGCTTATGCTAATCAAAATGCTACTATTACTGTTAATGGCAATGCTACATTTAAGGATAACGAAGCAGGAAGAGCTGGTGCTATCTATAACGATTGTAATTTAGTTTTTCAAAACGGTAATGTGACTACTTTTACAGGAAATAAAGGAACATCAGACGCTGCAGGAATATGGGCCGGTGGCGGCGCTATTTTGAATGTGGATGGTAATATTTCTTTCAACAGTGGTAAAGTCGTTTTTGAAGGAAACAAAGCAGCGGGTAACGGTGGAGCTATTTTATCTGGCTTGTATGGTGTGCGTCCTTCTTCTTCTGTTAACTTTAATACAGTGGTTGAGTTTAAAAATAATTCCTCAACTGCAGCTGGAGGTGCTTTAGCAAACATAGGTTCAACTGTAAATGTTGATGAAAATAGCGGCAGTGTTTCATTTGTAGGTAACACGGCAGGTACAGATGGCGGTGCTATTTATAACACAGGTAGTTTGACTCTCGGCAATGGTGCTTCTTTTACAGGCAATTCTGCTATTGGTAATGGCGGTGCTATTTATAACGCTGGTGATGTTGAGCTTTCTACTGCTAATGGTGACATTGTATTTAGCGGAAACAGTGCTTATGGATCTAATAATGATATTTATGCAGCTGTTGACTCTGAAATGAACGTAACTGGTGAAGGAAATGTTTCTATTGGAAGTGGTTTGATTACTGAAGCTGGTTCTCTTATCAATGTGACAGATACTTCTTCTATGGTAATAGAAGAGAATGCAACAGCCGATATTGCCGGTAAAATTGAGGCAACTTCTGGTGCTCAACTAGTTAATAAGGGTACAATGAATATCTCTGGAGTTAACTTGGGTTTGTTAACTAATGAAAATGAGTTGACAATTGATGGTGAAAACAAAGGTGATATAACAAATAACGGTAATTTTACACTTAGTGGTTCAAATACTGGTGTTATGACGAATAACGCAACTATGACAATTAGTGGCACAAATTCAAATGAGGTAACTAATAACGCTAATTTGACAATAAGTGGAACAAACACTGGGAAATTAATTAACAATGATGGAACATTAACAATCAGTAACACAAGTTCTGCTGAGGTAATTAATGATGCTAACATGGTAGTTAGTGGAACAAGTAATGATAAATTGACTAATAATGGTAATTTAACAATTACTAATGGTGGTAAATTTTCTGGTAATATCATTGAGACAAGCGCTGATTCTGTCATAACTGTTGAGTCTGGAGCTGCTTTTGGTACCACTGATACTATTGATAACGGGTCTTTGACAATCGCTCAAGGCGGTAAAGTTTTAGGTACAGTTGATGTAACAGATAATGTTGTTTTAAATGTTGCAGACTCTGCTGTTTTTGATAGCACTGGGCTTTTAGTTGGTGGTGCTGCTACTAATGGTCATATAACTGGTGATTTTAATCTAGCAGATACAGAAATTTCTTTTGCTGCCGGTACTGAGTTTACACAGGATATGGTTATTTCAGGAAGTTCTCAAATTTCTACAAACGATAGTATTGTGAAAATTGGTAATGGAACATCTTCAAATACATTGACTTTGTCAAATGGAAGCATTTCGGCTGCTGGAGGCAAGGGCTTTCATGTTACAGATCCTGCTACAATTAAGTTGTCTCCAGATGCTGGAAAATCAATGACACTTGATGAAAATGTTAAGGGTGATGGCAAGGTTTTAGTCGATGAAAAAGTTACACAAATTGATAACCCTAACTATGATCCATCTCAGGCTGGTGATCCAGGTTATACAGAAACTCCAAAAGACGACAAACATTGGGGTGTTGGAACTGTTAATATCACATCTGACAATCATGAGTTTACAGGTAAATTCCTACAAAAAATGGGTACAGTTATTGCTCAAGCTGGCTCAAAATTCTTTGGTGGTACAAACACTGTAGAAGGAGGAACTCTTGTATTACAAAACGGTGCTGATTTGACATTGACATCTGATGTTGATGTGACAGCTAGTGCAACAGGAGGGTATGGTACAGTTAATATTTATAATGCAATAGAAGGTGTTGTTGGTGAGGATGGTATTAACAGAATCACTGCTGATTCTATTGCTAATTCTATTGCTAATGGAAATGGTGCTGTTATCAGCTATATAAATTCTGATGATACTACAAACGATATAAATATTACTTCTGCAGGTCTAGGCTTGTTTAACGGAACAAGAGTAACAGGCGATTTAACACTTAATAAAGGTTCTGGTGTTAGAGATTTAACTTTTGGTAACGGTTCAGGAGCTGAATCTGATAGTATTATTTTGAATGAAGCAACTAAATTAACTTACAAAGACAACGCTTACATAAAACAAGATTCAACTGTTTCTGTTGGCAAAAATGCTTCTTTGAATTTTGCAAATGATTCAACAAATATCGTTTACAATCCGGTTATTTCATCAACTGATGAAAGTGCTGCTATAAATAAAACAGGTGCAGGTTCTACTGTTATTGCATCTTCTATGGAAAATTACCATGGTAATGTAAATGTACTTAACGGAATGCTTGATCTTGCAACTGGTGAAGATAAGTATCTAAGAAACGTTACTGTTAAGGATGCTATTTTGAATGTAGCTGGTAATTTAGCTGTAACAAACGAAGCAGAAGATGCAGGTAATTTAACTGTTTCAAACGGTTCGCTTTTCGTTGAAAAATCGTTAGAAGTTGCTGATAAGGTAACTATCACTGATTCTAATCTTTTAGTTGGAGATCACTTGGCTATTGCTGGTGCAACAGAATTTAAAGGTTCTGATGTTGTTGTTACTACTGATTTTGCAACAATGGACGACCTTACTATTGATAATACAAAATTAACTGTTGGTGGTGAATCTGATTTAGAAGCAGTTGCTATCAAAGGTGATAATTCTGTTGTTAAGTTAGGCAAAGATTCTTTAATGTCTGAATTATCAATTTTAGATAAGTCTGTTTTAAATACTGGAGGAAACGTGAATATCTCCGGTGCTATGAATATTGGTCAAGCTGGAGGTTCTGATAATCCTACAATCAATATGATGTCAGGAGCTATTAATACTATTAACGCAGATAGTATTGTTATTAATAGCAATTCAAATATATTCTTTGATGTAGATCCTCGTTCAAAAACTACAGACCAAATTATATCTTCAAATATAATCAACAATACAGGTGCTGCTGATGATCCTTTCAAGTTGTTGATTGGTGGTATTAATTTTACAACATCTCCAATAGATAGAAATGTTCAGTTTGATATTTCGAATCTATTGACAGATCCTTCAGGTGGTAATGCTAATATGATTCAAATGCCTGATGGTGGTTTTGTTACAAATACCGCTATGGGGCAATATTTGATTACATCTTCAGGAGCCGGATCTCCAATATTATCAGCTGATTTGTTAGCTTTAAACCCTCAACAATACAGAGGACAGGTTGCAACTCTTGCTTCTTGGCAAAACCAATTGGTTGTTAACAACATGTTATTCGACCATATGAATATTTTGACAAGACAATTGATGGAAGAAGAAAAAACTGCTAATAAATATTCAGCAGCATATCCACAGTTTGCTCCTTATCAATACAATATAAAAGATGGAAGCTTATGGTATAAAGCATATGGAAACTTTGAACGTCTTTCAATGACAAAAGGTTTGAGTGTTGGAAACAATGCTTACGGTTCATTGATTGGTGCTGATTTCCCTCTTATTAAATTAAAAAATGGTTGGAATTTAGTTCCTACTGCTTATATTGGATATAACGGAGCACACCAAACATTTAATGGTGTAAGCATGTATCAAAACGGTGCTCAATTAGGTTTAATGGGTACTGCTTATAAAGGCGACTTCATCACATCATTGTTAGCTTATGGCGGTGGCTATGCTAATGATATGTCAGTAAGAGGTCAATATGGATCTGGAAGTGATACAACTGGTAACTGGTTTGCTGGTGTGGCTTCTAAGACTGCTTATAATATCCACTTACCAAAAGATTTCATATTCCAACCAACATTCCTAATGTCATATAATGCATTTGGAAGTCAAAACTGGGGCTCAAATTTTGGTAACTTTAGCATGAGCACAGGAATGTTGAATGGTATCAATGTTGCTCCTGGTTTTAACTTGATTTGGAATAAGAAAACTTTTGATATCTATGCAACTGCTCAAATGGTGTATAACGTAATGGGCGGCGTAGATGGTCAAGCTGGAAATATCGATACTGGCTATGTAAGAATGAGACATTCATACTTTGAGTATGGTTTAGGTGTTTCAAAAACCTTCAAAGACAGATTTAAAGGTTATGTTCAATTTACTATCAGAAATGGTGGTAGAACAGGTATCGGATTCTCTGGCGGATTACAATGGAAAATTGGAAAGTAATTTAAAAAAAAGCTCCTCTTCACGAGGAGCTTTTTTCATGCAAAAATTTTTTGACAACGCCTTTTGTCTAAAATACAATAAAAAAACCATGAAGATTTCTATAGATGATATAAAAAATGCGAAAAATCAGTCGTTGCAAGTGCACTTTGACAATGAAGTTAAAGGGCTTTTGACTGATGGAAACGTAATTGCTGATTTATTATTTAAAGCTTATGGAACTCATATAAATGCAACTGGAAAAATTGTTGCAAATGTTAAGCTGCAATGTGATAGATGTTTAAAAGATTTTATACAAAAAATTGATGTCGATGTGGATGAGACATATATGCTTGGTTCTTTGAAATCCTCTATTAATGGGCATAGCGGACAGGAACTGGAGCTAAAAGATGGCGATTTTGTCACAGAATTAAATGGAGAAGATGAGGTTGATGTTGAGGATTTAATTTATCAATCTGTAACATTAAACATCCCAAATCCATGTGTTTGTGATATAAATTGTATAGGTGACCCGGCTATGGAAAAATATCTGAAAAAAGAAGTTGCCGACCCAAGGCTTGAGGTCTTTAAGAATATGAAGATAAAAGAAGAAGGAAAATAGAAATGGCAGTACCAAAGAAAAGAACAGGTGCATCAGCACAAGGACACAGAAGATCAAACTGGAAAGCAACAGTTCCTGAAACTACAACTTGCCCTAACTGTGGTGAATTAGTTTTAACTCACACTGTTTGCACAGCTTGCGGACAATATAAAGGCAAAGTTGTTTCAAGAAAAGCAGAAGGTTTTACTGAAGAAGTTAAAGAAGAGCCTAAAAAAGCTGCAAAAGCTAAAAAAGCTCCAGCTAAAAAAACAAAAAAAGCTGCTGAAGAAACAGTTGTTGAAGAAACAAAAGTAGAAGAAGTTAAAGCAGAAGAAGCTCCAGCTGAAGAAGCTTCTGAAGAAAAAACTACTGAAGAATAATTTTTAATGCATGCACCGATTAATTTTGGTGCATGCATAAACTAGATTTATCGGTTTGGTAATTAAAGAAAGTTTATAGGGAGAAGAGTTTTAGTATGACAAGGATAGCTATAGATGCAATGGGTGGCGACCACGCTCCAAAAGAAATTGTTGCAGGAGCTTTGTGGGCAGCTGATGAATATAATGTTGCAATTGAACTTGTCGGCAAGGAAGACGAAATCAAGGCTGTAATTGATGATGTTAAGCAAAACGGCATCAGAACTAATAACATCAATTCTCCCAAAGGTAGAATCAGAGTAGATGTAGACAAGCTTGATATAAAAATAACTCCAGCTTCAGAAGTTATTGAAATGGGTGAAGCTCCTGGGGCTGCAATTAGAAAGAAAAAAGATTCTTCTATTGTATTGGCTGTAAAAGCAGTTGCTACTGGCAGTTCTCAAGCCGTTGTAGCTGCGGGTTCTACTGGTGCTGCTATGGCGTCTAGCTTGTTTGGTTTAGGCAGACTACCAGGAATTGAAAGACCAGCTATTGCTACTACACTACCTACAATGAAGAAACCTGTTGTTTTAATTGACTCAGGAGCAAATAGCAATTGTACTCCTAATATGTTGTATCAGTTTGCTATTATGGGTTCGGCGTTTTCTAGAAATGTTTTGGGTATAGAAAAGCCAAGAATAGGTGTTTTAAATATTGGTGAAGAAGCTGGTAAAGGAAATGAACTGGCTCAAGCTGCTTATAAATTGTTGGAAGACAATAAAGACGGTTTGAATTTTGTTGGTAACGTTGAAGGTAAAGAAATCTTCTTAGGCGATTGTGACGTTGTTGTGTGCGATGGATTTGTTGGAAACGTTGCATTAAAAAGTATTGAAGGCGCTTCTTCAATGTTGTTTAAAATGATTATGCAAGAGTTTAAAAGAGATCCTATTTCTATGATTATTGGTCTTCTTGCTAAATCAGCTATGAAAAGAATTTTTAAAAGAATTAATTATGAAGAATTTGGTGGCGCTTTGCTTCTAGGCGTTAAAGGTATAACAGTTATTTCTCACGGTAGAAGTATGGCTTATGCAATTAAAAACGCAGTAAGAGTTGCAAAAGAAGCTGTCGAATCAGATGTTAATAAGAAAATATCAGAATTTTACGAAGGATAGATTTTATGTCATTAAATTTAATTCCTGTAATGATTGCAGGCGTGGGCTATGGTGTACCGGATACAGTAATCACAAATGATGATTTAACAAAACTTGTTGATACAAGTGATGAGTGGATTACAACAAGAACTGGTATCAAAGAAAGACGTGTTGTATCAGGTGAAGAAAATGCTGTTACTCTTGGTATAAAAGCAGCTCAAAATGCACTTGAAAAAGCTAAAATGAAAGCAGAAGACATCGATATGATTATCGCTGCAGCTTCTGTTCCTGCGCATCCATACCCATCAACAGCTTGTGAAATTCAGGCAGCTATTGGGGCTGATAACGCTGCCGCTTATGATATTACAGCTGCATGTACTGGTATGATTTATGCGATGAATATAGCTAAAGCTTTCATTTCATCAGGAATATACAAAAATGTTTTATTGGTTGCTACTGACGCAAACTCAAAATTCATAGACTGGTATGACAGAACAAGCTGTGTTTTATTTGGTGATGGCGCAGGCGCAATGGTATTAAAAGAATCTGTTGACGGTGTAGATGACATTATTGCAATGGATATGCACTCTAACGGTAAGGATGGACATTTTATCACAATGCCTTTAAATGGTGAAAATTGTCCGTTGGTTGAGCCTTGTGAACAGAAAAAACAAAAAATTGTTATGCAAGGTAGAGAGGTTTATAAGTTCGTTGTTACAACTATGCCTGAATCAATAAGCAATTGTTTAGAAAAAGCTGGTTTGACTCCAGATGATGTTGATTATTTGATTCCTCATCAGGCCAACTTTAGAATTATTGAAGCTATGGCTTCAAGACTTAATTATAGTGATGATAAGATTATTGTTAATCTTCAAAAATACGGTAATACATCTGCTGCTTCAATTCCTATTGCAATGGCTGAAGGTATTGAAGAAGGAAAAATCAAACTTCCTTGTAAAGCTATTTTGAGCGGATTTGGTGCCGGTCTTACTTGGGGTACAGTGATAGTAAGACTTAGAGAAGGTATTGCTTAATTATTATTTTTGTTAAGGAGAAATAAAATGGGTAAAGTTGCATTTGTATTCCCTGGACAAGGTTCACAGTCTGTTGGAATGGGCAAATCTTTGTATGAAACTTCTGCAAAGGCAAAAGAAATTTTTGATAAAGCTGATGAAGTTTTAGGAAGAAACATTTCAAAGATGTGTTTTGAAGGTCCTGAAGAAGATTTGAAATTAACAATAAACACTCAACCAGCAATTTTAGTTACATCAATTGCTGCATTAGAAGCTTTAAAAGAAAAAACAGACATCAAACCTGATTATGTTGCCGGACATTCATTAGGTGAATACGGTGCTTATTACGCTGCTGAGGCTATTGACTTTGCGACTGCAATGAAATTGATAGATAAAAGAGCTAAGGAAATGAATGCAGCTGCTGAAAGTACAAAAGGTGCAATGACTGCTGTAATAGGCATGAGCAAAGAAGCTATTTTAGATGTAATTGATAAAATTGACGGAATGGTTTCAGTTGCAAATTATAACTCTCCAGCTCAAATTGTAATTACAGGTGAAGCTGATGCTGTTGCAAAAGCAAACGAAGCATTAAAAGAAGCTGGTGCTAAAAGAGTTATTCCTTTGCCTGTTTCTGGTGGTTTCCATTCTATGTTAATGGAAGGGGCAAGCGTTAAATTCTCAGAAATTTTAGATGATTGTGATATCAAGGATGCTAAAATTCCTGTATTTACAAACGTAGATGCTGAACCTACTACATCAGCTATAAGATTTAAAGCTAAAATGACTGCTCAAATTTACTCTTCAGTTTTGTGGACTCAAACTATTGAGAAAATGGCTGCTGATGGTGTTGACACAGTTGTTGAAATTGGTCCTGGCAAGGTTTTGGCTGGTCTGGTTAAAAAAATCAATCCTGCTTTGAAAGTTTTGAATGTTTATGACGAACAGACTTTAAATGAAGCAGTTGAAGCATTGAAAGCATAATTAAGGAGTAAAAAATATGTCAGAAGATAAAAAAGTAGCATTAGTTACAGGCGCTTCAAGAGGTATTGGTAAAGCATGTGCTCTTGAATTAGCAAAAGCTGGTTATGATGTGGCTGTTAGCTATGCAGGAAATGAAGAAGCTGCAAATAAAACTGTTGAAGAATTAAAAGCTTTAGGCGTACAGGCAAAAGCATACAAATTCAATGTTGCAGATAAAGAAGCTTGTGCAAAAGCAGTTGAAGAAGTGTTAGCTGATTTTGGGAAATTGGATGTTTTAGTAAACAATGCTGGTATCACTCGTGACGGATTGTTTATGCGAATGAGTTCCGAAAATTGGGAAGCTGTTATTAACACTAACTTAAACAGTGCTTTTTATATGACAAGTCCAGTAATTAAAACTATGATGAAGCAAAGATATGGTTGCATTATCAATATGTCTAGTATCGTTGGAGTTATGGGTAATGCCGGTCAAGCAAACTATTCAGCAGCTAAAGCTGGTCTTATCGGGTTTACAAAATCACTAGCTAAAGAGTTAGGCTCAAGAAATATCAGAGTTAACGCAATCGCTCCTGGTTTTATTCAAACTGATATGACTAAGGATTTAGATACTGAAAAAATTGCTGAACATATTCCAATGAAAAGACTTGGACAGCCAGAAGATATTGCTAAAGCTGTTAGATTCTTGGCTGAAGATGGTCTTTATATCACAGGTCAGGTTATTGGTGTAGATGGCGGACTTGTAGTGTAGTTCTGTAAAGTTATAGCTTTACAAAATTGCATATTTATATTGAAATAGTATAATTAGAATTGAAAAATACGTAGTTAATTAAAAAGAGGTAAAAAAAACATGAGTACAGTTCTTGAGAGAGTTAAAAAAGTAGTAGTTGAACAATTAAGCGTTGACGAAAATTTAGTTACTCCAGAAGCTAGCTTCACAGCTGACTTGGGTGCTGATTCTTTGGATACAGTTGAATTGGTTATGGCTTTCGAAGAAGAATTCGGTTGCGAAATTCCTGATGAAGAAGCTGAAAAAATCGCTACAGTTCAAGATGCAGTAAACTATATCGAATCTCATTCATAAGATTTGTAGTTTTTAAAGACATTTTTGCGGGGAGCATGCAATTACTCCCCGTAATTTTTAGGGGGCATTAGATTTAGGCCTCTTGACCGAGAATAATAAGAAGGTTTAAAGATGAGTAAAAGAAGAGTTGTTGTTACAGGTTTAGGGATAGTTTCTCCTTTCGGCGTTGGGGTCGAAAAGTTTTGGAATAGCCTATTGGAAGGTAAAAGTGGAATTTCTACTATTGAAAATATCTCTTTAGAAGGACACACTGTACATATCGCAGGTGAAGTTAAAGATTTTAAACCTGAAGAATATCTTGATGCAAAAGATGCAAGAAGAATGGATAGATATACTCAGTTTGCAATGGTTGCTGCTGATGAAGCAATTGCTGATTCAGGAATTGTTGCAGGTGAAAATGTTGATCCATACAGATACGGTGTGATAGTTGGTTCAGCTGCCGGTGGTTTTGATACATTTGAAAAACAACATGATATTATTACGGCAAAAGGACCTACAAAATGTTCTCCATTCACAGTTCCTATGATTATTGCTGATATGGGTGCTGGTAGAATATCTATTAAACATGGAGCTAAAGGTGTTAACAAGGCTGTTGTTACAGCGTGTGCAACATCTGCTCATAGCGTTGGTGATGCATTCAGATCAATCCAATGGGATGATGCTGATGTAATTGTTGCTGGTGGTGCTGAAGCCGTTATTACAAAATTAGGTATCGGTGCTTTCACTAGTGCAAGAACATTATCTAAGCACAATGACGAGCCACAAAAAGCTTCAAGACCATATGACAAAGACAGAGATGGCTTTATCATGGCAGAAGGTGCAGCTGTGTTAGTTTTAGAAGAACTAGAACATGCTAAAGCACGTGGAGCTAAAATTTATGCTGAGGTTGTTGGATATGGTCAAACAGCCGATGCTTATGATATTGTAGCTCCTGCTGCTGATGGTTCAGGTGCTGCTATGGCAATGCAGTTAGCTGTTAAAGATGCTGGTGTTAAACCTGAAGAAGTTGATTATGTAAACGCACATGGTACAAGTACTGGTTTAGGTGACGTTGCTGAATCTCAAGCTATCGCAAGAGTGTTTGGTGATCTTTCAACAAATAAAAACTTGAAAGTTAGCTCAACTAAATCTATGCACGGTCACATGTTAGGTGCAACAGGTGCTGCTGAATCTATTGTTTGTATTGAAGCTATTAACAATGGAATCGTTCCACCGACAATCAACTTAGATAATCAAGATGAAGCAGTTGCTAACTTGAATTATGTTCCTCACAAACCACAAAAAGCAGATGTTAAATATGCTTTGACAAATTCATTTGGTTTTGGTGGACATAACGCTTCAATTTTATTCAAAAAATACGAAGCATAATTTATTTTTTATAATAAAAAAAACCGCTTTTTATAAAGCGGTTTTTTTGTTTAGTTATCTATTCTTATTAAACAATACCTTGGGCAATCATTGCTTTAGAAATTTTATCAAAAGCTGCGATATTTGCACCAGCAACATAGTTTGTACCTAGGTTGTATTCTTCAGCTGCTTTTTTACAAGCATTAAAGATATTTGTCATAATGCAATCTAGTTTTTGATCAACTTCTTCAAATGTCCAAGAATATCTCATGCTATTTTGTGACATTTCTAAAGCCGATGTTGCAACACCACCAGCGTTAGCTGCTTTAGCTGGAGCAAGAAGAACATTGTTGCTTAGGAAGTATTCAATAGCTTCTAGGTTAGTTGGCATATTTGCGCCTTCACCTATTGCTTTTACTCCATTTTTAACTAGTTCTTTAGCTGATTCCAAGTTAATTTCATTTTGTGTTGCACAAGGAAGTGCTATGTCTGCTTTGATTTTCCAGATAGATTTTTCTCCATTTTTATCTTCTGTATATGTAGCAGTTTTTACCTTATCAGCGTATTCTTTGATTCTTCCACGCTCAACTTCTTTGATTTGTTTTACAATGTCTAATTTAATGCCATCTGGATCATAAACAGAACCATTTGAATCACTCATTGCAACAACTTTTGCACCATATTGTTGAGCTTTTTCACAGGCATAAATAGCAACATTTCCAGAACCTGAAATTGTTACGATTTTGTCTTTTAGGCCAGAACCAGAGTTTTTAAGCATTTCTCTCATAAAGTATACAAGACCGTAGCCAGTTGCTTCTTTTCTTGCTAAAGATCCGCCATATTCAAGGCCTTTACCAGTTAACACGCCTGCTTCATAAGCATTTTTGATTTTTTTATATTGACCAAACAAGAAACCGATTTCTCTTCCACCAACACCGATATCACCAGCAGGAACATCAACATCTTGGCCAATGTGTCTGTATAATTCTGTCATAAAGCTTTGGCAAAATCTCATAACTTCTGCATCAGATTTGCCTTTAGGGTCAAAGTCACTGCCCCCTTTACCACCACCGATTGGTAAGCCAGTTAATGAGTTTTTGAAGCACTGTTCAAAGGCAAGGAATTTCATAATACTTTGGTTTACACTTGGGTGGAACCTTAAACCACCTTTGTATGGTCCTATAGAACTGTTAAATTGAACTCTAAAGCCTCTGTTAACTTGAACTTGTCCATTATCATCAACCCAAGGAACTCTAAATGAAATGAGTCTTTCTGGCTCTGTAATTCTTTCTAATAAGGCCATTTTTTTGAATTCAGGGTGTTTATCAATTACAGGCTTTAATGTTGTTAAAACTTCTTGTGCTGCCTGTATAAATTCAGGTTCATTGTTTTTTTCTTTTAGTTTTTCGAGTACTTCATTTAAATATTCCATTTCAACTCCTTGACCATTTGGTCATATTCTATTGTTTTTTTAGAAAATTATAACATGTTTTTTTTCATTTTTTGATGTAAATATTTTCTTTATATCTTTTATAAATTAATATTAAATTTTAAATGTTTAATGTAAAATGGCTTTGTATTGAGATTTAGAGGTGAATTGCACAATGAACATATCAACTAATTACAATGTAGCTATTATAGGTGCTGGTCCGGCTGGGATTTTTGCTGCACTTGAGATTATGAAGCTCAAGCCTGAATGGAAGGTTGTAATTGTAGAAAAAGGTTTGAAAATAGAAGAAAGAAAATGCTTCTTGCGCGAAGGTATGAAAAAATGCCCTAATTGTAAGACTTGTGGTCTGCTTTGTGGTTGGGGCGGCGCTGGCGCTTTTTCAGATGGTAAATTGACATTGACTCCTGATGTTGGTGGTCATTTGCTTGATTATATGGACAGAAGTGCTGTTGAAGATCTTGTTAAATACACTGATGATATTTATCTTCACTTTGGTGCTACTGATGAAGTTTTTGGTACTAACAGAGATGATTTTGCTGACATTGAAAGACAAGCTACATTAGCAGAATTGAAGTTGGTGCATTCTCCTGTAAGACACTTAGGTACAGAAAGAAGTCTTGGTGTTTTGAAAAATATGCAAGATTATCTTAGTGAAAGAGTTACTATTTTAAATAAAAAAGCTGCTGCAAGCTTGATTGTAGAAAATGAACAAGTTAAAGGCTTTATTACTTCAGATGGAGAGGAAATACGTTCTGAATATTTGATTATTGCTCCTGGTCGTGAAGGTGCTGATTGGTTAACTAAGGAATTTGCAAAAAACAAAATCGGAATGGTAAATAATGCCGTTGATGTCGGTGTCAGAGTCGAATTGCCGGCTCCTGTATTTTCTCATATCACTGATAAATTGTATGAGTCAAAATTAGTTTATCATTCTAAAACCTTTGGCGATGAGGTAAGAACTTTTTGTATGAACCCATATGGAGAAGTTGTTGCTGAGAATTATAGCGGTATAGCAACTGTAAATGGTCATAGTTATGCTGAAAAAAGAACTCAAAATACCAATTTTGCTCTTTTAGTTAGTGAAAAGTTTACTGAACCATTTAAAGAGCCTATCGCTTACGGTCAACATGTTGCAAGATTAGCTAATATGTTATCTGGTGGTGTATTAGTTCAAAGATTTGGTGATTTGTTAGATGGTAGACGATCTACTCCAGAAAGAATCAAATCTAGTATCATTACACCTACTTTGCAGTGTGCAACTCCTGGAGATTTGAGTTTGGTACTTCCATACAGACAAATGACAGCTATCATTGAAATGTTACAAGCTTTGGATAAGATTGCTCCTGGTGTTGCTTCTAGATACACACTTTTATACGGCGTTGAAGTTAAATTCTATTCAGGTCGTGTTAAATTGACCAAAGAATTAGAAACAGAGCAGGTTAAAAACTTATTCACTATTGGTGACGGTGCTGGTGTAACAAGAGGCTTGATTCAAGCATCTGCATCAGGTGTTCATGCAGCAAGAGTGATTTGTAACAGATAATTAAATACTAGTCAATTATTTATCTTTAGCGTTGTTAATTAATATATAGACAAAAGGTACTTTTTATGTCGATAGATAACAAAAACAACGTAGTAAAAGTTGTGACTTATTCTGCGCCAAAGCCTGTAATAAATAAGCCGGCGATGGATGCAGTTAAGTCTTCTTCGACTGTTATGCAAAGAGATTTGGGCTTTTTATATACACCTGAGTTTAGCAAAGCAATTACTGACAGGTGCAAAGCTTTAATGGCATTAAATAATAAGGAAAACTTTGTTTCGAAAAAAATGACTTTTCTTGATTTTTCTAAAAAAGTCGATGGAATTTCAAAACTTAATGCATATATTGAATCAGACCCTGTATTAAAAAATTATGGGTATAATTATGATGATATTTTGTCAGATTTTAAATACGCTTGTCAGCATAACATCCCTGTTGATTTTAGTTTTGAGACAAGGTTACCTGCTTTAGAAAACTTGAGAAAATTTGCTGCTGATAAAAACAACAAAGCTATAATGGATAAATTAGGTTACAATTTTCTTGGAAATATTGTTGTTTTTAATGATGATTTGGTCTCGACTTATAGCGATGAATCTATAAATAATGTTCAAAATCTTTTGTCTAAAAAGGTACTTGCCCCATTAAGAAAAGGGCTTGATGAAAATGTTCTGCTTTTGCTTTTAAAGCCTCATGAGCAAACTAAAAGCGTTGGTCGCAATCTTAAAATAATTGAAGACTGTTTAAAAACTAACGAATATGAGTTTTTGAAACAAAACAAGTCATTTAATATATCAATGTTAATGTTTGACGGTGATATGAAAAAATTTATGGAAGCGTTAAAAAAAGAGAATGCTTCTTTAAAAGATGGAGAATATTTACGCTTTTTCTACAACTCTAGTTCAAATGAGGTGCTTTTAAGGAAGGTTAAACATTTTGGAAAAGGTTTGTTTGTTACTTCTTCTAAACGTTTTGACAAAAACTTTAACTTGTTAGCAAAGGAAAATGTTATTCAGGGAATAGCCTCTAATGGTAAAAAGACAATGAATGTTGCTGTAAATGATTTTTCAAGAAAATCGGATTGCAACATAAGATTTGTGTATGATAAAAATAACAAAAGCTGGATAATGACAGATTGTACAGAAAAGTTCAAGGATGAAATCGGAAAAGTCAAAGAGCTAAAAGTATGGAAATTGTCAGATGTTGATGGGGTTTATAACATAAAAACAATCGACTCTTCTGGAAAAATTAAAACTGTAAGTTCTGCATTAAAACAAAATGATGGTGTTCGTATAGAGCAAAATTTGACAAGTCCTGCTGGTGATAAGACTTTTTACAAATATTTTAAATCTAAAAGCGGCAAAATTGAAGAGTTTGTATACGAAATAAAAGACAAAAATGGCAAGCTGTTAGCTAAGAAAGAAAGTCTTTTTAAACGATTATCACCTAATGTTTCAGTTTCAATTGTTAATGGAAACAAAAGTAGAATAGAGTACTTTGAAAATGAAATTCGTGTTATTGACGAAAAAACGAAAAAGATTACGTCCATTGATTTGAAAAAGCTGCTTCCAAATGGAGATAAAAAAATTGTAAGACTTTTGAAAAAACTTACTGCTCCAGAGTTGCTTGCTGTTAATCAAAATGTAAAAGTTTTAGATTCAATAAAGGAAATAGAGTCCTTTTTTATGCCAGGAGCAGATGAGATTTCATCTTCATTGCATCGATTCGTTTTTGAACATGAATTAGGTCATTCAAAAGATTCTTTAATTGAGAGTTTGTCTGACTTAGTTAATGATAGTAAAAAATCTGTTATGGATGCTAATACAAAAATAGTTGCTGATGAGAAGTTAAAAAAGATTTTTTTAAGTGAAAGAAAAAGATTTCTTGAAGCTAAAACAACCAGATTGAGTAAATTGGCTTCTTATTTTGTTACTGATAATGTTGAACGTTCATTAAAAAAAGGAATGTCTGAAGCTATAGCTGAAATAAATGCTATAGTAAATACGCCTGCCCCTCCTAAGTGGATTATGGCAAGAACCCAGCTGCTAAAAGAAGATTTTCCTAAAACAATTGCTTATCTTTTGAGAAAATATCGTTTTTAGATAATAAATTATAAAAAAACCGGCTTAATAGCCGGTTTTAATTTTTTGTTAAAAAGCAATTAAGCTTCTTTTTGTTTGTTAATCATATCTTGGATTTTGCCCATAATATCGTCGCCTTTTTTCTGCATTTCAGAAACGATATCTTCAGCTTTACCTTGAATTTCTTTAACAGTTTTTTCTGCTTTGTTTTTCAATTCTTCAGAATTTTTTGCTAACATTTCACGAGTTTCTTCGCCTGATTGAGGAGCAAGTAAAAGCCCCATAACAGCTCCAACAACTCCGCCTACTATGAAACCTGCTAAAAATTTACCTGTTGACATATTTTTCTCCTTTTGACATATTTTCTATTTTTCGATATTTATCCTATTATTTAAAAATGTTCCCGATTTTTCATCAAGCTAATCAGTTAGATGAGTGTACATTATACAATATTTACAAATCATAATATTTTCTAAATACACTATTTTCTTCTGAAAAGATTGAAAGCTGTTTGAAAACCTTTGAAAAATCCGCCTGAAACTTTGCTGAATCCTCCAACTAACAAAGTTGAAAAGCCAAGGATTGTTGTGACAAGTTTTTTAAGAGTGTTAACTTGGCCTTCAGCTGTTTTGATAATTGCATTAACTTTCTCCATTGAAGTTTTTGCTTCTTCAATTAGAGGTTTTATTTCCTCGTTAATCATTACAGTTGTTTCATTTGCATTTTTAGCTAGAACTTTTAATTCAATTAAAAGTTTGACAAGATAAACTGAAACAGTTGCAATAGCTGCAATAAGTACAAAAATTAATAAAATAATACTAAATTCAAGAATGCTTGACATATAAATCTCCTAATTAATTGAAGTCATAAGACTTGTCTTCTTTTTCTTTTGCTTTAGCCATTTGTTTAGCTTTGATGTGTTCATTGATTTTATTGTATTGTTTTTCTAGTTTGTATTTCATCATATCCAATGATTCAAGAGCTTGTTTTTTAGCTTCTTTGATTTCTGGTGCATGTTTTTGAGCAAAGTCGTTAACAAAGTTTTTAACGTCTTCTCTTGTTTCTTCTCCTGATTTAGGTGCGTATAAAATAGCAGCTACAACACCACCTACGACACCTGCTAAAAGCCCTAAACCAAAGCTTATAGAATTATCTTCTTTTGACATAATTTTCTCCTTATTAGTATTAGTCTATTGAAAATAGTATATCATTATTTTAGTTTTTTTACACTACTACCTTGGTTTAATAGCAAAAATTTTTTTTTATGATTGTTTAGAAAATTACTATGATACAAAATATTTCTTTTAACCGTTCGTTTTATAATAATTTTTCTAATAAACATTTTCAATCCCCCAGTTTTGGGACCACAAATCGGATTTATGAAACTGAAAATGGTGATACGATTGGATGTAATAGCTGGCTTTTTAGAAATGATATAGATTGGAAAAGGTTAGCTAAGTATGAAATTAGCCATTTTGCTTCAAAAGATAAGGTTAATATCGTTATGTTTGCTGCTTCAGATGGTTCTGAGGGCTATTCGAAGATAATTTCACTGTTTGAAGCTTTTGATTTTTACGAAAAAGAAAAAGCTCAAAAGTTTTTTCCTATTATTGCTTACGACATAGATGATGAAATTATTGCAAAGGCAAGAAGTGGTCTTATAAATACTTGTATGGAAGATAGAATGAATCTTCAAATCCATTCTGAAAATTATGAAGATTATTTTTCTCATACTGCCGAAAACTTGGAAATATCTTCTGATACTGATTTATATAGAAAAAAGACTTTAAAAGCCAAAAGTGTTTTGACTGACAATATTCGATTTAATAAAGGCGATATGTTTGAAAAAATACAAACAATAAAAGATGATTCGAATACAATTTTGATGTGTAGGAATATTTTGGGCTATTTTGAAGATGAAAAAATTGAAAAGTTTATAAAACTAGCTTCGCAAAATTTGAAAACTGGCAGTTTATTTGTAATTGGTGATCATGATACACAACTTACAGATGTTAAAAGTATTATGAATAAATACGGTTTTGAGGAAGTTATGAAAAATGTTTATAAAAAAGCTTGAAAAAGAATCATTTTGCTGATATAGTTGCTATACAAGCAAATGGCGGGTATCGTCAAGTGGTCAAGACCTCGGATTGTGGTTCCGATATGCATGGGTTCGAATCCCATTACCCGCCCCATTTTTTAGAAGTGATGTTAGAGAATTTTCGAAGTAAAGGGTATTATAAATTTGGCGGTGTTATTTCTTGGATTATAGCACCGTTAGCTTTGTATTGTA
>CALUPF010000029.1 GCA_944322545.1 Candidatus Gastranaerophilales bacterium
TAAATAAACACTATTCATATTAAATAAGATGAGACTTTCACACTAAACACTAACCTACCTAACTTCCTAACCTTCCCTTCCTATTAAAAGTATTGCTCTAATTAAGATTAGAGCTTTTTTTTTGCGATTTTTTAGCATAGAAACAAGTGAGCCTTGTGAACGACTATTAAAAGTAAAAGGAAGGAATACTTCTCTTAGCAAACTAAATCTGGCTAAAGAAAAAATAGTACAATATAAAAATCAAAATTAAATAAATTAAAGTTACAAAAACAACCTTCCGATATACAGCATGTGTATGAAGATAAACAATAAACATTAAAGTAGTATGAAGTTATGGATATGTATGATATCGCATTAGAAGATAAAGAGTTAAAAGAAGTAGGGCTTGAACTAATGTTTCTAACCCCAGAAAAGTGTAGCCACGATGATGGGATAACAGCTGTTGAACTAAGCCGACATTTGAATATGCCTTTAGAAACAGTAAAAAAGAAACTAAAAATACTATTTGATAAAGGCATCGTACAAGTAAAAGGAATAAACCCTAAAATCTGGAAATTCAATGAATATAATTTTCAAAGAATGAATGAAGACGATGAAGTCTATTTACTTCTTTGCAGCTTCGATGATGTGGATTTTGATAAATATTTTTCTTACTGATTTAAAAATTCATCCAAAATCTTTTTTGTATCTTCAAAAACTTTTTCAATTGAGTTATTGGCATCAACAATTTTCACACGTTTCGATTCTTGTTTAGCTATTTCTAAATAACCATTTCTAACCTTTTTGTGAAACTCAATTCCAGCTGATTCCATTCTATCTTTTTCAGAACCTACACGAGTTTGAGCGACCTCAGTTGATACATCAAAAACAAAAGTCAAATCAGGTTTGATAGGTCCTGTTGCAAGATTGTTTAAATACTTAAGCTGCTCAATGTCCTCACCTCGGCCATAGCCTTGATAAGCAATTGTTGAATCAGTATGTCTATCGCAAATAACTATTTTTCCGGATTCAACAGCAGGTTTGATAAGATGCTCTATGTGTTGTGCTCTGTCTGCCAAAAACAAGAAAGCCTCACACATCGGAGCTACATCACCATCATAGTGCAACAAAAGCTGTCTGATATTTTGACCAAGGCCCTTTGCACCGGGCTCTCTAGTCCAAACAACTTCATAGCCTTTGTCCTCAAGATATTTTTGAACAAGTTCAGACTGAGTTGTTTTGCCACAGCCGTCTGCACCTTCAAAAGTGATAAAATAGCCTTTGTTTTTCATAACCTATATTCTGTCAAAGCCTGTATATTTTTGAAGAACTTCAGGAACTAAAATAGTACCATCTTCTTGTTGGAAGTTTTCAACAATAGCAGCAAATGTTCTACCAACAGCAAGTCCCGAACCGTTCATAGTGTAGCAGTAATTAACTTTGCCTGTTTCTTTGCTTCTGTATTTAAGTCCGGCTCTTCTTGCTTGGAAATCACCAAATACTGAACAGCTTGATATTTCTTTATAATCGTTATAAGAAGGCATCCAAACTTCAAGGTCATAGCATTTTCTTGCAGAAAATCCAATATCACCAGAGCTTAATTCAACTCTTCTATATGGTAAGTTAAGCATTTCAAGCATTTCTTCAGCATCGCGAGTCAATTTTTCGTGTTCTTCTGGAGCTTGTTCAGGAGTTGTCAATTTAACAAGCTCAACTTTATTGAATTGGTGAACACGTATTAAACCTCTTGTATCTTTACCTGCAGAACCTGCTTCTCTTCTAAAGCAAGGTGTATAAGCTGTCATACATTTTGGCAAATCATCCTCAGATAAAATTTCATTGCAATAAATATTTGTAACTGGTACTTCTGCAGTAGGAATCAAGTATAAATCTTCATCAACACATTTATACATGTCTTCTTTGAACTTAGGCAATTGACCAGTACCTGTCATTGCTGCACCATTTACAAGAACTGGAGGAAGAATTTCCTCGTAGCCATGTTTTGATGTATGAACATCTAAGAAAAAGTTGATAATTGCTCTTTCTAAACGAGCGCCTTTACCTTTATAAATATAAAATCTTGATTGAGAAATTTTCACACCACGTTCAAAATCAACCAAGTCTTTTTCTACTGTCAAATCCCAGTGTGGTTTTTGTTCAAAAGATGGTTTTACAACTTCTCCAACAACTTTTTTGACAACATTTGCACTGTCATCAGCGCCGATTGGTGTAGATTCATCAGGCATGTTAGGAATACTTAATAAAAGATTTTTTTGTTTTTCATTTAGTTCAAGCTCTTTTTCCTCTAAAGCTTTTATGTCATCACCAAGCTTTCTTACTTCTTCTTGAACCGCATCAGTATTTTCTCCATTTTTTTTTTTTTTTTCGATTTTTTGTGATTCGGATTTTCTTTTCGAACGAAGTTCATCAGCTTGAGTTTGAACTTTTCTTCTTTCAACGTCAATAGCAATTACTTCATCAATACTTAACTCAGGATTTCTTCTTTTTAAGAGTTCATTAACCTTTTCAGGATTTTCTCTGATAATTTTGATGTCTAACATAAAAAATCTCTTTCCTTTTCCGATATCACATACCTAGATTCTATAAAAAAACAATTGAAAAATCCACAAAATTAATTAAAATAAATATATGAAAAGATTTTTTACTATTTTGTTAACAATAATAATCCCTGTTTTCGCTATTCAAAGCATATCTTTTGCTGAAACTAATTTAAGGAATTACAAATCAATACAATTAGCAAAAGGATCATTTTTAAAAGCTATTAGCCAACGAGAAATTTCAACATCAACAGCCAAAGCAGGTGATGTAGAATATTTCATCAATCCGGCTGATGTTTTTGTTGGGACGTCAAATGTAATCCCCAAAAATTCAGTTTACCTTGGAGAAGTAGAGGAAGTAATGGAAGCAGTTGAAGGAATTAATGCTTCTATGAAAATCAGAATTTACAAAGTTATAACTCCAGATAGAAACGAATTTGCAATCAATGCAAATGTATTTAAAAACGGATCCACTACAATTGGTGGAGATTTAGCAGAAGTAGCATATTACACAAAAATGCCTCACTATCCAGGAGATTGGAAAAAAGGTGCGCTGCAACTAGTTCCCACTACAATCAGAAGTATGGGACAACCTACTGTCATTAGAGCCGGTGAAGAAGTTACATTCATCATCAATGACGAACACAGCTTGTATAAACCATTAAAATAACTAACAAAGTCATTATCTGTGTTACAAAAAAGTTGATATATTTTCTTTTTTTATTTATATATATCAATAATAAACTACGATGAAATAAGGGTCATGCCGGATAATAAGAGTCTTGATTTTAATATTATCGCATCTGACTGTCTGATAGCTACTGATACTGACAGCAAAGAAGTTATTGACCTTTTAAATGGACTAAAAAGTCAATATTCAGATATTGAACTAATAGCTATGTTCAATTATTTTCTAAAAATTGAGTATCGTCCTGACGTTTTAACATATTTAATTAAAGAACTAGATAGATTTAAAGATTCATCATCACTAGAACCGCTGACAAATCTTTTGTTGATGAAAGATAGAACCCCTAATGCTGATTATGCAAAAGATCAATATACTAACGTAAGAGTTCTTTGCGCAAAAGCAATATCAAATCTAAAAGATCACTCATCAGTACATACGTTTTTGTACTGCCTAAATGACAAAAACGAGAACTATAAAGTTCGATTAAGTTGCGCAGATGCACTTGGAAAACTCGGAGATAAATACGCAGTAACTACCCTTATGGATGTAGTTTCAGATGAAGAAGAAAAATCCGTATACATTAGAGAGTCTGCGGCAGTAGCTCTAGGCTTGATTGGAGATTTAAGAGCTGTTGATTCTTTAGTCAGCATACTAGAGACTAAAAACGGAATTATGGACAAGTTCACATACCTAAAAGAAAAAGTTGTAGAAGCAATATGTAAGCTTAACCCCAATAATGACAGAGTTTATAAAGCACTCAAAAACTCCCTGTCAGATGAAAACCCACAGGTTAGAATCAATGCAATTGAAGCATTAATGGACTATGAAAATAATGAAGCAGTTCAACTTATTGAAAATATGCTTGAAGATCCAGATGAAGAAGTTCAAAGAAATGCAGTTATTGCACTATTTAATATAAAAGGTGAGGATATATTGACACAGATAATAAACTCTGAAAAATATAGTGAAATATGCAAAGAAGAAGCACAAAATATTCTAGAAGATGAAAACGCATATGATGAAAACGAATAAACAAACTGCAATAATTTTACTCTCAGGAGGCTTGGATTCTGTGGTATCTCTTGCAGCCGTGAACAATGAGATTGATATAAAATTAGCATTAACCTTCGATTATGGCCAAAAATCAATAAAAAAAGAACTAGATGCATCTCAAAAGATTGCAAAATACTATGGAATCAAACACAGACTAATACAACTCGACTGGCTTAAAGAAATCACAAACACATCATTAGTCAGTGATTTAGATATTCCAACAATAGATGAAGCAAAATTAGACAACCAAGAAATCACACAAAAAAGTATGAAAAATGTCTGGGTGCCAAACAGAAACGGACTATTCATAAACATTGCAGCATCATTTGCTGACTCATTTGATTATGATTTCATAATAATTGGAGCAAATAAGGAAGAAGCAACAACATTTTCTGATAACTCAGAAAGATTTATAAAAGATATAAACGAAGCATTAAAAACTTCTACAAATAATAAAACACAAGTAATTGCACCATTAATAGAATTAGACAAAAATGAAATTGTAAAAAAAGCAATAGAATTGAAGGTTCCGCTACAATTTATAAACAGTTGTTACAATAATACGAAAAAGCATTGCGGAAAATGTGAATCTTGTAACAGACTAAAAAGAGCACTAAAAAATGCACAATTAGAAAAATTGATAACTGACTTGTTTGAGGAATAAAATGAAATCTCTATTTATTAATGAAGAAATAAAATATATTGGCAGCCAACTTGCACCTCATTGGATTTACAAAAATTTCCACATTTTAGGAGATGCAATAGTTGCTTTCATTGGAGAAATGGATGTAAAAATCACAGAAATGGTTGATATTGAAGATGTAATTTCAAATTCACCAATTTATAGCAAAAAAATGGTCAGCTTTATAATTGAACAATTTGAAATAAGTCTTTCTGAATGTGTATTACGACAAAGATTTCTAATTTGCATAATCATTGAAGAATTAAGAAAAATATTAAAAGACAGATTCGAAATAAAAAGAAGCGGAGACGATATATTTGCAAAAGTTGATGGAAAATTCAAAAAATTATCAGTATCCATTGCAACAAAATCAATAACATCTGGTCTTATTCATACAGGTCTTAACATAGATCCAACTGGTGCACCTGTTGATGCTTGCGGACTTACAACAGATTTAGGAATTACGGATATTGAAGGATTTGCCAGAAATGTCATGAACAGATATATTGAAGAAAGCAACGAAATGAAAGATGCAGTTTGTAAAGTTAGGGGAGTTTAATATATGGCAATAAAGAATTCAAAAAAAGTTAAACAAACTTGGGCTTTGTTTATAGTCACCTTTCTTGTTTCCTTAATCATAATCACATACTTTATAAAAAGTTTTTCACCAAATGTTGATGTAGAAATTGGTGGAGAAGAAGAACAAACAATTGAAGAAAGTTCTTCAGATAGTGATGTAAAAAAAGCAATTGATGATCGTTTAAGATGGATTCAAATGGAAGATAATATGCCTGGTGCATCAAAACGTGATGAAAACGCAAATGAAGACATCACATACATGGATACAGAAAAAAACAAAGATCAAGAAAATAAAACTCAAGAAAACACTGATCAAAAGACACAACAAAATGAAATGGCGCCAATCGAATACGTGAATCAAAAACACCAAATTCAACAGCCACCTGTTCCAAAGCAAACAGCTACACCACAAGCAGAACCTTTTAAGATGTCAAAAGTTTACGTAGGCTCTTATCCAACAATTGAACAGGCTATTCAAGCACAAAACAAATTGATGAACTCACCTATTTCCGTTAGTCCATTTGTGAAAGAGGTAAATGGATCCTATGTGTTACAAGCCGGTTCATATGCAAATGCAGGTAAAGCTGAATCTGTGGCTAGAGAAATAAATTCGGTAGGGTTTAGTGCTAGAGTTGTAAAAGAATAAATTAATTTAATAAATTAATATGTACATCACAAAAGAAGCAATTTTTTTGCTTCTTTTGTTTTATTAATAATACGTAGTTAGTGAAGGTAAAAAGTTTTTATATGCAAATTCCATTAAATAACGTTACTAAATCCCCAATTTTTCAAAATGCTGTAAAACAAGGTGCACAAATTTTAGAAGATGGCAGTGCTTATTTGTGGAAATATTCAAATAAAGTACCAAATAGACTTATTCAAAAAACAATTGCGCCAAATGGAAGCTATGCAATACAAATTTCAAAAGTAAATCCACAAAACAACACAGCAGAAATAACTAAAATAATTAGAAAAAATATACTAAGTCCTAATTCACATACAGTCGATACCTGGGATTTTTCAAAAAGCCAAGGATCTTGGTTAAACACAGTAAAAGTAAATGAAAAAACAACACTAACAAAGGCTCATGACAAAGTATCTCAAACAGGATTTAATCCAATTGGAATTGTATACCAAATTACTGAAGGAATGAAAAGAAAAAATCACCAATTTGTTAAAATGTTTTGTAATTTACCAATGCCACAAATGAATCTCCCAAATCTAGAATGGGCAAAGAATTTTGACCCCAAAGAGGTATCTCCTGTCACATTAGATGGATTCATCAAACTATTCAATAAATAAATGTTTTAAATACTTAATAAAAACCTGATGTTACCGTTGACATCAGGTTTTGTTTGGGTTTTGATATATTTGTATCTCTATCGGGAGTTACAGGTTTGTGCTGAACGCTGATTTTCGAGAAAGATATGACGCACAGGGCGTCGTTGCAAACCCTGTAAAATTAGGTAAAGGTGTGTAGCCTAACCTGAATCGATAATCATTAAATTTATATACAAGGAGAAATCATGCCAACAATTGCACAATTGGTAAGAAAAGAACGTAAAAGTTCAGTTGATAAAACAAAATCACCAGCTCTTACAAACTGCCCACAAAGACGTGGTGTTTGCACAAGAGTTTATACAACTACACCTAAAAAACCTAACTCAGCTTTGAGAAAGGTTGCAAGGGTTAGATTAACTAACGGATTTGAAGTTACATCATACATTCCTGGTATCGGACACAACCTCCAAGAGCACAGTGTTGTTCTTATTAGAGGCGGCAGGGTTAAAGACCTTCCAGGTGTTAGATATCACATCGTTAGAGGCACATTGGATACTGCTGGTGTTGCTAACAGATCACAAAGCAGATCTAAATACGGTGCAAAAAAAGCTAAAGCAGCTAAAAAATAATTTTTTTAGCCACGCTCAAAATAATAAGTAGTAAAAAACGAAAAAGGAATAAAAAGATGTCAAGAAGAAATAAACCACCAAAACGCATACCTGCTCCAGATGCAGTGTATAACAGTGTAGATATCGCAAAATTCATTAACAGATTAATGAGACGCGGTAAAAAATCAATTGCTGAAAAGATTTTCTATGAAACAATGGAAGCAATCAAAGAAAGAACAAAAGAAGATCCAATCGAAATTCTTAACAAAGCATTTACTAATACAACTCCATTACTAGAAGTAAAAGCTAGAAGAATTGGTGGATCTACATACCAAGTTCCTGTTGAAGTTAAACCTGACAGAGGAAAAGGTTTAGCTGCTATTTGGATGATTGATTCTGCTAAGAAAAGACATGGTAAATCAATGAAAGAAAAACTTACAGCTGAATTGATTGATGCATCAAACGGAAACGGTGCAGCATGTAAAAAACGTGAAGACACTCACAAAATGGCAGAAGCTAACAAAGCATTTGCTCATTACAGATATTAATCTGAATAAAAATAAAAAAAACAGCTTTGGAAGATATTCAGAGCTGTTTTTTTATACAGAAATGAAATTTGCCATTTTCTTAATAATTGTTTACAATTACTTTTTTATACATAAAGTATATACAATTCACTAAAAACATGCCTTTAAAAACATAAAAGTATATACTTTTTTCTTTTTTCTGTAATATTTTGTAATATTTGAAAAATTCTTGAAAAACCAACAAGGCAATTATTTCATTTTGATATACTTTATATAAACATAAGAGATAAACAAAACAAAAACAATAAAACTAGACTAATTGATTTTAATAAACTTAAAACTATAAATGGAACGGGAAAAGGTATTTAACACGAGGCTATTAAAAAAGCCTCTTTTTTTTGTGTAACTTTGTGTAACTTTGTCTAAATCTTTGATATAGAGCAAAAGATTTTAATAAACAATATTCTTTCAGACATATCAGCACTGTAAAAAGATAGTTAATTTAAGCACGTCCTATATCAAAATGCCAACGTTCTTTAACCTTGCTAAAATCACCGCCCCAACGCATACCAATTGATTTAGCGTAATCAGCTAACTTTTTATAATCTGAATCTTTACCGCCAGCTATACTAATATCAATTGCTCTACCTTGGCAGTGCAATGAATTTTTTGCAGCATATTTAGGTCGAGTTCTTAAAAGTTCATTTTGCTCAGCTTGTGTTCTATAACCACTTGTAATTGTAACTTTCATTCCCTGAGACTCAGCCCAATCTAAAAGTTGCATAGTCTTTTGCTGCATAGTTGGATGTAGTTGAGAAATTTTAGCACCATTATTTCCATACTTATTGTAATCATATGGCCTTAAATTATCGAAGACCCAATTTTCTGGAGTATGGTTAATTTTCATATTGCTCAAAATCGAAATCAATGCAGCAAAAAATTCCTGTTGCATTTTTTCTTGATTAATCATCATAGTCGTGCAGAAAGTATCGATATTTCCCATAGACATATCAACAGGAAACATTGGAGCACTTTGAATAGAGCCAAAGCCAAGAGTTCCAGGAAAAGACATAAAAGATCCTGGAGAAAGCCCTGCTAAAGAGGCATTATTAAAATTTAAAAAACCTAGAGGTCCTGCCAAAATTAACTCCTTTAAAATATCCCTTATATTAATAAAGTAAATTGCATGAAAAAAATTGACAAAAATGCTATAATGTAAACATATATTAAGCATTAACAAAAGCTACACCCCAAAAAGCAATCATTTCAGGATACTCTATTTGGATTTATGAAATCAAAAACAACTTTAGTTTTAATATTTACCACATTACTATTACTTTTCTCATCAGTAAAAGCATATTGTGATGATAATATTGATACTCAAAATGAAACAGAAACAATAAATATCCATGCTAAAAATATTCAACCAGAAAAAGAAGAAGAAATGTTTGCTCCTGTTGATTTGGACCTAACTGATTTTTCTTATATGAATAAAGAAAACAAAAAGTTCAAATTAAGTGCTGAAAAGGAAGGGAAACCGGCATACGTCAAAAATTCAGGACAAATCTGGGATGAAAATATGCTATTCAGATATAACTATTATTCTGATGAAACAAATTTAAGAGTCTTACCAAGCTATGGATCATTAGGCTCATATGTAACAAGAGATTTAGATGAAAATACAACTGTTATGGTAGGTCAAGACGGGTTATCATCAATAAATGGCGATACAGTCAATTTCAGTTATGATACATACTCGTACTATAGTAGCGGAGCTAGATTAGAAGGGAATCAAAAACATTTCAACTATGCAGTAGGCGCTTTCAATGAAACAGATACACTAAATCAACAATTATCAGCAGTTGTTAGCACAAAACCAACTAGTATACTAAACACCAAAGGAAAATTTTACGTTGGTGGTGGTGTATTTAGCAACTTAAGAAAAGATTTAAACTTTAACACTACTGGTTTATTTGCTCAATATAAAAATGATAAATTATCAATGGGTGCTCAAATTTCAAATTCAGACTACTCAAAAACTGGATATGATAGTTATAGCAAAGCCCACTTTTTAACACAATATAAAATAAATGATCATGTATCACTCAAAAATAAAATTGTTAAAAACTTTGATGTAGATGAAATACAAGGTGAATTAGGGGTTGTTTTAAACCCACTAAAAGACACTGAAAGACTACAGTTAGAACTAACAGCTGCAAACTACCAGTCACAAAACGTTGTCACACGTCAAAGACTAAAATTTTCAACATCATTTAGATTTTAATATAAGAAAGATATTCATCTCTTGAAACATTAACTTGCTCAGATGAATCAAGATTTTTTATGGTAACAGTATTTGACTTCAATTCATCTTCCATAAGTATTAAAGCATATTTTGCAGTTTTTGCGGCCTTATCTAACTGTTTTTTAAATTTTCTATTTGCATAATCAAACTCAGCAGAAAAGCCATTAGTTCTTAACTCATCAATTATCTTGAATGTTTCAGCAATATTTTCAGAAACAACAAAAACATCTAATCGTTTTGACTTAAATTTTTGAATCAAAGAGAACAATCTTTCCATTCCCATAGCCCAACCCACAGCAGGAGTTGACACGCCACCTAGAGTTTCAACTAACGAATCATAACGTCCACCGCCACATACTGCATTTTGTGAGCCTAAGTTATTAGATTTAATCTCAAAAACAGTTCTATTGTAATAATCAAGACCTCTTACAAGAAGTTTATTTTCTTTAAATGGGATATTTAATGCTGTCAAATATTCTTTAACTTTTTCAAAATGCTCCTTGCATTCTGGACAGATAAAATCACCCAAAATAACTTTTTGAACCTCATCTTTTTCAAAAATCTTCTTACAAGAATCTACTTTGCAATCTAAAATACGTAAAGGATTTTTTTCATATCTGAAATTACAATCTTCACATAGTTCAGGCAAATAAGGCTTTAAAACAGTCTTAATCGCTTCACGATATTTAGCACGACAGTCAGGACAGCCTAATGAGTTAATTTCAATTTCTAAGTCGTTCAAACCTAGTTCATTTAAATATTTAACAGCGAGATTAATAACTTCTGCATCAGCAGACGGTTCAGCAGATCCAAACATTTCAACTCCAACTTGATGGAACTGTCTTTGACGACCTGCTTGAGGTCTTTCATATCTAAACATTGGACCTTTATACCAAAGTTTTACAGGTTGAGGTAATCGAGAAAAACCATGTTCAATATAAGCACGTACAACACCAGCTGTGTTCTCAGGACGCAAAGTCAAAGAGCGTTCACTTTTTTCAAAAGTGTACATTTCTTTATTAACAATATCAGTAGAATCACCAACACCACGAGCAAACAGTTCAGTAGCTTCAAATATTGGTGTTCTCAACTCTTGAAAATTTGCTTTTGAAAATACTTCGTTAGCTTTTTGCTCCATATTCTGCCAAGTTAAAACGTCTTCTGGCAATATATCCTTTGTTCCTTTTTGTGCTTGTATCACTTTCCACCTCTAAAAAATTTGAATCTAGCCTTATTATATATAAAAAACGACTATTTCAATATAAAGAAATTTATAGTAAAATCAACTGGTAAATAAAATTTACAAAGAAAGGTCTTAAATGGATATAAAGAAATGTTTTGCATCTAAAAATATAGCATTTGGTCTACTAATACTAGCAATAATATTTTTGCTAATAAAAATGACTGATATAGCTTTACTCTTGTTTTGCAGCTATGTAATATCAAGTGCAATAAATCCTTTTGTAGACAAAATGGAAGAAAAAATGCCAAGATCAGTTGCAACCACATTAATGATTCTGCTCATTACAGCTGTGACATTAGGCGTATTTATACCAATAATAATTATGTCAGTAAATGAAATTAAAGAATTTTTAAATCAACTGCCTCAGCAGATACAAAACATTCAGCATTTCCTAGCGACATTCAGACCTGCTGGGCAAGATATATCACAATACTTTAACATTGAAACTGTACTTGATAATTCAACAAACATAGCAAAAGAAGTTATTGATAAATCAATCAACGTAACGATAGGAATAATGGGAATTTTAACAGTTCTTGTTACAGTAGGCATTATTGTATTTTTCCTAACAAATGATAAAAAAGAAATAAAAGAATTCAGCTTAAAACTATTTCCTAAACATATGAGAGATAGAGCATCAACAGTGATTGATGAACTAGAAACAAAAGTTGGTGGATATGTTACTGCACAAATTTTATCAATATCTATTGTAGGTGTAATCGTAGCAGTTTCTTTATTAATAATGAAAGTTGAATACGCTGTATTTTTAGGTTTTATTTCAGCAATATTAGACTTAGTGCCAATAGTAGGACCTGTTTTATCAGGCATATTAATTTTGCTAGTAGCATTTCCAAAAGGATGGCTTATTGTTGCACTTTCAATAGGCTCTCTATTTCTTGGGCAATTTGTTGAAAACAATTGGGCAAAACCTTATTTCTTTTCAAAATATATGGATTTGCACCCTCTAGTAGTTATTTTCTCATTTGTAATAGCAGCAAAATTTTTAGGCGTAATTGGAGTATTAATAGCACCTGCAATTGCAGCTGTTTTTGTTACACTATTTGAAGAAATATACGTAAAAACAATGAATGATGAAAGCAATAAAAATGAATGACATAATATTATACGACATACCTAAAAAAGAATCAGAAATAAATATCTGGATGGCATTTCCTGCTATGACATCATTTGGTATGTCCTCACTAGGATATATGTCAATTGTTAAAACTCTTGATAAAAGAAGTGATTATTACGTAGAAAAAATATTTACTGATACAAAAAACACTCAACTAATGCCATCGCAGGTTGATTTAATGGGATTCTCTGTATCTTTTGAAATAGATTTTCTTGGAATTTTTAAAATTCTTGAAAATTATTCAATACCTTTAAAAGCAAATGAAAGAGATGAAAATCACCCGATAATTTTCGGTGGGGGGCCTGTTTTAACAGCAAATCCTGAACCTTATGCAGACTTTTTCGACTTTATAATAATAGGTGATGCAGAAAATCTAGATGTAAATATAGTCGATGTAATAAAAAACAATAAAAACAGACCTAAAAGAGAAGTTTTAGAAATACTATCAAACATCAAAGGAATTTATGTTCCTACGATACCTAAAGAAGTTGAAAAACTTACATCCTCTCTTAGTGAATGTATAACAACACCTGTATTAAGTGAAAAAAGCTTCTTTTCAAATACATATGTCATTGAAATGGTAAGAGGATGTCCTCAAAGATGCGGATTTTGTCTAGCATCTTATTTAAACCTACCAGCAAGATTCTGTGACTACAAAGATATAATTAAAAGCATAGACACAGGTCTAAAATATACAAATAAAATAGCTTTATTAGGAGCACTTATCACAGCACATCCTGATTTTGATAAAATATGTGAATATATCTTAGAAAGAAAAAAAGAAATACCAGATTTAGAGCTTTCTGTCTCATCATTGAGAGCTGATTCAATTTCTCCAATAATAATAAAAACACTTGTAGAATGTGGTCAAAAACATTCTACAATAGCAATAGAAGCAGGATCAGAAAGACTAAGAAAAATAATAAACAAAAATCTTTCTGAACAACAAATATTTGAAACTGTTAAAACAGCTCAAGAAAATGGGCTGAAAGGTCTAAAAATTTACGCAATGATAGGTCATCCTACAGAAACAAAAGATGACATAGATGAAATAATTTCATTAGCTAAAAAATTAAAAGAATCTTTCAAAAACTTTGATTTAACATTTTCTTTTGCAACATTCGTTCCAAAAGCACAAACTCCATTTCAATTTTGTGAAAGAGAATCAATAAAATCACTAGAAAAGAAATACGAATATCTAAAAAAAGAATTCCATAAATTGGGTGTTAAAATAAGAACCTCGAGTGTAAAATGGGATTATTGGCAAGCTCTTTTATCTAGAGGAGATAGAAGACTAAGTGACTTGCTAATTGAAGTCTATAAAGAAGGTGGCAATCTAGGAGCCTTTAAACAGTCATATAAAAAACTTAAAGATGAAAAGCTCCTTCCACCTGCAGATAATTTTGCATTAAAACGAAAAGATACAGATTCTGAATTGCCATGGGATTTTATAAAATCTACACCAGGTAAAGAAGCCTTAATCAAGGAATATAATAGACTTTTAGGCAATTGTAAAAAAATGTAAAATAGAGAAAAAAAATATTTTTTTAAAGGGTTGACATTTAATTTCTTGATGTCATAATTAAATATGTAAGGTTTAAGTGTAGTCGAAACACTAAATAACATTAATAACAAATAATAACCCCGAACACATATAAACTCCTAAATAATAAACACAAAAGAGACCATTAGGATGCAGAAAACAGACCACCCAGAATTCAAAAACTGAGTGGCTTTTTTTTATTCGTGAAGAAAAAGACATATTTTATACATCATTTGATATAATCGTGACAAAATTAAGTGTATTTTGAACAATAAATAACGATTTTGATTTTAAATCGTGAAAAGTCTATAATTATTTTATGAAAATAATTAATTCAAATGATATTATCAACCTTACATATCAGCTATGTCTTGAAGCAAACACACAAATACCACAAGACATATATGAAATCATATACAAAAAATACAAAGCAGCTAACAATAAACACCAAAAAGAAAAGCTATATAATATATTGAAGAATATTGAAATTGCATCAAAAACACAAAGACCACTATGTCAAGATACAGGACAAGTCATAGTATTTGTAGAAATTGGTACAAAAATCGAAACAGAAATAGATGACATTGAAAAAGCAATAAACTCAGGCATCGAAAAAGCATACAAAGAATGCTTTTTCAGAAAATCTGTTGTAAAAAATGCATTGTTCGATAGAACAAATACAAACACAAATACACCTGCAATAATTTATACAAAAATAACAAACTCAAACAAAATAACAATTGAACTAACTGTTAAAGGTGCAGGTTCAGAAAATTACTGCAAAACAAATATGTTTAAACCAACATCAAAGAAGGAAGAAATATTTGATTTTGTTAAAAACTGCATAAAAGATGCGGGAGAAAAAGCCTGTCCTCCTTTAGTCATAGGTATAGGAGTTGGTGGAACAATGGACAAAGCCGCAGTTTTATCAAAACAAGCCTTTAATGAAATAAAAAATACAAAAGAAGAAAAAGATTTCATAACAGATCTAAAAAATTACCTATCAGACATCAATGATGAAATACTAGATATAAAAATAGCAACGACATCCACTCATATCGCATCATTACCTGTTGCTGTGACAATAAACTGTCATTGCTATAGACATGCTAAAGGATCAATAGAAAATGAAAAAGTTACTTATGAAAACAAAACAACAAAAGTAAAGAATATCCCAAATATCTCTACAGAGTTAAAAAAAATAAAAACAAATGAAATAGAAAAAATAAAAGACTTAAAAGCTGGCGAAACTTTTTTACTAACTGGTGAAATATACACAGCAAGAGATGCCGCTCATGAAAAACTTCTAAAAATATATTTAGAAAACAAAAAATTACCACTAAATTTAAAAGACAAAATAATATTTTATGCAGGACCATGTCCGGCTGCTCCTAATGAAGTAATTGGACCAATAGGACCTACAACATCAGCAAGAATGGATAAGTTTTGCGAATTTATGTATTCAAATGGGCTTTTAGCTACAATAGGTAAAGGTGAAAGAGCTCAACAGGCAATAAATGAGATAAAAAAACATAAAGGTAAATATTTTACAGCACAGGGTGGAATTGCATGTCTTTTAGCAAAATGTGTAAAATCATCAGAAATAATCTTATTTGATGAACTAGGAACTGAAGCAATTAGAAAACTTTATGTTGAAGATTTTCCACTTAAAGTAGAGATATAAAAAAAGACCACCTAATTGGTGGTCTTTTTTATTTAAATAACTATTAAGAAATTCTTTGGAACATATATCCAATACCGCGAGCTGTTAGAATCAACTCAGGATTAGCTGGATCTGTTTCAAGTTTTGAACGTAATCTAGAGATGTGAACATCAACAACTCTTGTATCAATTCTATGATCTGGCGGATAAGCCCAAACATATTGAAGAATTTCATTTCTAGAATAAGCCTGACCAGAATTATTTACTAACAATTCTAACAAGCTGAATTCCATACCTGTTAATCTGATACGTTCATTTTTTCTAAATACTTGTCTTCTAGCTGTATCAATTTTAATATTACCAGTTGTAATAACGTTTTTAGTCACTTTACCAGTTGAAGGAGCAATTTCTCTATTAGTTGAACGTCTTAATACAGACTTAACACGAGCTTCCAATTCTTTAGGGCTGAAAGGTTTAACAACATAATCATCAGCACCCAACTCTAAACCTGTAATTCTTTCAGACACATCACCTAAAGCAGTTAAGATAATAATAGGAACATCAGATGTTCTTCTGATTTCTCTACATACTCCATAACCATCCATTTTAGGCATCATAACGTCTAAAACAACCAAATCAGGATTTTCTTTATTAAAAACAGCAACAGCTTCTTCACCATCAGCAGCTGTAACTATATCATAACCGATCATACCTAATCTTGTTTCAAGAATTCTACGAATACTGGCTTCATCATCAGCAATCAAAATCTTTTGTTTTGCTTCACCTTGTTCATTAGAAACTTCACTATTTGGACACATGTCAAAAACCTATCTTTCTTTACCCTATGTCGTAAACCACATATTTACTAAAAAATAAATAAAAAAATCAAATATTACAAAATATTGATTTTTTTTAAATTATATTACAACTCCGAAATATAGTCAACTTAATCATAGAGTCTAATAAGCTAATATTTGTCATAAATTGCAATAGATTTATGCTAGTGCTATAAAAGAATTAGTAATAGAAAAATGAGGATAAAATAATGTCTAACATCGAGGTAGTTTTACCTGACAATTCAAAAATTTCTTTAAATGAAGGAGCTAATGGCTTCGATTTAGCTAAATCAATTAGCGAAGGCCTTGCTAAAAATGCGGTAGCACTAGAAATTAATGGAGATGTAAAAGACATTAGAACAACCTTAACAAATAATGACAAGGTCAAAATCCTAACGTCAAAAGATGCTGAAACACTTTCAATTTTAAGACACTCAACATCTCACGTAATGGCTCAAGCAGTTATTGCACTATTTCCACAAGCAAAACTTGCTATCGGTCCTGCTATTGAAAATGGTTTTTATTATGACTTTGACTTAGAAGGTCACACTTTCACAGAAGAAGACCTATCTAAAATCGAAGACAAGATGAAAGAAATTGTTAAAGAAAATCTTGTTTTCGAAAAATATTTGATTCCTGATGTTGATAAACAAATTAATGAATTTAAAAACGAAGGTGAAATTTACAAAGCTGAACTTTTAGAAGAACACAAAGATCACAAACCGACTTTATTTATTACAAAAGACAAAGACGGAAAAGCATTATTCAATGACCTTTGCGCAGGTCCACACTTGCCAAACACATCTTTCATCAAAGCATTTAAACTTATGAAAGTAGCTGGAGCTTACTGGAGAGGCAATGCTAAAAATAAAATGCTTCAAAGAATTTATGCAACAGCATTTTGGACAAAAGATGACCTAAAAGCTTATTTAACAATGCTAGAAGAAGCTGAAAAACGTGACCATAGAAAACTAGGTGCGAAATTAGATTTGTTTTCAACAAGAGAAGAACTAGGTGGCGGTCTTGTTTTATGGCATCCAAACCTAGCAGTTGTTAGAGAAGAAATAGAAAATTACTGGAGAACTGAGCACCGAAAAAGAGGCTATGTAATTGTTAATACACCTCATATTGCGAAATCAAAACTATGGGAAATTTCAGGACACGCTGATCACTACAGAGAAAACATGTTCTTTATACAAAAAGAAGAAGACTCTGATGATCAATTTATTTTAAAACCAATGAACTGTCCATTCCACATTCTGATTTATCAAGCAAACAGACACTCATATCGTTCACTACCATTAAGAATGGCTGAACTAGGTACTGTATATAGAAAAGAACACTCTGGAGCTCTTGCAGGTCTAACTCGTGTTCAAGGTTTCACACAAGATGATGCGCATATTTTCTGTACTCCTGAGCAATTGGTTGATGAAATCAATGAAATCATAGATTTTGTTGCTGATACAATGGCTATTTTCAAAATGAACTTTGAAGTTGAATTATCAACTCGTCCAGAAAGCTATGTAGGTGAAATAGAAAACTGGAACAAAGCAGAAGCCGGCTTGAAAGAAGCAATGGACAGACGAGGAATGAAATATGAAATCAACGAAGGTGATGGCGCATTTTATGGTCCAAAAATTGACTTCAAAGTAAAAGACGCAATTGGCAGAACATGGCAATGTGCAACTATTCAGCTAGATTTTAACCTACCTGCTCGTTTTGACATTAAATATCAAGATAAAGACGGTCAATTAAAAACTCCTGTAATGTTACACAGAGTTATTTTCGGATCTATGGAAAGATTCCATGGTATCTTAATTGAGCATTATGCTGGAGCATTCCCACTATGGCTTGCACCTACTCAAGTTGAAATTGTTCCTATTTCAAACGAAAAACACGTTGACTATGCTGAAAAAGTGTACAAAACTCTTAGAAATGCAGGCATAAGAGCTAATCTTGATGACAGAAGCGAAAGCATGAACTACAAAATAAGAGAAGCATTGCAAGATAAGAAAATTCCTTATGTTGTAGTTATTGGAGACAAAGAAATTGAAGAAGGAACAGTAGCAATAAGACAAAGAGGTAAAGGTCCTATTGGATCACTCAAAGTAGAAGAATTTGAAGCTAAACTTCTTGAAGAAATAAAAACTAGAGCATAAATTATGTTAATAAAAGAATTCAAAAAACCTATTTCAGGAGAAATTGTCAAAATAGGTCCTGATGTCAAAGAAGACATAATAATCATGGCGTTAGAATCAAGCTGTGATGAGACGGCTTGTGCGATAGTTAAAAACGGACGAGAAGTACTAGCAAACGTTGTTGCTTCTCAAATAAAAACACATCAAAAATTTGGTGGAGTAGTTCCTGAAGTTGCAGCTAGAGAACACTTAGATGCAGTTAATTTAATTATCCAACAAGCCTTTGAACAATCAGGACTAAAGCCTTCTGACATAACAGCAATTGCTGCAACAGTGGGTCCTGGTCTTGTAGGTTCATTGTTAGTAGGACTTAACGCAGCAAAAGCTCTTGCTGTGACATATGACAAGCCGTTCATTGGTGTAAATCATTTAAATGCGCACGTTTGCGCGAACTACATCGATACAGACCTAAAACCTCCAATGATTGCTTTGCTAGTTAGTGGTGGACATACCCAAATTATCAAAGTAGATGACTACTTAAACCAAGAAATCATTGGAGAAACCATTGATGATGCAACTGGTGAAGCTTATGACAAAGTTGCTAGATTATTAGGCTTGCCATACCCCGGAGGACTGAATCTTGATAGAATGGCTCCAAATGGAAATCCCAAAGCGTACAAACTACCTGAAGCAAAAGTTCAAGGTGAATTTGATTTTAGTTTTTCAGGGCTAAAAACTGCAGTTTTAAATTTAACAAGAAAACTAGAAAAAGAACTTGGTGCAATTCCTAAAGAAGATGTGGCAGCAAGTTTTCAAGAATGTATTACATCAACATTATTTAAAAAGACCTTAAAAGCTGCAGAAAAATTCAGCATAAAGCAAATAGTGCTAGGTGGTGGAGTTGCGGCTAATTCTGAAATAAGAAAGAAATTTTTCTCATTACAAGATAAAGGCTATAAAATATACGCCCCTACAATGAAATATTGCACAGATAATGCATCAATGATAGCTAGTTCTGCATATTTTCTTGCAAATACAATGGACTCACTTGAAATAGAAGTATTTTCAAGATGTTAAAAAAAGTATTTTTAATAATATTGTTCTTGGCAATAGGTTTTCCTGCTTACTCAAGAACAAATAACGAAATAGCAAGACAATTATACGCAAATGCAAACAGGCTTGAAAAACAAAGCATTGCAAAGGCTGACAAAGCCAGAGACGACATTGCATCTTTTTTAATAGATATAAACTTGCTGAATTTTCGTGAAAATTCAGCAATATGGAAACCTCTAGTTAACGGCTATTATTATGATGCAAAAAGTGTTCAACATATTTTTTTAAGACATCTTGGTGTGTATAAATCTGCAGATGGAATTATGATGGGTGTATTTGACGTAAACTGTGAAGATTACAACGATCCACAAGAAAGAATGTATGGATATGTAAAAACAACAGATGTTTATTTTACAACCACATATAAAACTAAAAATGGTCACAACAAAGGTCTAGCTCAAAAATTCTGTAAATAATAACAAATACTGTTGCCATAAATCATTAAAAATGTTATATTTGAATGGCTATGGCTTATTAGATTATAGGATTTGGTATGGGTTTTAATAACAAAAATTTATCTGCTAAAGACAGGCTCGTTTTGGCATTAGACACAGACTCTTTAGAAGAAGTTGAACGATTAGTCACAACATTAAAAGATTATGTTGGCTGCTTTAAAGTAGGCCCTCAATTATTTACATCTTGTGCATATGATGCAATAGATTTAATAAAAAATTTAGGTGGTAAAGTTTATTTTGATGGAAAATTCCACGACATTCCGTCAACAGTTGCAAAAGCTGGTTCAAATTTAATAAAACGCGGTGTTACGTCATTCAGCGCACATTTAGCCGGTGGATCTAAAATGCTAACGACAACAGTAAAAGTAGCAAGAGAGACGGCGAAAAAATATAATATGCCAACCCCAACAATTTTAGGTGTTACGTTATTATCAAGTTTTGGTCAAAGAACACTTACAGAAGAGCTAAACATAAAAAAAAAAATAGATGAATACGTTGCTCATCTCACTTATCTTGCTAAAGAATCAAAAATTGATGGAGTAATAGCAAGTGCATCTGAAGCAAGAAAAATAAGAAAAGAATTTTCTGATGAATTCATAATATTATGCCCTGCAATTCGTCCTACATGGTCAGTTGTAAATGACCAAATCAGGGTAGTAACACCGGCTGATGCAATAAAAGCAGGTGTTGATTATATGGTTGTTGGTCGTCCAATAACTTCTGCTGATGATCCTATTGCAGCAGTAAATATGATTCTTGAAGAAATAGAAGAAGCAACAAAAGCAATTCAAGTATAAAAGACTGGAGGTTTTAATGATAATCGGCGTTCCAAAAGAAAAAAAAGACGGAGAAAACAGAGTTTCATTAATACCCTCATCTGTTAAAGCGCTTGTTGAAAACGACAACATTGTATATGTTGAAAAAGGAGCAGGCAAAAATATAGGATTTGATGACGAACAATATGAAGAAGTTGGTGCAAAAATTCTGGATAAAGCAGAAGATGTATATGCAAAATCTGAAATTATTGTAAAAGTCAAAGAAATCCAAAAAGAAGAATATGATCTTTTAAAAAATGGCCAAACAATATTTACATATTTACATCTAGCAGTTGATACCCCTCTTTTGGATGTATTACTAAAGAAAAAGATTACAGCAATAGCATATGAAACAATAGAAATGCCTGATGGAACATTACCGCTATTAACTCCAATGAGTGAAATAGCAGGCAAAATGTCTATTCAAATTGGCGCAAGACTTCTTGAAAATAGATATGGAGGATACGGCAAATTGCTAGGTGGAGTCCCAGGAGTTCACCCAGGACAAGTTCTCATTGTTGGAGCAGGAGTTGTAGGCATCAATGCAGCTAAGGTAGCTGTTGGAATGGGTGCAAATGTTGTTATGTTAGATATTTGCCCTCAGAAACTTAGAAAAGTCGATAAAATATTCAACGGCAGAGTTAATACAGCAATCTCAAACAAATATAATTTGGAAAAATACATAAAACATGCTGACTTAGTAATTGGAGCAGTCTTGATTCCAGGAACAAAAGCTCCAAACATAATAACAGAAGATATGGTAAAAACAATGAAAAAAGGTTCTGCAATAATTGATGTTTCAATAGACCTTGGTGGAATTGTTGAAACAATAAAAGAGCCAACTTCTATTGAATCTCCAATCTTTGAAAAACATGGTGTAGTTCATTATGCAGTTCCCAATATTCCTAGCATGGTAGGAAGAACAGCAACAATATCATTAAATAATTATACTCTTCCATACATATTAAAACTGACATCAAAGGGCTTTATTGCTGCTGTTAAATCAACACCAGAATTGCAAAAAGGTATAAACACATACCAAGGAAAACTTACAAATTCTGATATTGCAAAATCTGTAGGATATCCTTATTCTGAATTGTCGATGCTAATTGGTTTTTAATAATTAAATTTCAACTATCAAATTTTTGATTCTATCAATACAAGCTTGAGAGCTATGTTGCCATTCTCTGAAAGATATTCTTTCAACCATGTATCCGGCTCTTTCTAATATAGTTTGCTTTTTGATGTCTGAGATATTAGATTTTTCTTTATCTTCTACGCCATCAATTTCAACTATTAATTCATTACCCAAATCGTCTTTTACCAACAAATCAGGGTAAACACCAGCAGTTTCAATACCAGCTTTTACATTAAAGCCTTCCATTATTAAAGAATCTGCAACAATTTGCTCAAACGAGTTTTTATATTTGTTTTTTTGAAACTCGTCTTCTTTTGCTGAATTTAAATAGTTTTGAATATATTCAATATAATCCTTTAACAGTCCTTGAGGCAAAGATTTAGGGTCTTTTGAAAGGAATGTTATAAGTTTTTTTCTAGCCCTTGTTATTGCAACGTTGAACAAATTAGGCTTTTGTAAAAATGTCAAACTTTGCGAAAAACTATTATCAGCAATTGCCAAAGAAAATATCATGACATCTCTTTCATCACCTTGGAATGTATGAGCTGTACCTACTTCAATTTGATGCTTTCTAATTGTTGTTTCTGTCAAAACTTGTCTTATAGCTTTTGATATCAAATCAACTTGACCGCGGAAAGGAGATACAACACCAATTGAGACAGGGTTTTCATCATTACCTTCGTCTTCAGATATTATGTCATGTATTCTTTTTAAAATTGCTTCGACTTCAGGCATATTTCTTGTCGCGTCAGAATCGACTTTGCCATCTTTAACAATATGCAATTCCAAAACATCGTTAGTTCCAGAATCTTTAGTCATTACTCTAATACGATTACCGTAAAATTCCTGATTGCTAAACTGAATAATAGGATAATAACTTCTAAAATGTTCATCTAACAATACAGGATTTGTTGAATAATAATTGGCTAAATCAAACATAGAGTTTGTTCTAAAACGCCACATCAATTGATATTTATCAGGAATATTATACTGACTTAAAAAAGATTGTTCTTTTGCTTTTTCTAAAAAAGATAGATGAGGCAATTGTTTATCATCACCAACAATCACTGCTTTTTTAGCTCTAAAAAGAATTGGGAAACAACTAGCGATATCACACTGTGAAGCTTCATCAATTACAGCAACATCAAATAAACCGGATTTCATAGGCAATGAGCCTGAAACAGCGTATGTTGTCACACACCAGCAAGGAAAAGCTTCTAGCAAAGGTTTAAAGTCTTCTTCCTCTAACAATCTATTTTGAAGATTCTTTTTTCTTTCAACTATTGCTTTTGTATGAATGATTAATCTTTGTCTTTTAATTTGATCACGCAAAAGACCTTTTAAAGATTCTCTTCTTTTATTTTTTAGTATATCAACAGCTAATACTCTTTGTTTTTTCTTTAATATTTTAATTTGATTGAGTATCTCATGGATATTGCCTATTTTATGAATTCTTGTTTCTATAATTCTTGCTTCACAATCCATTTCAGCTGCTTGCAATTCTAATGACAATCTCATAATAGATTCAGGATCAGAAGGCAATGATGATATATTTAAAATCTTTTTAAGTTTCATCAAAGATAATGTATTAGCAATTCCAGAAAACAATCCACTCTTCTCTAGATTTTTCTCAATACTAGATAAAACTTTTTTTATCTCATCAACTTCATCTTTTTTTAGTTTTTTATTTATAAATTCTTTTTGAGATAAATCACGCTCTAAAGATTCTTTTTTATTAATGATATTATGCCAATCATTTTCTAAAGCTATAATTTTTTCACATTTATTTTCTAATTCTTTTATAGCGTTTAATAGCTCTTTCATATCATCTACATCAACTAGAATCGCTTCTTCATAGCCAGTGTCTATATCTATTTTATTAGCTATTAAATCTTGTAATTTAAAACTTAATTGTTTTTGATAATTTAAACGACCAGCTCTTAAAGCCAAAAATGGAGCACCTAATTCATTCAATCTTTGCGCAACAACATCAACGGCTTTATCCATTCTTGAAGCAACTAAAACAGTCTTTCCATTCGCAATTAAATGAGCTACCAAATTAACAATTGTTTGAGACTTTCCTGTACCAGGAGGTCCATATACAGCTAATAGCGGATTTTGCTCAATTTTTCGTATTACATCTTCTTGTGAATCACTTAAAGATAATGGAGTACATGCAGCAAAATCTTTCAATTCTTTTTTTTCTTTTTGATTTTTATCAAAGATTTTGCCAACCCCTCTTAAATACTCTTCATTTACAACTGACAACGCAGATTCACGAAAAACACCGCTAGGTTTTTCAGCAATTTGTGTCAACTCATGTAATACACCTGCTGTTATAGAAGGACGTTTAGTTAATATAACTGCACTTTGGTTAGTTACAGAAACCTTATCCAATTTTAATGTAGGTTTAGAAGACTGCACTTCATCTATAAATTCATCTACATTTTCCGAATCAATTTTGCTGTAAAAAGATTCAGCTTCATCTTTTACAAAATTTTCGTTATCATCATCTTCATGATTTAAAGATATATCAACATCTGGCAAAATAGATTTTAAAGTAGTTAAAAAGATATTTACCTTATCTTGAGTTAATGGAAGCTCTGGAACAACTTCTAAAAGTCCATCTAACATATGTTCCATTTCATCTTCATCATCACTTTTTCTCATCAAAGCAGTTAATGCACCTGTATTTAAGGACAGAACATCGTCTTGTAAAGTACAGGATATATTCACACCATCTCTTTCAAGCTTGCAAGGCGTGTATAAAAGTGGAGTCAAAAACTCATTTTTTCTTTTAGAACGAGAATTTTTACCGACAAGAAACATATGTCCATATATAAGATATTTGTCTTTTTGACTCATTTCACTTTGTATCATTAGCTCCGTCAGATCACTATCTGAACCATCTAACAGCAAAGGTGCATCAAAATTTGAAAATAGCTTTTCTTCACCTTGAAGAAAAATCCATTTATTATCTTTATCTTGTTTTAAATTTCTAAAAGTAGAACTTTGAACTTCTTCTCTAACGCAATCGTGAAGATAAAGGCTCAATCTTTTTATAAAACTATCGTGAAATGCTGATTGAATAATTTTAGTCGCTTCTTGTAACATAATTCTCTCTATATAAAATTAATCCCTAAAATAATTATAGCGAATAATAAACAGCACGTATCGTACGTATTACTGAATTTCAATCATAGAAGTTGATTGAATTCATCAAAAAAAATATAATGAACAAAAAAGAAAGGATTCAATGAAAAGTAGATTAATAATAGCTTTAATAATGATTTCTGCATTAGTCATAGGCAGCATATCTTATTTGTTTATAATGTCATCAAGCGAAGAAAAAAATACAATAACAGCATCAGACGTTCCTGATGTTTATGATGAACAAATTGAAGAAAACTCAACTACTACAAAAAGTAAGAAAATACTACTAAAAATCAATGAAGTTAGCGACTATAAAAAAATGACAAAAGCGGAAATATATGAGTTAAGAAAAAAATATGTTTCTCAATCACTTTTTGCAAACTCAAACTATGTTCCATCAGAGGAGGTTTTCGGTGCAATTGCAGACAAATCGCCTTGGTATGGCTTAACATACAGCGGATGTATTGCAATGGTTAAAGGCACGAGCAAAGTAGCACAAGGCCCCTCAGAGGAGAGTCGATTCATAAACAACCCCAATATACTAGTAGGAATACTCTCAGGCTCAAAAAGAATCCAACCTGATGATCCAGAATGCTTCGATAAAAAATATTGGCTAATACCTGAATCAATGACATATGATAAAGACACAAACACAATCGAAGCAACATATAACTTCAGATACACAGGTCCAATGGCTTTAACAGGAATAAATGCAAGAGATTTAGGATATAAATATGTATATGCAAAAAATCCAATAAATTATAAATTTGATAATACCCCTAATATCTCACACGATGTTTTTGAGCTTATAGATTACATTCATTTAGGGGGATCTTGCGAATATAAAAATGGATGCAACAACGGTTCTCCATACCAACCTTATCTTAATCTGAGACTAACAAACTTTCCTGTAAGCATAAAACTAAAACTATGGAAAAAAATGCCAAATAACAAAATATCAAAGCCAGATATCAACTATATAATAACTTTCAAATAAAAAAAGAAGAGGCTATGAACAAGATTCAAAGTCTCTTCTTTTTTATAACTTAGAAAACTACTTAACAGCTTCTTTGAATTTTTTACCAGCTGAGAAAGCAGGAACTGTTTTAGCAGCAATTTTGATTGTAGCACCAGTTTGTGGGTTACGACCAGATCTTGCAGCTCTTTTTCTTGGTTCGAAAGTACCGAAACCAACTAAAGTAACTTTTTGTCCTTTAGCAACTGTTTTTGTAACTGTTTCTAAAGTTGCAGCGATAACATCAGCAGCAGCTTTTTGAGAAACTTTAGCTTTTTTAGAAACTTCTTTTACTAATTCTTCTTTGTTCATAAGAACCTCCTTTTTATTAACATAGACTATTATATCTATTTTTCTTATTTTAGCAAGCTTTTTTAAGTAAAGAATATTAACAAATGAAACTATCATTCAATTTTCAGGAAACAAAGCCTCAAAAAGCTTGCAATAAAGGAGTTTCAAAGAATACCAATTATAAAACCCATGCAGGATCTAAACGCCCAAATTTAACATTATTGTAATAATATGTAAGAATTTGATAAGCATTATAACCTTGCTGAGCAAGATTATTAGCACCATGCTGACTCATCCCTAAACCATGACCATTTTTTTTCACATTATCATCAAAAGACGGAACTGATTTCAAATAAGGCAAATCCTTATTCCAAACAGCACCAGCATTAACAGTATGACCACCAGCAGAAGCTGAATAATATGCAGGAATAACTTTTTGATTATACGTTATAACAATCCCCTTGGTTTCCATAACAGCACGATTTGTATTCGCAGTTTCTGCAGATGCACCACCATAAGCCTGATCTTCAGGTGTGTCTTTTAAATCATAGCCATGAGACGCTCTTTTACCACGATTTGCAATTGCATAACTTCTTGCAGCAATAGCTTGAGCTTTCAATGCTTCATAATTCCATTTTGATGGCATTTCAGAAGGAACAACACCTAACATATACTCTTCTAAAGGTACATTATTAACAACAACTAATCGTCCATTGCGGTTTTCTACAATAAATTCGCCCCTATACCAACGTCTTTTTGTTGAAATAAAACCACTATCTTGGGGCTTTATAACCAATCTTCTTATATTTAAGTTAAACCACTGATCATTCAAGTTTATAGAAACAGTATTTCCACTAGCTTTAAATGCATATGCCTTCATTGCGGCAATTTCATAAAAAGACTTATTATGCAAAGGACTGATCAAATTAGCCTTTTTACTAACACCAATTTTTACTTCATCAACGCCATCAACTAAGCCAATTTTCATAGCTTGTGCACTTTGAGAAAAAATAACAGATGAAAGCAAAATTAAAAAAAATAATAAAACTCTAAAACTTTTCATACTAAACCATTTCAGCTTTTTCAAGAAATGCAATGATTTCTATTGCAATTTGTTTTCTTGTTTCATCATCAGCTTCTTTTAAATACATAAAAGCCTCTGAAATTTGTTCATTATTATCATACCAACGATGAAGAACATAATTAAAAGCGCCAAAAAGATTTGAATTTAAAACAACTCCATAATCTTGAGCTTTAGATTTAATAAAGTCAGCACATCTTATTTGAACATCTTCCTTTGAATTTTTAATTAAGCTAATTGCCAAACTCAAAGTCGGTTCTTTGTCATACCAACGTTTATTATCCATAATGTTTCTCCATTATTGCCAGCAGTTATAAAAAAAAAAAAAAAAAAATATGAAAAACATAGTTTGTTTGTATTATAATCTGAGACAGTAATAAACATTTTCTTGAGGATAAAAAATATGAATAAATATTTATTAGAAATTGGCACAGAAGAATTACCATATAAATTTGTAAACACAGGTCTATCACAGCTAAAAACAGCTTTCGAAAAACTTTTAAAAGAAAACAATATTGAATTTTCTGACATAAAATCTTATTCAACCCCAAGAAGATTAACTTTAATTATTGAAGGGTTCGAAGAAAAACAACCTGATACAGTAAAAACAGTTAAAGGTCCAATTCTTAATATCGCTTATGATGAAAATGGAAATTTATCAAAAGCAGGCCAAGGATTTGCAAAGAAAAACGGAGTCGACGAGTCAGCTCTTTATAAAGAAGATAATTACATCTGGGCAAAAGTTGAACAAAAAGGTAAATCGATAAAAGATATTCTTCAAGAAAATGTTGAAAAAATTGTTTTAAAAATGCAAGGACCTTATTTTATGCGTTGGGCAGACTTAGATGTAAAATTCCAACGACCAATAAGATGGGTTGTGTCTTTATTAAATAACGATGAATTAAAAATTAAAATTGCAGATGTAGAATCAACAAGATACTCTAGAGGCCATAGATTCAAATCTGATAAAGTAGAAATTAAAAATCCTGATTCATATCTAGAAACATTATTCCAAAATAATGTAGTTGCCGATTCAAAAAGAAGAAAAGAAATAATTATTGAATCAGCAAAGAAAAAGGCACAAGAAGTAAATGCCGATGTATATATGGAAGAAGGACTTCTCGAAGAAGTTACAAATATTTGTGAATGGCCAGTGCCTGTTATTTGCAACTTTGATGAAAAATACCTAAAAATCCCAGAAAAAGTTACTGTAACAGTTATGGCTGTTCATCAAAGATACTTTCCAATGTACAAAGATGGCAAATTGCTAAATAGCTTCATAACTATCACTAACTATATTGGAAACAATTTTGATAACATAAAAGCAGGTAATGAAAGAGTTGTTGTAGCAAGACTGGATGACGCTATTTTCTTCTTCAATGAAGATACTAAAAAACCTTTTGAAAACTACGTAGAAGAATTAAAAGGAATAACTTTCCAAAAAGGAATGGGATCAATGTATGATAAAACTCTACGTATAGAAGAACTGTCTAAAATGCTTGCTGAAAAAACTAACAAACCTGCTAATACAATTGAAAGAACTGCTCACCTTTGTAAGGCAGATTTGGTCACAAGCTTGGTATTTGAATTCACAGAACTACAAGGTTTTATTGGTTCAGATTATGCATTCAATTCAGGAGAAAAACCACAAGTTGTACAAGGTATAAAAGAGCACTACTATCCACTAGGTGCAGACACAGAATTAGCAGAATCAATAGAAGGACAATTAGTTGGTATAGCAGATAAAATTGATACAATTACAGCTGTGTTTGCAGAAGGTAAAAAACCAACAGGTTCAACAGACCCTCTAGGAGTAAGAAGAGCAACTTTAGGAATAATCAAAACAATTATCCAAAAAGGTCTCAATATAGATATTGAAGAATTAATTGAAAAATCAATTGATTTAATGCCTGTTGAAATAAAAGATAAAAAGGCTTTATTTGAAGAAATCAAAAACTTCTTTGAACAAAGATTGAATATATACTACACAGAAAAATACAGACATGACGTTGTTGATGCTTGTATTTCAAACTGTGGTGTATTGAAAAATCTAAAAGGTTTTGCCGAAAGAATAGAATTTTTATCACAAAAAGTTTCTTGTGATAGTTTTAACTCTATTAATGAAGCAGCAAATAGAATAATAAGAATTACTAAAGCATTCAAAACAAATCAATTGCCTAATGAGTCATTATTTAATAATGCTGCTGAAAAACAATTGTGGGAATGTACAAAAACAATAAACACTGATAATTTAAACTACAGTGAACTTTTTGAAAAGCTTGAAAAAGCTATTCCAGCTATTGACGAGTTCTTTGAAAAAGTTCTAGTTATGGATAAAGATGAAAAGGTTAAAGAAAACAGACTAACACTTCTTTATTCAATAAAATTGAAATTTGACAAGATTGCAGATTTTTCAAAACTAGTTATCTAAAATAGAAAAAAAAAATCTGTAGACCAGGTGTTTATGGACATAATAAAAACATTTTTAGGCATATTATTATTAATATGCCTAATTCTTAACATAGATTTTGATAATATTCATAATTTCTTGATAGAAAAAAATCTAATTAATTATAAACAAGAAGAAAATACACTACTAGGACTTTCTGTTGTGGATTTCAAAGGAAAGGTCAAGGTTACACAGGTTTTTGATTACACACCAGCAAAAGATGCAGGAATCGAAGAAGGAGATAGAATTCTTGCAATAAATGGAAAAAAAATAATAAATGTAAAAAAACTTAAAGAAGAAATTCAAGAAATACAAGAACGAAAAAACATAAAATTATTGCTATATAGAGTAGATAGTTGCTCCACATTTCCAGTTGAAATATACCCTTTTGAAATACATTGTAAATAAAAAGTAATTTTATTATTGCATTTGTGCTATGTTGTTGATATAAAAAAAAAGCACGTTGTGCAGTGGTATATTAGATTAGTGAATTGAAAAAGGAGAATTATGGGTTTACCTAAAGTAGCATACTTTTCAATGGAAATAGCTTTAGACCAGTCTTTGAGCACTTATTCAGGCGGTCTTGGATTTTTAGCAGGTTCTCATATGTTATCTGCAGGTTACTTACAACTTCCTATGGTTGGTGTAACAATGTTATGGTCTTACGGTTATTACAACCAAAGAATTAACGAAGAAGGCAACGTTGAAGTTGCTTATATTAGAAAACACTATGACTACTTACAAGATGTTGATGCACAAGTAACATTAGATATCTTCGGAGAAAAAGTTATAGTTAAAGCATTCAGAGTAGATCCTGAATTATTCGGTTCATGCCCTGTATATCTTTTGACAACAGATGTTGATGGAAACTCAGATTGGGCACGTTCAATTTCTCATAAACTTTATGATGGAAACGAAAAAATCAGAATCGCACAAGAAACAGTTCTTGGTGTAGGTGGTATCAGATTACTACAAGCAATTAAATATGACTTTGAATGTGTTCACATGAATGAAGGTCACGCATTACCAGCAGCATTTGAATTGTTGCAACAAAACGGTGGTGACTTAGAAAAAACTAAAAGACAAGTTGTATTCACAACTCACACACCTGTTGCAGCTGGTAACGAAGTTCACTGGGTTGACACATTGTTAGAAGGTGGTTTCTTCGCTGGATGTTCTAGAGAAAGAGCTGTTGAACTAGGTGGAGAACACTTCTCATTAACAGTAGCAGCATTAAGAATGAGCCGTATTGCTAACGCAGTATCACAACTACACGGTCTAGTATCAAACAAAATGTGGAACTGGGTTGAAGGCAGATGTCCTATCAGAGCTATTACTAACGCTGTTAACTTGCATTATTGGCAAGATGAAAGAATTAAAAATGCAAAAACACTTCAAGACTTGCTTGATGCTAAAGTAGAAATGAAAAAAGAAGTATTCAGCTATATTGCTAATACTACAGGTAAAAGATTTGATCCAAACGTTTTAACAATCACTTGGGCAAGAAGATTTGCTGATTACAAACGTGCATGGTTAATCTTCATGGACATGGAAAGAATCTTAAAATTATTAAATGCAAATAAAGTTCAATTGATATTTGCTGGTAAATTCCACCCAGATGATGCCATGGGTCGTGAAATGTTCAATAACATTCTTCACAAATCATACAACATCAAAAACGTAGCAGTATTAGCTGGTTACGAACTAGAATTAAGTGGAAAATTAAAAAGAGCAACTGACGTTTGGTTGAACACTCCAATCAGACCATTAGAAGCTTCTGGTACATCAGGTATGTCAGCTAATGCAAACGGTGCTTTACACCTTTCAATCTTTGATGGTTGGACAGTTGAAGGAACATTCCCTGGAATCAATGGTTACACTGTTGAATACCCAGGATTGGATGATGATATTCCTTGGGAAGAACGTCACTGGAAAGACCATGACTGCATCATGGATATCATCGAAAATCAAATCATTCCTACATACTATGACAACAAAATGGAATGGGCTAGAATGATGAGACAAGCTGTTAGAACATCTGAAGCTTACTTCAACTCTGACAGAATGGTTATAGAATACTTCAACAGAATCTATAAACCAATCGCTCACGAAAATCCAAAAGAAGGCGGATTGAATACAAATGCAGAAGATATGACAGTTGATCCGTCACAAAAAGAAGCTCCAAATATGGATGCTTGGACTTACTCAAATATTAAATAGAGTAAATAATAATAAAAAAGAGATCCTTTGAAAAAAGGGTCTCTTTTTTTATGGCAATTTTTGAAAAGAAAAATACTTTATATAAATATGAAAGCTCTCTCTTCTTATTTAAATTTCAGACCCGATTAGGGTCTTTTTTTTGCCTTCCTTTTATAATTTCATAATTAACGATTGCAAAGCATAGAAAATGACTTCACAATGCAGCTGCAAACCTGAAATGAAAGACATAAATGGTATTATTTTGTTCTACTAGCAAGATTATTTAAAATATCTTGTGGCGTAACATTATGCATAGCCATAAAGGTAAGCATAAAATATGTTAAATCAGCAGCTTCCCACTCAAGCCCATCACCTTTTTCGAAATTAACAAACTCAAAAGCTTCTTCCATAATTTTTCTTTTCAAATAAAACTCATCTTTAAATAATTTAGTAGTAAAAGAATTATCTGGCAAAAGTCGTTTTCTATCTAAAAGCAAATTATACAATTCTGAAATTGAAAAATCCTTGTCGCCAAAACAAGAAAACCTTCCTAAGTGACAAGCATTTCCTTTTTGTTTCACAATAAACAACAAAGCATCCATATCACAATCAAAACGAGCAGTAACAAGCTCCTGGGTGTTGCCAGATGTTTCACCTTTGACCCATATTTTGTTTCTAGAACGACTAAAATATGTCCCTTGACCTGTTTTTAATGCTTGCATTACAGATTCAGGTGAAGAATAAGCTAAAGTGAGAACTTGTTTGGTATCATAATCTTGGATAATTGTTGGTAAATATCCAAATCTTTTTTCAAAATCTAGACACTTAACAAAAGCTTCTTCTAAAGACACCTTGCCTGTGTAAATACACATCCCTAACTGCGTTGAAACATTCATTTTTTGAAGAGTAACAATCTCATCAACAGAACTTATTCCACCAGCTGCAACTAATTCTTTTGTTGTTGCGTTTCTAATAGCTTTTATTGCTTCAATATCAGTTCCTGCTAACATGCCTTCTTTTTCAACAATAGTGTATAAAAATCCGGAACAATAATTATTAAAACGTCTCACAAAATCTTGAGGCGTAGCATTAGCTGACTTTGTCCACCCATGAGTAGTAACAACACCATCTCTAGAATCAATTGCAACTAAAACACGATCTTTTGGTAGTTTTGAAAGAAAATCTTCATGAGCGGCCGTGCCAATAATAATTTTTTTAGCACCTAAAGCAAGCATTTTTTTTGCTTTATCTATGTCTCTGATTCCTCCACCAACTCGACAAGAAGCCACTTTACATATTTTCGCAATCAACTCTTCATTATTACCTTTTCCTGTTGCCGCATCTAAATCTATTACAGCAACTTCGCCAAACCTGCCGTAATATTTGGCTAGTTCTATTACATCTTCTCTTTCGAGAACTTTTTCTGCACCCTGTCTAAGCTGAACAGCTTTACCATCCATCAAATCTATACTTGGTACTATCATAATTAAAAACCTTTTCTATTTTTCTATATCTGCCAACAATTCGTTATAGACATCAATTGTTATATGACAAATTGCCAATCTTCTGTCTACAAGACTTTTTATAGTAGCTTCAAAGCATTTAAAAATTGCCTTATTTAAGCCATTATCTTCTTTCAACAAATCAAGGCATTGATGTCGAAACTCAGCTTCACGAGTTCTCGCTTCAATTTTATCAGCTAGAAAAATAATTTTCTCAAAATCAGACATACCACAACGACCTAAGGTATGCCATCTAATAGCATCTAAGATTTCTTCATCATCTATATTAAATTTATTTTTAGCCAAATATGCACTTACAGGTGCATGAAGGGTCTTATAATTCAACAATTCACAATCTTGAATTTCAGGGATATGCTCATGAATAATTTCTAACAATTTTTCATTAGAAAAGCATTTTGCAGCATCATGTAAAAGTCCTGTAATTCTGGCCTTTTCTACATCCATATTGAACATTTGAGCCAATTCAACAGCTGCTTCCATTACTCCTAAAGAGTGGATATAGCGTTCTTCATATAAATTTTCTTTCAACCATTCTTGGATTTCTTGGATTTTATTTTCTGTATAAGCCATATTTATCAATGTATTTTTCTACTCCCTTTGGCACAAGACTTTTTATCGGAATACTGTTATGAATATTATTTCTAATTTGAGTTGAAGATATATCTACAAAAGGCATCTTCATCATTTTGTAATTATATCCCTTTTCCTTTAATTTTTGCAAATATGTTTCATCAGCTTTCAAACTTTTTTCATCTTCTCTTACAAAAAGCACAAAATCCAAAAGATTTTTAAGCTTATCAGACTGATACCATGACTCAATATTCATAAATGCATCAGTACCAATTATAAAATTTATCATTCCTTCTACTGGATATTTTTCATATATTTCTTCAACTGTTGGTAAGGTATAAGAAAGTCCTTCTCTTTCATACTCAATATCACTTACTTCAATATAATCTATGTCCTTTACAGCAAGCTCAGCCATTTTTAAACGATGCTGAGAAAAGCTCTCATCAAAAGCTTTATGAGGAGGTCTTGCCGCTGGTATCAAAAGAATTTTGTCATAATCAAAATTCTTTTTTGCATACTCACAAATCATCAAATGTGCGTTATGGATAGGATTAAATGTACCTTGAAAAAGACAAAGTTTCATAAATACTCCTATCAAGACAAAGAAATATTATTGTGATGAATTTCTTCAACTAAAGATAGAATTTTGTTGATAAATTTTTTATATGCAGCCCTGTCAGCTTCTCCAGATAATACAATATCTGCACTCATTGCAGTAGGGTGAATATAGATTTTTGCTTTATTTGAAGCATTTTCATAAACTTCATCAGCAGAATCACCTAAACCTCTAGCTTGAGCTCTTTCGTAGAATCTAGCTTTTTGAACATTATGAGAAACATCTACGTAGATTTTAAAATCAAACGCATCAACGATTTTTTCTGTTAGTGTGAACAAACCTTCTGAAATAATAATTTTTGAAGGAACAGCTTTAGTCACATTATCACGTCTTATTGCAGTGCCAGACATATCATATTTAGGAAGATAAACTGTATCGCCAAATAAAAGCTGTTTGATATGCTTTTTCATCAACTCTAGTTCTAAAGCTTCAGGAACATCTAAGTCATAATTTTTTGCAAATTCTGCAAAGCTTCCAGCAGCTTTAACCATTTCTGATCTGTCATAATAATAATCATCTGTGTTCAATCTTGTGATTACATTGTTTATACAATACTCATCAGCGAACGCTTGAATTGTATTGATAATATCAAACGCAATTGTTGATTTACCACTTGCTGTTTCACCAGCAATACCAATTGCACAAGATCTTGAAATTGTTCCAGATAAAAACAAAGCCATTTTATAAATGGCATTATTGCTAACTTTTTTAAAAATTGAATCAGAAGAATTAATTTCTTCAAAAAAGATTTTATTAAGTCTTTTTTCTATATATTGGAAAAGAACTTTATTTTTAGCCTTTGAGCCTACTGGTAATTGTTGTTTATTTGGGGAAGTTATGAATTCTTGTGTAATCGTATTTTGCAATTTTGAATTCCTTTATTTTGCTTTGCTAAAATAAAAACCGAACAAAAAATTATTTGCCGGTTTTTTATTAATTTCAAATTTTCTTAACAATATTATTTTTATCATCTACCATTACGACAGTTGGTTCAAATTTTGCCTTTTCTTCTAACGTCATCATCGCATAAGAAACAATAATAACTTTATCACCTATCGCAACTTTTCTTGCTGCTGCGCCATTCAAGCAGATGTCTCGATTGCCTCTTTTTCCCTTGATAACATATGTTTGGAATCTTTCTCCATTATTAACATCAAGGATATCAACCTTCATACCTTCAAGAAGATTAGCAGCTTCCATCAATTCTTCATCTATTGTAATAGAACCAACATATTCCAAATTTGCATCTGTCACTGTAGCTCTATGTATTTTTGAGTATAAAAATTCTATTTGCATACGTTCCTCTTTCCAATATTTTATCAAAAAATAAAAAAGAAGGTATAAAAATTTTATAAAGATGTAAAAATTGTAAACGTGAATTGAAAACAAAACAAAATTGAATAACAAAACATATTGTGAAATAATATCAATCGAGAGAAGACATTATGAACGACAAAATTATTATAAAAGGAGCAAATCAACACAATTTAAAAAATGTTGATTTAGAGCTTCCAAAAAACGAACTAATAGTTTTTACTGGTGTATCAGGCTCGGGAAAAAGCTCGCTAGCCTTTGATACAATCTTCGCTGAAGGTCAAAGACGCTATGTTGAAAGTCTTTCTACCTATGCTCGACAATTTTTAGGACAAATGGATAAACCTGATGTTGAAAGTATAGAAGGCTTATCCCCAGCAATATCTATTGACCAAAAATCGACATCAAATAATCCACGTTCAACAGTTGGAACTGTTACTGAGATTTATGATTATTTAAGACTTTTATTTGCTAGAATCGGTACTCCACATTGTCCTGTTTGTGGCGATGAAATAAAACCACAATCAATAGACGAAATTGTAGACAAAATCCTCAAACTTGACGAAGGTACAAAAATTCAGATTATCGCTCCAATAATTCAAGGTAAAAAAGGTGAATATTCAACTTTATTAAATGAACTAAAACAAGAAGGTTTCATTAGAATAAAAGTTGATGGAAATGTTTATAATCTTGATGAAACAGATATTGAAGACATAAAAATTGAAAAAACAAAAAAACATGATATTGATGCAGTTATAGACAGGATAGTTGTAAAAGAAAGTGCAAAATCAAGAATTGCTGACAGTGCTCAAATAGCATTAAAAAAGGCTAATGGAGTGATGAAAGTAGATGTAATTGGAGATAAAGAGCTTATTTTTTCAGAAAAACTAGCCTGTCCTAAATGTGGATTAAGTTTTGAAGAGCTGGCACCAAGAAGCTTCAGCTTCAACAGCCCGTATGGAGCTTGTCCAAAATGCTCAGGTCTTGGTTACGACTTTGTAATTGACCCAGATTTAGTAATACCAGACAGAAAAAAATCTATAAAACAAGGTGCTATTTATCCTTGGAGCAAAACAAGCACATCATATTATGACGATGTATTAGCATCAGTAGCATTTCATTACAATATTGATTTAGACAAACCATTTGAACAACTGACAAAAGAAGAGCAAGATCTAATTTTGTTTGGTGGAAAAGAAGTAATAAACATAAAGGTTAAAAGATTTGGAACAAACCGTTACGAAAATCATAAAATGAAATTCTGGGGTGTAATCCCATTTCTTGAAAAAAGATATAATGAATCAAACGGTGAATATTGGCGTGAAGAAATCCAAAAATATATGAAAATGACACCTTGCAAAGAATGTCATGGAGCAAGACTCAAACCATATATTTTGGCAGTTACAATAAATGGCAAAAACATTAACGAAGTTTGTGAAATGCCAATAACTGAAAGTTTTGAATTTTTCTCAAATCTATTTTTAGAGCTAACAGACTATCAAATGATGATAGCAAAACAAATACTAGAAGAAGTTAGAGCAAGACTTAAATTCATGCTAGATGTAGGTTTAGGCTATTTAAATTTAAACCGAATGTCACTAACATTATCTGGTGGGGAAGCTCAAAGAATTAGACTTGCTACACAAATTGGAAGCGGCCTATCTGGAGTTTTATACGTTTTAGATGAACCATCTATTGGTCTGCATCAAAGAGATAATGATATGCTCATAAAAACTCTTTTAAGACTGCGAAATCTTGGTAATACATTAATTGTAGTCGAACACGATGAAGACACGATGAAAAATGCTGATTACATAGTAGATATTGGACCAAGAGCCGGAGTACATGGTGGAAAGGTTGTAGCAAAAGGAACTTTAGATGAAATAAAATCTGTAAAAGAATCTATTACAGGTCAATATCTAAGTGGTAGCAAAAAAATTTCTGTGCCAACAAAAAGAAGAGAAGGCAATGGCGAATTTTTAAAAGTAAAAAATGCACATCTAAACAATCTTAAAAACATAGATTTAGATATACCTCTTGGAAAAATTGTTGCATTAACTGGAGTCTCAGGCTCAGGTAAATCAACTCTAATGCAGGATTTAATACATGAATATGCAATACATAAACTTAGAGGCAATAAACCAAAACCACAAGGAGTAGATGAAATACTGGGTTTTGAAAATATAGACAAAATTATTGATATTGATCAATCTCCAATTGGCAGAACGCCTCGCTCAAACCCTGCTACATATACTGATGTTTTCACCTACATAAGAGAACTTTTTGCAATGACTAATGAAGCAAAAGTTAGAGGTTATAAACCAGGACGATTCAGCTTCAATGTTAAAGGCGGACGATGTGAATCCTGCAAAGGTGACGGTCTAATAAAAATTGAAATGAACTTCTTATCTGATGTATATGTAAAATGCGATGTTTGTAAAGGCGAAAGATACAACAGAGAAACACTTGAAGTAAAATACAAGGGTGCCACTATATCAGATGTTTTAAATATGACAGTAGCTGAAGCTTATGTATTTTTTGAAAACATACCTAAAATCAAAAGCAGACTAAAAACATTATATGATGTAGGTCTGGGATACATAAAATTAGGACAAAGTGCAACAACACTATCAGGTGGTGAAGCTCAAAGAATCAAGCTTGCTTCAGAGTTAAACAAAAAAGCAACAGGAAAGACTCTTTACCTTTTAGATGAGCCTTCTGTTGGTTTGCACTGGTATGACTTAGACAAGCTCATAAAAATAATAAACAAACTGGCAGATTCAGGTAACACAATTTTAATTATTGAACATAACATGGATTTGATCAAAATCGCTGATCACATAATTGATCTTGGACCAGAAGGAGGCAATGGCGGTGGAAACGTTGTATTTGAAGGAACGCCTGAAGAAATAATAAAATGCCCACAGTCATATACAGGACAATACTTAAAAAGCTATCTTTAAACTAAGCTGAAAGATATTTATAAAAATCAGATTTAGTCTTTTCTAGCTTAGAAGAATCAACTCCATATTCTTCCACCATATCAAATACTTCTTTTAACAATTTTCTAGAATCACATCTTTCTTTCATCACATCTAATAGATTTCTCGCTGTTTTTTGAGCAAATTTATCATTCAAAACTTCACCATTGCCATATATTAGGAATTGAACAAGATTTCTTTTTGCCAAACCACATGCAGCTCCTTCATGACTTGGCATTACATTAAATTTAGCTTGGACTTTTCCTTTCTCCCCGTTTGACAGACACTCAAAAAACGACTCGGGGATTTCACGTTTAGGATTGTGTTTAATTAAAAGTTTTTCACTCACATTATACAAGTAACTTAAAATAGCATCTTTTTCATTTGTCTTCAAACTATTGTATGAAGCATCTGAAATATTTGCTCGCAATATTGAATCTTTTTGTATTAAACCAACATTAAAAAGACTATCAGCTGTTTTTTGTAAGATAAAATCACCTTCATAAGCTTTTTTACCTCCAGCTAATTCAATAAAATCTCTACCTGTTGTACCATGCGCAACTGTTAAAAGATTATTTTTTTTATTTAATTTTTTTTGTATTAGCTCATCAGCTTTTCCTTTATAAACCTGATAATAAAGTTCAACAGTATCTGGTAATGTTTTCAATTTTTCTAATAAAGTATCAGGAACAACCTTATATTTAGAAATATCAGACTTGCTAATGACACGTTTAGGCTCATCTTTAACGAAAACAGTAACACTATGTCTAGCACCATTTTCAAAATTTTCGATTAGCTTTGCAGCAGTAGGATAAGTAAATTCAACAACATCTTTTGTTAAAACAGGAGGCTTTTTAGTACAAGAAGAAACACCAATTAACAATGCCATTGTTCCTGTTTTTAAATAAGTATTTGCCCTTTTTATAAAACTAACTGACACAACTTTTCCTTTCGTGAATGATAAAACAACTAAAACAGAAAAATTGCCAAATTGACAATAAAATACAACACGAAAAGAATAGAAAATATAACTAATCTTTATTTTTTTCTAAATATTCGAAGTATTTTACATAAGTTACAAACTTATAAATACCGGCAGTAATTGAAATGATTAAACCTCTTAAACCATCTTTATAGCCCTTACGCATAAAATATTTTTCAACAATTATCCAAAAAGATTTCCAAATTGCAAAATAGAAGTTTATACTTTTGTTTTTTTCTATTAATTTTTCTAATTCAAAATCTGTGTATTTATTTAAAGAGCCGATCAATGACTTATGACTATTAGTATAAGCATGTATAATTGCTAAATTTTTATACTTAGGATTTATTTCAAAAATTTTACCAAACTTTATTTCAGGAGTCGCATGAACAACAGGTGGCCAATAAACACAATCCTTTCGAAGAAACCTAATAATAGAATCAGGATACAAAATTTCAACAGGTTTACCCCAACAATAATTTAATCTAGGTATTCTAACAGCAGAATAATTTTGAGGAGCATCAATAAATTTATAAAGATATTCTTTTAGATCAGAAGATATTTTTTCATCAGAATCAACAACTAAAACCCAATCATTTGACGCCTGTGATATAGCATAATTTCTTGCTGGTTCAACCCAACCTATATTTTCATGCATAACGATTTTGGTATTATATTCTTTTGCAATTTCAAGAGTTTTATCTGTGGAATACATATCGCAAATAACAATTTCATCAAAATCTTTTACAGATTCAAGACAATCTCTAATTATATTTTCATTGTTAAAAGTATGTATTACAACTGATATCTTGCTCATAAAAACTCCTAAAAGATCTAAACAAACAATATTAATACAATACATATGCTCGTAATGCAACTATGTATAAATTCAGAAAAATTGAAAAAAATGGCACAAAAAATGCGTCACCCGCGATTCGAACGCGGGACCTATCCCTTAAAAGGGGAGTGCTCTACCTACTGAGCTAGTGACGCATTTCTTATTAAATTTTCAAATTTCGTTTCAGCTTGTATACCTAGAATAACAAGAACAAAATTTTCAGTCAACACTTTTTTTTAATAAATTTCAATTAGCTGTCTATCTAAATATTGTCTGTGTTCTAGCGGGGCCAACACTGACTATTGAAATTCTTACCCCCATTAATTCTTCTAATCTTGCCAAATATTTTTTTGCATTTTCTGGTAATTCTTCATATTTTTTCATGCCTGAAATATCTGTTTTCCATCCTGCATGAGTTTCATATACAGGCTCAAGATATTCATGGATATTAACGTTAGTTGGATAATAATCAAAAATTTCACCAGTCCTTTTATCTTTGTATGCAACACATACCTTTATTTCATCAAATGAATCAAAAACATCTAGTTTTGTAACAGCCATAGATGTTAAGCCACTAACTAGAACACCATATTTAGCAACAACAGCATCAAACCAACCTGTTCTTCTTGGTCTTCCTGTTGTAGTACCAAATTCATGACCAATATTTCTTATTTTTTCTCCAACTTCATCTAAAAGCTCAGTTGCAAAAGGACCTTCACCAACTCTTGTAATATAGGCTTTAGAAACACCTATCACTTCTTTAACAGCATTTGGTCCAAAGCCACTACCTGTACAAGCACCGCCAGCAACAGGGTTAGAACTTGTAACATAAGGATATGTTCCCCAGTCGACATCTAACATAACCCCTTGCGCACCTTCAAAAAGAATTGTTTTCTTTTTTAATAAAGCGTCATGGAAAATTCTTTGCCAATCATCACAAACAAAAGGTCTTAAAATATCTGCATATTTCTTACAAATTTTCAAAACTTCTTCTTTTGAATAAGCATTTAAACCATAAACTTGTGTTAATTCTTTATTTTTTAATGGGAGAATATTATCTAATTTTTTAGATAAACCATCTTCATCAAATAAATCTTGAACTTTTATTCCATGACGAGAAATTTTATCCGTATATGTAGGTCCAATACCTTTTTTTGTTGTACCAATTTTTGCTGAACCCTTAGCTGTATCTTCACTATATCCGTCAATATCGATATGATAAGGCATCGTGATAGACGCCAAAGGTGAAATTTTCAAACCAGATAAATCAATATTTTCTTTTTTTAAATTTTCTATTTCTTCCTCTAAAACTTCAGGATATATAACTGTACCTGCACCTATAAAACACAATTTATCCTTATATAAAATACCAGAAGGAATCAAATGAAACTTAAAAGTTTTGCCATCAGCAACAACTGTATGGCCTGCATTACAGCCACCTTGATATCTTATAATTATATCGGCATCTTCTGCTAAAATATCAGTTATTTTTGCTTTGCCTTCATCGCCCCATTGAGCACCGATAACAATTGTATTATCCATTTTATACCTCATCACTCAAATCTACTAAAAAATTATAAACCAAATTAAAAATTTATGCAGAGTATATACTTTTAACCAAAGAGCAAAGTTCAATATATACTTAAGTTTCAAGACAACACACCTAATTTTTATTAAGTTTTGTAAACGAAAGTATATACTAAAAAGGCAATTTTTATATACTATTTTACTTTATATATATACGAGAGATAAATAAGAGGAAATAGAAAATGGGATTCGCAGTTGCACAATTAACTACATTACACGTACAAGATGTAAAAGCTGACTTAGAATATCAATTAACATTAATAACTAACAGCATCCAAAGATTGTCAATGCAATCTCAAGCAATTGTTGAAGAACAAGCTAGAGCTGGTCAAATATATATGGCAAACCATACAGATGAAGAAGGCGTTGTTGATACAAGCGCTATCGAATATGTTAACAGCTCAGCATTTAACGCAAAATATCAAGCACAATTAAAACAAATTCAATTAAAAGAACAACAATTAGATGTACAAAAAAGACAAATTGAAACAAGACAACAAGAATACTCTGCTCAACAAGAAAGCTGGGAAAAAGTAGTTGATAAAAACGTATCAAAAATATTCCAATATGGTTCATAATCTAAACTGATATAAATAAACAAATTAACTAATAACAAAACTAAAAAACTAAGACTAAAAGCAAAACTAGACTAATAGAGAGAGAACAAAAATGAGCGTAAATACTAATCCATTTGCAAATTATACATTATCTATTGCAACACAATATGAAGATACAAAAGCAGCAATTCAAAAAGCACAAACTCCACCAAAAAGAAGAATGTACCGCAGCATGGACAAAATGTTGAGAGAATGCGTTTTTCTAGGAGCAACAAGATTTGGCACAAATTTCATAGCATAAAAAAGATCACTTAATAAGTGATCTTTTTATTTATCATAAATTATATGATCCTTGCTATCTATATAATCAGAAATTAGTTTAAAGATTTTCAAAAGTCTTTCTCTGTCATGCAAATGAAGGTAACCAATCATAACTTCAAAACCAGTTGCCAAACGATGCAACGCTTGATTAACTTTTCTTGATGATGATATTTGTATATTACGGCCCCTTCTTATTAAATCTTTTTCTTTTTCTGTAAGATGAGCATCTATTACATCTAATAGTTCACATTGAAAAGAAGCTCTAACTAAAGCCGTATTTATTTTATGCATTTTAGAAAGATTTGAAGTGAGTAAAATCACCTTTTCTCTCACAAACACTTCATATACAGCATCTCCTAAATGAGCATAACATTTTAAATTCAACTCTTCCATAAATATGATTATAATGTGTGTCGGTAAAAAAACAAAATATTAAATTTTGTAAATTAATAAAAAAAACAGAGAACAAAAATTGACCAACAAAAAATTGTTCTTATATATGAAATATGAGCAACAACATGATGATAAATCCTGCAAACTACTACAATCCGTTTGCTAAATACAATTACGTGAGTAAAACAAGAGGTGTCTACATACCTAAAGACACAGAACCCTTGTTAAAAGCACAAAGTTCTAATGAACAAAAATCTGCAAGCATTTACAGTGAGAACTACGATGCAGAAACAGATATTATGCAAAGTCTCAATCAAGACTATTCTAATGTCGAACAAAAAGGAATCATAGGTTTTATAAGCAGATTTTTCAAAGAAGAACAATAGACTCACAATTTTATTAAAAATTTGCACCACTCCTTGTTTATGCTAAAATTTAGCCATGGATATATAAAGTTAGGGGTGGAGAATTGAGCCAACAAAATTTATTTGAGGACGGTAAAATTGTACCGGTTAATATAAGAGATGAAATGAAACGTTCTTACATAGACTACGCAATGTCTGTAATTGTAGGACGTGCATTACCAGACGTTAGAGATGGTCTAAAACCAGTTCACAGACGTATATTATTTGCAATGAATGAATTAGGAATGACACCAGATAAACCATTCAAAAAAAGTGCAAGAATCGTCGGTGAAGTTTTAGGTAAATATCACCCACACGGTGATACAGCTGTATATGAATCTTTAGTTCGTATGGCTCAAGATTTTTCAACTAGATATCAAACTATTGACGGTCATGGTAACTTCGGTTCTGTTGACGGTGACTCTGCTGCTGCAATGCGTTATACAGAAGCAAGAATGCATAAAATAACACAATCAATGCTTGCTGACATAGATTGTGAAACAGTTGATTTCACTCCAAACTTTGATGGTTCATTAGAAGAGCCATCTGTTCTTCCTGTTAGATTGCCAATGTTACTGCTAAACGGTGTTTCTGGTATCGCTGTTGGTATGGCAACTAATATCCCACCACACAACCTTTGTGAAATAGTTGATGGTACAGTTGCTTTAATCGATAATCCAGAAATTACAGTAGAAGGCTTGATGGAACACATCAAAGGACCAGATTTCCCAACAGCCGCTACTATTGTTGGACTATCAGACATAAAACAAGCTTATATGACAGGTCGTGGTTCTATAAAAATGAGAGCTGTTGCTCAATTTGAAGAAATTCCTGGAGGCGGCGGACGTCAAGGTAGAACTGCAATTATAGTTACTGAAATTCCTTATCAGGTTAACAAAGCATTACTTATCGAAAAAATTGCAGAACTCGTTAGAGACAAAAAAATCGAAGGTATCTCTGATCTTCGTGATGAATCAGACAGAGATGGTATGAGAATTGTAATTGAATTAAAACGTGATGCAAAACCTGAAGTTGTTAAAAACAATTTATTTAAATACACTCAACTAGCAACAACTTTCGGTGTAAATATGGTTGCTTTAGTTGGTAAACAACCAAGACTTCTAAATCTATATGAAGTGTTAAATGAATTTGTAGAACACAGGGTTGAAGTTGTTACAAGAAGAACGATATTCTTCCTCAAAAAAGCTAAAATTAGAGCTCACATCTTAGAAGGTTTACTCATTGCATTAGGCAGCTTAGATGAAGTTATCGAATTAATCAAAAAATCCAAAACTACTGATGAAGCTAGAGTTGGATTAATGAGCAGATTTGGTCTTGATGTTGATCAAGCAAACGCAATTCTTGAAATGCAATTAAGACGTTTGACAGGATTGGAACAAGACAAGATTAAAGCTGAGTATGATGATTTGAAAAAGAAAATCGCTGAATATGAAGCTATTCTTGCTGACAGACAAAAAGTTCTTAACATCATCAAGGAAGAATTGCTTGAAGACAAAGAAAAATATGGTGATGACAGAAGAACTCAAATTGTTCCAGAAGCTGATGAAATGACAATTGAGGACTTAACACCAAATGTACCTATGGCTGTATTCATCACAAGACAAGGATATCTAAAAAGAATTTCACTAGATACATTCGAACGTCAAAACAGAGCTACTAGAGGAAAAGGTGGCATCAAAACTAAAGAAGATGATGACGTAGATCAATTCTTTACGGCAATGATGCATGATAAAGTTTTATTCTTCTCTTCTAAGGGAACTGTTTACAGCTTGAATGTATACGAATTCCCAGAAGGCGGAAGACAAGCAAAAGGTTTACCTATTATAAATGTATTGCCTCTTGAACAAGATGAACAAATCACTGCAGTTGTTCCAGTTAGTGACTTCAAGTCAGCATCTAACCTAATTATGTTGACTCAAAAAGGTTATATTAAAAGAATCTCGCTTGATAACTTCGAAAGCATCAGAAAAAGCGGCATAATTGCAATAGGCTTAGAAGATGGTGATACACTATGCTGGGTAAAACAAGCTAGGGATAATGATGAAGTTATCATTGGTACTTCTTGTGGTATGGCTATTAGATTCCCAATAGCTGACTTAAGACCATTAGGAAGAAGTGCAAGAGGTGTAAACTCAATGAAATTGAGAAGCGCTGACAGCATCATCGGTTGTGATATCGTACCAAGAGACTATGATGCAGACTTATTAGTTGTGACATCTGACGGTTTTGGAAAACGTTCAAAACTCTCTGAATTTAGACCTCAAAACAGAGGTGGAATTGGTTTGATTGCAACTAAATTTAAATCTTCGTCATCAAGACTTGTTGCGTTAACAATCGTTGAAGAAAAAGATGAAATTATGGTTGTAACACAAAATGGCGTTGTTTCTAGAATCAAAGCAGATTGCATCTCAAGACAAGGAAGACCTGCAACAGGTGTAAGAATTCAAAACCTATCTGAAGGAGATATGGTCTGCACAGTTAATAAGATAGTTGATCCTGATTCAGACGAAGAAAATATTGAAAATAATAATTCTGAATCATCAACTAACTCTTCACAAACAGATTCATCAGTGCAACAAAGTATGCTTGATGGAATAACTCCTGAAGAAAACTAAATTAAGTTCTAAATAAAGAAATAAAAGCCCTGTATTAAGATACAAGGCTTTTTATTTTGCTTTACTATTTATTATGTTTTTAAGAAAATATATTTGTACGGATGATGAAAGATACGAGGTGTATTATGAAAAAATCAGTTCACGATTTAGGTGACATCAAAGGTAAAAGAGCTCTTGTCCGTGTTGACGTAAATGTTCCTATGGACGAAAACAAAAACGTTACAGATGATACAAGAATACAAGCTATTTTGCCAACAGTTAAATTTTTAAAAGATAAAGGTGCAAAAATTATTCTTATGGCTCACCTTGGCAGACCTAAAGGAGAATGGAAAGTTGAAGAATTCTCTCTAGAACCTGTTGCAAAATACTTATCAAAAGTTTTAGGTGAAGATGTTTTATTTGTTAAATCACCAGTTGGTGAAGGTGCAGATAAAGAATTAGAATCTTTAAAAGACGGCCAAGTTGCATTGTTAGAAAACATCCGTTTCTACAAAGCTGAAGAAGCAAAAGATGATGACATGACATTTGCAAATGAATTAGCAAAACTTGGTGATTTCTATGTAAATGACGCTTTTGGTGCAGCTCACAGAAACCACACATCAAAAGCAAAATTAGCTAAAGTTTTAAAACCTGCTGTATCAGGCTTGTTAATGGAAAAAGAAATCAGATGCTTATCTCAAGCATTAGACAATCCTGTAAGACCATTCACTGCAGTTGTTGGTGGTGCTAAAGTTTCTTCTAAAATTGGTGTTTTAGAAAACTTAATTGACAAAGTTGATAACCTAATCATCGGTGGTGGTATGGCATATACATTCATTAAAGCTAACGGTGGTAAAATTGGTAACTCAATTTGTGAAGATGACCAAATGGATGTAGCTAAAGCTATTGAGAAAAAAGCTGCTGACAAAGGTGTAAAAATCGTTATGGCAACTGATGTATTAGCTGCTGATGATTTCTCAGGAAAAGGCACTAACAAAATCACTCCTGTTGATCAAATTCCTGATGGATTTGAAGGTGTAGATGCTGGTCCTGAAACACAAAAAGCTTTTGCTGATGTAATTAAAGCATCAAAAACTATTTTGATGAACGGACCTGTTGGTGCCTTTGAAAACCCAGTATTCGCAGAAGGTACAAAAGCTGTTTTAAAAGCTATCGTAGAAGCTACTAAAAATGGTGCAGTTTCTGTAATCGGTGGTGGCGACTCTGTTTCTGCTGCGAAACAATTCTGCAAAGCTGAAGACTTCACTCACGTATCTACTGGTGGTGGCGCTTCATTAGAATTTATCGAAGGAAAAGTTCTTCCTGGCGTTGCCGCATTAGACGATAAGTAAGAAATAGCTTTCTTAATAATAAAAAGGATTGGATTTTAGTTTCCAATCCTTTTTTGTTATTATTAAACTGTAAAATTAATAGGGATGAGTTGACAGATGAACAAGATTATTGAACAAGCCGAAGAAAAAGTACAAGAATATTTTAAACATATTGATAAAATTAAAGAATTCAATCAGAAAAAGGTATTAGAAGCATTTAGAAAAAATAAAATAGGTCTTGAACATTTCGCAACAGTTAGCGGATATGGTCACGATGATTTAGGAAGAGAAGTTTTAGACAAAACGTTTGCTGACGTATTCAACACTGAAGCAGCAATTGTCAGAAATCACTTTGTATCAGGCACACATGCGATAGCCTGCGCATTGTTCGGAAATCTTAGATATGGAGAAAAACTTGTCTCTGTTGTAGGAACACCATATGACACAATGGAAGAAGTTATTGGAACAAGAGGCAATTATAGAGCTTCTCTTATGGGACATGGCGTAAAATACGAAGAAATACCACTTGTAAATAACCAAGATGTTGATTTTGAAAAACTTGAACAAACAATTGATAAATCAGTTAATATGGTTACAATCCAACGCTCAAGAGGCTATTCAACAAGAAAATCTTTAAATATCGAAACAACAAAAAAAGTTATTGATATTGTTAAATCAAAAAATCCTGATTGCATTTGCTTTATTGATAACTGCTACTGTGAATTTGTTGAAGAAAAAGAACCACTAGAAATTGGAGCAGATATAATTGCAGGTTCATTAATCAAAAATCCTGGTGGTGGTATAGTTGAAACAGGCGGTTACATCGCAGGTAAAAAAGAATTTGTAGAACAAGCTGCTTACAGATTAACAGCTCCTGGTATTGGAACAGAAGGTGGTGCAATGCTAAATCAAACAAGACTTATTTTCCAAGGTCTTTTTATGGCACCATCAATTGTTTCTGAAGCAATAAAAGGTGCAGTTTTAGCATCTCAAGTTTTCGAAGATATTGGTTTTATCTCTACGCCAAAACCATTTGAACCAAGAACAGATTTAATTCAAACAATTGAATTTGGCAAACCCGAGCCTTTGTTAGCTTTTTGTAAAGCATTACAACATAACTCACCAATTGAATCTTACCTCACACCAGTACCAGATGAAGTTCCAGGTTATGAAGACAAATTGATTATGGCTGGTGGAAGCTTTATTGAAGGCTCAACTATTGAATTATCAGCTGATGGACCATTAAGAGCACCATATGCTGCATATATGCAAGGTGGGCTAAATTATGCACACGTAAAAATTGCACTTGACGGAGTTTTAAAGGAATTAGGATTGTAAAAAAATGAGCCTTTTTAAGGCTCATTTTTTTTATTTTATAAACCTTTACTTACCAGCATTAAGTGTTTTGATAATGCTATCTGAAATATCAACAGCACCATACAATGTATTGTTGCTAGTTAAAATCAAAGCATAAACACCTTTTTTGCCTTCAGCATTGATAGCTTTTTTAACGTCAGACTCAAGACCTTTCAAAGCATCAATCTTGCTCTTTTGGAGTTTGTCCATTTTTGATTTTAGTTCTTTGCTATATTTTTCTTCTAATTTCTTTCTTTCTGCATCTGTAGTAGCAGCAACTACACTTTTTTGTGCATCTACGATAAACACTCTAATATCAGCTTCTTGTTTTTGAATTTGTTGATTAATTACAGCTGTTTTTTTATAACCTTTTAAAACTTTATCTATATCAACTGAAGCATATTTATCTGCAGCAAAAGCTGGAGTAGTCAATGCAAATAATGCTAATAAAGTTAAAAATTTTTTCATAAATTCTCTCTTTTCTTTTCAAACAATAATCACAAATTAGAATACCATAATTTTCAATAATAGTAAACAAATAGAACTGATAAGACTACCAGTTCTATTTATCTTTACAATTAGTATTTAAAAGAATCTTTTAAATTTTTAATAGCATCTTTTCTTTGCTCTTGTTTCTTTTTGTATGCGTCTTTTTTAGCTTGTTGTTGCTTTTTATATTCTTCTTGTTTCTTTTTCATAGCAGCTTTATCAGCTTCTCTTTTCTTTTGAGCAGCTTCTTGCTGTTTTTGCATTTCGTTTATTTTCGCATCTTGTTTTTTAATCGCAGCGTCTCTTTTAGCTTGATAATCTTTTAGAAAATTTGAAGAATTTGAAGCAGCAAAAGACATGCCTGCACTCATCATAAACACAGCAGCTAATAATACAGTTGATAATTTTTTCATCATATAACCTCCGTTTCTTTCGGATTAGATTATATCACATTATAAAGTCTTATCAACCTATAAATCTTCTGGGATATAAAAGTCTTTTTGGTCTAATTTTTCTCTTATTTCACCATATGTTTCAGACTCACAAGCAACAGATTGATACTCTTTTATTAAAGAAATAATATCATCCGTTGAAACTCTTATAATTCTTCGCCCATGAAGATTTTCAACAATAGTTGCCATTTTACTATCCTCCATTTGTTTACAAGTAAAGTTCTTGTCGAACCAAAAGGAAGCAAACTTTAGAGAAATCATTGATATTGATTAGACAAGACTATTATAGTTTGAAATAAAAGAAGAATAATTCACTTATAGATAAAAGAATAGATTATTTATATACAACTGTACTATTTATAAACATTAAAATTATTTCTAAAATCTATACAAAGATAAAAAACGGAGGAATGGTACTGATGTATAACTCAATTATTCAAGCTGAATGTGTTGCACTTAATGAGCTTAACGACCTATTTATAGATCTTGATTACACGAAATGTAATGAAAAAAGAGGCTTTAATGTTTACAGAAGCAGAAGTTTTAATCAAAAAAATAAAAAATATCTTCAATTAGATGAAATCAAAGAAGCTTTAAAAATGATTGATAAAACAAAATTAAAATTCATCTACATCACAGGCAAAAACTCAATGTCTCATCCAGAATTCAATCATATTTTAAGACACTGCTTGACGTACGCATCAGTGACGATATTTACAGACGGAAGCAACATAAATGATAAAAAATCAAGATTTTTAAAAAGAGTTGAAGAGGAAGGTAACAATGAAATTATATTTAAGGTAGAAATAAATCACTATGACGAAAAAACAAATGATGAAATATCAGGTAGAGGTTCATTTAGAAAAGCTCTTCATGCAATAAACTCGCTAAACAAATACGGCTTTAACCCAATATTATTAATAAACTGCGAAAAATCACAAATTAACGATTTAAAAGAAGGATTCAAAGAACTAGGACAAAAATTCAAGTTTGAAACAGAAGATATAAATTTCTCATTTATTCCCAATATTAAAAACCCAAAAGATTCAGAAGCAATTGAAAAAACGAATTCTAACATAAAATTAGACTGCATGTCTTGTAGAATTTTAGCAAAATCAGGAGTCTATAATTGTCCTATTTTGCTAAACGATTACAGAGGTCGTTCAGGGGGAAATCTACAAGATTTCAGTAAAAAATGCTACCTAGAAACAGGCGAATGTCAACGCTGCAAAGCAAATGGCAGACCTTTGTATATAAATAACTGGAATTAAAACAAAAAAGAACAGGTTAGAAAACTTTTAAACCAAGCCTACAAACTTTTTTTATCGCAACCCCGAAAAAAGTGCCTGGATGTATATCTAACCTGCCATGTTTATAATACCCAATTAGGCAAATTTTAAACACTAAATCAGCAAAATTTTACAAAGATGTTAAGATTTCTTGTGAAATCAAATCCCCCATTTTTGTAGTAGAAACAATGTTTTCTTTTATGGTGTTACTACCAACAATATCTTGAGTTCTGTATCCTTTTTTCAAAACAGACTTAACTGCATTTTCTATAGATATTGCAGCATCATCTTTTCCAAAACTATATCGCATCATCAAAGCAGCTGATAAAATAGTCGCAATTGGGTTAACGATATTTTTACCTTTCAAATCAGGCGCCGAGCCATGAATAGGCTCATACATACCTTTGTTATTATCAGAAAGACTCGCACTAGCTAACATGCCTAATGAACCTGGCAACATTGAAGCTTCATCTGACAAAATATCACCAAAAATATTACCAGTTACAATAACATCAAATTGTTTAGGATTTCTAATCAATTGCATTGCGGCATTGTCGACATACATATGAGACAATTCAACTTCTGGATATTGATTAGATACTGATGTCACAACCTCGCGCCACAATCTAGAGGCATCTAAAACATTTGCTTTATCAACAGAACAAACTTTTTTACCTCTTT
>CALUPF010000030.1 GCA_944322545.1 Candidatus Gastranaerophilales bacterium
TGCTCAAACAGTACAAAAAGCTGGTGAAAAAGTAGAAGCAAAAGCTGAAACAGCTGCTCAAACTGTGCAAAAAGCAGCAGAAAAGGCTGATACAAAAGCTGAAACAACTGCGCAAACAGTACAAAAAACAGCTGAAAAAGTAGAGGCAAAACCTGAAACAACTGCTCAAACAGCACAAAAACAAGCTAAAAAAGCAGAAGCAAAAGCTGAAACAACTGCTCAAACAGTACAAAAAACTGCTGAAAAAGCAGAAGCAAAAGCTGAAACAGCTGCTCAAACAGCACAAAAACAAGCTGAAAAAGCAGAAGCAAAAGCTGAAACAGCTGCTCAAACAGTACAAAAAGCTGCTGAAAAAGCAGAAGCAAAAGCTGAAACAGCTGCTCAAACAGCACAAAAACAAGCTGAAAAAGCAGAGGCAAAACCTGAAACAACTGCTCAAACAGCACAAAAAACAGCTGAAAAAGCAGAAGCAAAAGCTGAAACAACTACACAAACAGCACAAAAAACAGCTGAAAAAGCTGAAACAAAACCAGAAACAAAACCTAATAAAGACGTAAAAACTAAGTCTTCTGTGTTAAAAACAGAAGATATCATAGCTTTCAACAAAGCTCATGAGCAAGAAGCCACAAGAATAATTGAAGAAAATACTCTTTCTGGGTTTGTTAATCTTGAGGTTTTAGAAAAAGTTGGAAGAGATTTTGCTGATGATAAAAATAGACCAGACAATCTGATGCAAGCAGCAAATCTTTTAGAATTGTCATATAAAAGAGCATATAGAAAAGCTCATCCAGACAAAACTTTAGAAGGTTTAGATAAGGTTTATAAAAGAATAACAGAAGAATCTCATGATCTTTTCAATGTTTATTCACAAATGCCTAAAGCTCAAGCAAAAGAAAGAATTAAAGTATTTAGCCTTGAAACATTGGCAGCAAAGGGGTTTGAAGCTAAAGATATGACTCCTGAGCAATTTATGGAAAAAACACTTAAAGCCTTTGAGCAGTATACATTACAGCTTAAAAAGTAATGATTAATATTCATTTACAATTTAATCCATGTATTTGCATGTTAATCAAAAAAGTGTTATAATAATAATGTTATTAATGTTTCGGCTAGTGTAAAAACCTTACGAGGGTTGGGATGTAATTAGAAGTTATCATTAGATAGCGAGAAGTTACAAAACCCCTCGTTTTTTTTTGCCTTTTAATATTTGATGTCTAATAATTTATTTAGGTCTTGATGTTTTGCTGTTGCTTTTTTTTCTATCCTAATTAAATCTTCAGATTCTTCTAAAGATGCTTTATAGTTTAGGCTGGATGAAACCATATCAACATCTGTATTTGTGTCAAATAAACTTCTGAATTTTAGCTTTTCATAAAATTTTTTGCTTTGTTCCGAAAAATCATTTGCTAAAGATAGACCTATATTTTTTATGTTATTTTCTAGTGCATCTAAAAATAATATTTTCATTAAGGTTTGTCCGGCTAGTTTTTGACCTTCTCCTTTTTTATGTGGCCAAACAGCAATATTATCCAGATACATTTTTCCATTTAGACTATTTTGATATGACATTATTCCACAAGGTCTATTATCTTTTGTGATTAAAAAAGCTCTTTCTGGATAAGAAAAAGCTGACATCATAATAGCGTTATCAATTATGTTTTTCCAGGTTTTAAGTTGTTTGCGATTATAAGTTTTTTTTTCTGGTAATATTTTTTCTAAGTTTATATTTCCTGACATTGTATCTAAAAAAACTCTATCAGAATATTCTAACTCGTATATTCTAAATTCATTTTTTATGCCATTAAGAACTGTTGTTGCTTTAGCATAATCTATGGCTTTGAAATTATTCTTTATTCTATATTTTTCGGCTTTATTAATAGTGTGTATTTTCATTGTTTTGTTCCAGCATATTTTAGTTTATCGTTTCAAATAAAAAAATAAATAGTATGTACAATAAAATTTACATTAATTGTTATTATATTGATTTATTGAACACAAAATTTTATAATACGTTTGAAAGGTTATTAATTTAAGCACTTCGTTTAGAGGTGCTTTTTTTCTGTTCAATGTTTACAAGCCAAAATTTTTTTCGCATAATGATTAAATGAACATTCGGATTTTCTTTATCTGTATTGCTCTTATCTTTTGCATTCCTTCAGTTGTATATGCTCAGCAGACAATTGTAACAATGCCATCTTCTGATGTTTTGCCTGGTGGAGAGGTTATTTTAAAACAGTCTAACAAGTATAGCCCATTTGGAGAGGCTTATGCTTCATTAACACCTCAAATTATAATGGGGACAGGCTGGGGAACAGAAGCTTCTTTTGGTGTTGGGACAACTATTGATGATAGAACTAGTGTCAAGTTGAATATAACAGCTAAAAAAGTTTTTAAAATAAAAAAAGCAGCCAGATTTACTGTTGGTGGTACTTTATCACCTTCTTTGACCGAGGGGAAAAATCCAGATAGTATGATTTATGCTCATGGATCCTATTTGTTCAAAAAGACCAAAACGACGTTGACTGCTGGTGGTTTTGTTGGTGGTAAAGGTGAAATGCCATCATTAACTGGCGTAATGATCGGTGTGGATCAAACAATAATTCCAAATAAGCTTCGTATTGTTGCTGATTGGGTTTCTAGAGATGAATCTTGGGGTGCTTTAGCTGCTGGTTTTAAAATTAGACCAGAGCCTAGCACTTCTATTACAACTGCTATTGTGATTCCAAATAATAACGAAGATAGAGTTGCTTTCTCTATATCAATTTCTAAATATTTAGGTAAGGTTTTTCCTGAAAAAGCTAAGGATGAACCAGAAGATAAGGATAATAATTTATGAAAAAGTTTTTGTTTATTTGTTTAGTAGTTTTTGTGACAAATCTTTCTATTGGTCTTGTTTACGCTGAATTATCAAATTTTGACGTTAAGTCAAATAGCAAAAATTATGCAAAAGAAAAGTTAGAAAAAGTTAATTTTTCTGGTCTAGATTTAAGGGGTTACAATTTTGAAAAAGCAGAGCTGGAAGGTTCTTGTTTTAAGGGCGCTAATCTCTCAGGCGTAAATTTCTCAGGCGCTGATTTAGAAAAAGTTGATTTTGAAGGAGCAAATTTGCAAAATGCCAACTTTGAAAATGCAGATTTAGATGAGGCTAATTTAAAAAATGCAAATATAAGTGGTGCTATATTTAAAAATACAGAACTAGAGTATGCTATTTGGACTAATGGACAAATTTGCGGTGCTGGTTCAGTTGGCTCTTGCTGGTAATTTTAGTTTTTTACTTTAATATGTTTCTTGTATAATGTAATAACTGTAAGAAATCTGAAAGGTTTTTATGTTAGAACATATACATTCTTTTTTAAGCTATTTTTCAAAATTGTTTGTAACGTTAGATGGCATAGGTCTTGCGCCTGTTTTTATTGCGTTGACAGCTAATTCAAAACAAAAATGGCGCAATATAATGATGAATAAAGCTATTGTTATAGCATTTTTCATTTTACTGTTTTTCGCTTATACAGGTTCTATTGTTTTAGATCTTTTGGGTATAAGCCTTACTGCTTTAAAAATTGCTGGTGGTATATTACTTTTGATCATGGCTATCGACCTAGTTCTAGGAAACCCTGAACCTGCTATGAATAATGAAAACAAGGAAGAAAGAAAAGAGTCTTTGAAAAGATCTGATATTTCTGTATTTCCTTTAGCTATACCGTTGTTGTCTGGTCCTGCGACAATTACGATGTTGACGATTTGTATGAAAAACGCACAGGGAATGCCTTTAGAACGTTCACTTATAATTGCAGCTTTAGCATTGAACCTTGTTGTTTGCTGGTTGATTTTAAAATTTTCGTCAAAGGTTAGTCAGTGGCTTGGTAAAACAGGTGTTAGTGTTATAAACAGAATTGTAGGTATTTTACTTGCTGCAATGTCTTGTGAATTTTTGATGAATGGTTTAATTGAAATATTAAAAAATGCTAGGTAATAAAAATGGATAATAAAGAACTTATTGAAAAAATTAAGAAACTAAAAAAAGAAAAAAATGCAATAGTACTAGCTCATACATATCAAAATGTTGAAATAGATGAAGTTGCTGATTTTTCGGGAGATTCTTTATATCTAAGTCAACAAGCTGCAAAAACTGATGCAGATGTTATCGTTTTTGCTGGTGTGTATTTTATGGCAGAAACTGCAAAAATCTTATCACCTCAAAAAACAGTTTTGTTACCTAATTTGAATGCTGGTTGTGCAATGGCTGATAAAATTAATCTTTTACAGCTTAGAAAATTTAAAGATGAAAACCCTAACATTCCTGTTGTTTGCTATGTAAATTCGACAGCCGAAGTTAAATCTGAGTCTGACATTTGCTGTACTAGTGCAAATGCTATAAATGTTGTTAAATCTTTAAATGCTAAAGAAGTTTTGTTTGTGCCTGATCAACATTTAGGTTCATATGTAGAATCTCAATTAAATGATGTGAAGGTTATTACATATCCTGGATTCTGTCCTATTCACCATTCAATTACAACAGATGATGTGATATCCCAAAAATCATTATATCCTAACGCAAAAGTTATGGTTCATCCTGAGTGTCAAAAAGATGTTACTCAAATGGCTGATTTTGTTGGGTCTACAACTGCAATAATTAAAGCGGTTAAAGAAAGTAATGATAAAGAGTTTATTATTGTTACAGAAAAAGGTGTTGTACAAAGATTAGAAAGAGATTGTCCTGATAAGAAATTTGTTCTTATTAATGAAAAGGCAATATGTGAGACCATGAAATTGATTCATTTGGAAGATATATTAAATACTCTTCAAAATAATGAATTTGAAATTAAGGTAGATGAAGGAATTGCAAAAAAAGCTGCAAATGCAATTGAAAGAATGGTAAATATTAATGCATAAAAAAATATTTTAAATCCTTTTGGATTTAAAATATTTTTTGTAATCTCTAAAAAGCTGTGTATATTTTTATATAGATATTTCTTCAAGTAATACAACTGCATCTACAGCAAGACATTTTCCTTCTCCAATTGGTCCCATCCATTCCATAGATTTTGCTTTTATTGATACTTGGTTAATATTCAAGTTGAGTATTGACGCTAAATTTGTTCTAATATCTTTTATAAATGGTCCTAGTCGTGGATATTGAGTTTTGATTGTTGCATCAATATTGTTTATTTTATAACCTTCTTTTACGACTAGATATAGCGTTTCTGCTAATAGTTCAGTACTGTCAGCCCCATAGTACTTAGGATCATTGTCAGGAAAGTGTTGACCGATGTCGCCTAGTGCTAACGCACCTAAAAGAGCATCAATTATTGCATGACATAACGCATCTGCATCAGAATGACCTAACAAACCTTTATTATGTTCTATTCTAACTCCACCTAAAATTAACTCTCTTTCTTCTGCAAATTGGTGTAAGTCAAATCCTTGACCGATTCTATACATTTTAATTCCCTCGTATTGTTATATTCTTATAAATTTCTCTACTGCTTTCACAACTCCGTCATTATCTACAGAGTCTGTTATATAGTCAGCTATTTTTTTTAAATCTTCTGTTGCATTTCCCATTGCCACTTTAACTCCTGCAGCTAGTAGCATTTCTATGTCATTGTCTTGATCTCCGCAGGCCATAATTTCTTCTTTTTTTATTCCCCACATATCAGCTAGGAACCTAACCGCATTCCCTTTAGTTGCTTCAGGGTTAGAAAATTCACAAAATCTTGGCGTTGAACGAATTACGTACAATTTGTCTTTGTACCTTTGAGCCATTTCTTTTTGTAAGTTTTCTATTAGATTTACATCATCATCAATTGCAAGGATTTTATTCATCCCTTTTAAATTAAGGTTTTCGCAGTTTCCAACAATTCTATATTTTATGTTTCTTGCATCAACGTACTGTTGAATAAGTATGCTGTCGTGTTCAACTAATAATTCATCATTTATGTACAGGTTAAAAAATATATTTCTTTTTTTTAGCTCTTTTATTACATCTAAAGATAAGTCTTCATCCATTGTTTTTTCAAATAACGTTTTTTCATCATTTAGAAAATTTTTAACAAGTCCTCCTTGATAAGATATAACAGGTGTATCTAATTCAAGTTCTTTTGCAATTTGTTTTGTTGCTGCATACATTCTGCCTGTACATAAAACAACTTTTATGCCCTTTTTTACAAGAGATTTAAGAGTTTGCTTAACTCTTTCAGATGCTGTATAGTCTTTTTTAAATATAGTTCCGTCTATATCCAAGACGAGCATTTTTATGTCATTCATTCTCTTACTACCGTAAAATTCTAAAATCTTTCACAAGCTCTTGCAAGTGCACAAATGGTTTTTGCGTCATTTATTGTACCATTTTTTATAAGATTGTGCACATCGCTTAATGGAAGTTCAAAATAATCCAATACTTCTCCTTCATCAGGATTTGGTTTGTCGAATGTTAGATCTGTTGCTTTGAATAAATATAGCTTTTCATCACAAATTCCAAAAGTTGTGAAAATATAGCCTAATGATTCCCAGTTTTTAGCAACATAGCCTGTTTCTTCTTTTAATTCTCTTTTTGCTGCAAATAAAGGGTCTTCCCCCTTTTCTAAACGACCTGCCGGCAATTCTGTTTGTAATGATTTAACAGCATATCTATATTGTTTTACTAAAAGAATATTTCCATTGTCTTTTTGTGCAAGAATCACAACTCCTCCAGGGTGGTGGATTATTTCACGTTGTCTTTGATATTCTTGTGTGCCGTCAGACAATACTATTTCATCTTTTGTAATATCAAAAATCCGTCCTTGATAGACGGTTTTTGATGATAATGTTTTTTCTTCAAATCTTTCCATTATGCTTTAATTTCTCGTTTTACGGTAGATTTTAAGTGTAGTTCCATAAGTTGTTCTTCTGAAGCATATGTTGGTGCGTCTGTCATTAGACATTTAGCTGCAGAGTTTTTAGGGAATGCAATAACTTCTCTAATTGAACTATTGTGAGTTAGCAATGCAACAAGTCTGTCTAATCCGATTGCCAAACCAGCATGTGGAGGTGTTCCATATTGGAAAGCTTGTAGCATAAATCCGAATTTTTGTTGAACTTCTTCTTCAGTTAGTCCTAATGCTTCAAATACTTTTCTTTGAACTTCTGTAGAGTGAATTCTAACTGAGCCACCACCTAATTCTGTACCATTGTAAACGATATCATAAGCAATAGAACGAACATTCATTGGCTCTGTTTTCATTTTATCAACATCTTCAAGATTTGGAGATGTGAATGGGTGGTGCATAGCCATAACTCTGTCAAATTCTTTGCTGTATTCAAACATTGGGAAATCAACAACCCAAAGTAATGCATGTTTGTTTTTGTCGATTAAGTTTAATTTTTCGCCAAAGAATAATCTGAATCTTCCCATTACGTCATAAGTTGTCTTTTTATCGTCTGCAACGAAAAATACAACATCACCAGGTTTTGCTTCAGCTTTAACTTTCAATGCTTCGATTTGTTCTTCAGTTAAGAATTTCAATATAGGAGATTTTACTGTTCCATCTTCCATATATGTAATCCAAGCAATACCTTTAGCTCCGAAAGAAATAGCTGTTGAACGAACATCATCCATTTCTTTTCTTGAATATCCAGCAATGCCAGGGATTTTGATAGCTTTAGCTATACCACCTTTTTTAAGCGTTTCTTTAACTGGCTCAAAAGTGGATTCCATCATAATGTCAGATATATCAAACAATTCTAAGCCGAAACGAGCGTCAGGTTTATCTGAACCGAATCTGTCCATTGCTTCTTGCCAAGTAATTCTTGTGAAAGGAGCTTTTACTTCAACATTTGCAGCTTTAAATGCTTCTTCAATTAAGCCTTCAGTTAATTCAATAACGTCATCTTGTGTAGCAAAAGACATTTCCATATCAACTTGTGTAAATTCCGGTTGTCTGTCTGCTCTTAAGTCTTCATCTCTGAAACATTTTGCAATTTGATAATATTTTTCAATGCCACCAACCATTAATAACTGTTTAAAGATTTGTGGTGATTGAGGTAATGCATAAAATTTACCTTCTTGAACACGACTTGGAACTAGATAATCTCTAGCACCTTCTGGAGTTGTATTGATAAGGATAGGTGTTTCAACTTCCATAAATTCAGCATTGTTAAGGTAATTTCTAATTGCTGTTACAATATTGTGTCTTAATTTTAAATTTGAAGTCATTTGAGGACGACGAATGTCAAGATATCTGTATTTCAAACGGATATCTTCTTTTGTATCATCTGATGAAAGTTCAAAAGGTAGTAATTTAGCTTCAGAGAATATTTTTACTTCATCTGGATACATTTCGATTTCGCCTGTTTTTAAATCTGGGTTATAAGTTTCAGCAGGTCTTTTAGATACTTTTCCTGAAACTTGGATAACATATTCATCTTTAAGTTTTGAGAACACATCGTGTACGTTTTTATTGATTTGAGGGTCTGCAACAACTTGGAAAAAGCCAGTTTTATCTCTTAATTCAATAAAAATGATTCCACCTAAATCTCTAACAGCAGAAACCCAACCGGCTAAAGTTACCTGTTCACCGATGTTTTTTGTTGTTAAGTCTTCATTATAGTGTGTTTTCATATGTGAAAATGTTTTCATATCAAAATTCCCTATCCTTAAAATGTTTCGTACTACAAATTTATAATAAACAAACCAGAGAATCAATTTTTATGATAAAATACGATTAATATATTTTGGGATTCGAGTTAATTATGATTAAATACGCAGTAAATTTGATAAAAAATGTTTTTCATCCTTTAGAAATACCTGAGAATATCAAGGTTGAACATGGGCAATTAGTTCTTGTCAGAACAGAAAAAGGTGAAGAAGTTGCAAAAGTTTTTGCTGTAAATTCTCAAATATCTAAAGCTTGGGAAAAGAACATGCCTGAATCAGTTCCTTTGATCAGAACTCTTTCTCAAAATGATATGGCAACTTTAGAAGAATTAAAAAATGCAGAAGAAGAAGCCTTTAAAAAGTGTAAACAGTTGGTTTTTCAACATAATTTAAATATGAACTTAGTTCAGTCAAAATATACTTTTGATAAAAGAAAAATTACTTTTTATTATACAGCTCCTGAAAGAGTCGATTTTAGAGGTCTTTTAAAAGATTTAACACAAGTTTTTAAAAGAGTTAGAATTGATCTTCGTCATATTGGTGTTCGAGATGAAACCTCATTGCTACAAGGTAACGGCTTGTGTGGAAGACCATTTTGCTGTTGTACCTTTTTAAGGAAGTTCGATTCAATAAATATTAAACTTGCAAAAGATCAAGGAATGCCTATTACTCCAGGTAAGATATCTGGAACTTGCGGACGTCTTTTGTGTTGTTTGAATTACGAATATAAAAACTATATTGATGCTGCAAAAGATATGCCTCCAATCGGTTCAGGGGTAATGACGCCTGATGGATTAGGCAGAGTTTGTTCATTGCATTTCTTGAACAATGAAATATCTGTTAAAACTGAAGATGGTAAAATTAAAAACTACAAAAAAGACGAAATTGAAATGGTTGATGGAGATGTTAATATAGACATTGATATTCAAGATACGAATATGTACCAAGAACAGTCTGATTATAATGTAGATATTAAACAATTAGAAGATGATCGAAACAGTTCCACTGGAAATGTTTAATCTAGGGTTAAATTGTTAGTTTAATGGGAATATAAAAAGTATGAAATCAACAAGAATGCAGTATTGTATTAAATCTGTGCCAACGGATGATACTTTTCAAATGGAGTCGTTGTTAAATGAGATGGCTTCTTTGGGTTGGGAAATTTATACTATGCATGAAGCTGAAGGTGAAGAAGGTTATGTGTATAACTGTATTTTTGTAAGAGAAACTTCTGAGGATGAGCAATCTGAAGAAGATATTGATGATGTATTTGGCTATAAAACACAAATGCATAAAATGATTTCTTCACAAAATGAGCCTTTTGAAAAATGTGTGGAGATTCAAGCAAAAATTAAAGATACAAGAAAAAAAATAAATAGTATTAAATCTTTAATAGACGAAACTAATGAAACTCAACGTCAGGAATTGAACAATGAAATGTATAAAAACATTGAGATTTTGAATGACTTGAAAAAGCAGTTGCAAACTATAATCTCTCCTGATGTTATGGTTAATAAAATTGGTGAAGATAAAATAAAAATCAAATTGAGTGAAGAAAATATTGAGTTAGTTAATCCAGATAAAGATGCTAATTTAGTAGCTCAAACTGTTAAGGTTCGTCAAAATTTAGCTGAAAATTTAGGTTATATCATTCCTAGAATAAAATTTGAAAATGATGAGGCTTTACAGGCAAATGAATTTGAAATTGATGTAAGAGGAGTTTGTGCAGCAAAGGGTGTTGTGTATAGCGATTATTATTTCTTTTTTAAGGATGATTTAAATCTTAGCAAAACACCTAAAGATGCTATAAAAGACACAGATCCAATTACTGGACGTAAAGTTTTGTGGATTCCAATCGATAAAACTAAGGATTTTTGGGTAAAAGGTCTTGATGCGTCTGAAGTTATTGCAAGAATTTTAGAATATGTTTGTATTAAAAATGTTGATGAAATTTTTGATTACAATGACATAAATAGATACATAGAAATAGTTAGTGAAGATAATTTATATCTAATTGAAAATATAGTTCCAGATTTTGTTTCTGTTGCTGAACTGAAATATATTCTGACTAGTCTTATTAAAGAAAAAGTTTCTGTTAAAGATATTGTGTATATTTTTGAAAAAATAAATGATTTTGCTGATGAAGAAACCAAAGAAGATTTATTAAGCAGAGTTAGACATTCTTTATCTAGACAAATTTCAAAAAGTGTTGCCAATGAAAATAACCTCATACAAGCTTTTGAGTTGTCTTCTGAATCATTGAAATATATGCAGTCAAAAGTCTCAGGTAAAAATACTGTAATAAGAATTGATAACTCTAAAATGAAAGTTGTTGTGAATAACATTTACAATTTTGTAGAAAAACAGGCTTTAGACATGAATGAAATTGTAGTTGTTGTTCCTATGGAAATTAGACAGGTTATGAGTGTTGTTCTTTCTCAGTTGATACCAAATGTTAAAGTTATAGCAAGAGAAGAAATTGCCTGTGGATATAATTTAGAAATATTAGATAAGGTATAAAAAAACCGGCTTATGAGCCGGTTTTTTTCAGTCTAGTATCGTCTTTTTCGCTTCGAGTCTTCGAAGTTCAAAGACTCACCTTTTCAATGTGTCGCTCAAAAAATTTGCTCACGTTCCTTATCGCAAATTTTTCTCGAACAATTTTAGTTTGTTTTACCTGTTTTGATGAGGTTGATATATTTATCAAGTGCTCCATTTGGTGCATCCCAACTGAAGTCGTTTTGCATTGCAGTTTTTTGCATTTCTGCAAATTTGTCACAGTTGTTATAGAACATATCTAAACCTCTTTCAAGAGCATCACAGTATGCGTCATAGTTATTACTGAATCCGCCACCATAAATCAAGCTTCTGTCACCAGTTTCATCGAAGAATGCTTTAGTTCTGAATCCGTCTACGCTATCTTTGATAGTGTTAACTAGACCACCAGTTGATGTCGCAATAGGTAAAGCACCTTTTGCCATTGCTTCCATTTGTGTTAATCCGCAAGGTTCAAACACTGATGGAACTAAGAACAAGTCTGCTGCTGATGCAACTAGGTTTGTATTTAAATATCCATTAATTAATACAATTCTTTTACCAACATTAGGATAGAATTTTGTCATATAATCCTTCATGTTTTTCAAAGAATCAAATGTTGATTGGTTAGATATGCTTCCTCCAATGATAAATATAGGAAGTTTTTCTGCTGGTGTGTTTTTATTATGTTCTGCAAATTTCCATAATGCTTCTTTAAGAATTGTGTCTAGACCTTTTTGGTAGTCTACACGACCAGAGTATGCAATTACTGGAGTATGAGTGAAATCTGTTTCATTGATTTCTGTTTTGTCTGCTCCGTATAGCATATATAATCTTGAACCGTTCTCTTCTTTGTATGGCAATGATTTTTCTCTTTCGATTAATTGTTTGAAAATATCCATTGTCATATTTTTATTTGCAATTTTATTTGTAAGATTTCCGTCATCAAATGGTAGAAGCTTGAAGTTGCTTAAATCAATTTGTTTTACATTTGCTCCTTGTGCTTCCATTTTCGAGATGAATTTGTCAGATAACGTAAAATCGGAAATTGTTCTTTTTGTTAAATCTTCCATGTTCTTTTTGTCTGGAACAACTAGAGATTTTGAATATCCATTAGTGATAGGTGTAAGTGTGCTAACTGGAGCGAATTTACGAGCTTTCATAAGGTGCATAAGACCTCTTGCTTTTTCATTTGAATGGATTAGCTCTTCACCATAGTATTCTGACACAGGAACAACTCTATCTACGAGTGTCATACCTGTTTTTGCTGAGTTGAAATCGTAGTATCTCATTAATGAGCATTTATCTTCTTTGAATGCTTGATCCCAGCTTTTTGCTTTTGGTAATATATCTACGCCATAAGCTCCAAATAGAGTACCAAAGATGTTAGTTCTATTTTCGTCGTTACCATTTGTAGCACCTTGGTGTTCACAGTTGTGAGCTATATAGATTGTAGGTATTTCATCAAAATATCTTCCTGTTTCTTTAGAAATAACGCCAGTATCTGCTTCTGCGTTAGCAGTATAGTGCATCATAGCAGCTAGTGAACCAGATTGCCAATCATTTAATAGAACTGCATTTGGAGCTTTTAGCCCTTTGAAGTCTCCTTCTTTTATGCTTTTCATTAGCTCATATACAGATTTTGAGAAAAATGCCATTCTGAATACGCTATCTGCTTTATCATTATTTGCGTATGGAGTGTTATGATTGCTTGATGATTGGTTTTCATCAAGGATGTTAAATATTTGTTTATAATCTGTTTTATGTCCATTTGCATCTAAACCTTTTTCTGGTACTTCAAGAAATATGTATCTTGTAGGTTTAGTAGAACTGTCAGAAGCATTAAGAAGAGTAGAGAAAACTCTTACATCTGTATCTTTTAATCTAACGTTATCATCAGCATGGTAAACTGGTACGTTGATAGTTCCAAGATATTCTACTTCTTTTTGTTTTGGTTTATCTTTTCTACCATAGTGATAAATGAATTTTCCATCTTTTGTTTCTTCTAGTCTGTAGTTATCTCCATTAACGTACATTGGAGTAATGTTTGTCATTTCATTTTTGGAATCATCTTTAAATCTTTTATTGAAGCTATTTGGCAAGTCTGCTGCAACTTGTCCTAAACCTCCATCTGACTTGAATTCAGCAGTTTCGGATGTGACCATCCAAGCGTTGATGTTATCCATTTTAGGCCAAGGTTTTGTACCATTGATTCTAACTGTAGATTCATTTAAAATCTTATTTTTGCAGTAATCCGAGATTGTTGGGTTAAACACTTTAACGTCAAAATCTTGATCAAAAGGTCTTGCAATAGTTTGTGACATTGGAATTACAGGGACAAATTCTTTATTATTTAGTCCATGTTTAGTTGGTGCATGTCCAAATGAAATAGCGGATTTATTTTGATTTGCCATTAATGACAAAAAATTTTCCAATAATTGTGGATTAGAAGCACTTAATTGAACAATGCTTTTTGGATTATTTTGTTTTTGTACTTGCTTTTGGTTGTCAAATTTAACCAGTGATACTCGATTTACTGACGCCATAATTCTTTCCCTTTTAATATTCTATATAATGCAGTCGTGTTTGCTTTAATGCTCCTAAAAAAAAGTTTTGTTATTTCTTAGTGCAAAAAAAATATAAATGTTACAAATATTAATACTGATGATTATTTCAGCATAATTATTGATGCAGATTATACTCAAATACTATCATAAAAAACTTTAGGTAGTCATTACTGAAATAAAAGTTAATGAAATTTATCTTTTAAATTAGTATGTTAAAATTAGCATATGTTTTTAGATGATATAAAAAGTAAAATTAGTATATTGGTAGGGGATGTTTTTGGTGGTGTTAACTCTGCGATAATAACATTGCCTCAGGCATTGGCTTTTGGTGTAGCAACTGGATTTGGTGCAGCTGCTGGCTTATGGGGCGCTGTTATATTATGCTTAGTTGCAGGGCTTTTAGGTACTAAAACTCCATTGATTTCTGGTACTACTGGTCCTGTTGCAATTGTCGTTGCTTCCATGATGTTAGCTTTGAATAATAATCTTGAAGCTGCAGTGACAATCATTTTAATGGCTGCAATCATTCAACTAGTTGCGTCTTTGACCAATTTACCTTCTATGGTTAAATATGTTCCATATCCTGTGATTTCAGGGTTTATGAATGGAGTTGGGATAATAATTATTATTTTACAGTTAAATCCACTGCTTGGTCATAAAGCAATGTCTTCGACTGTCATGACTGTAATGTCTATTCACAAAAGTCTTGCTTCTTTGAATCATGACGCTTTGTTTATTGGTTTAATAACTTTGGTGGTTGCATTTTTTACGCCTAAGGTAATAAATCGATTTTTGCCATCACAAGTTTTGGCTTTGATAATTGGAACTTATATATCTATTAAATTAGGACTTAACATAGATAGAATTTCTGAGTTGTCAGTTGCTTTTCCTAATGTTGTTAAGCCTGATTTAAATATTCATCATTTAATATCTTACATTCCATATGCTTTGACTTTGGCAGTTGTCTTTTCAGCCGAAAGCATGCTTACTGGATTAGTTTCTGATTCATTAACAAAAACAAGACATAGTCCTAGACGATTGCTTGCATCACAAGGTATAGGGAATATGATGTGTGCATTGACTGGTTCATTAGGCGGTTCTGCTGCTACGATGAGAAGTGTTGCCGCTTTAAATGCTGGAGCGACAACAAAGCTTTGTACAATAATAAATCCTTTGTTATTAATGCTTCTTATTTTTAAATGTTCATCGTTTGTTGTGCAGATTCCTTTAGCCGTATTAGCTGCTATTTTGATAAAAATTGGTTATGACATTATTGATGTTAAACTTTTAAAAGTTTTAAAATACGCACCAAAAGATGATCTTTATGTATTATTTTTAGTATTTTTCTTGACTGTTTTTTACAACTTGATTTTTGCTGTTGGAGCAGGTATTACACTTGCCGCATTATTATATGCAAAACGCGTTGCTGATAAGGCTGAACTTGTTCACAAGCCTGTTTATGATACTGAAATAATGGAGCTAGAAAGAGTTTTAGAAAGAGATTACAAGCATAAAATTCGTGTTGTGCATATTTCTGGACAGTTCTTCTTTGGTTCAGCTACTCAATTAATTTCTAAATTTGACGAACTTTTAGGAACAGAGCTTTTAATATTGAACTATGAAGCTGATGATTTGTTGGATATTTCTGCAATTTTTGCTTTAGAGGATATAATTTTACGTTTGCAATCTCAAAATATATCTATAATTCTTGTAATAAAAAATGAAAAAGTTTTAGCTCAGTTAAAAGATCATAAAATTGTTGATCAAATAGGTGAAAAATCAGTTTTTTATACTGAAATGATGGCTATTGACTATGCAAAAGAACAGCTAAAAACATTCTAGAATTTTATACTTATGTGGAATGATAATGTTACTAAACTTTGTGTTAAATTAATCGTATGAATAAAAAATTTATATATATATTATCTCTTTTGATTTTTATTGGGATTTTTCTTGTGAGTTGCATAAGAAAAGATATTCCTGAAAAAGATATTGAAAAGGGGAGTTCTAATACTTTTGTAGATGAACAATATAAGCCATATCCTGTTGAGACAAAAACAATAGATGGTGTTGATTACGTTTTATCAAGATCAAATCCAGGTAAATATGGTGGAACTCTTGTTACTAGCACAATTGGTGAAGGTCCTAAGACTTTTAATTCTTGGAATTCTATGGACGCAACATCATCTCAGGCTGCAGATATTATGTTTGATGGGCTAGTTTCAACGGATGCTTATACAGGTGAGGTTATTCCAAGACTTGCTAAAACAATTAAAGTTTTGCCTGATAATAAAACTTATATTTTTGAATTGCGAAAAGGTTTAAAATGGTCAGATGGCAAGGAAATTACAGCGGATGATGTTGTGTTTACTTGGGATAAAATTGTTTTTGGCGGATATGGAAATACGAGCACAAGAGATGCTATGTATATAGATGGTAAATTGCCAACAATCGAAAAAGTTGATAAATATACAGTTAAATTTACGACTCCTAAACCTTTTTCTCCTTTTTTAAGACAGGTTTCAGTTCCTATTGCTCCTAAGCATGTTTTAGAACCAGTTGTTCAAAAAGGAAAAAGAGCTTTTGCTTCTTACTGGAGTTCTAATATAAATCCTGATGAGCTTGTTACAAGTGGTGCTTTCAAGTTAAAGGAATATGTGCCAGCTCAGCGCATTGTATATGAAAGAAATCCAAACTATTATGTAATAGATGAAAAAGGACAAAAATTACCATATCTAGACAAATATATAATTTTGATTGTTGGTGATTTGAATAATGAGCTATTAAAATTTAAGGCAAAAGAACTTGATACAGTCGGGTTAAGAGGGACTAATGTTGCTTTATTCAAAGAACAGGAAAAATTTTCTGATTATAAAGTCTATAATCTTGGTCCTGATACAGGAACTATGTATTTTGCTTTTAATCTTAATGATAGAAAAAATGAAAAAGGCAAATATTACGTCAATCCTATAAAACAAAAGTGGTTTAGTGATTTAAATTTTAGAAAAGCTGTTGATTATGCTTTAGATAGAGAAAATATGGTCTTTAATATTGCAAGTGGAGTTGCTCAACCTCTTTTTACTCCTGAGCCTTTGTCATCAATATATTTGAATGAAAAAATAGCAAAAGGTCATTCTCAAGATCTTGAAAAAGCAAAAGAATTGTTAGCTCAATCAGGTTTTTATTGGAAAAATAAAAAACTTTATGACAAAGATGGCAATAAAGTAGAATTTGATTTGTTTACAAATGCTGGTAATACAGAACGTGAGTCAATTGGTGTAATGGTTAAACAAGACTTAGAAGAGCTTGGAATGACCGTTAATTTTAAGCCTATTGAGTTTAACTCTTTAGTTAATAAGCTTGTTAATACCAATGATTTTGATTCTGTAATAATGGGCTTTACAGGAAGTCCTTTAGAACCTTATGGTGGCAAAAATGTTTGGTATTCTAATGGAACATTGCATGTTTTCAATATGAGAAAAACTCCTCAAGAAAACAATAAATTATTGTGGTGGGAGAAAAAACTTAATGGAATTTTTGATAAAGCGTCATTAGAGCTTGACTTCGATAAAAGAAAAGCTTTATATGAAGACTATCAAAAGCTTGTATATGAGCAAAAACCCCTCATATATTTATATTCTCCAATAAGAATCTCTGCGATAAGAAATAAATTTGGAAATATCCATCCGACAGAGTTAGGCGGAGTCCTTCACAATTTAGAAGAAATTTATATAAAATAATTATTGTTCTTCAGTTGTGAATCCTGCTGCTTTGCTCATTGCTGATCTGATTGTTATGCTTGAGTTATCAAGAATTTTTTGTTCTTCAGCTGTCAATGTTTCTCCAAGAAGATACTTATTTACAACTGCATTTATTTCTTTATTATCAGCATTCATTCCTGTTACAGATTGGAACATATTTGATTCACTTGCAGCTGAAATTACACCATCTTTTTGTCCGTCAATTGAGTCAGCTGTTTCATTGAAAAACGCAAGTTCTTCTTTTGAAATTGTTCCATCACCGTTCATATCAAGGTTTTTTGCGAACAAGTTACCTGTTCTTTGTGCCATTATAGAATAGATTTCTTTATTTGCATCGACAGGTGTACCTAATGCAGCCATTCCAATTTTATATTCTTCTTTTGATATTTTTCCATCATTGTCTTTATCGTAAAAATTAAGTAAATCTTTTAATTCGGAATTTGTCTCACATTCTTTTATTGCATCGTCATCGATTTTTTCTTTTTGTATTTCAAAAACTTTATTGCAGTGATTAGTTTCTACTTGTGCAAATTCTTGTGTAGTTACTTTTCCATCTCCATTAACGTCATAATATTCTTTTAGCAATTGTTCAGAGTATTGAATATATGCTTGTTTCTGTTGTTCTGATGTTTTTGTATCCTTTGAAAATATAGAAACAGAAGATTTTGTTAAATTATTCATTTGTTCATAATTTTCAATGTTACTTAATTGGATTTTTTGCTTTGCTGCAACAACTGCTTGTGTATTTTCTTGATGTTGGTCTTGTGTTATTGGATTAGATGTAACAGCTTTAGTTTTTGTTTCAGCTGTTTCTTGTACCTCTTTGCTTTTTACTAGTGTATCGCCAACTGACAAATCTAATTTTTGGCCAGCAAAAATCATGTCAGGATTTTTTATATTATTCTTTTGGGCAATTTCATTAACTTTGTTTGCTATATCTGTGTTATTAGTAAGTTTAAATTTATTTTTGCAAATCTTCCATAGGTTTTCACCTGTGCTTACTGTATGTAACGTCATTTGTCTCTCTCCAATAAACTTAAAGTTTGTATATTAATATAAAAACATTTCGTTCTGAAAAATTGCCTTTGGATAAAAAAAAATGTATAATTGTTGAGCATTTGCGTACTAAAAGAAAGGGAGTTTATTTTATGAAGGTTTTGATCACTGACAAAATTAATGAAAAGGCGAAACATATAATAGGGGACGTTGCTCAATGTGATTTGCTTCCAACTATGTCTGAAGATGAATTGTGTGAGGTTATTGGTGAATATGATGCATTAATGGTTAGAAGTCAGACAAAAGTTACTGAAAAAATCATTGAAGCTGGTACAAATTTAAAAATTATAGGAAGAGCTGGTGTTGGTGTTGATAACATCAATTTAGATGCAGCAACCAAAAAAGGTATTATTGTAGTAAACTCCCCTGATGGAAACACAAATGCAGCTGCTGAACATACAGTAGCTTTGATGTTAGCAATGTCTAGAAATGTAGCCAAAGCTGCTGCTTCAACAAAACAAGGTTTGTGGGAACGTTCTAAATTTACAGGACATGAGGTTTTTGGAAAAACTTTAGGTGTTATTGGTTTCGGTAAAATAGGTCATCATGTAGCTGAAGTTGCAATGGCATTAGGTATGAAAGTTCTTGTGTCTGATCCATATACAACTAAAGAAGTTGTAGAAAAATTTGGTGCTGTATATGTGCCATCATTAGAAGAATTATGGGGTCAGTGCGATTATATTACAGTGCATACACCAAAAACAAAAGAAACAATGCATATGATTAATAAAGATACAATTGCTAAAATGAAAAAAGGCGTTAGAATTATTAACTGTGCAAGGGGTGGAATTGTTGATGAAGCTGCCTTGGCTGAAGCTTTAGAATCTGCTCATGTTGCACAAGCAGCAATAGATGTTTTTGAAGGTGAGCCTGATATTGCTGAAAATCCGTTGGTTAAAACAACAGGTGATATTTTGTTGACTCCTCACTTAGGGGCAAGTACTGAAGAAGCTCAGCTAAAAGTAGCTGAAGATGTTGCAGAACAAATTAGAGATGTTCTATCTGGAGGTTCTGCTAGATCTGCTGTTAATATTCCATCTTTGAAACCAGCTAAGCTTGAACCAGTTAAGGATTATATGCAATTGGCTGAAAATATTGGAGAGTTAGCAATGCAAATGTCAGTTGGCAATTTGAAAGGTATATATATCACAGTAAAAGGTAACCTTGCTGCTTTAGATGTATCTCCTTTAGAAACAGCTGTTTTGAAGGGTGTTTTAGCATCATTTGTTAACGATGTTAATTATGTTAATGCTCCAATTATTGCTGAACAAAAAGGCTTGGATGTATCAACAACTAAGTCAAATACTTCAACTGACTATATTGGTTCAATTATTTTGAAATTAGTTACTGACAAAGAAACTAATACAGTCGCAGGTGCATTGATTGCTGAAAACATGCCAAGAATAGTTAAAATCAATGGATATAACGCAAGTATTGAGCCAGAAAAACATATGATTCTTGTACCTCACGAAAACAAACCTGCTATGGTTGCAAAAGTTGCAACTGTGTTGGGTAATAAAAACATAAACATTACAAGAATGAACGTTGCACAAAACAGAGCTGAAAATGACAACATTTCAATAATGATTATCAACACAGGTAGTGAAGTAGATGAATCAACTTTGAAAGAAATATCTGTTATAGATGGTATTGGCACTGCAAAATATGTAAATTTGAGTGCATAAGATAAATTGTTGTTTGTACACTTTATTAAGAATTGTAAAAAAACTTTACTTTTTTCATGTTTTTTGACTATAATTAGCAAATAATAGAATTTACAAACTTATAGCTGATACGAAATAGTTAAAATAGATTGGAAAACCAATGAAAACCGAAAATCTAGTGTACAACATTCATCCTAAACATTATTTAGCTCAAAATAATAACAATAAAAGTGCGAATCAGACGACCGCTGGACGAAATCCGAGCCGTCGTTTGAGTTTTAAAGGCGGTCCTGCTCCAGTTGTTGTTGCAAAAACATTTGGAGAAAAACTTGCAGTAAATAAGTTCTTTAACAAGTTTTTAGATATCTTAGCTGACAATTCATTGATTGCTGATGCTTTAATTGCTTTAGGTTTAACCGCAATTGCAAGACCGGCTTCTATTTATATTATTCCAACAAAGGATCCTGAAGAAAAAAGAAAAAATAATTATCAGGTTGCTCACTCAATTGCAACAGGTATTTTAGGATTAGCAACAACTATTATAGCTGCTGAACCTATTAAACGTGGTGTTAAAAAATTGATGAGTAATCCTAAAAAATATATGAAAACTGATCCTTCATATATTGCTAACAATCAAAGAGTGTTCAAAGAAACTGCTGGAAGGTTACATCAACCTATCTTTTTACCATTGAGAGCAGCTGCTACAATTATGATTGTACCTACTATTTTATCTGCTTTAGGACTTTCTAAAAATGGCAAAGCTGCTGTTTCAAGTACAGATAAAGCTAAAATAGATTATTCATTTATGAGCTTTAAAGGTAGTGAGTCTAAATCATTTAAGGGCTTTGTAGATGTTAAATCCTCTTATGACAAAGCTGTTGATAAAAATGATAAAGCAAAATCAAAAGATCCTTCATTCAAAGGTGCTGGTAGCGTAGTTACTGAAGGAATAGCAAAAGGTGTTGGAAAACTTGCTGATACAAATAAATTTAGACAATTTATCGAATGGTTTGCAGGTAAGAAAAACTGGTTCCCTCACTTAATTGCAGGTGAAAGTTTGTGGCTTTCAGGTTTTTATATGCAACAAACAGCAAAATCTAAAAAAATAGAGAAAGACCAAAAACTTCCTATGATATTGAATCAAGGAATAACTGCTTTGGCATGTACATGGGGAGCATATAAGTTGGATGGCGTAATTAATAAAAAATTGGATGCTTACAAGGCTGTTTATAAAAGAATGAATCCAAATTTAGCCGATGATCTTATGAATAGAAGACTTACTGGTATCCGTTTATTAGGACCGCTTGTAATATTTACGACAATATATAGATTTGTTGGTCCAGTAGTCGTTACTCCAATTGCAAACTGGGTAAGTGAAAAAATTCAACCACACAACAAAAAAGTTGCATAGATGGTAGTAATAACATAAAAAAATCTCTCTTTTAAGAGAGATTTTTTTATTCTGCTAATTCTTCTAACGCAGCCATTTTCATTACTTCTGGGATTGCTTTTTTGCCTGTCCAGATTTCGAAAGCTTTTGCTCCTTGATGAACGAACATGTCCAGACCTGTGATAATTTGATAATTGTTTTTTTGAGCAAGTTTTATAAGTTCTGTTTTTAGTGGGTTGTATACTATGTCATATACAACTGCGTCTTTGGGTAATGTTTTTAAAACAGATTCTTCAATTGGGCTCATTCCCATTGCTTTTCCTCTCATACCTATTGGAGTTGAGTTAACAAGCATAAGAGAATCTGATAAGTCATTAAGACTTTGCATTTGTTTTAGGTTGAATTTTATATCAGGGAATTTTTCTCTCAAAAAATTAACCATCTTACTTGCGTTTATGACATTTCTTGCATAAAAATCGATTGTTTTTACACCTATTTCACAAAAAGCAATAGCTGCAGCTCTAGCTGCGCCACCTGTGCCTAGAATTGTTACTTTGTTATTTTTTAAGCTTTTTTGTATATCTTCTGGAATTGCTGTTTTAAATCCGTAAATATCTGTATTATAGCCCTTTAATGACTTGTCTGGTAAAATTTTTACAGTATTTGCACATCCTGCAATATCTGCAGATTTGTCGAACTCATCGAGGAATAGTGTAATTGGAACCTTATGAGGAATAGTTACGTTAAATCCGTCGTAGTTTTGTGATTTAAGCATTTTTACTCTGCTAACTAAATCTTCACTTTCTGTGTCTAAAAGCTCATAAGTTCCATCCATTTCAAGAGCTTTCAATGTTGCATTATGCATAACTGCCGAAAGTGATTGGGTCAAAGGATGACCAATTACGGCAAATTTAACCATTGTTTTCTTCTTCCTCCATAGGTTTTGAGAATGAACAGTTTGTGTTTGTGCAAACTAATTTTGATTCTTTTTTTGTTATTTTTTTTGCTAGCAATGAGCCACATTCTGGGCATTTTTCGTTAACAGGTTCATTCCAAGATACAAAATCACAATCAGGGTATTTATTACATCCATAAAAAATCTTTCCGTATTTTGATTTTCTTTGGATAATTTCACCTTCATTGCATTTTGGACATTTGACGCCTGTTGTAATTACAATACGTTTTCTGTTTTTACACTCATCGTTTGTGCATTGTAAATATTTTCCATAAGGTCCGACTTTGACAATCATTTCAGAGCCGCACTTTTCACATTTTTCATCGCTTTTTTCTTCAACAGGTGCTGCTGAACCATCTTTGTTTAACGGCATCATTGTTTTACATTCAGGATAACCTGAACATCCTAAAAACTGAGTTCCGAAGCGACTCGTTCTTACAATCATTTTTTTGCCGCAATTTGGACATGTTACTTCTGATTCAATAAGCACTTTGGGCATGTTCTTTTTAGCAGAATCAACTGTGTCGTTAAATGGTGTGTAAAAATCTTTTAAAACTTCTGTCCACACTGCTTTTTCTTCTGCAATGTCATCTAACTTTGTTTCCATTTGTGCAGTGAATTCGTAGTTCATTATATCAGTGAAGTATTTAACGAGCTCCCTGCATAACGTACGTCCAAGAATTGTTGGCGCAAGTGCTTTTTCTTGCTTTTCGACGTATCCTTTTTGTTGGATTTTCGAAATGATTGGCGCATAAGTAGATGGTCGACCAATACCATGTTCTTCTAGAGCTTTAACTAAAGAAGCTTCTGTGAATCTTGGTGGTGGTTGTGTAAAGTGTTGTTGTGGATCTATTTTTTCAAGTTTAACAACATCTCCTTTTTCAAGATCAGGGATTTTGCTTTGATCTGTTTCTTCATCTGAATCGTTATAGATTTTCAAGAAACCGTCAAACACAACTTTGCTTGTACCTGTTTTGAATAGATAATCACCTGCTTCAATATCCACAGACGTGTTTTTAACTTTTGCATTTTCCATTTGTGATGCAATAAATCTTGACCATATGAGTTTATACAATCTGTATTGTTCAGATGTTAGATATTGCTTAATGCTATCAGGAGTTTTGTCTATGTATGACGGACGAATTGCTTCGTGAGCATCTTGTACGTTTTTGCCACCTTTTACGTAGTTGTTTGGCTTTTGAGGATAGTAGTTTTCCCCATAGTTATTGGTTATATAGTCTTTTGCAGCTGCTTGAGCATCATCTGAGATTCTTACAGAGTCTGTTCTCATGTATGTAATTAAACCGACTGGCTCTCCACCTAGGTCAATACCCTCATATAATTTTTGGGCAATTTGCATTGTTTTAGAAACACCGTAGCCTAGTTTTGAGCTGGCTTCTCTTTGTAATGTTGATGTTATAAATGGTGCAGCTGGTTTTCTTTGAGTATCTCTAAATGAAACTTTTGTGACTTCATATTTAAGATCATCTTGTGTTAATTCTTCAAGAATTTTTTCAGCTTCTTTTTGGTTTTTGATTTCAATTTTTTTGTCTTTATATTTAGATAGTTCTGCTGTAAAAGGTATTTTCCCTTTTAGCAAATTAGCTGTGATTGACCAGTATTCAACAGGAGTGAATGCATCGATTTCATCTTCTCTTTCACAAATCATTCTAAGTGCGACACTTTGAACTCTTCCTGCTGAAAGACGGTAATTTCTCATTTTCTCCCATAACACAGGGCTGATTTTATAACCTACAAGCCTATCAAGAATTTGTCTTGTTTGTTGTGCTTTGACTCTTTCCATGTCAATTGCTCTAGGATGTTCAACAGCACTTTTGATAGCTTTAGGTGTGATTTCGTTAAATTCAATTCTGTTTATTTTTTCATCAGGTACATCTAGAACCTGACGAACATGCCATGCAATAGCTTCTCCCTCACGGTCAGGATCGGACGCGAGGAAAATTTTATCTGACTTTTGTGCTAGTTCATTTAGCTTTTTTACAACAACTTTTTTTTCTGGAATAACTATAAATGATGGTTCAAAATTGTTTGCAACATCAAACCCGAGCACTTTAGGCGGAAAATCTCTAATATGTCCGTAACTTGCTTCTATTTGATAAGAATCTCCAAGAATCTTTTTTATTGTTTTCGATTTTGCTGGAGACTCTACTATAACGAGAGCTTTCTCTTTTTTTGATTTAGAGGACTTTGTCTTTTTTTGTGTAGAAGGTTCCTCTGTTGTTTTTTCTTTAGTCTTTGCCATAGCTATATAATTATATAATCAAAAAGTCAAAAGGCAAATTTTTCAAATTTAGGTTAAAAGGATGATTTCTTTATGAATTATTAAATTTTGTTTTTACTTAGTCGTTGAAAATAAAAAGATAAGACTGAGGCAGGCATATTTCATGTTAGAGCAACAAAAACACCCTAATGAGGACAAAATTAACTCTGTTGAGTCTTCAGGGCAAAGGAAGGATAAAGAAAACGTTATGAATACTCTTGAAAAAGCAAGGGTGTTCCATGAAAAGTATTTGTTAAGAAGTAACAGCAATGATTTAGAAAGTGCTGTAAATTATTATATTCAAGCGATAAAACAAAATCCGTCTATTCCTGAGACGTATTATAGGCTTGCCAGTCTTTTGTTTGAAAACGGTCAAATATCGTTAGATTCTGCCATTGAACAATGTAAAATGGCTATTAATATTGATCCTGAAAATTCAAATGCACATATTTATACAGGGTATTTTTTAAAGCTTGCTAATGACTTTGATGAAGCCGAAAAAGAATTTAAAAACGCAATAGACATCAACCCAATTAATGCGGCTCGTCCAAGATTGATTCTTGCTTCAATGTTATATGAGAAGATTAACCATGTTAGACCTTCTTTTGTTGATTTTATAAGAATGGTTTATTATGCATGTTCTGGGTGTTTGACTGTATTATGGGATATTGCTTCTTTAAAAATGCTTTATAAAAATGTATCTGATGATGCATTGGTTTTCATGTATAAAACTTATGGTGGTTTTTTAGAAAAAATAAAAAACAGTTCTATGGCTGTTGCTGCCTATGATGCTGCTGCTGAATCAACAGGAAGAGATGAGTTTTTCTACAATAAAATTGGTGATATTTGTATAAAAGAGCATGCTCCAGAAATTGCTGTTGATGCATATAAAAAAGTTTTAGATGCAAATCCATACGATAGAGATGCTTTGATTAAATATGCAACTGTCATTCAAACGTTTTTCCCTGAAAGACAAGATGATGCAATAGATGCATATACTAGACTTTTGGAAATTGAGCCAGATAACGATAAAGTTTATTATGAACTAGGTCATTTATACTTACAAAAAAATGAAAGTCTTCCTGCTGTGAATGCATTTTCTATGGCTTTAGAAAAAGACGATGAAAATCCTTTTTATCACAACAGCATGGCTTTTGCTTTAGTTCAGTTAGAGCAATATGATGATGCAATAGAACATTATCAAAAAGCAATTAACATAAATCCTGATCCTTATTGGACATCTATCGTTTGTCAGGCTTTGGGATCAGTTTATTTTGAAATAAAAGAAAATCCTGAAGCTGCAGTTGTTTTATATCAAACTGCTGCTGTATTAAATCCAGAAAATGATGAATGTCATATAGCTATTGGTGATACATATTTTGCTGTTGATGATTATGACAATGCAATCAAAGCTTATTGTGATGCTATAAAAGTAAATCCAGAAAATGCAAAATCATATTGTAAATGCGGCATGGCTTTATGGGAAAAAGATTATACAGAAGAAGCTATTGTTGCTTATCACAAGGCTATAAATCTTAATCCTGAATATTCAATTGCTTATAACAATTTAGGTGTTATTTATTTAGATGACATTGGTAATATTCAAGAGGCTATAGATTTATTCAATAAAGCTTTAGAAGGAAATAAAAGTTATACTTTGGCTTATTTTAACTTAGGTCGTGCTTATACGATTTTGGGTGAGAATACGAAAGCCGCTAAGAATTTCCAAAGAGCTTTAGATTTAAACGTTATAACAAATGATTTAGACGAGCAGGATATTTTAAATAGACTTTATCGTTTGTTTGAAGTTTAACAATCTTAATAGTTTTGTCTTTTGTTTTTTTGTAATTTAATATTTATATAGGTATTAAATTATGGAAAAGTTGAGTAACGTATCTAAAATTAGAAAATTTATCACTGCCGAATTAAAAAAATCTGGACTGATTGATTTATATTCGACTTATTGGCTTGAGATGGAAACTTCTTATTTAGAAGCTTCTGAAAGAGAAAATCGAATTTTACTAGAAGAGTTCTTTTTAGATTATTTAACCATTCAAAATAATGGTGTTATTCCTAAAAAAGAGAATTTATTTTCTAATTTTGTAGAGTTTTATCAAAAGGTCTCTAAATTTCAAAAAAAAGATTTGATTATAAAAAACATTTTTAGATATTCTGTTTATTATCTCAAAATTCTTTTTTCTGATGTAAAAGATGATGAAATAAGAATTAGAATCAAAAAAATAAATGCATATAAAGCAAAGGATGCTTATCCTTTTTTAATGGAAGTATTTGAGGATTTTGAGTTTGCTCATATAAATAGAGCTATGTTATTAGAAATTTTAGATATGGTTATTGGTTTCATTGAGGAAAGAAACTCTAAAAAGCCTTCTCAAATTGCATTGTCTTTTGCTGGTTTAAGCACAGAAATCAATAAAATGCTTGTTTTAAAAGATTATACACCTCGTTTTGTTGTTGAAAAACACGAATATGATGCGCAAAATACAATTAATCAGCTGATGAATGTGTAGTATCAGTTGTTTGCTTAAGTTTTTCTATATTTAGCTCATATTGTTTTTTACAGTGTTGAGTGACTTTTTTTAGCGTGTTCTTTACTTCTAGTGGATAGTTGTCAAAATTTTTGAGTCGTCCTAAGTTTATTTCTTTAATAATAATATCCATGTTCTTTTGGATATTATCAGGCATATCAGGGTGCATTTTAAACCAAATAGGATATGGGATTGAGCCTCTTTCACTATTGCATTTTTCACATAAAACTAGCATATTACCAAACTCGTCATGTCCACTTTTTAGTTTAGGGATTATGTGGTCTAGGGTTGGTAATGCTGTTGAAAGTAGCCTTTGTCCAATTTCTCTATTTCCACGATGTTTGTATTTTGTTATAAATGCATCTACATCGTTTTTGGCAGATGGTAGCTTTTCTATTTCTTTTAGTATTTTGGATATTTCTTTTTTGTCTTGTTTGATTTTTTTTAGCTTTGCAAACTCTTTTATTATTCTTCCCCTTTTTTGCGGATATTCTTTGGATTCAACAAAAATGATTTCTTTTGTTTTGTTGATTATTTTTTCTAATTCTTTTTGTGTCTGAGGTGAAACATTTTGCGCTTCAGTTATTATATTATTTATTATTTTGAGTTGTTTTTCTTCAAGACGGCTGAGATGATAGAAGTATCTTTTTCGAATTAGTGTATTTAAATCAGCCTGCGGATCTTTTCTTGACGCTCTGCAAAGTAAATTATAAACAGTCTTTTCTGTTGGTCTCATTTTTTTATAATATGGTTTAAGTTTTTTTAGAACATTGACGGCTGGACCTTCGAAATCTTTAGCTTTTAGTTTTTCAAAGTCAGCTTCTGGTATCATTTTTTTTCTACAGCAAGCACAGGTTAGATCTTTTATGTTTCTTAGATTATAGGCATCTTCTTTATCTACATTTGCGGATTTAAAACTAACTGTATCAGGTTTAGTTGTGTAATTTCTGCTCACTTCATAAACCCTATTCGGGGTCTGATTTTTATATATTAAAAATGTTTGATTAAGTGAGATTTTCATGGCTATTTTTTGCTGTCTAGTATATCATCTTTTGCGTTAAGTTCTTGTATATTGTTTAATTCTTCTTTTGCCTTGGTTACTGTATTTTCATAGCTTTCTATGTTTTGATTTGCATTTTCGAGTGAGGCAATATATCTAGCTTTTGTTTTTTTTAGTTCTCTTACTTGTTGCATTATTTTTTCGAGTTCTTTTTCCGTTTCTTTTAATTTTTTGTCAGCTATATCATATTTTTTCTTGTTTTCTTCTAGCGATGCTAGAGCTCTGTCTAATTTGTTTTGAGACTGTAGCGCCTTATAGTTTATGTATTTTTTTATATTTATTTTAATTTTATTGTTAGTTTCTTGTATTAGTGTTTCTTTTACTTCAATTGGGTATGAATCATATTCTTTGAGTTTGTCTCTGTTAATAAACGTAATAATCTTAGAGATTTGTTTTTGAATATTACTTTTCATTTCAGGTTTATATTTCAAAAATATAGGATAAGGGATATTGCTTCTTTCTTGATTACAGTGTTTGTGTAGCGCTATACCGTTGCTTTTTATATCTTCTCCATTTTTACTTTTTGCTTTTATATGCTCAAATGTAGAAAGTGCATCTTCTGCTATAATTTTTAATATCGTGTGGTCGTCATAATTTGCTTTTGCGCAGTCAACAATTAGTTTATTTGCTTCATCATTTTTATAGGGAAGTTTTTTACTTTCTTTTAAAATTTTTCTTGCGGTTTTTTTGTCTGTGCATTCTTTGACAAGATTCGTATAAATATCTTCAATAAGAAATTGCTTTATATCTGTTTTTAAATAGACATTATTAATTTTTTCAATAGCATTATTGTTTGCAACCTGTACTTTTCTTTTGTCTGATATAGACATTGTGTCAGACAGTTCTTTTATTTTTTTTAGAGTTTTTATCTTTTTTAATGATATAGCTTTTTCATTTTTTTCTTTTAAATTGTAATGATATTTAAAAACTTCGGGTCTTTGAATAATTTCAGAAAATGATTCATCAGGGTATTTTAGTGAATAAATTTCAAGCATATCCAATACTTCATTTTTTTCTTTTCCTAGCATTGGGCGAATTTTTTCAAATCTTTTTATTGCTTGTGGTGCTCTTATGCTTAGATTTTCTGATATTTTAACTATTTTTTTTATGTCTTTTATCGTATCTTTATCTAGTTTTTCGAAGATGTTTTTTTCTTCTGCCTCTTTTACAATTTTATTTAATCTTTTATTTGGGGATTTTTCAGACAATTCTTTTAGAATGATATAAGCATTGGTATCTTTATATTGTGATATAGCTTTGCTGTTTAGTGCTCTTTTGGAATTAGGTCTGAATCCTAAAAGGAATTCATTTAAGTCATCTTGTGTAAGCATTGCTTCTCCACAAATTGCACAATGGAGTTTGGGGATGTCTCTAATATCTTCAAACGTGTCATTTGGCAATCTGTAACCAAATGAGGGGGGCAATGACACATTTTGATGTTTTATTGATTGCTGTTTTATTATTGAGGCTTTGGTTATTTGCATCTTTTATTCCTGTTTAAATTGTATTTTTATAACGCTCAGGAATGAGCTTTTTTGCTAGTTCTATTTTTTATTGCATCTAGTATATTTAAAGTTTTAAAGTTTAATATTATTTTACTGTCAGATTCATCTTCTATCGCTTTTTGAATTTGGTGAGGATATTTGTCGAACCCTTCTAGTGTTCCGTTATTTATGTTTTCAATTACTATATCAAGATATTTTTGGCTATTTTCAGGCATATCTGGGTGAAATTTTATAAATTCAGAATAAGGCATTTGTGAACGTTCGGAATTGCAGCTATTACAAAATACAACATAATTTGATATTTTGTTTTCACCATTATCATTTTTTCTGTTTTTAGGTTTTACGTGTTCTATTGTTGCTGCAGAGTCTCTTAAAAGCCTTTCTGCTATTACATTTGGATTATTAGTTCCATATTTTATGATGAAAGAGTTTGCGTCATTTTTTGAACTGGGTAGTTCATATATTTTGCTAAGTATTTGTAGCATTAAAGGATTGTCAGGAAGTTGTTCTTCTAACTTTTTGAACATGTCTATGACATAGGTTCTTTTATTTTGTATTTCGCTATTTGGTTTGTCGAAAATAATTTTTGCTTTTCTTATCCTGCGTAAAACTATTTTATAAGATTTTGGATCCATTTTAGATGCAATTTTTTCTACTTCAGCAAATACCATTTCTTGTTTTTTTTCAAGTTTATAAAGATTGTTTTTTCTTATACTGGGTGATGAAAGAATTTCAGTAAAGGTTTTTTCAGGCGTTTTTTTTGATTCTTTTTCTAACAGCTCAAAAACTTCTTTTTGTGCACTATGCATTATATTTTTGTAAGGTCTAAGAACTTCTACCATATATTTTGAATTGTGATAGACACTACTTGTCATCAATTCAATTTTTCTAATGTCATTTTGTGTTTGTTTATCAAACGTTTTTATCAAATTTTTAACGTGTTCTTTATCGAAAATATCTTTTATATATTCATGTTCATATAATTTTGAATATGTATAACAGAAATTATAAGCCTGTTGTTCTGTGTATGACATTTCTTTGCGTTTGAAGTATCCTGCTTTTTTTAATATGCTCAATGCTTCATCTGCAGGATAGTATATTTTGCTATGTAATAATTTATCTATGGTTGTATTTTGTATCGTTTCACAACCACAACATGCGCAAGTTATATTGGGGATTTGTCTTAAATCTGTAATATATTTTTTGCTTTTAAAACAAACAGTATCTATGTTATTTGTATATAATACTTTGTTCGGTTGTATTGTTTTTTGCGTTTTATAACTATTAATTGTATATGAATTTATTGCATTTATTTTCATTTTTTATTTTGAAGTTTTTTTCTGTAGTTGTATTCTTGCTGACGGATAGTTCTATTTGTTTTTGCTTTTTGTAAGTCTAGTTTGTTGATGTTAATCTTTATTTTTCCTTTTGATTCAACATCCAATGCTTTTTGAATTTTATCTGGATAAAGATCATGTTTTGTTAATATACCAGAATTTATATAATAGATTATTTTATCTATTTGCTTTTGCGTGTTATCAATCATTTCTGGGTGAGATTGAACAAATATATCATATTCTGTTCTTTGTCTTTCGCCGTTACATTTTCCGCAAAGTCCAATGTAATTATATATCGAATTAGGTCCATTATCTCCAATTCTTCTATGGGGTTTTACGTGCTCAAAAGTGTTTCTAACTCGGTTTAATAAAATTTCGACTATTGCATTGGAACTTTTTTGCGAACCTTTTATCATAAATGCATCAACATCCGTTTTGGAATCAGGCAGTTGATTTATCATTTTTTGAATCTCGTTAGAGTATTCATTCGGGTTTTCTTTTAAGAAGTCAGAAAACATTGATATAACTCTACCTCTTTTGTGGTAAATATCTTTGCTTTCATTTTGAAATATGTCTTTTGCTATAGCGATTTTTTCTTCTGTTTGGGTTTTAAATTCTTGTGGTGCATTTTCTATGTATTCAGAAATTTTATCCAGTATATCAATCTCTTTTTGTACAAGGTTATGTTCATAGTGTTTATACACATTAGGTTTGTTCAAAATATCATAGAATGTGTCATTAGGATATTTTTTTGAGAGTTCTTGTAACTCATTAAAAACTTTTTTTTCAAGTTTATGAAAATGTGGGTTTAATTCATTGATCGCACTTACCATATATTTTGAGTTATGTTCAACCAATTTTGTCATATCTCTTATATCTTCAAAAGCTTCACTAACATCTTGTGGGAGTGTTTTTCTTGCATCTTTTATTGTTCTTTTAGAAAGAATTTCATCCATTGTAAGGTTTGGATTGTGATCTGCATATTCTTTAAGCAATATGTATGCTTGTTTCATTGGTTCAGAAACTTTGCTTTCTTTGAAATATTGTTCTGTTTTGATTCTTCTTAAAGAAATATTTGCAGGATAGTATATTTTTTTGTTCAAAAAATAGTTTACATCACTATTTTTCATCATTTTGATACCACAACAAGCACAAGTTAAGTTAGGTAGCTCTCTCATATCGCTTATGAAAGGACCGTCTTGTTTTCGTTTGAATGATACAGTGTCAAAACTAGGCTGGCTAATTGGGGAAAATTTTGGCGAATTTATACCAAAATCAGAATAATTGCGGTTTATGTATTGATTCTGATAATTTATGAATCGACTAGTTTGTATGAAAGATTGGATCTTCATAATATACATTTAAAAACGAAAATAGGATTTTTTTGTTAATTTGTTAAAATATTTTTACATATAAATATGGCTTTAAATGCTTGAAAAAACAGGGTTTTCGATATTCGTAAACCCTGTTTTTTTTTATTCAAATATTTTTTTATGAGATGTCCCATCTTCCACAGGTTCCACCCCAGCGAGCAATGATATTTCCTTGAATATCTTTTATGTCTTTAGGGTGTTCTTCTGGCAATTCTCCTTCAACAATTGTAATAACTTCACAGTTATTAGAACAGCCTGTGCATTGGTTTGTAATTGAGTTGAAGTGCATGTTACCAACTTCCCAGCCTTTGAATTTTGTTTTATTTTCTGTATATTGGTGGTTCTCCATAGCTAAAAGAGCTGCACCTATTGCTCCCATCGTTTGGTGATTATCCGGAACGACAACTTTTGTATTCAATGCTTCTTCAAAAGCTTTAACCATACCTGAATTTGTCGCAACACCACCTTGGAATGTAACTGTAGGAAGAATTTCTTTACCTAGGGCTAGATTGCTTAAATAGTTTCTAACTAAAGCCTGACATAGTCCATAAAGCAAATCTTCAACAGGATATCCTAATTGCTGTTTGTGAATTAAGTCACTTTCTGCAAAAACACCACATCTGCCAGCAATTCTTGCTGGGTTTGTTGATTTTAGAGCTGTTTCGCCAAACTTTTCAATTGGTACATTTAATCTATTAGCTTGTTGGTCAAGAAAACTACCTGTACCTGCTGCACAAACAGTATTCATCGCAAAATCAGTTACTATACCATCTCTTAAAATAATTATTTTACTGTCTTGTCCACCAATTTCAAGAATTGTTTGTACCCCATGAACATATGTGCTAGCTGCTACTGCGTGAGCTGTGATTTCATTTTTTACAACGTCAGCACCGACTAGTGCACCTGCTAAATTTCTGCCGCTTCCTGTTGTTCCTACACCTTGAATATTGTATTCACATAAAGCTTTGTTTAATAACTCTCTCATACCAGCTTGGACTGCTAAAACTGGCTTTCCAGATGTTCTTAACATGTAGCTATCTACATATTTTCCTGTTTCATCAACTAATGCAAGCTTTGTTGTAACAGAGCCTACATCAATCCCTAAATATACGTTTAATGCCATATTCACCTCTTCTAAAGTTTATCTTTAATATAAACAAAACACACTTGAAGTTCAAACTTTATTTTTAATCAGAATAAAGATATAATGTTTTTGTTGACGATTTAGGCGGAGATTTATATGGATTTTTCTAAGGGAGTTTTGTTTGATCCTGGGTATTCTAAATATACATTAGCTTTTGCTACTAATATTGATGCTGTTTATAATGTTATTTTTTCAATGAAGGCAATGCATCAAAGAAAGTTTAAGTTTCAGACTGTATATCCTCAAATTCTTAAGCTGCTTGAACATACAGTTGGCTTTTATTTAGGTTGTCTTTTGTGGGCTACATTTATTACACAAAATTTTAAGGACGAACCTAAAGAAATTCTAGAAAATGATTATCTAGGTCGTTCTGTAAAAGAAGATGAGATGTTGTTTGAGGTTAACTATGCTATTTCATATTTTGATAAGCTCAAAAAAGATTGCAAATACTATCTAGGTAAAAATTGTAATCTACCGAACGATTGGTTTGAGATTATGTCTGTTTACAAGGACTTTTTGAAAATAAATAATTTTTTAGTTGATGCAAAATCAACTGAAGATATAAAATTGCCAAAAGAAATTAAAAAACTTTCAAAAGAAGATTTGGATAAAATTTTAGAAGTAATAGACTCAGTTGTGAAATCCGGTGATTTTAAAGAACTTTTCAAGATTAAAAATTTAATTCTTTGTTAAAAAAAATTTACAATATCTCAAAATTCAACTATAATGCCGGATAGGATAGGATAGGTTGAGATTTTTTTATTTTTTTCTTAAATAATTTGTCTTTCTATTTCGATACTCAAATTGTAGTGTAAAGGAATGAAAGGCGTGTTCTTATGGGAATGTTTGATCGTAGTTTAAAAATTGATTCTGGAAAAAAATATGATACAAGTGAAGTATCATCTGAGGGTATTTCTAAAGAAGAACGTGCAGAGATTGAGAAAAAAAACAGGAAAATGATTGATATTTTCAAAGCTTTTGATGTTGATAAAAGCGGAGATTTAAGTTCATTAGAGCTTGCTAATGCTTTAAAAGCTTTTTCTCAGCTTGATTCTGATGGCAATAAAAAATTATCTAAAAAGGAATTTGAAGAAGGCGCTAAAATGTTTAATGATGCATTCGCATCAATGGGTATAGAAAATATCGAAGGTAAAGATTTAAAAGCCTTCATGAAATATGTCAGAAAAGCAACAAAAGATGATTCTAAAGTTTCAACTGATAAAGTAATAGATGACTATAATAAAAGCGTAGAAGAGGCTAGAGTAAAAGCAGAAGCTGAAGCAAAAGCTAAGGCAGAAGCTGAAGCAAAGGCTGCTGCTGAGGCAAAAGCTAAGGCAGAAGCAGAAGCTGCTGCAGAAAAAGAAAGATTGAGATTGCAAACTCCAAAAGACTATACTGTACAACCTGGAGAAACTCTTGATTCTATTTTAAAACGTTCACTAGAAGCTCAAGGTATAGAGGTGAATGAAGAAAATTTGAAGAAAGCAAAAGAAGAGTTTATTAAAAATAATCCAGGTGCTGTGCATGGTAAACAAGGTAAAGAATATCTTTATATGGGGGATGTTGTTAAAGTTCCAGGGGATCTTGAAGATAAAGGGAATGCTGATGCAATAAAAGATAATTATAGAGCCCAACAGTTGAAAAAAAGACAAGCTGCAGAACGTGCAAAATATACGGTTGATGCTTTTTATAGAAATAAAGACGGTAGTGAAGGACGACATATAAAACTGAAACCAACTGGTGAAAAAGCTGCAAATGGAAGATTTTATGCGGTGGATCAACACGGCAATAGATATCTTGTTGCTCATGATGGTACGCTTTTGGATTCTCAAAAAGTAGCTAAAAAAGATGCTGCTGTCGCAAAAAATAAAAAAATGGCTACATCAAGACAACAGTATAATAATCTTGTTAAAAGTTTTAATGCTGCAATGAAATCCTTTAATCATCAAGTGGCAAAAGATGGTTGGGCAGCTAATACTGCTGATGCTGTTTCGGGCTTCTTTGGCTCTACTAATACAGAAGATCACGTAAGAGCAGACTTAAATGCTTATAAAGGAAAATTAAAAGAATTAAAAGCTGCGTTAGATCGTGGAGATAAAGCTAAATTTGACCAACTTTACAAAGAATTATCAAAAAATGACATTACATCTAGGGTTGAAAAATATAATCAATCCCAAGAAAAAGGTGGTGCGGTTGTTAAAGGTGTAGCAGTTGGTGTTGTATCAGGTGTTGCTGCAGTTGCAACAGGTGGTGCTTCATTGGCGGTTACAGCAGCAGTAGCAGGTGGTAGTACATTTGTTGCAAGTGTTGCTGCTGAGACAACTGATCTTGCTACAAATCAGATAGATGGTGATGTTAATGCTGAAAATATGGGTAAAATAGCAAAGAAAGCTAGTACAGATGCTCTTATTGCTGGTGCAACAGCAGGTTTGTTTAAAGGTGTAGGTAATATGTTTTCTAAGTCTGCAAGTACGGCAACAAGAGCAGGAGCAGCAAGTGCAGCAGATGACGCAGCTGGAGCCGGAACAAGAGCAGGAACAGGAGCCGCAGGTGCAGCGGATGACGCAGCTGGAGCCGGAACAAGAGCAGGAACAGGAGCCGCAAGTGCAGCAGATGACGCAGCTGGAGCTGGAACAAGAACTGGAACTAGTGCCGCAGGGGCAGGGACAAGATCTTCAACCTCTGGCTCTTTTGATTGGGTTCGCAACAATTCACAAGCGTTTGATGACATTGTTGACAAAGTGAATTATGGTGGCGTTGATGCTTTAGATAGTTCTCAGCTAAAAATATTGTCTGAGCTATTAGATATTTCAGAAGATGCATTAAAAAATATGACAAAAAAAACGTACAAATCTTTGACTTTAAAATTCCATCCAGATAGACATGGTGGAGATGAGGCAGCACAAAAGATTTTCCAATTGATAGGAAATATATTCAGGAACTCAAGGTAAAAAAGCAGGCATATTGCCTGCTTTTTAGTCATCTATTGGTAAGGTAATGATATATTTATTACCAGATTTTTCTTTTGTGATTTCATCTGTATCTATTTTTTCAGGGAACATGAAGCTTTGTGAAATTGAAAAAATGTTTTCAGAATGATTTTTTACTTTTTCTGCTTCACCTGTTATCTCGATTTTGTTATCATTAATTGATACATCTAAGTTTTCAGGGTTGTTATCAAAAGGTTTAAGGTCAACAACTATTTTATAAGCATTTTGTTTATCATCTTTGTACATTTCAACAGGGTTTTTGACGTTAACCATTGCGTTGTAGTGCATTGGAAATATTGTCATATTGTTAAACATTTTATCTTGTTCTTGTAGAATTTTATCTATATTTTCCATATTAGTCGGAACGTAATAAGAATGTCTCATTTGATCTAGTATGTAATATACAGCCAAGTAACATGCAAGAAATAAAACTATTAAAAATAAAGCAAACTTAACCCAGCAAGAACTTTTTTCTTCTTCTTTTTTAGGTTCGATATTGTGATTATTTTCTTCCATTTTGCCCCCTTTTTGTGTTGTTTAAAGATATTTTATTAAGGGTTAATATATTTTTTAATCATCAGATTATTTAATATTGTTGGGTAATATTTTTCTTAATTCAAAAATAATATTACTTAGTATTTCAATTTTGTTTTTATCTGCGGATATTATTAAATTTTCAAGATTTTCTGCAAATTTGTTAGGTAATATTATACAATTTAATTTTGCATATTGAATTAATCTTTTTTCTCCAGGATGTAATTTTTTATTAATTGCAAAAATTATATCAAAATAACAGGCTAAAAATGCTGTTATTCTATGTTGAATGCTAATTATATCATTTCTTTTTACGGCTTTTTCTATTTGTTCGAAAAATGATGCACTTTTTTTATCTTTTAGCATCATTAGATTTTTTTTGATGATATTTTTTTGAAGTTCTTCAGGGTAATCATTCTCTTCGATTTGTTTTTGAAGGTCTAAAAACCAGTTGTTTTTATCGTATAAAATTTTTGAATGTTTAACATTGTATAAAAAACAGGTTGAATAGCCTAAAGATGCATTATGTTTTATCCAAACATTATTGATTTGATCTTTTATCCATTGTGGATTTCTAAACATAAAGTCAAAACAGGTAGGATAATTTTTTAGTTCCCATTCATCTCCTGTTTCGAAGTATCTGTTATCTATTTCGTAAACTTCTGAGTGTTTTTGTGCAAGTTGGGTTCTAAAATCTATGGGAATTTCGTCGTCTGTGTATATGTATATATCATAGTCTGATAATTTGTCATTAAGGTTTGAAGCTCTTGAACCTGATAATACAACAGCGTACACACTGTTTATTTTTGAATATTCTTCACTTATTTCTTTTAGAATATTTTCTAGCATAAAAACTCCTGAATTTTGAAACCATTTAATTTTACTTTATTTTACAATAATTCAAATAAATTTTCTTAACGAGATTGAGTGTGCTATAAAGTACATGTATGAGAAAGTTAGTATTGTCATTTTTAATATTACTTTTGTTTTCAAACACTTCATTTGCTGAAGAAATCAGCCTAGATGGAGTTAAAAAAAATGAAATTCAATACAAACCAAAAGTTGTTAAAGACGAAAAGGATTTGACTATTGATGAGGATACTGCTTTAAAAGGAATAGTTTTTTTACAACAACAAAAAGATTTAGAAGATATTGATGCTTTATGGAAAGCGACTGTTGAGAATAACAACATAATTAAGTTTGCTATGAAAAAACTATCTATTCCTCCTAGTCAGCAAAGATATCATTCTTCAATTTTAGCTAAATCTGTTTCGGCTTTGGTAAATGGAGCTTCTTTTATACCTGCTATGTTTGGTGCAAATTACATGGTTCAATCTGCATCTTATGCAACAGGCAGATTGGCTAATAATTACATTGCTAAAGCAAACAATCCCAAAGAAATGCCTTTGACTGATACTGAGTTAATAGAGTTAGCAGGCATGATTGAATCTTTGCAGGATCAGATAATTAACACTTACTATAACTATAAAATGGTGTTGAATCAGATTAAAGATACTCGTCAAAGGCTTGTTTTGTATAATAAAAATTATGCTAATGCCATCAAAAATAACAATCAGATGGAAATAATAGTTTCATCTGCTATGTATGATGATTTGATGTTTGAAGAGTTTCGCCTTTTAAAAGAAGCCAGAAAGTATCAAATGGACTTAGAAAGATTAGCAGGGAAAAAAACAGTTGAAAATTTAAATCTTTATCAGTATGCGTTTAAAAACGAGTTGTTTTCACAAAAGCTGTTAAACTCAAATTCACCAAAATCTTCCAATACTGAAACGAAAGTTGAAAATGGAGGGCAAAGTAGTGAAAAATAAGCTGTTACTTTTATTTTTAGCTTTGCTTTTATCAAATATGAGCTCATTTGCTATTACCGTAGATGAACTTACAGAACCTAAAGAACCTGCTTATCGTGTTGGGGTTGGTGCTGAGCCTGAAAGAATCTATAAAGTTTCTGAAAGTGACAAAAAACTTCAATCAAAAGAAGCTAATATAGACAAAACAAGTGAAGCTGTGAAAAATATCACATACGCTGATTTGAGTTTGAAAAAAATTGCTAAAGAGATTAGTGATGATGGTGAACTCACACAAAATGATGTGATTGAGGACATAAAACTTTTGTGGATTGGTGCGGCTCAAAATAGCGAGACAGTAAAGTTTATTGTGTATAAACTCTCAAATCCTGATGAAGATAAGCCAAATGAAAATATTGTGAAAAAAATTATACAGCCTATTTCAACAGTAGGTAGTCTTGCAGGAATTGGGATGGGAAACCCTATTGGAGCTTTGTCAGCTATTATGGGAAGCAGCATTCTTGGTTCAATGTCAGTAGATGATAAAGATTTAAACTATAAATTTTCGAAAGTTAATGATGCTGATATGGTTGTTTTGATTAGAAAAATTGAAGAGTTACAAAGAAAGATCGTTAACTATTATTTTGATTATATGTCTGCAAGAGAATCATTGATAAAGTCCGATGAGATTGTTGCAAAAAGAAGAAATGCATTTATGAATTCAGCTGATTTAACTGATGATCAAGTTATAATGGTAGATGCTTATTATCGTTCGGCTTTAAATATGCAAAGCAAATTGCGTTCAGACTTTTTAGCTAGACGTGCTTCTTTAGAACAGACTGTTGGTTCTGAAACGCTAGCTCAGTTTGAAAATATCATTGAGGAAAGAGAAAAACAAGATAAAAAATAAAGCCCTTCAGTTAGAAGGGCTTTTAATCTCATAAGGAAGGAATCTACTTTTTATGAGAAATATCTTTTTAATAAACCTTGGAAAGCTTGTCCGTGACGAGCTTCATCTTTACACATTTCGTGAACTGTGTCATGAATAGCGTCAAGGTTAAGTTCTTTTGCTCTTGAAGCGATAGCTTTTTTAGCTGCGCAAGCACCAGATTCAGCTTCAACACGCATTTCAAGGTTTTTCTTAGTTGAGTTAGTAACAACTTCACCAAGAAGTTCAGCGAATTTTGCAGCGTGTTCTGCTTCTTCGAAAGCTATTCTTTTGTAAGCTTCTGCTACTTCTGGATAGCCTTCTCTGTCAGCTTGTCTGCTCATTGCTAAGTACATACCAACTTCTGTACATTCACCGATGAAGTGATCTTTTAAGCCTTGTTTAACTTCTGCGTCAACATCTGCACCAACGCCGATTCTGTGTTCATCAGCCCAACCTACAACTCCAGTGCCTTCTTCAACTTTGTTGAATTTTTCTGCGCCAACACCACACATAGGGCATTTTGCTGGAGCAGCATCACCTTCATATACGTATCCGCAAACTGAACATACAAATTTTGCCATAATTTACCTCTTTCATAATTACCATAATTCACTTTTAAGACGAATCTTATTAAGAATCATTCTTAATAAGATTATTATACACATGTCAATTTGAAATTGCAAGTGGTTTGATTTGTTATCTTATTTTCCCTGATATAACTCGTTTTATACCTGATACATCTTCTAGAATTTCAATATCTTGAAATCCGTTTTCATCCAAAATATCTTTAACATAATCTGCTTGATTTATGCCTAGTTCAAATATCAAGTATCCTTTATTATTCAAATAGTCTTTAGCTTGTTTTGCTATTTTTATGTAAAATTCTATACCTTTTTCATCATTTGTAAATAATGCGTTCTCTGGTTCGAAGTCTTTGACTTCAGTTTGAAGATTCTGTTTTTCTTGTGGTGGAATATATGGAGGATTTGAAACTATCATATCGAACTTTTCTCCAGGTCTGATTTTCGAGAATAAATCAGATTTTCTAAACAAAGCTTTGTTCATTAAATCAAGATGCATTGCATTATTTAATGATACTTTTAATGCTTCATTTGATATATCTACGCCAAGCACCTGTGCTTTTGTTAGTTTTGCTATCATGCAGGCAATACAGCCTGTTCCTGTACCAATATCTAAGATTTGTTTAAAGTCATTTTTCTTTATTATTTCAACTGCATGTTTTACAAGCAGTTCTGTCTCAGGTCTTGGGATTAGTGTGTCTTGGGTAACATCAAATTTTTGTCCCATAAAAAAGGATTTACCAAGAATTTGGGCAATAGGTTGTTTTGTTTTTACCCTAGTTTCAATTGTATCTTTGAGTTTCTTTAAGTCGTTTGGGTCAGGCATTATACCTAAAATTAGGTCTTTTGGTGTTATGCCGCTAATAATTTCTATTGCAAAGCTTATTTCAGCTTCTGCTTCATTTATTTCAAACCCATTATTTGTGTATAGTTCAATCAAGTCCTTTTTGAGGAGATATCTTTGATTCTGCGTCATCTAAAATTTTCCCTATGATGTTTTTCAAGTCTAATCTCGATTTTTCTGAAATGTCTTCTTGTTTTATATTATATTGCTTACATAGTTTATCGTAATAATAAATTTGTTTTTTTGTTGGTTTTTCTTTAGACATTTTTAGCTCAGAAGCTTTTTTTCTTTGTTCTTTCATGATTTGTTTTTGTTTTTCAAGAAATGGCTTTTGAGCTTCTTTTATCTCGAGTTGTTTAAGATTTTCTTTTATTAGTATTTTCAATTCTTTAATAAATTGTTCGTTCTCGAATAATTCAATAATCCATTCAAAGTGGGGATTTTGAACCTCATAGTAGTATTGCTCTTCTTCTATGAATAAATCTAAAATATCATCGATTGATTTTTTTTGATATTTTTTGACAAAACTTTTCAGAAAGCTAAACAATGAAGCTTTCTGATTTTTTGTTAAATCTAGAAAAAGAGTATTTTTTAAATAGTACATAACTATATTAAATCATTAATATCAAATTTTTTAGACAGCTTAGAGTGTTGAAACTGGGCGAGTTTCTTAAATATTGGATTTGTTGCTTTCTCAAGCTTAGGTTGTGGAGTCGATGCTTTTTCGACTTCAGTTTTCTCCTGCTCAAGACGCTCTGTGATGTCTATTACTTTCTTCATTGTACTATTTTAACTCATGTTTATATATATTGCTATATATATAAAAACATTTTTTCTTTGAAAATTTCAGGTGTGTTAATAAAAGTTAACAAAACAGTTTTGCTACGCATTTCTGAGGAAGAATGACGCAATTTCTTTTTCAGAGAAGCTATGAACGATAGGTCGTCCATGAGGGCATGTGTAAGGAAGTTTTGTTGTTTTCCATTTTTTTATTAATTCTTCCATTTGCCATAAATTTAATTCAGCGCCTGCTTTTACAGCTGCTTTGCAAGACATTGTCACTAGCATTTTTTCTTCAAGGTTATCTAAGTCACTATGCAGATTTTCTAATATATCAGAAATAATATCTTTTACTTTTATGTGAGCGATAGCTTGAGGGATTTTTTTGAACACAATTTCTTTTTGTGAGATTTGTTCAATTCCAAATCCAAATTTTTTCAGTTTATCTTCGTTTTCTTTTATCAATACGACATCAGCAGGTTCTAGTTCGATCACATCTGAGATTAAAAGAAGCTGTGATGGAATTTCTGTATTTTTTAGCTCGTTTTGTAGTTTTTCAAATATGTATCTTTCATCAGCAATGTGTTGATCGACGATTTTTAACTCAGTATCCTCTTCAAAAATTATGTAAGTATTTCTATATTGTCCAATTATGTTTATAGTTTCTTGAATCTTAGCTGTTTGAGGAATATCTAGATTTATTTGATTTACATTTAATTCAAAATGCTTTGTGTTTGTTTGTTTTATTTCTTCAAACTTTTCCTCTGAAACATACACAGTGTCATCATCTTTTGATTCTTGAATTTCATTTGTCTGTGTAATTGTATTGTAGTTTTTAGCAAAAGGTATGACGGTTTCAGAAATTGGTGTTTCTTCTTTTTTATATGAAGACAATGCGTCAAGTATTGCACTGTATACAAAATTAAAAATTTGATTTGGGTTTTGATATCTAACTTCTTTTTTAGTCGGATGAACGTTTACGTCAACGTCTTTAGGTTGTAGTTCTAAATTCAGACAAACAAATGGATATTTCCCGTTAGGCAACATGTTTTTATATGCAGTGTCTATCGCTTTTAAAATTACTGGACATTTTACAACCCTGTTATTTACAAATACGTGTATAGATTTTTTTGTTGAGCGAGTAAAATCTGGTGTTGAGCAGTATCCTGTAATTTTTATTTTGGATAAGTCATCTGATTTATTAATTTTTTTTAGCTCATTAGCAATTGAATTTGAATAAATTTCTGTCAAAACGCAAAGTAAGTCACCGCTTCCTGATGTTTTTAAAGGTGTTTTGCCTTCATTGATTAGAGAAATAGCAACATGTGGATTTGCTATTGCTATGCTTTGTAGAATTTCTGCAATATAAGAAAGCTCAACTCTTTCAGATTTTAGGAATTTTTGTCTTACCGGGGTGTTATAAAAAAGATTTTTGACCTCCATAGTTGTTCCTATTGCACAGCCGCACGGTGATTTTTTTACGTTTGATTCTTCACATTCTACGCGCATGCCTGTTTCCAGGTCTTTTGTTCTGGTTGTACAAATTACTTTTGCGATTGAGATTATACTAGCTAGAGCTTCACCTCTAAAGCCCATTGTATGGATGTCAAAAAGGTCTTCTGCTGATGAAATTTTGCTTGTTGCATGTTTTGAAAAAGCGAGTTCTATGTCGTCAGGGTGAATCCCTGAGCCGTTGTCTGAAACTCTAATATCAAGACAGTCTTTGCTTATTTCCACCTCAACTCTTGTTGCGCCTGCGTCAATTGAGTTTTCGACAAGCTCTTTAACGACAGAAGCAGGTCTTTCAATAACCTCACCTGCTGCTATTTGGTTAATCAGTTGTCTTGATAGTTGTTGAATCCTTTTCAAAATTGTTCTCCCCATCCCCTTTGTTAAAACAATTTTATATCAACAGGTTTTAATGTGCTATATTGTATATGTGAATAACTTACAAAACGAAATAATTAAAACTAAAAAAATATATAAACAGTTGTTTTTCAATGCTCAAGACGCAATTGATAAACAACTTAATGCGTTAAAAAGAGCTTCATTGTGCAATCATTGTAAGGAAGATTGCGAAATTGACTTTAATCAAATTAATCTTTTTCAAAAGTTTGAAAAAGGTTGTAGATACAGATTTTGGCAAGAAGCAGCATTGAATCATCTTGAGAATAAAATTTCTAAAGATATCTATGAAAAAATTCAATTAATTGAGAAAAGAAGACAGTGTTTTACTTGTGGTCGCTGTACTTCTTGTTGTAGGTTAGCTAGTTCTGAATATTCTTATGAGGAGCTTAAACAAAGGGCTGAAAACGGTGATAAATTCTCTAAGGAATTCGTGAGTGTTTTTGTTCCTTATAAATCAAAAGAAGAACCAAGAAAGATTTATCCAGATTACATCGCTATGATAGAAGAAAAGTTCTCAGATCAAACAGAAGTGTATTTTTACTATTGTCCAAAACTAGGTGATGATGGTCTTTGCACAGATTACGAGAATAGACCTAATATATGTAGAGATTTTCCTAATAACCCTTTAGTTGCATTGCCAGAAAAATGTTCTTACAACGAATGGAAACAAGAAGTTGAAATTATGTCTTTAACTTTGCATGCGCTAATTGATATTACTGGGTTTTATAAAGAAAAATTGAAAGAGCTTTTAAACGATTAACCTCTTATATCAGAAGCTAGTTTATGAGCGAATAATCCTTCATTTTTTGCAATTATTGATGCTGTTTTGGATAGTTCTTTCGCAGCATTTTCATTTGCATATTGATATGTTTGTATTTTTACAAAATCAAACACACTTAAACCACCAGAGTATCTAGAAACTTTGTTTGTTGGCAATGTGTGATTAGTTCCTGCACAGTAATCACCAAACACTTCTGCTGAATAATTTCCAATAAACAATGAACCGTAGTTTTTGAATAATTCAATAGAATTTTGAGCGTTTTTAAAACATATTTCTAGGTGTTCAGGAGCTCTTTTTTCTGAGATTTCAATTGCTTCTTCTAAGTTATCAACAACTATTGCATAAGATTTTTCGTAGGAGATTTGTGCTATTTCTTGAGTTTTTAAGTCTTTCAAAAATTCTTTTGCGTATTTATCAACTTCATTTGCAAACTCTTTTGAAAAACAGATTAAATATGCTCTTGCGTCTTTGTCATGTTCACATTGTGCTAACATATCTGCTGCAACAAATTTGGGGTTAGCGCTATCATCAGCAATGATTAAAACTTCAGAAGGCCCTGCTAAAAAATCAATCCCACACTCTCCATAGACTTGTTTTTTTGCAGCAGTAACGAATTTGTTTCCTGGACCTACAATTTTATCTGCTTTTATTATTGTTTCTGTTCCATATGCCATAGCTGCAATTGCTTGAACACCGCCAACTTTGTATATTTTATTTGCTCCAGCTAGATCACAAGCGACGATTGTTACGTCTTTGATTTTAGGCGAACAAGCGATTATGTTTTTTACACCAGCTACTTTGGCCGGTACAATCGTCATTACAGCTGTGCTTGGTAATGGATAATTTCCTCCAGGGATGTAACAACCGGCTGTTTCTATGGGAATGACTCTGTGACCTATTTTTACGTCGTTAATTTCAGTATCTAGGTCTTTTATGCAATCAAGTTGTTTATGTGCAAATTCTTCTACATTTTTTATTGCTGTTTTTATTGCAGCTATAGTTTGTTCATCAACATTTTTATATGCATTTTCAATTTCTTGTTTTGTGACTTCTATATTTTCTATATGTCCATCAAATTTTTTTGTATATTCTATTACAGCTGAGTCTTTTTTTTCTTTTACGTTTTTAATTATTTCATTTACAGAGTTTATTGTTTCAAATTCAATGTTTTGAAAAAATGCTTCATCTATATTTTTATATTCAAATATTTTCATTTGATTTTCTCCAAAAGATTATAAAAAGACTGTTCAATTGTTTTTAAATTTGTATCAAGAGCTTTTGCTTTAGGTATAAGAATAAAAGACATGTAATTATCCAGTTTTGAGAGCTTTTGATTTTTTATTCCAAGACGGATACATTCTCTTAGCAGTCTTTTTATTCTGTTTCTTTTAACAGCTCTTTTGTGGAATTTTTTACTTACAACAAAACCATATTTTGTGGGTAATTCTTTGTCTTTTTTTACCTTGCCCACATATATAGTTATTGTTGAATCAGATATTATATATTTATTTTTATATGTACCTTCGAATGCTCGCGGGTTTTTAAGCCTATATTTTTTAGGAAGCATTTTTTACCTTTTATACTTAAAAACAGGTCTGCTTAGTGAAAACAGACCTGTTTAAAAACTCTTCAATTAAGTTATAACAGTTAAACTAAGCTCTTTTTTTAGCTTGGATAGCAAGTCTATGACGACCTTTTGCTCTTCTTCTGTTGATAACTGTTCTTCCGCCAGGAGTAGCCATTCTAGCTCTGAATCCGCTGACGTTTTGTCTTTTTCTTTTTGTTCCTTCTAATGTACGTCTCATTTTATTGCTCCTTGAATTAATTTTTTCGCGTTATATCATGATAAAAAAGACATAGACGATTGTCAAATACGGATAGTACACGATTTAATAAAGGTTTACACATATGGATAAAACAATTGGTTTCATTGGCGCCGGCAAAATGGCTACAGCTATTATAAAAGGTCTTTTACGTTCAGGTCTTTTTGATGACAAACATATAATAGCTTCTGAACCTAATAAAGATTATGCTCATAAAGTTGAGAAAGAATTGGGTATAAAAATTGTTCACAATAACAGAGAAGCAGCCGCTGAAGCTGATATTTTATTGCTTGCTGTGAAACCATTTGTTGTGAAAGAAGTTTTGACAGAAATAGAAGATAAAATCGATGATTCTAAACTAATAATTACTATCGCTGCTGGCATTTCATCTTCAAGAGTTGAAGAAATTCTTGAAAAAGAAGCTAGAGTGGTAAAAGTTATGCCTAATACACCAGCTCTTTTAGGTGAAGGAATGAGTGCGGTATGTAAAGGTGAGCACGCTACTCAAGAAGATTTTGAATGTGTTAAAGAAATTTTCTCAAAAGTGGGAAAAGTTGTTGAAGCCGATGAAAAAGACATTGATGCTATTACTGGTGTAAGTGGCTCTGGACCAGCTTTTTACTATTACATAATCGATCAAATTGCAAAAGCTGGTGAAAAATTGGGTCTTGATTACAAAACAGCTTTGAAATTATCTGCTCAAACAGCCTTAGGCTCAGCTAGAATGATCCTTGAATCAGGCGTTGATCCAGAGCAATTGATTGTTAATGTAACGACACCTGGTGGTACAACAGCTGAAGGTAATAAGGTTTTAAATGAAAGTAATATTTCAGACATTCTTTTTGAGACAGTAAACAAAACTGCTCAAAAATCACACCTTATGAGCAAACAACTTTAATCTGTTTTTTGAATATGTTAATAACTATTTCTAAATGCTCTAAATTAGTATCTTGGCTTGGAGCTAAGTTACCTGCTATTACTTTTTTAAGGTTTTACAGTCTGTTTTATAAGCTTTTTAGGAATTTAATAGCATCATCGTAATGATGTATCAAAGAATTTGTTATAAAATGGTGATGCATTAAAGAAAAGAGAGAAAAATGACTACAAAACAAGAATGGATTGAAAAAGATTTAAAATATGTCTGGCATCCAGACACTCAACATAAACAATACGAAGGTAAAGACTTTAAGCCTACAATAATAGAAAAAGGTGAAGGAATATACCTTTACGATATTGATGGAAATAAATATATAGACGGTGTGTCTTCTTGGTGGGTAAACACTTTAGGACATTCAAATCCTAAGTTGAATAAAGTTTTGACACAGCAGGCTGAAAAAATAGAACACGTTTTGCTTGCTGATTTTACTCATAAACCAGCAATTGAACTAGCAGAAAAGCTTGTGAAATTGGCAGGTGAACCTTTTTCAAAAGTTTTTTATTCTGATGATGGATCAACTGCTGTTGAAGTAGCTATAAAAATGGCTTATCAATACTGGTATCAAAAAGGCAAACCTGAAAAAAAACATTTTGTTTCAATGACAGATTCCTATCATGGAGACACTTTAGGATCTGTTTCTGTTGGTGGTATTGATATTTATAAAGAGATTTTCAAACCTTTAGTTTTTGAAACCTTAAAAGTTTGTGCACCATATTGTTATAGATGTCCTAAAAACTGTAAACAAAATGAATGTAATATTGATTGTATAAAAGATGTTGAACTTCTTTTTGAGAAAAGACACAATGAAATTGCTGCAATCATAGTTGAGCCTTTGGTTCAAGGTGCTGCAGGCATGAGAGTTTACCCTAAAGAATACCTCACTAGATTAAGAGCTTTGTGTGATAAATTTGATATCTTGCTGATTGACGATGAAGTTGCTATGGCTTTTGGAAGAACGGGCAAATATTTTGCTTTTGAACATGCAAATATAAAACCAGATATATTCTGTGTTGCGAAGGGAATTACTGCAGGTTACATACCTTTAGCTGCAACAATAACAACGGATAAAATATACAATGAGTTTTATGATGATTTTTCAAAGCTAAAGACTTTTTATCATGGACATAGTTTTACAGGGAATCCAGTAGCTTGTGCAATCGCTGTTGAGAACCTTAAAATTATGGAAGAGGAGAATATTATTGAAAATCTTCAGCCTAAAATCGAGTTTTTCAAAAATGAAATTCAAAAACTAAAAGACCTAAAACACGTTGGTGATGTCCGTCATATAGGTATGATTGGCGCTGTTGAATTAGTAAAAGATAAATTGACGAAAGAACCTTATCCGTTCGAACAAAGAATTGGTCACCAAGTTTTTAAAACAGCTATGGAATTAGGCGCTATTTTAAGACCAATTGGCAATGTCATATATTTTATGCCCCCATTGATAATTAATGAGATTGAGCTTGAAAAACTCTTAAAAATAGCATATGATTCAATAAAATCGGTTACGGAATAAGAGGATTATTATGAAAAAGATAAATGCATTTTCTCTTGCTGAGATAGTTGTTACTTTAATGATCATTGGTGTAATATCTGCTATGACTCTGCCTTCTTTGCGTGATACCGCTGAGAAAAAAGAGCTCGCTGCTGGTCTTCAAAAAGCGTATTCAACTCTTAATCAAGCTGTTACAAGAATGGAACTTGAAAATGGACCTGTTGGTAAGACTAGATATTGGACAGTGGCAACTGAGTTTTGGCCACTATTTACAAAAGAGTTGAATACAATGAAAGTTTGTAATCCTGGTCAAAAAGGTTGTTTTACAACTGGAACAATTAAAGCTTTGAATGGAAATGATTGGGCTAATTATGAAACACAGGGCTATAGCGTAAGAACTGCTGATGGCATATCTTATACATATACAACTTCACTTTGTACACAGGAAAAAGCTATATCAGATGAAGATATGAAAAATAATTTTGGGCGTTTTGTTGTAGATGTTAATGGAGAAAAAGGTCCTAACAAATTTGGTGAAGATGTTTATTTTTTCTGTATTGTTAAAGAAAAAGGAATTGTTCCTGCTGGTTCTGACACAACTAAAGGCGATGACTGTTATAGAAAAGGAAATGGTATCAGCTGTGCAGCCAAAGTGTTAAAAGCAGGTAAAATTGACTACCTGCTTGAAAGTGCTACAGGAAATACAGACGATAAAAATAAAAAGAATTAATACAAGTTTATTATATTTTGTATTGCTTTTTCAGCTGTATCAAGAATTTGGTACAGCTGATTTTTTTCGTATGGATTGCCTTCAGCTGTAGTTTGAAATTCAATTATTTTGCCGCTTTTTGTCATAACAACGTTAGAGTCTACCTGTGCATGAGAATCTTCTGAATAATCCAAATCAAGTTTTATTTCACCATCAATGATACCAACAGATACAGCAGCAATTGGCTCTAGAATTGGATTTTCTTTTAGTGTACCTGCTTCTAATAATTTTTTTACAGCTTGCTCTAACGCAAGATATCCACCACAAATACTTGCACATCTTGTTCCGCCATCTGCTTGGATTACATCTGCATCTATCGTGATTGTTAGGCCTGTCATTTTTTCTAAGTCAACACAAGATCTTAGGCTTCGTCCAATAAGACGTTGGATTTCTTGTGTTCTTCCTGAAATTTTTGAACGTTCTCGTTGACAACGAGTGTGCGTTGATGTTGGCAAAAGTGAATATTCTGCTGTGACCCATCCTCTTGGGTCATCTTTTTCCATCCATTTTGGAGCTTTTTCATCAACTGAAGCTGTTACAATAACTTTTGTATCTCCAAATTCAACAAGAATTGAGCTAAGTGCATGTTTTGTGTAATCTTTAGTAAATTTTACTGTTCTTAGTTCGTCATTTTTTCTGTTATTTAATCGTTCAGTCATTTTATTAACTCCTTTTGCGCATTATTTTTTTGTGTTAATTTTATCTTAGCAAATATTAAAGATATGGGATAGATTATGACAAAATTTTACTTAACAACAGCAATCGATTACGCTAATGGCGCTCCACATATTGGACACGCTTATGAAAAAATACAAACAGACGTTTTAGCTAGACATTTTAGACAAAGATATGATGATGTTTATTTTTTGTCTGGTACAGATGAACACGGTATAAAAATTCAAAAAACAGCAGCTGCTCAGGGAATTACTCCTCAAGAGCTTTGTGATATAAATACAGCTAAATTTGAAGAATGTTGGAAAGGTCTTGATATATCTTATAATCAGTTCATCAGAACAACAAATAAAGACCATGAAGCAATAGTTCAAAAAATCTTTAAAAAACTTCAAGACAATTGTGATATTTATAAACATTCTTATACAGGTTTGTATTGCTCTGGTTGTGAGTCGTTTTTAAATCCTAGAGATTTGACTGAAGATGGGCTTTGTCCAGACCATTTGAAAAAACCTGAAGAAGTTAAAGAAGAAAACTATTTCTTCAAACTTTCAAAATACAAAGATAGAATTATTGAACATATCAAGAAAAATCCTGATTTTATTCAACCAGAATTTAGAGCTAATGAGGTAATAAACCAACTTGAGCATATTGAAGATATTTCTGTATCTCGTTCCAAAGATTCAGTTAGTTGGGGTATTCCTGTTTTAGGTGATGATTCTCAAATTATTTATGTATGGATAGATGCTTTATCTAATTATATCACTGCATTAGGTTATGATCCTGAAAATCCTTCTGAAAAATTTAATAGATATTGGCCGGCTGATGTGCAAGTTATAGGAAAGGATATTTTGAAATTCCACGCTATTTATTGGCCTGCATTTTTAATGGCATTAGATTTGCCTTTACCTAAAACTATATTTGCTCATGGCTGGATTACTATTGATCAAACTAAAATGTCAAAATCTATTGGTAACGTTATAGCTCCTAAAGATGTTTTAGACAGTTTTTGTTTAGAGCAAGCTGATGCTTTTAGATATTTCATGATGGTTACAGCACCTGCTGGTCGTGATGGTAACTATTCTGACTTAGACTTTAAAGAAAGAATTAATGCTGATTTAGCTAATAACATTGGTAACTTGTTAAACAGAACTTTGAATATGCAGGTTAAATATTTTGATGGTGAAATAAAACCTGAGTTTATAACTTCTTCTGATAATGAAATAGCTAAAGCTGCATTAGAAACTGTTAATCTTGTTAAATCAAGATTTGACAAGTTTGAAGTTGCTGAAGCTGCTCAAGAAATCGTAAATTTTGCAAATACAGTAAACAAATATGTTAATGACACAGCTCCTTGGTCTTTAGCTAAGGAAGAAAAAATGGATGAGTGTGCAAAAGTACTATACACTGTATTAGAATCCATGAGATTTATTGGGGCTTTGCTTGCGCCATATTGTCCTAATATTGCTCAAGATATTTATGAACAACTTAACAGGTCTGAAAAAGCTGTTGATGTAAAACTTGATTCTTTAAAATGGGGTGAAATCCCAGCAGGTAAAATTACTGAAAAATCAAAAATAAAACCTGTGTTTTTAAGAGTTGATTCAGAAATTGCTGGTGCATCTAAAAAAGGATAATCTAGACCTTTCTAGATGCATCACTAAACCCTTCTTTTATTAGGGTTATTTGTCCATTTTCTACTTTGTAAGAATTTCTTATATTCTTATGGAAGGAGAATATTTTTGCTGCAAACTCTTTTTCTTTATTATTTGTATTATGCGTAGATAATACGACATATGGATCTATGAACCTTCCTGTATGTTCAAATCTTGAAATTGATCTTTCAATAGAAAGGTTAATAGGGGTAGCGATATGTATATAATCTATTGTGTAACCTTTGTTTTTTGCTTCCTGGATTATTTTATGGATTTTAACTGATTCTCCTGCTGTTTGGAAAATTATGTTTTTGCCTTGATTAAATACTTTTGGTAAGATTTCGTTTCTTAAAATAGTACTTGACGCTTTATGTACGAGTGCTGCACCTTCTCCATTTTTATAAACTTCTTTAAACATTCCTTTGATGTCATCAGCATCTGGAGTGTAGTATTTGTTTGGATCATTTCCCAGTATTTTTTTTATTATTGTTGTTTTACCAGCACCAGGTAGTCCATCAATAATAATCATTTTCTTTTCTGTTTTAATTTTTGATAACTTTTCTTCTTCTGCTTTTAGTGTTTCTGTTAAAACTTTATTGTAATATTCAGATCCTATTTTTACAGGATTAGAACTATAATTGTTTTTACGTATCTCTAAATATTTTTCATTGTCATGGTTTGTTATTTTTATTTTGTTTAATGCAAAAAACTCTAAGTCCTTTTCTGGTATCATTCCTGCATTTTCTGTACAAATCTTAATTAAATCTTCGTTTGAAATTGCACCTTTTTTCCAGTAATCAACTAGCATATTTTCTGGTAAAAAATAATCAGTTCTAATGAAGTTGCCTTGACCTGTTTGCATAACAAAATAATTATTTCTATATGCTTTTGATTTTGTTTGTTTTAGTGTTTCTATTTTTTCTTGTATTTTATCTAGTGTGTAAAAATGTTCTTCTTGTGGAACTCTTAAGTTGGTGCTTAAATTTTCAGGTTTTGAGAGTTGTTTCTTTTTAAAAAATTTGAGTTTGTCGAAAAATTTATTTTGGGTTAATTTCCCTTTCTCAAAATCTATACAAGATTTATAACTTTTGTTCAAGTTGAAGTTTTTATCAAAAATAAACTTGTGACTTTTGTGATCTTTTGCTGTTGTTAAAAAGAGTATATAGTCATTTTGATTTTTGGTAACATCTATTTGGTATATATTTCCTGAAAAGATTTTATTAATTACATCAAGTCGTTTTTTTAATGCTGAAATATTGGCATTTGTATCTTTACAAAGCTTTATCAGGTTAGTTGATGGCAAATTATATTCAAGAATTTGCATTGCATTTTGTTTTTCTTTGGATGTAAAATTTGCAATTTCTTGTAACTGTTCGAATGAATAGTTAAAAACTCCTCCAACCTTTTTTTGTCTGGCAAATGGTTTTAGGTATTTTAACTTGTTATCTGGCAAAGTCGAAATTTGCAATAGCTCATTAGCTGAAAATCTTAGCTGACCCAAATTATCTTTTGAACGTGCTATTAAATAAAGACTTTTTAACTTATTGAAGGGAAAGCTCTCAAGGACTTTCAAATCTGATACGTTGTATAAAAGTTTATAAAACTCCTCTAGATTTGCAAATTTATGTATAAAGTTTCGTTTTTTAGGTTCTACGTTTCCGAATTGTTTTTGAAATATATCATTAGGTATTTTGGGTTTTTCTATAAAAATCGGAGAAAACGATGTGACAAAATTTAAGTTCACATCTGAAATTGAT
>CALUPF010000031.1 GCA_944322545.1 Candidatus Gastranaerophilales bacterium
GGTGGAGACGAAGCAAACATTTTCGCTGGCGACCTAATGAGAATGTATCTTCGTTACGCCGACAAACAAGGTTGGCAATCACAAATCCTAAGCAAAACTGATTGTGAAGCTGGTGGTGTTTCAGAAGTTATTATTTCAATAAAAGGTGATAGCATATACTCTAAATTGAAGTATGAATCTGGTGTACACAGAGTACAACGTGTTCCACAAACAGAATCTCAAGGCAGAGTTCATACATCAACAGCAACAGTTGCAGTTATGCCAGAAGTTGATGACGTTGAAATCGAATTAAATCCAAACGATTTAGAAATTTCAACAGCAAGATCAGGTGGAGCCGGTGGACAAAACGTAAACAAAGTAGAAACTGCTGTTAGAGTATTCCACAAGCCTTCAGGAATAATGATTTTCTGTACAGAAGAACGTTCACAACTTCAAAACAAAGAAAGAGCTTTACAAATTTTGAAAGCTAAATTGTACGATATTGAAGTACAAAAACAAATGCAAGAAATTACTGACTTAAGACGTTCTCAGGTTGGTACTGGAGACCGTTCTGAACGTATAAGAACATACAATTTCCCACAAGGTCGTTTAACTGACCACAGAATAGGACAAAACCTAAACGTATGGACAGTTATCGATGGAGAATTAGACGAGCTTATAAACTTGCTAATGGAACATGACCAAAAATTAAAATTAGAAAAACTGGCTGAAATAAACTAAAAAGCCACTAGAAATCGAGAATAAAATGATTATCGAACAGCATCAAATAATTGCCTTTGCACTGACTGTAATAGCAGGTCTTGCAACAATAATAGGTGGTTCAGTTTCATTCTTTGTAAAAAGAAGCAATTTAAGAATGCTTGCTATTGGTTTAGGATTTTCTGCAGGTGTAATGATTTACATGGCACTTACAGAAATCCTCAAAGATTCAAAAGAATTTACAACAATGTTTTTTGGAGATAAAGCCTCATTGATAACTTTTATAGGCTTTTTCACAGGAATATTTATAGCAGCATTGATTGATTATTTCCTTCCTGCACACTTTGGAGATGAAATGATTGATAAAGCGCCACATGATATATCAGAAGAAGACGAAAAAATAAAGAAAGCTGGACTTTTAACAGCTATTGCAATTTCACTACACAGATTTCCAGAAGGTCTTACAATGTTTCTTGTTGCAAGTACAAATATAAAACTTGGAATACCTCTAGTTATTGCAATGGCTATACACAACTTGCCTGAAGGAATAGCAATTGGTCTACCTATGTACCATGCAACAGGTAAAAGAAGATACGCAATGTTATTTTCAGCATTAGCTGGTATCTCAGGACCAATTGGTGCAATAATAGGATTTCTAATTATACAACTATTTATGCCACAAATGGCAGTGGGCATATTATTCGCCATTGTTGCAGGAATTATGGTCTACATTTCACTAGATACACTGATGCCAACAGCTCGCGAATATGGAGAGAACCATGATGTAATGGCAGGTATCTTTGCTGGAATGTTTTTTATAGGCATTGGCTTATTGCTTGTATAATTTAGAACAAAACAAACATTACAAAAAATGCGGCAAAAATCAAAGCAGGTCCAAAAGGAATAACTGTAAGATTTGAGCCGTTTTTTATTGAAGAAATTAACAATTTACAGCAGTAAAGCCCAATACAAGCTACTAATAAATAAGCAAACCAGTGGAATAAATTTGAGTCAAAAACATTAAAATACTCACCTAGTGCAAATAAAACTGCAGCAATAGAAAATAAAATAATTGAACTTAGGAGTTTAAACTCTTTTGCTTTAAACAGCTTGTATATAAACGCCGGTACACAAAGAACGCCCCAAATAACCACACTTAAAATAGAAATAACAATGACATTGACAATTCCAAAAAATGCACCTAAAGCACCTAGTATATAGGCATCTCCATCACCAAAACAATCTTTTTTAGTTATTGCTTTGCAAAGTAATGCTACTCCATTCATTACAGCAAAACCAGCAATTAAACCTAAAATAGAATATACAAAAGCTTGGTAAATAGAAATATCAAAACCTAACACAAAAAAGTGAATTTTTGTGTTATTGGCATTCGCAAAATTAAAAAAATTATATATCAATCCTAAAACAGCCAATATGTATGTGTGAACTGTTAAGATAACCCTTTCTTTTATATCTGTAACTGCAATTACTATAAAAAGAGCCGCAGCTATCATTAAAAACAAAACATTTAACGAAAAACCCATTTTAGCAAATTTATAAAAAATTCCTGCAAAAGTAAAACCTGTAAAAAGTTCGACCAATGGATATTGAATGCTTATTTTTTCATGACAGTATCTACATTTTCCCAACAAAAACAAATAAGAAATTACAGGGATATTATCATACCAAGCAAGTTTATGATTACACTTTGTACAATGAGATGGTGGAAGAACAATCGACTCTCCAGTCAAACCTCTTAAAACAACAACATTTAAAAAACTACCTATGCATAAGCCAATGACAAAAACATAAACAGTCCAAAAAATAAAATCTGGCATTTTTACTCCCAAATATTATAATTCTTGCTTTTCTTTGACAATATCGTGTAAAAGAACCAAAGCTTTTTTAAGCTTTCTAGACACTTGCATTTGAGAAATACCAAGCTCTTTTGCAATTTCAACCTGACTCATATCTTTGAAATATGTCATTTCTACAATATGTTTGTAAATTGGTTCAATACTTTCAAGACACTCCATCAACATAATTCTGTCTTCACGAAGACTTTGCATATTTTCGTAATTAACATCAGCGATTTTATCACCCCAGTTTGAAAAATCGTCATCATCCTGAAATGTAAGCTGATCCAAAGACAGTGTTGTTTTTCTTCTATCCGCATCTATTGCTTCTTTCACTTTTGCAACAGGCAATTCCATTTTATTAGCTATTTGAGAATCTGTTGGCTTCTCACCCAGTTCTTCAATCATTTCTAAAGTCATTTTATGAACACGATAGGCAAGCTCTTGTATAGCTCTTGGAGCTTTTATCATAGAGGCTTTATCGCGTAAATAATGTCTAATTTCTCCAGTAATAAGATAAGTAGCATAAGACTTAAAATTTCTGCTTATCTCAGGATTATAAAGCCTAATAGCTTTAATAAGACCTAAACTACCAACTTGTATAATATCTTCAACAGGGTCAGTTGCCCGACGAGCTAGAGTCCTAGCCACTTTTTTTACAAGCGGCATACAAGTAATAGCAATAAGATTTTGTAGTTGTTCCTTGGATTTTTCAGAAGAAACTTTTTGATACTCTTCTAACCACTCGACAACCTGATCGTAATCTATTCCGTTTTGAATAATTTCAGGCAATTATAAAACCTCTCTCATATTCCAAAATAATTATATCATTCTCACAAAAAATTTGGTACAATAAAACAATGAATTATTTGGAATTAAAAAAAGAAATTATAAAATACGGACAAAAGTTGGGTCAAAAGAACATGACTCCTGGAACTTCTGGAAACATCAGTGTTAAAACAAATAACAATGTTTTAATTTCTGGTTCAGGAACTTGTCTTGCTGATTTAACAGAAGATGAAATTGTACTCATGGATTTAGATTCTAACTCACTAGATGGCAAAAAGCCCTCTAGTGAAAAAAATCTACACAATGCAATTTATAAATTGAGACCTGACATAAATGCTATAATCCACTGCCATTCACCATACACATCAGCCTTTGCAGTATGTCATATACCATTATCTAAACCAATAATATCAGAGAATGTTTTTTATTTTGGTGAAATACCTGTTGCTGACTATGCATTGCCAGGTTCAGAAAAACTAGTAGAAAACACTGCAAAATTTTTCCAAAAACATGATGCCATTTTATTAGCCAACCATGGCATAATCATTGGAGGAAAAAATTTAAAAGAAACCTACTATAAAATGGAAACAGCGGAAGCTTGTGCGCAAATTTATCTAAATTCTATTCTTCTTGGTGGGGCAAAAGATTTGACCCAAAATGACATCGAAGAAATTTATCAATTAAGAGAAAAAATGAAAAAATAAAATCTGCATCATTACATATACTTTTGTAAATATAACTCTATAGAATTAGTTCTATGGGGTTATATTTTATCAATAATTGTGATATAAATATACTTAATATAGACTTACAGGGTCGATTTTATATAGAGGATTTCAAAGGCTTGAATGAAAGCTAAGTAAAACTTGCCGAACAAAAAAATCCTGAAATAGTTAGAAATAGCGTTAAACGCAACTAAGAGAAAAGGAGAATTTATGACAGTAGGTCAATTCGTATTTATGTTACACTCCCACCTTCCTTACTACAGAAAAGCCGGTATGTGGCCTTTCGGGGAAGAAAACCTCTATGAATGTATGGCTGAAACATATGTACCATTACTTAATGCAATTTCTGAATTGTATGAAGACGAGGGTATTAAAGCTAAACTCACAGTAGGTATAACACCAATACTTGCTGAACAATTAAATGATGAACACCTAAAACAAGGTTTCATAGATTATCTTGACGCAAGAATAAAAGCTGTTTCAGGAGATTTAAAAAGATATCCAGATCCAGAAGTTGCACACTCTCAACACTTAAAATATCTTGCTAAATACTATTTTGATTGGTTTAACCACATCAAAGATTGTTTTATCAACAAATACAATAAAGATTTAATTAGTGCTTTCAAAAAATACCAAGATTTAGGTTGTATTGAAATCACTACATCAGGAGCAACACACGGATTTTCTCCATTGTTGGCGACTGATACAAACCTAAATGCACAATTCAAAGTAGGTTCTGACGCAACAAAAAGACTTTTTGGCAAAAAAGCGAAAGGTTGCTGGTTGCCAGAATGTGCATACAGACAAGGTTATGAATACATCGGTAAAGACGGTCAGAAAAAATGGCGTCCAGCTATTGAAGTTACTTTACAAAACAACGATATCGAATACTTCTTTACTGAATCTCACGTAATTGAAGGTGGTAACTCAATAGGAAACAGACGTGTAATCGGTGTATATGGAAATATTGAATATATTCCATTACCAGAAAGAGAACCAACCGGGTATGATACATACTCAGCATATTGGTTGCCTGATGCACAAGTTGCTGTTATGGGAAGAAATGACAGAGCTGGTTTCCAAGTTTGGTCAGCTGCTGATGGTTACCCTGGTGATGGCTGCTACAGAGAATTCCATAAAAAAGATGATAAGTCAGGTGCTCACTATTGGAGAATTACATCTTCAACTACTGATTTAGGTGACAAAATGCTTTACGATCCAGTTTTAGCTATGTCACAAGTAAATCTAAACTCTGATCACTATACAACAATGATTTATCATTTATTGAACGATTACAAACTTTCTAAAAACAAAGAAGGTCTTGTAATGGTTTCATTCGATACAGAATTATTTGGTCACTGGTGGTTCGAAGGTGTTGAATTTATTAAACAAGTTGTAAGAAAATTCAACAACTACTTACCACAAGTAGAAAGAATGACAGCAGGTGAATATCTAAAAGCTCATCCACCAACAGAAGCTATTCAAATTCCTGAATCTTCTTGGGGTCAAGGCGGACACTTCTATGTATGGCAAAACCACCTTACAGAATGGATGTGGCCTATCATTCATGGTTGTGAAAAACGCATTATCGATATCGTTTCTAAATACGAAAAAATTCCTGAAGATAAACTTTTGCATAGAGCATTGAATCAACTCGCAAGAGAAAACTTGTTGCTTCAAAGTTCAGACTGGCCATTTTTAATCACTACATGGCAAGCTAAAGACTATGCAACTGACAGATTTAAAGAACATGTTGAAAGATTCGAAACTATTGCTGATATGATTGATTCAGGCAATATTGATGATGAAAAATTAAAAGAAATCGAATCAATAGACAACTGCTTCCCTGTAATTGATTATAGAGTTTATCTTCCAATCGAAGAAGGCAAAATTCCTCAACAGGAAGAAAAATTGAAACCTTTATATCAATAGGCAGAAAACAATTCTAATAAAAAGCGTTATCATAAAGATAACGCTTTTTTATTGACCATTTTTACAACAATCCTTTTTCTTCTAAATAAGACAAAATAAAATTTTCAAACATTGGTGTTGGCTTAGTTCCCTGTTCATCACAAGCTTTTTTAAACATACTCCAAAGCTCATCATTAAACATCATCGTTACACGCTTATCTTTATTCGAAGTTAACTGTCTTATTTTATTTATATCCATAGTTAAATAATACGCATATTTACACATTTGCACATCCACACAATTTATACCAATATTTATGCATATGTTTATACCAAAATATATAAAAAAAGCGATTAGAACATTATTAATATTGACAGTAGACTTATTTACTATTTGTTTAAATTCTTATAACCCTGATGAAGTACTAAAACAATTAGAAAATAGAACAAAAAGAGACGATTAACATCTCTTTTTGAACTAATCTTATAAACTGTCATCCTCAAAACCTGGTGATCTTGATGGCAAATTAGAATAACCTGGATTTGAATAAACTGTTTTTCTAATAAATTTACTTGTATAATTGCCTTTTATAAAAAGCTTTTTGAGAGTGTTTTCTCTTACCACCAAAGGATGCATACTATCATTATACTTTGGGTCTTTTTCTGATAATTTAGTCCATACAGCAGCTTCTAATGTCCAAGCATATGTTTCTTCATTCAAAGAATTAAAATCATCCTGATGCAAAGCTTCATGAGCTAACACAGCTGCTAACGCAGGTGCTGGAGCATCTTGATGTTTTTCATTTATATGAATATACAGCTTGTTTTTCTTTTTCCAACCTAATGCATCAAAATTAGCATATGCTTGTCCAAAAGTGCTTAAATTAGAAAACTGAACAACCATAGGCTTTTCAGACAAATTGTTGCCCATTATAGCTTTTCTTGAAAAGTCACCTAAGCCACCTTTCAAAAGTTCTAAGGCTTCCATAATTCTCTCGTCTTTTGTAACACCTTTATAGGTCTTTTTTAGCTGTTCTGAACGTTCTTTTTGTTCTTTTGAAATTTGATTTCCATTTTCATCTGTATAAATTTCAATTTTCTTTTTCTTATTATTTGATTGTACTGGTTTATTTACAGAAGCATTATTCGTAGGAACCTTCAACTCTGGTCTCAAAACTGGCTTTGGAGCTTCTGCTGCAATTGAAAATGGCTGCAAAACACAAAAAGATGCAGCTAGTATTATTAAATTTTTAAAACTCTTCTTTTTCAATATTTCACCTATCCTCAACTTAATACCATTATAAAAAACATTATTAATGATTATTTTTATGATATCAAATATCTGCAAACTTGTGAAAAGAATTGTAAAGCAAAAAGCTCTCTGAAAATTCAGAGAGCTTTTTCTAATTTTGTTTAAAACAAACTATTTTCCAGCCATTTGACTAGCAACTTCTTCTGCAAAGTTATCTTGTCTTTTTTCAAGACCTTCACCTAATACGTAACGTACAAAAGATTTAACTGTTAGTTTACCTTCACAAAGTTGAGCAACTGTTTGATCAGGATTTTTAACAAATGGTTGTTCTAATAAACATTTTGAAGCCATCAATTTGTTGATTCTTCCTTCAACAATTTTAGCTCTAATATTTTCTGGTTTGTTTGCTAAATCTTCTTTACCCATTTCGATTCTAGTTTCTTCATCAATAACTGATTGAGGAATTTCTTCTCTTGAAACGAATTCTGGAGCATTTGAAGCAATGTGTAAACAAATGTCTTTTTCTAAAGTTTCATCAGCTTTATCAGTGTTTAAAAGTACACCAATTTTTCCATTGTGAATATAAGTTGCAGGATTACCTTCAACGATAACAAATCTTCTAACTGTGATTTTTTCACCGATAGTTGCAACTTTTTCTTTGATAATATCTTCGATTTTTTTACCACATTTTGCACAAGTTGAAGCTAACAATTCTTCAACATTAGCAGGTTTAATAGCAATAACTTGTTTAGCAAGATTTGAAACAAGTTCTTTAAATTCATCATTTTTAGCAACGAAATCTGTTTCACAGTTAACTTCAATCATTGCACCAACATTGCCTTCTACACAAGAACCTACTAAACCTTCAGCAGCAATTCTTCCCATTTTCTTTTCAGCAGAAGCAATACCTTTTTGACGAAGGTATTCCATAGCTTTTTCCATATCGCCATCATTTTCAGTTAAAGCTTTTTTAGCATCAAGAATACCTGCACCGGTTTTTTCTCTAAGTTCTTTCACCATAGCAGCAGTTATTGTCATAATTTTATCCTCTCTTTATAAGTAATTAATTATAATAATAGCGGGTAGGTCAATAACCTTACCCGCTATAAATCTTAACTAAGCTTCAGCGGGAGCTTCTGCAGCAGTCACACCTGCATCTTCAGCTTTGATAGTTTCTGCTTTAGCACCAACTGCTTTATTTTCTTTTAATTGTTTACCTTCTAATACAGCATCAGCTAATTTAGAAGCAATCAATCTGATTGAACGAATAGCATCATCGTTACCAGGAATGATGTAATCAATTCCATCAGGATTAGCATTTGTATCAGCAAGACAAATTACAGGAATATGCAATTTGTTAGCTTCTGCAATAGCAATGTCTTCTTTTTTCTGATCAACAACAAAAATCAAATCAGGCATACCACGCATTTCTTTGATACCACCTAATGTTTTTGATAATTTTTCAAGTTTTTTAGTCATTTGAACAACTTCTTTTTTAGGAAGTTTTTCGATGTGACCAGAATTTACGAAATCTTCAAGCTCTCTTAGTTTGTTAACTCTTCCTCTGATTGTTTCAAAGTTAGTTAACATACCGCCTAACCAACGACGGTTGATATAATACATACCACATCTTGCGGCTTCTTCAGCAACAACTTCAGAAGCTTGTTTTTTTGTACCAACAAAAAGAATATTTTTACCTCTTGCAGCAAATTCTCTAACGATAGCATAAGCTTCGTCCAATTTGTCAGAAGTTTTTCTTAAGTCTAATACATAGATTCCATTTCTTGCACCGTAAATATACGGTTTCATTTTAGGGTTCCATCTTTGTGTTTGGTGTCCGAAGTGTACACCTGCTTCAAGTAAATCAATCATTGATGCTACTGGCATCTGTTTCTCCTTTTTCTACGAACTTTAACATACTTGGCGGGTTTTGCTTTGATTTTTGTTATTAATCTCGGCCCCTACGTTTTCCGTATAAAGTCCAATTACTATACTACGATGTTAATTATAACCCAAACATGATTTTCGCCAACATGGGAAATTAAGCTAATTAATTTTGCTTAACATTTTCAAATTCACTGAAAAGAATAACCAAGAAATCACCTGACAGACTACCCCCTGTCAGGATTTACAGGCAATGATAAAAATTTATAATTAATTTGTGTACAGCATATATCACTGCAAATTTAAGGAGACCCACATGAAAAAACTAGCAATCACACTAACTGCTGCTATGGTTTGTTCTGTTATGAGCGTATGTGCAGAACCAAACTCAATTGTGCCAACAGCTTGTCCTATTAGCCAATCTAATTGTCAATCACAACAATCATGCGGATGCAATCCTTGTGAAAAACAAGAATGCAAAAAAGAATGCGATCCAAAATGTGAATGCAATTCAAATTCAGCACCTGTTTTCAACTCTTGTGAAGAAATTCAAGCTTGGAAAACAAAATATTTTGAAAAAAGATGCAACATTTACACTAACCTAGGTCTATCACAAGAACAAAGAGTTAAAGCAAAATGCATAGACGAAAAATTCTTTGATGAAATTGCTCCATTAAAAATGTGTTTAAAACAAGAAGAAGCAAAACTTAAAGATATGAAATGCAAAAAATGTTGTAAATCTGATATCAAGTGTCAAAAAGAAAAAATCAAAGACCTAAAATCAGAAATAAAAGACAAGAAAAAACAACATGAAAAATGCTTTGAAGAGTTACTAAACAGTTGTCAAAAAACAACCTACAAAAAATTAAAAAAAGAAAAATGTAAAGAACACAAAATGCCAAAATGTGAATGTGGCTGCAAATAATAAAAAAGCTCCTTTTAAAAGGAGCTTTTTTTAATCGCGCCCGGAGAGATTCGAACTCCCGACCTTTTGGTTCGTAGCCAAACGCTCTATCCAACTGGGCTACGGGCGCATTATTCATCTGATGCATTTAAATTGCAAAATATGAATACTTATACATAATACATTATAAATATTTTTTATCAAGCAAAAAGACAGCCCCTATTATTGGACTGTCTTTTTATAACTTTATTCACCACTATAAACAGGATACACAATACTGCCAGGTTGAACAATAACAAAGCCTTCACCTTCAAATTTCATTTGAATTGAATCACCACTACCTCTTCCTAGCAATGTTTTTACTGATATATCCGTTTTGAAGCAGGTTTTTAGCCCTGCTGACCATGCAACCGTTGCCGTAGGATCTGTCATCACAGGACAATTTGGAGTGACTCTCAGTGACATTGGCTCGTACATTGTTGTAATAGCTAACATGCCAGTACCATTTACCTCAATGTTGGTCAATCCACCAGCCATCATTGAAGCCAATTTCATCAATTTAATATCCCATTTTAAAGAGGGTTCAAAAGCAAGCAAGTTAGAACCATTTACGATAATGCTATCATTTTGCATGTTTAATATCGAAATCTTTTTACCTTCATCAGCGATATAAACCTTGCCAGTTCCTTGAGCTTTAACTAAGTTGCCGCTTTCACCTGTGACAAATCTTTTAACTACAGTTTTTAGACCATGTTCAAAAAGATCTTCCATTGTAAATTTAACATCACCTGTATATGCAATCATTGCACCCTTTTTTATCCAAGCAAAATTGTTGGACAGATTAATCTCCATTATTCTTGGCGTTTCTTGTTCAAAAAAGCCTTCGTTTTTGTCTTTTTGTGAAGTAGTATTCACAAACTCCTCTACACTATACCTTGAAATTCCTGCAGTCATATAAATCTCCTTTTTAAATAATTCAAGATTCTAGCATTTTTAGCTAAGTTAGTAAATATTTTTAGATTATAAGAGCATAAGACTTAAAGCATATTTTATGCTAAATTATAGACAATAAGTAAAAAACAAGAGGATAAATAATGACAAAACGAGCTATTATAAGTGTTTTTGATAAAACTGGAATTGTAGATTTTGCACAAAAATTACAAAAAGAATTTGGATATGAAATTGTTTCCACTGGTGCAACAGCAAAATTGCTTAATGAAAATGAAATAAAAACAACAGAAGTAAGTAAAATCACAGGTTACCAAGAAATGCTTTCTGGCAAAGTAAAAACACTTCATCCAGCAATTCACGCAGGCATTCTTGCAGATACTCAAAACTCAAAAGAAGCAAAGGAAATAGCTGATAAAAATATTGAATCTTTTCAAATGGTAGTTGTGAATCTTTACCCATTTGAAAAAGTTGCTAAAGAAGCACACGATGAACAAACTCTAATCGAAAATATTGATATAGGTGGTGTTGCTTTGCTAAGAGCTGCAGCAAAAAACAACAAAAATGTCACTGTAGTTTCTTCTCAAAATCAATATGATGTAGTTCTTGAAAATTTAAAACAAAATTCAGGAGAAACAACAGAAGACTTGAGAAAACAACTGGCATTAAAAGCTTTTGAAGTAACTGCGAAATATGACTCTATCATAATGTCAGAATTATCTGAAGATAAAACAAACTATGAAACATTGTTTTTAAACAAAGAAGGTGATTTAAGATATGGGGAAAACCCACATCAAAAAGCAGCTTTATACAAAAATGGAGAAACAGTCGATTACGAATTTTTAAATGGAAAAGAACTTTCATACAATAATATTCTTGATATGACATCTGCATTGAATATTGCTTCAGAATTTTATGATGTTCCTTGTTGTGCAATCGTAAAACATAATACACCTTGTGGCGTAGCATTAGGCAAATCACAAAATGAAGCTTATTTAAAAGCCTTTGATGCTGATCCTATTAGTGCTTTTGGTGGTATTATTGCGTTCACTCAAACAGTAGATAAAGAAATTGCAAAACATGCATCATCTGTTTTTCTTGAAGTTGTAATAGCTCCAGAGTTTAGTGATGAAGCCTTAGAAATATTAAAAGCAAAGAAAAATTTAAGAATCATAAAACTAAACACACCTCTAAAAACATACAAAACTCTTGTGCAAAAAGAAATTAAAGTAACACCTTTTGGCACATTGGTTCAAGATGTAGACAATAAAGAGTTAGACAAAGACACATTCAAAGTTGTATCCAAGAAAAAACCATCAACTGAAATGATTGAAGATATGGTATTTGCGTGGAAAGTATGCAAACACGTAAAATCAAATGCAATTGTAATTGCTAAAGATTTCAAAACTCTTGCAATTTGTGGAGGCCAAACAAGCAGAATCGACTCTATGGAAATTGCTCTTAACAAAGCTTGTGATGGAGCAAAAGAAGCAGTCGCAGCTTCAGACGGTTTTTTCCCAGCAATTGATAATATACAAGCAGCTGCACAATGCAGAATAGGTGGAATAATCCAACCTGGTGGCAGCATAAAAGATAAAGAGGTAATAAATGCCGTTGATAAATATGATATGGTTATGATCACAACAGGCATAAGACATTTCAAACACTAGTTAAGGGAACAATATGGAAAATAATGAAAAAAATAACCAACAGGAAAACAAAAAAGCCCTAGCTTGGCTGACTTTAGGACACGGGCTTTCAGATAGCTATTCTAGTTTTATAAATCCTATTTTGCCTTTCATTGTAGCCAACATCGGTGCAAGTCTTGCTTTGGCAACTTGCGCATTAAGTGCATCTCAATTGTTTTCATCCATGATGCAACCTGTATTTGGATTCATTGCAGATAAATGGCAAAAAAGGTTTTTCATATTTTGGGGGATAATTCTAGCCTCTTTAGCATTTTCAATGTCAGGTCTTGTGCATAACATTTGGCAACTCGCATTATGTCTGATTATTGGCGGCTTAGGCGTTGGCTTTTATCATCCTCAAGCAACGGGATTTGTTGTGAGATACAGTGGTCAAAATCTTGCAAAAAACATGAGCGTATTTATAGCAGCTGGAACAATAGGATACTCTTTAGGTCCAATTATTTCCTCCTCAATAACACAAATGTTTGGAGTTACAAAACTCCCTTTGGCTGCATCTTGGGGATTGATTTTTGCATTTTGTCTTTTCTTTTTTGTACCTAAAATTCAAGCAAAAAACTTTGTCAAAAATGAAAATTCATTCAAAACAACTTTAACTGATATATTTAAAAATAAAACAGTTAGAATTTTAATAATGGTATCAGCATTAAAATCACTTGTTACATCAAGCTTTAGCATACTTTTACCATTCTACTGGAAAGACCTTGGATACAATGCTTTTCAAATAGGAATTGCTGTGTTTATATTTTTAACAGTAGGAGCGTTAGGAACATATTTAAGCAGTAAATATGAAAAAATAATTGGTTACAAAAATGTATTTTATACATCATTGATTGTACCGTTCATTCTAACTGTAATATTTGTAAGCATAGTAAAAATTGCCCCCGCACTATCATTTGTTTTATTTGTTTTAACAGGTTTCATTACAATGCTTTCCGTTTCAATAAATATGGTAATGGCACAAAAAACAATGCCACAATATAAAAGCATGATATCAGGATTTATTGGAGGCTTCAGCTGGGGAATAGTTGGTGTATTTTTGCCGCTAATAGGTTTTGTTGCACAAAATATTGGAATAATAAAAACACTTTTAATAATTTCATTTATTCCTTTTGCGCTTTCATATTTTGTCAAATACTTACCTGAAAAAGCAGAATAAAACTAAGTTTTGTAACATTAATGTATACAAAGTAGCAAAAAAAAATTATCATAGGAATTACAACAAACATAAAACACAACAAATGAAAGGTACATCATGTCTATTCAAGCAGTTTCTTTCGGGGCAACAACAAAAAAAGGTAATGAATACAAAAAAACACATGCTGGAACTATTACTGGTCTAGCTGTTGGTGTAGGCTTAGCTGGTTTAAATGCAGGTATGATAAAAAAATCACCAGCAGTTAAAAAAGCTATTCAAGAATCACTTGTTCACACAAGAGCAAATTTAATTGCAAATGGCCTAACAAAACTCAAAGCTACAAAATTGGCTAAAATGTCAGGTAAAATAGGCGTTTTTGTTGCTTTAGCATTGAATGTTCTTGCAGGTTTAGCTGTTGGAGCAGGTATAAATAAAATTATTAATCATGCAAAAGCAAAAAAAGCAGATAAAGCTGCTCAATAAATTTTAAATTAAAACAAAAAAAGAGCCTTGTTTCACAAGGCTCTTTTTTATTGCTTTTATAAATTAAGATAAAAGATAGTTCAACAAAGTTCTTACACTAGCACCTGTTGCACCTTTTTTATCAAGATATGCAGTACCAGCAATATCAATATGTGCCCAGTGAACTTTTTTCACAAAATTTTGTAAGAACAATGCAGCAATTTGAGTTCCACCCATTCGAGAACCAGTATTTTTCATATCAGCTATATCGCTTTTTAAAGAATCGCGATAATCTTCAAACATAGGCATTTGCCATAGTTTTTCACCACCAGCATTACCACATTTTATCAACTTATCAATCATTGACTGACAGTTACCCATAATACCTGAAACAGTATTGCCTAAAGCAACAACACATGCTCCTGTAAGAGTAGCAACGTCTATCACTTCATCAACACCTAACTCGCAGGCATAACACAAAGCATCTGCGAGAGTTAATCTTCCTTCTGCATCAGTATTGTCAACTTCAATTGTTTTACCATTTTTAGCAACCAATATGTCGCCTGGTTTATAAGCTGAGCATCCTGGCATATTTTCACAAGCTGCAATTATACCATGCACCTCACAATTTGGTTTTAACTCCTTTAAAACACCCATTACTGCCAAAACTGCACCAGCTGCTGACATATCGTCTTTCATATTCAACATTGAAGATGGTGGTTTAAGGTCCAATCCACCAGAATCAAAGCATATGCCTTTGCCAATAATTGCAATTTTTCTTTGCGCTTTATCATTTTTATAACGCATATGAATAAATTTAGGTGGTTGACTGCTTCCTTTGCTAACAGCTAGAAAAGCACCCATTCCCATTTTTTCAATTTCATCTTTTTCATATACTCTAACGTCAATTCCATTAAGAGATTGTGCAATTTCTGCTAACTTAGTAGGGGTTGTATATGCAGGTTGTTCATTTGATAGATCTCTTGCAAAATTAACAGCTGAAGCAATAAGTTTTCCTTTTTTTACACCTGCTTTAGCTTTTTTGCAATTCTCTTCAACCATATCTACAATTATGAAATCCTCAACTTTTTTTTGAGTTTTTTCAGTTTTGTATTTATCAAATGAATAAGCACCAATCATCGCACCTTCAGTAATCATTTGAGCTGCAACTTGAGGATCAAAACCACCTATGCCAGCACCATGCAACACCGAGATAACTTTTTTCGCATTATTCATTTTCATGCACTTTTTCACAACTTTTTGAGAAATTTCTCTTAATCTGTTTAAAGTGAAATCTTTATTTCTGCCTAAACCAACAACGAGAACCTTTTCCGCAAAGATTTTCCCATATGTTGGTAAAACATACATAGATCCAAATTTGCCATCAAAACCTTCTTTTTCTATGACAAATTTAGAGATTAACCCATCTAAAGCTATATCAATTGCACCTGTTGCTCCAGCTGGTATTTTAACTCCTTCAAAAAGATTTACAACCAAAACATTTGCAGGAGTTTGTTCCAAAAGCCCTTTAGCAACACTTACATCAAATTTGCTAGTCATATTGCCCCCTAACATTCTATCTTAGGGTTAATTATACGACTATTATTTTCATTCTTCAAGCTCTAAAGACCAACGTTCAAGAATATCTGTATCAATATCATCTAAAAACCTCGATGGCTTCGACAAAACCATGCCTGTAGCGTGGTCAAACATATCAATAGGATA
>CALUPF010000032.1 GCA_944322545.1 Candidatus Gastranaerophilales bacterium
TATGGTATTGGTCTAAATACTGTAATTCCAAGAAAATTCTTAGGAAAGTCCTTTTACAGCATTTGTTTGTTTAAACTAACTTTTTATATTGTAAGTCTTAACTAACTTTTTGTCAATAATAACATTATACTTATTGTTAACCTAACAGGATATAAAAATAATCAACATTTTCAAATAAGCTTTCGTATATATATGCAAGTTTGAAAATGGGGACGAAGTGAAAAAATTTTTCATAGGATTGTTAATATATTTCATAACATTTTCTTGCGTGTTCGCCAAAAGTCCAAAACAAAAAGAACAAGAAAGGGCAAATGAATTCCAAGAAAAAAACATACTCCCCCCTGGACTAGATGTTGATATGATATGGGACTATAAAAGTGATAAATTCCTAGAATCACTAAAAAGTGGAAAAGCTTTTTATGACAAAGAAACTCAAAAAGAACTAGATAATGAAATAATGAAAGGATTAGACATAGATCTAATACCAATCGACCTTGATAGATGTATAAAAATCGCACTAGCAAATAACTATGACATAAAAATATCAGAAACAAAACAAGAAGAATCAAAATGGAATTATGGAAACGCTTGGAGCCAACTTCTTCCTGATTTTTATTATAGATATCAAATTCAATCTTTACATGGTGAATTCTTAGTTGGCGACGTATTGCCTAGGGTTATAACAACTAATCCTATTTATAGTGGAATATACTTAAATTACCCTATTGTTGGAAATGGAAGTCCTCTTTTTGACATAGCTAGCGACAAAAATTTATATAAAGCATCAAAACACAATCTACAATACACGCAAAATGAAATTCTTCTAAATACAACTTTGTACTATTACGACCTACTAGAATCAAAATTAAACATAGAAGTTTTAATATCAAACTTATTAGCAAGAACTGAACAATTGAAACTAATGCAAGCTAGATATCAGATAGGCATAGGTACAAAGTATGATATTTTAAGAGCCGAAGCACAATACGCTGATGCAAAACAACAGTTAATTGGCGCGTTAAATACTTTAAGATTAAAACAAGCCAGACTCGCAAACATTATGGGAATTGATGTAACAACGACGCTATATCCTTTCGAGCATAGTGTTCAACCAAGAGAATTAATCAACAAAAAAAATAATATTTCGTCATTGTATAATGTTGCATTGCAAACAAGAGAAGACGTACTATCAAAAAGAGCCCAAATAAGATCTTTAACTATACTCAAAAACAAAAACTACAGTGATTTCGCACCAAACATAAATTTGAGCTATGAATTTGCAAAAGTAGGAACAACTGCCCAAGGCAGTCTTCGGCCTAACCAAACTTGGAGCATTAATGTTGATGTACCATTAGGTAAAAAATTAGGAGTTGGAACAATAACACAAAAAAATGCAGATCTTGCAAAATTAAAAACAGCAAGATTGGAACTAACTAACCTTGAAAGAAATATTAAAGAAAATATCGTATCTTCATACTTCAGCTCAAAAACAGCCTTGGAAAAAATAGAAGCTAATAAAAAACAAGTTTTATCAGCAGATGAAGGACTAAAATTTTCACTAATTGGTTTTGATGTCGGTCAAAATACTTTTATTGACGTACTAACATCACAAACAGAAAAGACAAGCGCAAGACAACAATTAATTCGCTCAGTTATTGAATACAACAAAGCTCAAGCACAACTACTTTTTGATACAGGAACAATAACAACAAAGACATTACTTTTAAATTATCAAGGATTATCAACAAATAAAATTAAATAGCTATATTTATTGGAAATTTGAGTTGCTCCTTTGTTACAGTTCTATAATCCTGTATCTCATCTTGTTCATTAGAAAACTTTATTTTAGATTGATTTTCATTAACATTTTGAGACGAATTCAAATTAGCGATCATTTTATTAACTGTACTTTCAGGCAACACATCCATTAATTGCATCAAATCTAATGCTTTCAAATTATCAAGACCATATTGATTAACAAGAGAAGAAGCAAAACTATTTCCTGAAGGTCTTAACGCATTATATAAATTCGTAGAAGAACTAAAACTTTGAGCAACAGAAAATTTAACTGAAGATACAAAATCATTAACAGTTATATTTTTTCCGTCCAAAGACAAAGCATTAAAACGGTCGATTAGAGTATTAACGAGCTTATATGCGCTGCTTTTAGTTGCAGAAGCATCCTCAATTTTTAATTTTATATTTTCTAAATCCTGAACAGAAAGCCCTTGATCATTAGATCCACTAATCTCTTCTAAAGAGTCATATACAACTTGAGCAACCTGTTTTGCAATAGATTGAGCTTGACTATATGTAGAATAAGACAAACTAACAGCATTATTTGAAATTGGATTAACACTACTTATCATAAAATAACTAACCTATATAACCTATATTTTATATAAAAACACATCTTAAAAAAAATTGCCAACAAACAAAAACGATGACTATAAAAATAGTCATCGTTTTTGCTACTTATCTAAATTTAGTCTTGAGAATCAATACTCAAACTAATTCTTCTATCATCTGGATTGAATTTTATAATTGTAGTTTTAATTTTATCACCTACATTTAAAATACAATTATTTTTGTTTTGATAATCAACTACTTCATTGTTTGGAAGTAGAGCTTCTACACCTGAGAACACTTCAACAAAAGCACCAAAGTGTTTGATTCTAGTAATTGTACCTTCGACAGAATCCCCTTCCTTAATTTGATTTTTAGCTTCAATCCAAGGATCTGCTTCCAAATTTTTCAAACTCAAACTAACACGTTGTTTATCATGGTCAATGCCAATAATTTCAACATTAACTGTATCTGAAATTTTCAAAACATCTGATGGATGATCTACCCATCTCCATGACATTTGTGATAAAGGCAATAAACCATCCATACCACCAATATCAATAAATGCTCCAAAATCTGTAATTCTTACGACCTCACCCTTAACAACTTGTCCAACCTCAAGATTTGCAAACATTGTTTCTTTATTTTCATCTTGAGCATCAGAATAAACTTTCTTATTAGATAGAATAAAGTTATTTTGCTGCGGATCTAAAGATAAGATCTTTAATTCAATTTTTTCACCTACAATATTATCTGTATCTTTTGCTCTTAAGTGGCTTGAAGGAATAAAGCCCCTAACACCTTTTACGTCAACCAAAACACCACCCTTAACGACAGAAACAACTGTACCTTCAACTGTTGCGTCTTCTGCTTTAAGGTTTTCAAGCTCTTTCCATGCATATGCCATTGCAACTTTTTTATAAGAAAGAAGAAATCTTCCATCCTCATCTTCTTCTCGAATTATCAAAAACTCATAAACAGAACCTTTTTCTAGAGTTTCCTCAATAGATTTAGACAAATCAACTCTAGCTTCACGTTCTGGAACACTTGCAGATGTTTTAGCACCTATATCAACAACTACTCCATCTGAATCATAACCACAGACAAGACCTTTTACCAAATCACCTTTTTGAAATTTATAATCATACTGCGATATTAATGATTCAAATTCTTCATCTGTGTAATTTTTAGTGACCATTAGTTTTCTCCATTCAAATAATATTCTCGTAGTAATTCTTTATTATAATAAAGAATAATATCGGATTTTGTCAAATAAAAAATAATATAAATTTAATAAATCTCAATGTACATGGGAGTTTCAGGAAAAACACAAACAAAACACAGTAAACATTGATTTCTGAAATTCAGAAATTTTCAATTATAGCTTAAAAAAAACAACAAAAATAAACAGGCATTTTATAACTAATTAATGTTTTGGGTATAAATAAGTAAGTAGTTACTTTAATTTTTCACATTTGTTATTTCTGTAACCAATTCCGGCTCTATATCCAGAAAGAAAATACATAAATGGCAATGCTGGTTCAATCCACTTAAATCCAGATAAAACACCAGCCGTAGCAATATCATCTGTATGTAGTGCTATATCTAGCAATTCTGGTTTTCGTTCATCATATAAATTCTTATGAACAACTTTTTCACCTTTGTTAAAAATAGGATCTATTATTTTCTGACTCAATTTATTTGCTATATAACTACCTCCGATAATACCAGTTAAGGTAATTCCAGAAAGAATAACAGCTAATCTTTGCATAGAAGAAAGAGGTTTGATAATTTTTGCAGCCTGTAGTCTTTCTGCAGTAAATAAAGCAGCACAAGCACCAACATTGCAAAGAAAAATATTAGCAAAATATTGATAAAAACCTTCTTTTATTTTATTAGAAATAGATTTTGATGATTGAGTATCAGTAACTTTATCCGCAACAATCCCACCAGCAATACCCCCAACCACAGGAATTGCCCCTAGTAAAGACAATCGTCCTATTTCACTAAAAATCTCTTTTGCACTGAGATTTTCTGGCTTTGGAAATAAAGTCTTAAACAAATTTTCTTTTGCTAAAGAATCAGGAATATCTTTCATTAAAATATTAGTTTCTTTCAAAGATAATGGGCTTTTCCTTGCTTTATTCAAAATATTCAATATTGAAGAATTTACCACATTAGAATTATTCAAAAACTCATCTATTGCTTTATTTTGCTTTAATAAAATTTCTTTGACAGATGGATTATTTAGCAAAGCAGGAATAATTCTTTTGCTGGCAAAGCTATATTTTTTACCGAGAATATTTACTGAAAAAGGCTTAATATTTAAACCTCTAGCACCAATCAAAGATGCAGAAATTGTAGAGCCTATAATAATTGTATTTTTTATAAAGTTTATTTTTTTATTTTTTTCATCACAATTTTTTGAACATCTAATCGTATCATAAACACCAAACCCTATACCTGATGAAATTAATAAAGAAGGCATTTTTTTGTGAAGTTTGTTTAAAACAAGAGGTTGATCAATGCATCTGCCTAGTGTAGAAATGTTCATTATTCCCCCAAATTTGTTAGCCTTAACTAACTTAAATAAAACAAAAAAGTTTGTCAAGACTAACTACAAAATTTTATTGAAATAAAACAATATCATATCTATTTGTTAGAAAATACAAAGCAAAAAAAAGCCGTCCTTTGAGGCCGGCTACTAGACTTGGGGAGGAGGTTTGTTTGACCTTTCGGTCTAACAACTTATTTATCGGCAAGTAATAACAATTACTTTAACAATATCATCTATTTAGATTACACCATCAACTAAAAGTCACTCTGCATAAGGATTTTTAATATGTAAACAAATGTAACAAAATAAGCCAAAACTGAAATTGCATACTTTTTATATACTTTATATATATGTAAGTGTTAAATAAATCGAGGTCACCGAAATGGCATTCACGCCCAATAATGCAATAGATCAAAAGCTTGCAAAAATGTATGCAGAAAAAGTAACGGTCAATCTGGACAACAGGTCGGCGTTAGATCCAGAAGATTTCTGGAAAACGATGCAAATGATTGCAGTCGCAAATAAAGCAATGATGCATCTAAAATAAGTTTAATCAATAATAATACCTACTCGTTAGGTTATGATATTGGAGATTTTGGAGTTTTCCCTATTAGTCTAGTTTTGCCTGAGATTACCTCAGGTTTTTTTTTGCTTTTTAAACATAAGAGCAATTGTTTACTTTTTATCTCTTTAGTACGTTCAATTAATGAAAAAAATTAGCATAATCTTCTTTATATTAATTGCATTTTCAAATAATATTTCAGCAAGCTTCGCAAAAACACCACTAAACATCATATACCTTCACGGATTTAACGCATTTGATGAAAAAGTCGTTGAAAAAGAAGCTAAAACAATTGCGCAAGCTTTAAAAGGAAAAACAATTGGCGATAAATATTTCACTGGACAATACAAAGCCATATTATGGTCTGACATATTCAAATGTGACAACAGTTATAAAATATACTGCTCTTCTCTTGAAAGGATAAATAATGAACATAACATAACAAAAATAAATCCAGAACTTAATATAGAAGATCAAAAAATAAAGATATTTACGCCAGTTTTACATCCAACTAATAAAGGAGCTGGACCAATTGCAATTTATGTAAGAAACCTTGTAAATAGCTTTTTATACCAAATATTCTTTTTCAAAAATTCACCTAAAAGTCAAAAGATAGTTTTAGACAGAATACAAAAAACAATAGATAACACTAACACAAAATTTGTTATTATCGCCCATAGCTTTGGAGCAACTGTTGCCCTCGATTTTCTGGATAAAAGAATAATAGGAAATCAAAATAATGAAAACAAATTCGCTGGACTTATAACATCTGCTGATTTAAACGCAACAATAAATGCAAATTACTGGGCAGAAGAAAATAATATGAACTTACAAAAACTCAAAAATTTTATAATAGAAAATGACAAATTTTGGATATGTATAAACCACAGAAACGACATTGCAGCAACAGGTCTACCGACTGAACTAACTCTAAACAATTCAAAAGATAAAGGCTTTATTGCATATGAAACAACTAAATCAAAATTTTTTAATAGCTATACAAGCTTCATAAGACCATTTGATTCAGACAATGGAAAAATTAAAGCACACCTGTGGATGCACATAAAACCTAAAGATTTTGCAAAAAAAGTAATAAAAATATATCAAAAAAATCACGACTAAAGTTATTTTAAAACTGCAGTTTTTAACAAGTCTAAATATTTTGCTTTTTCTTGATCTGTAAAAGCACCTTTTTTGGCAAAATGTATGTGATAAATCCCCTTGTCAGTATAAACAATTCTTGAGATTTCCGCTTCTTTTGAGTTATCAAACTTCCATTCATATGTAATTTCATTATTTTTTTGATGAATTATTTTCTTTTCAAAAGTCTTATTGGAATTTTTAGCAACCGCTTCAACAGAACCTATATGATTTTTGTAGTACTCATCTAATGTTGTTTTAAAATTGTCAGAAAGAACAAAATATTGAACTATAACTAACTGAGTCCATTTAAAGTTTTTTACATCTTCACCTTTTATTCCATACTCAACAAGTTTTGATTTGTCATCCTTTTGTTCAATAGCTTTTTCCCATTTTTTCAAATCCAAAGCTAGAACAACATCACCTGTTTGGTTTTCAATAGTTTTATCCTGCTTTTCCAAAAGTTTCTTTTTAGCTTCAACATTCGCCTTAAAAGAATCTTCAGACATATCAGAAGCAAAACTATTTTTAGCGTCGTAAGCAGCTTCCTCTATAGCAATTTCTTTTAATAATTTCTTGTAATAAGCTTTTTCCTTACCACCCATTGAACCTAAAGTAATAGCAGTTTCATAAAAATCAATAGCGGCTGGATAATCATGCTGAGATCGTTTCAAATCAGCATATAAAATGTAAGCATTCCAATCGTCAGGGAAAAGTCTTATTGCATCTTGGAAAGTTCGTTCTGCCATTTTATCATCTTTGTTATATGCATAACTTGTCCCTAGCAAACATAAAGTGCTATATGACTCTGGTTTATAACTCAACGCATTATTAAAATACACAATAGCAGACTCATAATTTTTCTCATTATAAGCCTTCACTCCTTGATCATATGCGTGCCTGAAGTTCAATGCATTCGTACATCCACACTGAACGATTGTAACTAAAGCAACAATAAAAAAACAAAAAAACTTTTTTATAAAATTATTACCCATAATAATCTCCTATTAGAATTATAATTATGAATAAGGAAGCGGGCAATAAAATAATAAAAATTTTTATGCCATTAAATCAAGCTTATTTCCAGTTTTTAAACTTTTGGCTCTATCTTTAATAGATTGAGCTTCTGCAGCAACTTTATAATCTTGCGAAGAAGGATCAGAAGGAGCCAACGCCGCTTTTATTACTACATCTGCATCATCTATGGTTTTTTGTGAATTATTTTTATCTAATACAGGCATTTTTATTGGCACATGTCCACTTACTGGAATGCCTTCAGAATTTTTTTCAATAGAAATTGCACCAGCAAATGATCCACCGGCAACTTTATGCGCCAACTCATGTGCATAAATATGATTATAATTTCTTTGAATTAAATCTTCCTTTTGCTTATTAAAATCTCTTAATGGAGTTGAAAGAGAATTTGAAAAATTGCCTATTATCACACCTTACCCCTTAGAAATACTTTCTCTATACTCACATTTTACTACATTTATAACACTTTGTGAAGTGTTATAAATACTTGTATAAATATTTTTGATAAAATGTTTAGTAATTTACAAACAAAGACAGTTTAATTATGTTTTCAAGAAATGAAATAATCGATATTCTAAAAGATGATAAACAAAACGAATGGCTATTTTCTTATGCTGATAATGTACGCAAAGAGTATGTAGGAAACGAAGTCCATCTTAGAGGGCTTATCGAATTTTCAAATATTTGTAAATGTAACTGCAAATATTGCGGGCTAAGATGCGAAAACAAATCAGTTCAAAGGTATAGAATGCAGCCAGAAGAAATTCTTGAATGTGCAAAACATGCAACAGACATAGGATTTAAAACCATAGTGCTTCAATCCGGAGAAGACCCATTTTTCACAAAAGAAATACTATGCGAAATTATAAAAGAAATAAAAAAAATGAATGTAGCATTAACTCTTAGCATTGGAGAACGTTCATACGACGAATACCATGCTTTTAAAGAAAGTGGAGCAAACAGATATCTGATAAGAATAGAAACTACTGATAAAAAACTGTATGAAAAAATGCATCCTAATATGAGTTTTGAAAACAGAATTAACTGTATATACAATCTTAAAAAATTAGGATATGAAACAGGAACAGGTTGTCTTGTTGGACTTCCAAATCAAACAATTGAATCATTAGCAGATGATATTTTATTTTTCAAAGAAATAGATGCGGACATGATTGGAATTGGACCATTTATTGCACACCCACAAACACCTTTAAACAATTCACCAAATGGAAATTTCACATTAGCTTTAAAAGTCATGGCAATTGTAAGAATATTACTAAAAGATATTAATATACCGGCTACAACAGCAATGGAAACATTAAATAAAAATGGAAGAATCATTGCTTTACAAAGTGGAGCTAATGTTGTTATGCCTAACGTAAATTTACTGAAATATAGCGAAAAATATCAAATATATCCAAACAAAGACACTGGTGAAAGCAACACCATCAATAACAAAAAACATATTGAAGAAAAGATAAACAAAATAGGACGAACAGTTTCAAAAGATTTCGGAAGCCACATTAGCAAAAAAAACAGCTTTTAATAAACCACCCCATAAAATGGTGGGCGATACTGGACTCGAACCAGCGACCCCCACAATGTCAATGTGATGCGCTACCAACTGCGCCAACCGCCCATTTACAAAAACAAAAGGCGGCACCCAGATTCGAACTGGGGGTAAAAGCTTTGCAGGCTCCTGCCTTACCACTTGGCCATGCCGCCACAATAAACTCCTTAGATGGAGCGGAAGACGGGACTCGAACCCGCAGCAGCCTGCTTGGAAGGCAGGTACTCTACCATTGAGTTACTTCCGCAAAAATCGGGATGACACGATTCGAACGTGCGACCCCCTCGTCCCAAGCGAGGTGCGCTACCAAGCTGCGCCACATCCCGATATTAAAAAAGAAAAGCTTATTTAACCTTCCTTCATCGTATTAAATTTTCAACGTATCTAAAGTTTATCAACAACATATAATAACGTCAAGAGATTTTAATTAAACAAGTGATTAAATTTTTTATTAACCTCTCATTTTTCTTGTAACTTTTATCAAATGCCAACCAAATCTTGTTTTTACAGGATCAGAAACATCACCCACAGGAGTTGAAAATGCAGCATTTTCAAATTCTGGAACCATTTGACCTCTTCCAAAATATCCTAAATCTCCACCTTTTTCCTTTGATGGACATTTTGAATATTGTTTAGCTAATTCTTCAAAGCTTTCACCTTCCGTAATTCTTGATTTTAATGCCCAAGCTTGATTTTCATCATCTACCAAAATATGACTAGCTCTGACAGCTTTATACATGCTACCATCTTCTGCATATGCAGCAGCTGGAATATTCATATTATTAGGTAAAAAACAAAAATTAACTAAAAACAAAATAACTAAAATTCTCAAAGATATTTTAATAAATTTTTTCATAATAAACTCCTATTGCTTCATTAGATATTATACAAAAATAAAAATAAAAATAAAAACAATTATTTGAATGTACAATTTATAACTTATCTAAATAATCAACCTTGGGTCCGTCATCCAGTTTATAAACATTTAAAATATCAGCAATATCACCTGCTTTATTAACATCTAAAGGATCGACCTGACCTGAAGGAGTTGCATACACACTATAATCTTTGAACAATTTTTTCCATGTCGGATTTTTTAATTGCTCTTGTTTAGCATCTAAATCACTAACACCAAAATGCAAATGCCAAACAGCTGTCTCACCAGTTCTTCCAACGGTTCCTAGTGTATCACCAGCATTAACAACTGTACCCAATGGTTTCAGCTCTGTATATTTAGCTCCAACATAATCTTCTGGTCGACCTAAATGATCGTAAGAATAAATTTTACCATCTGGAGACATTATTTTTATATTGTTAGCAATAAGATTTTGAGGATCTTTTTGTGGAGATTTTTTCACACTCACAACAATACCATCCGTCGCAGAAAGAACCGCAACAGGCTGTTTAGGTTTTCTTCCATATAATCGAGGATAAATATCAACCCCCAGATGAGGCCTATTCTGAGGTCTTAAAGAACCAAATTGGCCAGTTGAGGGAATATATGGCTTGACTGATGTATCTATAGGATATGTATAAGTAACATTAAAATTCGAACTTAAAAGCCTATTTTTTAGAACATTAAGAGAACTATCAGAAAATCTTTTGGTAACCCCACCTCTACAATTAACCTCCTCCACGACATCCAAACCTTTAGTCAAAGAAGACAATGAAACCTCATGAACAATTTGTTTTGGCATTTTTACGAACTGATCATTATTTATCTTGGTAGGTAAAGAAGAAGTGAGAAAAATAGCAGCTATTTTTACATTACGTTTTAATTTAGAAAAGCTTTGTATAGAGATTTTATTTATATTCATATTTTTTTAAATCGCATAAAAAATTTTTTTGCTACTACAAAAGAAGATGTAAAGATTTATCAATCTAAAAAAAAAGAAATAACAAAAAAATTTTTTTTGGAACGTTAAAGCTTAAAAAGAAAACAAGGATTTTAAGATGTCTATTCAAAAAGTGTCTTTCATTACATTCACAAAAAGCAACAGTATTGTTCGCTCAAACAGCCAAGCACAAAAACAAACCTCTCTTGAAAACAAAAAAATAGATTTTAAAGATTTTGTTTTCATAAAGCCGTATAATATAGCATTCAAAGGAACACAAGAAGCCTCTAATAATGAGGAATTTATTAAATCACTAGATAAATACTTCAGACTAAAACCCGACAAATTCCAAATAGAAGCTGCACAGCATCTTTATAACAATGAGGACAATCTTGTCACTGCACCAACAGGAACAGGCAAAACCCTAATTGCAGAATACGTCATAAATAAAAACCTTGAAGAAGGAAAAAAAACATACTACACAACCCCACTAAAAGCTCTATCAAACGAAAAATATACTGATTTTTGCAAGTTATTTGGAAAAGAAAATGTAGGACTAATGACTGGTGACATAAAAGTAAATAAAGATGCACCTGTTGTTATAATGACAACTGAAATATATCGAAATATGCTAATGGGCGATAGCCAAGAAGAATTAGATAAAAAATTAAAAGATGTTGCAACTGTAATTTATGATGAATTTCATTATATGAATGATCCAGAACGAGGTGAAGTCTGGGAAACATCAATAATGTATACACCTTCAAATGTTCAACAACTACTGCTTTCAGCAACCGCAGATAATGCACCTGTAATCGTTGAATGGTTAAACAGACTACAAAAAGAAAAATCAGGTAACAGACTTGCTACAATAACAAATATTTCTCCAGAAGAAAGACACGTGCCTCTTAAATATTTCATTTATGACCATAAAAAATCGAAAAATGCTATAACTCCATTGACAAAAGAAAGATATGATCTCAAAAAACTTAATAGACAAGCATATCCAAATTCAGAAAACCCATTAACAGAAAAACAAAAAGAAATTCTCTCTATGATTAGTATGAGAAGTAATGGTGATGGGACACCTAAAAATGGATTAAATCTGCTTTTATCAAAACTACCAGAAAAAAATGGCGAACTAGAAAAGCTAGAAATGTTTTTGGTGAAAAGATTCAATATTGAACCACTTGAAGCAAAAAGGGCAGCTGCAATATTATCAGACAAAAGCCAAACAAAATTCAATGAAGCTCTAAAGACAGAAAAATTAAGCAAAGAACAGAAAAAAGATTTTTACGCAGATAAAACGCAAAAAGTTATTAGCAAAGATAAAATAGATGAACTTCTCATCAATCCTGATTTTCTATCTCATAGCAAAAAAAGAGCTTTTGCTCAATTATCAAGAGTATTGACTGGGAACTGTGATGAAACAGAAGGATTAAATAGAATAAAAAAAATGATTGGCAAAAAAGACATGCCAGTAAAAGAATTCGAAAACAGCCTTTTAAATATTGGACTCAGAAAAGAATATGTTAATGATATTTCAAAAGCACTTACTGTGATAAAAGAACAACCATTTAGACCAGACGAGTTTGATTTAATTGACACACTTGAAAAGCAAGATAAATTACCTGCAATTATTTTTAGCTTTTCAAGAAAAAATTGTGACTCATTAAAAAGAGAATTTTTAAAAACAGGAAAAAGCTTGCTAACACCAGAAGAACAAGTGAAAGCAGCGGAAATTGTAAAAAAATACACTGACAAAGGGTTATACCTTGGAGCATTCGATGAAAAAACAGATTTCCTTTCTGGCGTAGCTGTACACCATGCAGGAAAAATGCCATCATATAAAGCTCTTGTTGAGGAACTTGCTCAAAACAAACTCATAAAAGTCGTATTTGCGACTTCGACGCTAGGAGCAGGAATAAATGTTCCAGCAAAAACAGTTGTATTCACACAACTAGATAGATACTCAAAAGAAAATCTCAACCAAAACGGAAGCAAATTTGTTGACTTAACCCCTAGTGAATTTCAACAAATGGCAGGAAGAGCTGGCAGAAGGGGAAAAGACTCAATAGGGAATGTTGTAATCATGCCAGATAAAAAACATTCACCGATGAGCATTTTTAACCTTGTTTGTGCAGATCCAGACCCAATAAACAGCAACTTCAAACCAACATATAGTTTCATAAGCCACATGATTGATCTAGAACATTCCACAGAAAATATAGAAAGTTCAATAGACAAATCATTCTTGAAAGAAAGATTAAAATCTATCGGCGAAAACCCAGAAAAAGTTCTAAAATCAATGAAAAAAGACTTTGCTAATATGACAAAAGTTTTGATAGACCCAGAAATGAACTGTTTTGAAGAAAAAGATGGTAAGCTGTATGCAACGACCAAAGGTAAACTTGTATCAAAAGCAAGAGGAATAGATGGACTTTTATTTGCAGAAACAATTTTAAATTCAGGGCTTGAATATCTAACACCAGAAGAAATTGCAACAGTTGCTTGTGCACTTACAGAGAATGATGAAAAAAATGATATTTTAAAAACCTATTCTTTTGATGAAGCAACAATAGATACACTATATGGACTTGACAAAATCTCAGAAAAAATAAAAAAAGTACAAGATAAATATAATGCATCAGACAAACATAAAATACTAAATAGACATGACGCCCAATTCATAAATCAATGGGCAAATGCAGACACAAAAAATTCACGCTTAGAATGGGAAAGAATAATAAAACAAAACAACAACGAAGATAACAAATTGGATGAAGGAGAATTTCTAAAAAGTATAAACAATACTGTTGATATTCTTAAACAAATTAAAGAAGCGTCAGATTTTGTAGCAGAAGAAAGTGATTCCGAGTCTACAAGAATAAAAATGACAAAAATATCTAAAATAGCAAATAAAGCAATAAATCTTTTACAAAAAGATCCTGTATCTTTTGAGCTAGACTAGTTAAACTCTGCCATAGGCGTCTTCATATCTTATAATGTCATCTTCTGAAATATAATCGCCTTTTTGAACTTCGATAATTCTTACTTCTTCATCATAAGGATTTTGTAAAGAGTGTTTTGCTTGAACAGGGATGTCAATACTTTGACCAGGATTAAGATAATGTTCCTCATCCTCTAAAACCACCAATGCTTTACCCTCTAAAACAACCCAATGTTCAGAACGATGATTGTGTGACTGAATAGACAGTTTTTGTTTAGGCGAAACAGAAATTATCTTAGTCAAATATCCAATACCCTCAGCTAGACAAGTATAATAGCCCCAAGGTCTAAAAACTGTTTTGTGGACTATTCTTGCATTACTATTATTTTCTTTAAGCTTGTCATATATTTTTTTTACTTCTTGAGATTGATCTTTTTTACAGACCATAACTGCATCTTCTGTTTCAACAACAATTAAATCTTTTATATCAGAAGCTGCAACTAGTTTTTTGCTGCTATAAATTAAAGAATCTTCAACACAATCAGCAACAACATTACCTTCTATTACATTACCTTTTTTATCTTTCTCTTTTACATCATACAAAGACTGCCAAGAGCCTAAATCTCGCCAATCACAATCTAATTGGACCATAGCAAGCTTATCAGACTTTTCCATTACTGCATAATCTATTGAAATTTCAGGAATATTTTCAAATACAGAATAAGGAATAGAAACTACATTTTTATTTTCTTGAGAAAAATCAAACCCTTTAATATTGTCATATATATCAGAACAATAAGATTTCAATTCATCTAAAAGAACTGAAACTTTTGCTAAAAACATACCGCCATTCCAGTAATATGAAGAATCTTCAATATAAGATTTAGCCAGTTGTGAATCAGGTTTTTCAACAAATTTATCAACAATATAACCAGTTTTTCGTTTTTCCCCAACCTTTACATAACCATAAGCAGTCTCAGGATAAGATGGCTTAATTCCAAAGGTAACTATATAACCTTCTTTTGCCAATTTTTCAGCATCTTTTATTGCTTTTTGGTATGCATCAAAATCCCCAATTAACAAATCTGATGGAGCAATCAAAACGAGCTTATCATCTTCATTTTTTTGTTTCAAATATTCAAGTGTCACAGCTATAGCAGGAGCAGTGTTTTTAGCGACTGGTTCACATATCAATTTCAAGTTTTTTGACAATTTGCTTATTTGAAATTTAACATCATTAGCATGTTTAATGTTAGTAACACAAATAATATTTTTTTCCGGAACAATATTTGCCAATCTTTTAAAAGTAGACTGCAAAAGACTATCATTGCCATCAAGAGCTAAAAGCTGTTTAGGACACAACTCACGACTCAACGGCCATAATCTACTTCCTGATCCACCAGCTAATATTAGTCCGTACATTACTGCTCCTCTCAAAACTTTTAAACAAAGTATAATTTAAGCAAAAGCGAATTTCAAATAAAAAAGTATTAACAAATAATAAAAAAAGCTTTGTTTACGTGCTATGATATAATTAAATAGTTTTAATAAGATAAAAATAAATAAAGGAAGTTGATTTGAATAGCAATATAGTTGATAAATTTTCTGAAGTAAAAATTCTATGTATTGGTGACATTATGCTAGATAAATTCTTTTACGGAAATGTTGAAAGAATTTCTCCTGAAGCACCAGTGCCTGTATTTAGCATAGAAAAAGAAAAAGTTATGTTAGGTGGAACAGGTAACGTAATTGCGAATTTATCAACTTTGGGTATCAAAACAAAATTTGCTGGAGTAATCGGAGATGATGAATCCGGTAATATGGTAGAACAGTTTTTAAAAGACACAAATTGTGAATATGTTTTACTAAAACCTAAAAATTACAATACAACTACAAAAATCAGAATGATTGCAGGAAACAATCACTTATTGCGCACAGACAAAGAAGATATCTTAAAGCTTAATGAAGAAGATACCGAAAAATTTATTCAAAAAGTCGAAAAAGAGATAGTGGATTGCGATTTGGTTTTAGTTTCTGACTACAAAAAAGGATTGTTAACATTAGAAATTACTCAAGCAATAATTAATTTATGCAAAAAATATGATAAAAAAGTTATATTAGACCCTAAAGAAAAAGATTATACTAAGTATTCAGGAGCCTACTTAGTTAAACCTAATTTAAAAGAATTTGAACTAGTATCTGAAAGAAAATATTCAACTGAATCTCCTAATTTCAAAGAAGAAATAAAAAACAATGCATTGAAAGTTATGAATAAGTATTTTATTAAAAACTTACTTATAACTTTGAGCAAGGATGGAATGATTTTTGTTTCGAACAAAGGTGAAACTATTCATATTCCAGCAGAAGCGAAAGAAGTTTTTGATGTCTCTGGCGCAGGAGACACATCTTTGGCTGTTTTAGGTGCATCATTAGCTTTAGGTATTAAAGTTTCAGATGCTATGAAACTTGCTAATTATGCATCAGGAATAGTAGTTGGAAAACTAGGCACAGCTTGTGTGTCAAAAAATGAGCTCAAATCTGCAATCTCCAAAGCAAAATCAACTCATAGACTATCACAAGCAGCAAAAATTATTTCATTAAAAGAAGCAATTGAAATTTCTAAAGAATTAAAAAAAGAAAATAAAATAGTTGGATTCACAAACGGTTGTTTTGATGTTTTACATCTTGGACATATACGTTCATTTGCAGCAGCAAAAGAAGAATGCGACTATCTTTTTGTTGGAATTAATACAGATAATTCCGTTAAAAGGCTTAGAGGGGAAAATTGGCCACTTCAAGATGAACAAACAAGAGCATATGTTGTTGCATCTTTAGAATTCGTTGATTATGTCGTTTTATTTGATGAAAACACTGCTGTAGAGCTTGTTAAAGCAATTAAACCAGACATTATAGCAAAAGAAGGTCTAAAAATTGAAAACTGGCCTGAAGCTAAAGAAGTTTTATCATATGGTGGAAGAGTAATTGAGCTAGAAAGAATTGAAGACTATTCAACTCAAACTGTTTTAAACAAAATAGAAAATAATTTAAAAATGGGTGTATAAAAATGAAAGATAAAGCTCTTTTTTTAGATAGAGATGGAACAATAAATGTTGATTATGCTTATGTTTACAAAACAGAAGACTTTAAATTTATTGATGGAATAGTAGAGCTATGTCAAAATGCCCAAAAAAAAGGATACAAAATACTAGTAATAACAAATCAATCAGGCGTCGAAAGAGGTTATTACACGATTGAGGACATGAACAGATTTAATGACTTTATGAAATCTGAATTTTTGAAAAATAACGTAGAAATTACGGACATATATTGTTGTCCTTATCTTAATCATCCAGATAGAAAACCTAGTCCAGATATGTTTATTAGAGCAGCAAAAGAGCATAATATTGATGTAGAAAACTCAATTTCAACCGGAGATAAAAAACGAGATATTGATGCAGCAAAAGCAGCCGGAATCAAAAAAAATTATCTTTTCACGCAAGAAAATGAGGCTGATTATAATACAGTAAAAAAGCTTACTGATATAATTCAATATCTTTAAATTTTAAATTTGTCAAACACAATAGAAACAGGCAGCTTATAAATGTCAGAATTACCAACCTTTTTAACGGAAATTTTACCTTTTTCTATTGATTTTTTTTGAAAATGATTAGCGACCTTATTTCTAACGATAGGAGTTATAACACTTGATACTAAAACAGAAGCGGCAATAGCAGTAACAACTCCAACACCGTTTTTATATCCTTGAAATTCATCATATCCTTTTTTCAAAAGATTTATATATCTATCTTTATTCTGCAAGACTTTTTCTGAAGCTAAGATATTTTTAAGCAAAACACTATCTTTTGAAGATACATCCTTACCTTCCAAAAGTTTTATCATTCCAATGTAAAATTTGCTTATTCTCCCACCATCTGTTTCTTGAGCAAGATTAACATACGACAGCTCTTCACTAAAAGACTTTATAAGATCTTCCACAGAGCTTTGACCTGTTCTAAATTCTTTAACAAGATTATTTGTTCTAAAAGTTAAAATCTTACCACTTTCTAATAAAGAATCGACTGCTTTTTTTATTCCCGCACATATTGTATAAAAAAGAGTTACATTTACAACACCATCAGCAATTTCTTGAGGAATTAAAAACTTTTTTTCCTTCTTATCAATATTTTTATTTAAAGCAATCATCCCCAATTGCCCTAAGGCACTAAACGTCCATCCAGCAACACCTAGAACAATCAAAGAAGCACCCATATCATTTGAAAACTTTTTATAGATATAGTTATTAAATCTCTCCAAAAGATTAGCAGGAGGCATTTTTTACCTCCTT